>NZ_LOCM01000024.1 GCF_002887775.1 Streptococcus penaeicida | reverse complement strand
GGTGTATACTGATTTTAGAAATATAAAGAGCACCCTTAGCTCAACTGGATAGAGTACCTGACTACGAATCAGGCGGTTAGAGGTTCGACTCCTCTAGGGTGCATCTTAATTCATAGAACATGACATCGATGTCATGTTCTTTTTTTCCGTCTTTTTTTACAATGGAGCTACTATTGTGAAAGAAGGTGGTCTTATTAATCCAATTACTCAAAGTGAATTAAATCAGGCCTTTAATCTAGTTAAACCAATTGTTTATAAGTTAAGGCGGACGTATTATATTCAATTATGGGAGTTAGATGATTGGTTACAAGAAGGACGATTAGTATTATATCGCTTATTAGAAATGTATCCTGATTTGATTCTCATCCAAAATAGCCTTAAATTGAAAATATTTTTTAAAACAAAATTTTCTTCCTACATTAAAGATAGAATAAGACATCAGGAATCTTACAAGTGCCGTTTTAATCGCTTACCTTACGAGGAGGTTTCTGATATTTCACACAGAATTCCAGATAATGGACTTGTTATTGATGACATTGTTTGTTACCGAGCTGTACTAGAAGAATTAAAAGTTCACTTAGATAAGGATGACTTAAATAAATTAGATAAAGTGATAAGTGGACAACAATTTTCAGGAAAAAAGGCATTTCTTAGACAGCTCAAACCCTATTTTATTGATTTTCAATAGTTCATAATTATCCTCTTTGTCTGCATTACTTTTGTTTGGCAATATGGTATAATAAAGGGTAATTAAGAATTTGGAGAAAAAATGAGCATTGACGATTATAGGCCCACTTTCATTGTGGAAGCCGTTTATGATTTAAGAGCAGATGATTTATTAAGAAGTGGTATTTCAGCAGTCCTAGTTGACTTAGATAATACCCTTATTGCCTGGAACAACCCTGATGGGACTCCTGAAGTAAGAGCCTGGTTGGATGAAATGACCATGGCAGACATCACTGTAGTCGTTGTTTCTAACAATAATTATAAGAGAGTTGAGAGAGCAGTATCGCGTTTCGGGGTAGATTTTGTTAGTAGAGCAATGAAGCCTTTTTCGCGTGGAATTGACATTGCAATGAAACGCTATGGTTTTTCAAATGATGAAGTGATTATGGTTGGTGATCAATTGATGACAGATATAAGAGCAAGTCATCGGGCCGGTATTCAATCTGTTTTAGTTAAACCACTTGTTTCGACGGATGCTTGGAATACAAAAGTAAATCGTTTTAGAGAAAAACGTGTATTGAAAAAATTAGAAAATAAATATGGTAAATTTGTTTACCAAAAAGGAATTTAATGGAAGAATTATTTTGTATCGGATGTGGAATCAAAATCCAAACTGAAAATAAAGAGGAAGCTGGTTTTACACCAAATGCAGCTTTAAAAAAAGGCCTAGAAACTGGTGAATTATATTGTCAACGTTGTTTCCGTTTACGACATTACAATGAAATTACAGATGTTCATTTGACCGACGATGATTTTTTGAAGCTCTTACACGAAGTTGGTGACAGTGATGCCTTAGTCGTAAATGTGGTAGATATTTTTGACTTTAATGGTTCTGTTATTCCAGGTTTATCACGCTTTGTTTCTGGAAATGATGTCCTATTAGTCGGAAATAAGAAAGATATCTTACCAAAATCAACAAAAGACAAGAAAGTTAGCCAATGGTTATTAGAAAGAGCTCATGAAGAAGGCTTAAGACCAGTTGACGTTGTTCTCACTAGTGCACAGAATAAGTATGCCATTAAGGACTTAATTGACTCTATTAATAAATTGAGAAAAGGTCGCGACGTTTACGTTGTTGGTGTTACTAATGTTGGGAAGTCAACGCTAATTAATGCCATTATCCAAGAAATCACTGGTGATAAAAATGTCATTACGACGTCACGCTTCCCAGGTACAACATTGGATAAAATTGAGATACCTCTCGACGATGGGACCTTTATTTTTGATACTCCAGGTATTATCCACCGTCATCAAATGGCACACTATCTTAAGGCTAAAGACCTTAAATACATTAGTCCCAAAAAAGAAATTAAACCTAAAACTTATCAGTTGAATCCAGAACAATCCTTATTCTTAGGTGGATTGGGTCGTTTTGATTTTATTTCAGGTGACCGTCAGGGTGTTACAGCTTATTTTGACAACAATCTTACTATTCACCGAACTAAACTGGAAGGCGCTAGCGATTTTTATAAAAAACATAAGGGAACACTATTGACCCCGCCTGACCAAGAAGATGCGGAAACTTTCCCTGATTTAGTTTCTTATGAGTTTAATATTGACAGTAAGATGGATTTGGTCTTTTCTGGTTTAGGCTGGATTAGAGTCAACGGAAGCAAAGAGAATGTTCTGAAGATTGCTGGCTGGGCTCCAAAAGGTGTTGCTGTGCTAGTAAGAAAAGCAATTATTTAGAAAAATAAAAGGAAAATATCATGTTAACAAGTAAACAAAGAGCTTTTTTGAAAGCTGAAGCTCATAGCCTAAAGCCAATTGTTCAAATTGGTAAAAATGGCCTAAATAATCAAATTAAGACAAGCATTCGTCAAGCACTTGATGCAAGAGAATTAATTAAAGTAACCTTATTGCAAAATACAGATGAAGATATTCATGATGTTGCTGAAACATTGGAAGATGAAATCGGTTGTGATACTGTATTAAAAATTGGACGTATTTTAATTCTTTATAAAGTATCTGCCAAAAAAGAAAACCGGAAGTTATCACCAAAAGTTAAAGAGATTTAAATTAGCTATAAAAAATGTTGTTTTAAAGGCTTTAGGTGATTAAGATAGATTAGTATGTTGGAGAAATAATGGCTTTAGAACTTGTAACCCCCTTTACAAAAGTTGAATTAGAAGTAGAAGAAAAAGATTCAAATCGAAAACAAGTTGGTATCTTGGGAGGAAATTTCAACCCTATTCATAATGCCCATCTAGTAGTTGCTGATCAAGTGCGTCAACAATTAGGTCTTGATCAAGTCCTTTTGATGCCAGAATTTAAGCCACCTCATGTTGATACAAAGGAAACCATTGACGAAAAGCATCGCTTGAAAATGGTGGAATTGGCAATAGAGAATGTCCAAGGCCTAGCAATCGAAACCATTGAATTAGAACGTAAAGGCATTTCTTATACTTATGACACCATGGCCTTGTTGCAAGAACAAAATCCTGAAGTTGATTACTATTTCATCATCGGTGCAGATATGGTCAACTATTTGCCGAAATGGCATCGTATTGATGAACTTGTCGAAATGGTACAGTTTGTAGGTGTTCAAAGACCTAAGTATAAGGCTGGAACCTCTTATCCAGTGATTTGGGTTGACGTCCCTCTAATGGACATTTCTTCTAGCATGATTCGTGACTTCATTAAAAAAGATCGAAAACCTAATTATTTAATGCCACAGTCAGTCTTAGATTATATTGAAAAAGAAGGACTTTATAAATGAGTTACCAAGATTATCTTCCCTATTCCCGTGAGGAGCTTTTGGGGAAAATAGCCGAGCAGATAAGCAAGAAACGCTTTAAGCACGTACTAGGTGTTGAAAAGGCAGCAGTGACATTAGCTGAAAAGAATCAGTATGATCCTGAGAAAGCAGGATTAGCTGCGCTTCTCCATGATTATGCCAAAGAATGCTCAGACCAAGTTTTTATTGACCTCATCACTAAATATGATTTGGACAAAGACTTATTAAATTGGAATAATAATGTTTGGCATGGTATGGTTGGAATATATAAAATTCAAGAAGATTTACAGGTTTCCGATCCAGATATCCTAAGAGCCATTTCTATTCATACCGTTGGTGCCAAAGAAATGTCTTTGCTTGACAAAATTCTCTATGTAGCCGATTATATAGAGGAGGGGAGAGATTTTCCTTTAGTTGCTCAAGCTAGACAGATTGCTAACGAAAATTTAGATAAGGCAGTAGCCTTTGAAACCGTTAATACTGTTGCTTACTTGGCTTCGAAAGGTCAAGCCATCTATCCTCAAACACTGGAAACTTACAATGCATTTTGCCATTATTTGAAAGAAGGTTAGATGAAAGAAGCACTAATTATTATTGATGTTCAAGAACAATTAATTGCTGAAAAAACCTATCAATATGAGACTTTTTTGAATCAAATAGGTCAAGTTATTGACTGGGCTAGACAATCAGAACGAGAGATTATTTTTGTCCGCCACCAGGATGATTTTCTAATACCAGATACTAAGGATTGGCAGATTGCTAAACCTATAGAACCTATGCAGGATGAGCTTGTTTTTGATAAAACCTTTAACTCTGCTTTTAAGGGGACTGATCTAGAGAATTACCTCAATAATAAAGGAATCAAGAATGTCATCCTAGTAGGAATGCAAACGGAATACTGTATCGATGCTACCGTAAAAGTTGCTTTTGAAAAGGGCTTTAAGGTCACAATTCCTAGTGTACTTCACACAACAACTGATAATTCATGGATGACTGCACAAGAGACCATTGCATTTTACCAAGCTATGTGGCATGGTCGCTATGGACAAGTCATTTCACTCCAAGAACTAATGAAATAAGGAAAGAACAATTTTATATGAAAAAAGAAGAACTGTTAAACATCGTTGTCAAAGCCGCTGATGAAAAACGGGCCGAAGATATTTTAGCACTTGATTTAGAAGGCTTAACAAGTCTAACTGATTACTTTGTCATCACTAGTGCAACCAATAGTCGTCAATTAGAAGCTATTGCGGAAAATATTCGTGAGAAAGTGAAAGAAGTTGGCGGTGATGCCAGTCATATTGAAGGCGATAGCACAACGGGGTGGGTTCTTTTAGACCTTAACGATGTTGTTGTTCACATCTTCTCTGAAGAACAACGTTACCACTATAATTTAGAGAAATTATGGCATGATGCACCTGTTGTGGATGTATCAAGTCAATTGGTTTAAGATAAAAAACAAACAGTCTGTTGTGGGCTGTTTTTTAAAAATTGAGGATAGATTAACATGACAACTTATGAGACCTTTGCATCCGTTTATGATGCCATAATGGACGATTCTTTATACGATCTCTGGACCGACTTCTCGCTCCGCCATTTACCAAAAGAAAATGAAAAAAAGAAATTATTAGAACTAGCCTGTGGTACGGGGATCCAATCCTTACGTTTTGCGGATGCTGGCTTTGAGGTGACTGGCCTTGATTTGAGTCAAGAAATGCTCAACATTGCTCAAAAACGGGCCCAGGAAGCCCAAAAGGATGTTAGTTTCTTGAAAGGTAATATGTTGGATTTGTCTCAAGCGGGCAAGTATGATTTTGTCACTTGCTACTCGGATTCCATTTGTTATATGCAGGACGAAGTCGAAGTTGGGGATGTGTTCAAGGAAGTTTATGATTGCTTGAATCCGGATGGCGTCTTTATTTTTGATGTCCATTCAACATACCAAACAGATGAGGTTTTTCCTGGCTATTCTTACCACGAGAATGCAGATGATTTTGCCATGGTCTGGGACAGCTATGAAGACGAGGCACCGCACTCAGTAGTCCACGAATTGACCTTCTTTCTGAAAGAATCAGATGGTTCATTCTCCAGACATGATGAAATTCATGAAGAGCGAACCTACGACATCTTAACCTATGATATCCTCTTAGAACAAGCAGGCTTCAAATCCTTCAGAGTCTATGCTGATTTTGAAGATAAAGAACCAAGTGACAAAAGTCAGCGCTGGTTCTTTGTGGCAAAGAAATAAAAAAATTAACTGAGGAGTTTTGATGAAGATTGCATTATTAATTTATCCAGAATTTTCCTTATATGAAATAACACCTTTAACTGCAAAATTGACACTTCAATACCAGCAAAAAGTTGATATTATTGCTAGTCAAAAAATACTCTATCAAAGTGAGGATGGTTTCCAAGTTATGCCTCATTATTCAACTGATGAGATTGACTTAACAACATATGAACTAATTCTTCTAACAGGTACAATGGATCCATTTTCTGCAGTAAATGATCTTAATTTAATCAAGAAGCTTTCAAAAATAAGTTTGGAAAATACAGTTGTAGCCTCTATTTCATCCTCTCCGTTACTACTTGCAAAAGCAGGGTTGCTAGATACTTATAAATTTACAGCTGGAATCTATCGTAACTATTTTAATAGTTTTACTTGGTTGAAAGAAAGTAACTATTTACCTAGACTTTGTACTATTGATAGAAATCTGATAACTGCAATAGGTAGTTCTAAGGCTGTTCCTTTATTTACTGATTCAGTCTTAGCTAAATTACATTTCATAAATGAATTTCCTGAACTACCAAGTGAGGAAGCTTCATTCACATTAGATCAAAGAGAATATGAGTCAATGATAGAAGAAGTATTAGACTTATATCCAAACATTCGTTAACCAAGGAGGTTTTATGGCTGTTACAGGCATTGTAGCTGAATTTAATCCTTTCCATTATGGCCATAAGTACCTGCTTGAGCAGGCAGAAGGCCTGAAAATTGTGGCCATGTCGGGCAATTTCGTCCAGCGTGGTGAACCGGCAATTGTTGATAAGTGGACTCGGGCCCAGATGGCACTTGAAAATGGTGCAGATATTGTGGTCGAGCTCCCTTTTCAAGTAGCTGTTCAGTCGGCTGATTATTTTGCTCAGGGGGCTGTCGATATACTTGCTAAAATGGGTGTAGATACTTTGGCTTTCGGCACAGAAGAAGAGCTGGATTATAGTGAGATTGCTCGGGTTTATGAGGAAAAAGCTGAGCAGATGACGGCTTTTCTTGAGACGCTAGATGATTCCCTCTCTTACCCTCAGAAAACCCAACTAATGTGGGAAAAGTTTACTGGGATTGATTTTTCAGGTAATACCCCAAATCACATACTGGCTTTGGCCTACGCAAAGGCTAGCGCGGGCAAGAATCTGCGACTACAGCCCATCAGAAGGCAGGGCGCCGCATATCATTCCCAAGAGAAAAATCAGCTTATGGCTTCCGCAACGGCCATCCGCAAACACATTTCAGACCCAGAATTTTTAGAGCAGGCAACCCCCAGCGCGGAGTTGATTCTAGTCTCACCGCACTTGTCTTGGGACAACTTTTACCCCCTTTTAAGGTATCAGCTACTAACTCATCCCGACTTGACCCAGATTCCGCAGGTTAACCAGGAAATGGCCAGTCGCATCAGCTCGGCAATTGCGAGCGCAGCGAGCTTGGAAGACCTAGTGGAGCAAGTGGCTACAAAACGCTACACTAAAGCCCGTGTTCGCCGGCTCTTGACCTATATCTTGGTTAATGCTCAAGAAGCACCTTTGTCGCAAGGGATTCATCTTTTAGGTTTTACGGAAAAGGGCCAAGCTCATTTAAAAGGGTTGAAAAAATCAGTCCATTTAATCAGTAAAATTGGTGCCGAACCTTGGGATAAACCAACACAGCAGGCTGATTTGGTCTATCGACTAGGCCATTCTGACCTGCCAGAACAAACTTCGGGCGAAGCCCCATTAGGATTTCAAAAAATGAACTTGGTTGATCCAAGTTTTTTTATTTTCTGCTTGACCCTCACCTTAGGTAATAGTTTATACTAGACTTATGCTAGCAATGATGAGAAAGGAGGACAGTATGAAGACTGTTAAAGAAGTTAGTCAATTAACAGGGATTACCATTCGAACCCTGCATCACTATGATAAAATTGGCTTATTAAAACCGTCAGTCATTAAGGAAAATGGCTATCGTTATTATGATGATGACAATTTACGAAGATTACAAGAAATTTTACTTTTCAGAGAATTAGAATTTCCTCTTAAGGCCATTGACCAAATCCTCAACCACAGGTCTTATGACCGTAAGCAGGCACTTAGGGACCACATAACATTACTGGAATTGAAAGAGGCAAAGCTAAAAGCATTATTAGCTTTTGCTAGAGATTTAGAAAAAGGAGCAGTTACAATGTCATTTGAAGCATTTAAAGAAAAAGAATATGAAACATATCAAGCCGAAGTAAAGGAGCGTTGGGGCACAACCCAGGCTTATGCAGAATTTGAAGCAAAAAAAGGGAAATTAGATTATCAGGAGGTCAGTCAAGAGATGTCAGCCATTTTCGCCCAATTTGGTGTCTTGAAAGATTTGGCTCCAGACCACGAAAAGGTGCAAGCTCAGGTTAAAACATTGCAAGATTATATCACAAATCATTTTTATACATGCACAAATGAGATACTAGCTGGCCTAGCTCAAATGTATGTGGCCGACAAACGCTTTAAGGAAAATATTGACCAAATGGGTGGCCCTGGAACAGCCGATTTTGCGTCAGATGCCATTGCTATTTATTGTCAA
The DNA here is from genome assembly GCF_002887775.1 of Streptococcus penaeicida. Classification (GTDB taxonomy): domain Bacteria; phylum Bacillota; class Bacilli; order Lactobacillales; family Streptococcaceae; genus Streptococcus; species Streptococcus penaeicida. The sequence goes on along the minus strand of NZ_LOCM01000024.1, from coordinate 153,632 downwards.
AAATAAAAGTTAGTCAAAAGCCATTTTTCAAAATTTTTTTCGAATACTAAAGTAAGGGCTAAAACTAAAATATAAATGCATTCTTGATTCCATGATATAATATTTTGGAATAAGGAGATTGCTATGACAAAAATTGCGATTACTGGAGTTACTGGAAAGCTTGGTGGCTATTTAGCTGGTCAATTGGCCAAGTTGGATATTGAAAGCCGTCATTTGGCTAGAAGACCAGAAAAGGCACAAACATATGCTAATGCTGAGCTTGTTCAGTCTTTCTATGATGAGTCAGATAAAACAATCAAGTCTCTGACTGGGATTGAGGTATTATTTATGATTTCGGCTCGTGAGAGTTTGTCACGACTTGATGAGCATAAAGCCCTCTTGCGTGCTGCTCAAAAAGCAGGTGTCAAGCATATTATTTACACTTCATTCATGAATGCAAGGCCTGATGCAATCTTTACCTTGGCCCGTGATCATGCTTGGACGGAGTCTTATATCAAAGAATTGGGCTTTACCTACACCTTTTTGAGGGATAATTTTTATCAGGATATGTTTTTGGAAATAGCTGAGCAGGCTAGCTTTTTAAGAGGTCCAGCAGGGCAAGGAAAAGTCTCTGCCGTACTCCGTTCAGATGTGGCAGCTGTTGCTTTAAGAATCCTCCAAGAACCCGCAAAATGGGAAAATCAGACCTTGAACTTAACGGGACCGCAAGCCCTATCATTAGAGAAAATGGCTACCTTATTGTCCCAGTATTTGGGTAAAGAAGTCACTTATTATGATGAAGGGCTAGAAGAAGCTTATGAGTGGCGTAAACAGTGGCCAGTTGAAGACTGGCAGTATGATGCCTGGGTCTCAACTTACACAGCCATTGCCAATGATGAATTGTCATTAGTCTCTAATGACATTGAAAAGGTTTTGGGGAGACCGGCAACTTCTTTGCAAGACTTCTTGAAAAATCGCTGATGAATTTTTTAGCCACTGGCTTCTTATTTTCCATTTTACCAATTGCCCTCAAAGTGCTATAATAATAGAGTTAATGAGACAGCTCTGCTATTTTCAAAAAAGAGAGCTTTAAAAAAATACACTTATAACGAGGAGAATCCAATGGGACGTAAATGGCCAATATTGTTGCCAAAAAAACTGCTAAAGACGGAGCTACTTCAAAAGTTTATGCTAAGTTTGGGGTAGAAATCTATGTTGCTGCTAAGCAAGGAGATCCAGATCCAGAATCAAACTCTGCGCTTAAATTCGTTATCGATCGTGCGAAACAAGCGCAAGTGCCAAAACACGTTATTGATAAAGCCATTGATAAAGCAAAAGGTAACACAGATGAGACCTTCGTTGAAGGTCGTTATGAAGGCTTCGGTCCTAATGGTTCAATGATTATTGTTGATACTTTGACATCAAATGTAAACAGAACGGCTGCTAATGTTCGTACTGCCTACGGTAAAAATGGTGGGAACATGGGTGCTTCAGGTTCAGTTGCTTATATGTTTGATAAAAAAGGGGTCATTGTTTTTGCTGGTGATGACGCAGATGCTATTTTCGAATTGCTCTTAGAAGCTGATGTCGAAGTGGATGATGTTGAAGCAGAAGAAGGAACAGTTACGGTTTATACCGCGCCAACTGATTTACATAAAGGGATTCAAGCCCTTCGTGATTCAGGCATTTCAGAATTCCAAGTGACCGAATTAGAAATGATTCCACAAAGTGAAGTGACACTTGAAGGTGAAGACTTAGAAAAATTTGAAAAATTAGTAGATGCACTAGAATCTGACGACGATGTGCAAAAAGTTTACCACAACGTTGCTGATTTCTAGGCAATACTATTGAAAGAGCCACAAGGCTCTTTTTATGATACCATTTGCTTATCACAGTGATTAAGAATGGGTATTAGTCGCCTTGGTTATTTGGTGGTAGAATAGGACAATAAGATTGAATAAGGAGTTTTAGAATGACAATTAAAAAAACAAGTGCTCTTCTTGCAGTGACTTTGGTGGCAGGTGGGCTTTTAGCAGCTTGTGGCAATGACAAAGCTGTTAGCAAGAATGATAAAGAAAGCATTACTTTTGCGACCGTTGGAACCACAGCTCCGTTCTCATACGAAAAAGATGGAAACTTGACAGGTTATGATGTAGAAGTGGCAAAAGCTGTTTTCAAAGGCTCTGATAAGTATAAAGTTAATTTTAAAAAGACAGAATGGTCTTCCATTTTCACTGGCTTAGATTCTAGCAAGTACCAAATGGCTGGAAATAATATTTCCTTTACTCAAGAGAGAGCTAATAAATACCTCTTCTCATACCCAAGTGGTACAACACCATCTGTTTTGGTAGTACCTAAAGACAGCGACATTAAATCATATGCTGATATTAAAAACCACTCAACTCAAGTGGTACAAGGGACAACTACAGCAGCCCAATTAGAAGATTTCAATAAGAAAAATGCTAATGCAAAAGTTGAACTTAAATACACTAACGAAAATATCACGCAAATGCTAAGCAATTTGAGTGAAGGCAAGGCAGACTTCAAAATCTTTGATGCCCCAACAGTCAATGCTATCATCAAAAATCAAGGATTGGATAATCTTAAAACCATTCCATTGGAAAGCAAAGAGCAACCTTTCATCTACTTTATTTTTGGTCAAGACCAAGAAGACTTACAAAAATTTGTTAACAAACGTCTGAAAGAATTGGAAAAAGACGGCACTTTGAGCAAGTTAGCTAAGGATCATTTGGGTGGCGACTACGCGCCAAAAGCTGAGCAGCTAAAGTTACCAAAATAAAAACTTTCAACCCCCTCACTCAACCCTCCTCCTAAAAATGCAAACAACTCTGGAAAAAACTCTAGAGTTGTTTTTTATTTTGAAAACAAGTCTTTCTTGGCCTAAGGCTTCAAAGAGAATGGCCAATGAATACAACAAATAAGATGGAAGAATTAGTTCAGATATAGTTTAAAACTATATATATAACTAATTTTTATCAATTTGAAAACTATAACGAGATAAGCTAGAATAATAACATAACAAATTGAAAAGAGGAATCTTAGATGACATATAAAAAAATACTTAGTTTGGTTGGTATAACCTTAGCTTCAACATTATTAGTTGCTTGTGGAAACGGTCAAAAGGATAACAAAACCTTAACCGTTGGTGTAATGACCAAAACAGAATCTGATGAAGCACGTTGGGATAAGGTTGAAGAAAAATTAAAGGAAGATGGAATAACACTCAAATATAAGGAATTTACAGATTACTCTCAACCTAATAAAGCAGTTGCCAACGGAGAAGTTGATGTCAATGCTTTTCAACATTATAATTTTTTAAATAACTGGAATAAAGAAAATAAAGAAGATTTAGTTGCCATTGCGGACACCTACATCAGTCCGATTCATTTGTTTTCTGGCACAAACCAAAAAGGAAAAGCCAAATACACTTCTGTAAAAGACCTACCTAAAGGGGCACAAATTGCAGTTCCAAATGATGCAACAAACGAGAGTCGAGCACTTTATGTTTTACAAGCAGCTGGCCTGATTAAACTGAATGTCTCTGGTGATAAACTAGCAACGATTGCCAATATTACAGAAAATAAAAAAGATCTTGATATCAAAGAATTAGATGCCAGTCAAACGGCTCGTTCCTTAACATCGGCGGACGCGGCTATTGTTAATAATAGTTTTGCAGTTCCAGCAAAAATTGATTTTAAAACATCACTTTACAAAGAAAAAATTGATAAAAATTCAAAACAATGGATTAATGTCATCGCAGGACAGAAAGATTGGAAGAAATCTGAAAAAGCTGAAACTATCAAAAAATTAGTCAAAGCTTACCACACGGACGACTTGAAAAAAGTCGTTGATAAAACTTCTAAAGGGATTGATGTTCCTGTTTGGTAAAAATTTTAGTGAAGAGGCTGGGAGCGTTGCCCTAGCCTTTCTCCTGTTATAAAGCTACATGGAATAAACTATCCAAACGAAAGGATTGCTGATTTATGACTCTTAAAAAAAATCACTATGATCAAAAGTTATGGCATGATTCAACCATTAATAACTATTTTGAGGAATTGAGAACCATTATTGGAATGAAATCAATTTTTGCTCAACAGGTCGGACTGGAAACTATGGCTGACCATTTAGCTCAGCTCTTTGAAAAAGCAGGGGCTGAAGTTATTGTGGACAAATCTTATCAAGCACCTTTTGTTTTAGCTCAATTTAAAAGCCCAAAGCCAAATGCTAAAACTTTAATTTTTTATAATCACTATGATACTGTACCAGCTGATAGTGACCAAGTGTGGACATCAGACCCCTTTACATTGACCATTAGAGATGGTATCATGTATGGTCGAGGAGTTGATGACGATAAGGGACACATTATAGCTAGACTAACGGCAGTAAGTCGTTACCTTCAAAGTCATGATGATTTACCCATAAACATTACCTTTATCATGGAAGGGGCAGAAGAATCAGCTTCTCTTGATTTGGATAAGTATTTGACCAAATACCAGGCAAAGTTAAGTCAAGCTGATCTCCTTATCTGGGAGCAAGGAATCCGAAATGAAAGAGGCCAATTAGAATTAACGGGTGGAAATAAGGGGATTCTGACCTTTGATATGTCTGTTAACAGTGCAGCAAGTGATTTGCATTCTAAGTTTGGAGGGGTGGTGGATTCTGCCACTTGGTACTTAATTGAAGCTATAAGCAGCCTGCGGGATTCGGAGGGTAACCTCTTGGTGCAAGCTGTTTTGGAGGATATTAAAGAACCTAGCCAGCGTGAAATTGACTTGGTTGGTCAATATGCCACCGAAGATGCGGAAGGGCTTAAAGCCTTGCATGGTTTGACTCTACCCTTACTTGAAGCAGACAGGGAAGCTTTTTTGCAAAGATATTATTTCAAACCAGCTGTAACTATTCAGGGTATGTCATCAGGCTATCTGGGATCAGGTGTTAAAACTATTATTCCTTCTCAAGCTTGGGCGAAAATGGAAGTTAGGTTGGTTCCAGGTTTAGACCCAAATAAAGTCTTTGAGGCTATTGGAGACCACTTAAGGGATAAAGGCTTTGAACAAGTGGAATTGACTTATACTTTAGGTGAGAAGAGTTATCGTAGTGACCTATCAGCTCCTGAAATAGGCAGATTAATTAAAATCATTGAGGATAATTACCCGGGAGGGGTATGTTTGTTACCGACTTCTGCTGGGACAGGCCCTATGCATACTGTTTTTGAAGCACTTGAGGTACCGATGGTATCACTGGGACTGGGAAATGCTAATAGTTCGGATCATTCTGGTGATGAGAATGTTCTGATTGCTGACTACTTAAATCACATCACATTAATTGAGGAGTTTATTAAAAGCTATGAGTAAAGCAATGATACAATTGGATCATATTGACATCACTTTTCAACAGGGAAAGCGACAGATTGAGGCTGTTAAGGACGTGACTGTCCATATCAATCAAGGCGATATTTATGGAATTGTCGGCTATTCTGGAGCTGGCAAATCGACACTAGTGCGCGTGATTAACTTACTTCAAGCACCCACAGCAGGTCAGATTCATGTTGATGGAAACTTGACTTACAAAGATGGGAAAGTTGTTCTCTCTAGCCAGGATTTGCGGAATATGAGGCGTCAGATTGGGATGATTTTCCAACATTTCAATCTTATGGCCCAAAAAACAGCCAAAGAAAACGTGGCCTTTGCATTGCGTCATTCCGGCTTAAGCAAGTCAGAAATTGAAGAAAAAGTAGCTCGTCTCCTCGACTTAGTTGGTTTAAGTGACCGAGCTGATAATTACCCATCCCAATTATCAGGTGGACAAAAACAGAGAGTGGCCATTGCGCGTGCTCTGGCAAACGACCCTAAAATTTTGATTTCCGATGAAGCAACATCAGCTCTAGATCCCAAAACTACTAAGCAGATTTTAGCCTTGTTACAAGATTTAAACCGAAAATTAGGTTTAACCATTGTCATGATTACCCATGAAATGCAAATTGTTAAAGATATTTGTAATCGTGTCGCAGTGATGCAAAACGGATCATTGATTGAAGAAGGTTCCGTGTTAGATATCTTTTCAGATCCTAAAGAGACCTTAACGCAAGAATTTATCCGTACAGCAACGGGCATAGATGAGGCTTTGGAAAAAATTAACCAACAAGAAATTGTTAAAGACTTGCCCAAAGGGGCTTTGTTAGTTCAATTGAAATATGCTGGTCATACCACTGACGAGCCAATATTAAATCAAATTTATAAAGATTATGAAGTAACTGCTAACATACTCTATGGTAATATTGAAATTCTAGATCAGGTTCCAGTTGGTGAAATGGTTCTGGTTCTTGAAGGGGACGAGACGAATCTAGTTTTGGCAGAAAAAGCACTAGCTAAAGCAGGTGTTGATTTAACTGTATTGAAGAGAGGAGCATAAATGTCTAGTTTGATTCAAACTTATTTACCAAATGTCTATCAATTAGGATGGTCTGGTGATGCAGGTTGGGGCTTGGCCATTTGGAATACCATCTATATGACCATTGTCCCTTTTATTGTTGGGGGCAGTATCGGTCTTTTCTTAGGCTTACTTTTGGTTTTGATGGGGCCAGGGGGGGTCATTGAAAACAAAGCTGTTTCTTGGGTTTTAGATAAAATCACTTCGATTTTCCGGGCTATCCCATTTATTATCTTAATTGCTATTTTAGCTAGTTTTACCTATTTGGTTATGGGGACTATCTTAGGAGCAAATGCTGCATTAGTTCCATTAACTTTTGCGACATTCCCTTTCTTTGCTCGTCAGGTACAAGTTGTTTTTTCAGAGCTTGACAAAGGGGTTATTGAAGCTGCTCAGGCATCAGGAGCAACCTTTTGGGATATCGTTCGTGTCTATTTAAGTGAAGGGTTGCCAGATTTAATTCGCGTTTCAACAGTAACTTTGATTTCTCTTATTGGCGAGACAGCAATGGCTGGTGCAATCGGAGCTGGTGGACTAGGAAACGTAGCTATTTCTTATGGTTACAATCGTTTCAATAATGATGTGACCTGGGTAGCTACTCTTATCATTTTATTACTGATTTTTGGTATTCAATTCACCGGTGATCGATTAACGCGCCGCTTTAGTCACAAATAAACTAAAAAGCTAGGACGAAGTCCTAGCTTTTAGAGTAAGGGTAAGGTATATAGTTTTCACTTTTTTGATGCTTTTCTATGGTGGTTTCGGACGGCAGCGACTCACTTCGTGATTCCATGCCTAAATCTGGAGCCTAAGGTCTCCAAATTTCCGAGTGGCTAAATATGAGAAATGCCACTTTCACCACTATAGAAAAGCATTTTTTTTGCTTGTAATACCACCATTTTTGTCTTTAGAATCCTTATTTAAGAGCTTTATGAAAAGAGTAATTCAAATAAAGTGCTTTAAATAAAGGAAATTTAACAATGGTTAATAACAAAAAACAAAAAATATCCATAATCAATATAGCATTTATGTACTTGATAGTCTTACCATAATGGATTATTATTTCTAGTCACTAAGATTATTGTCATTTCGTTCACTCATAACACAATTAATATCACCTACTCAGCAAAAGCTAGGACGAAGTCCTAGCTTTTTGAATATTCTCCTAAGAATGACTAAGAGGATTAGTTTTTCTGAGAATATTATTTTACTTTTATTTCAGATAGCCTAAGTAGTCGAATTTTTCAAAGGTATGGTCATTGGCGATGGCGACGATAATAGTGTCAGCTTCTAAGGGTTCCGTTGGGTTGAGATTTGGGTCTAAGTCACTTTCCTTAGCATGTCTGGTACCAATAATGTTGAGTTCGTATTTTTGGCGGACATCCAATTCTGTTAAGGACTTGCCAATCCAACTTTGAGGAATTTGAAAATTAATCATGGAAATGCCATGCTCTAGATAAATAATACTTTCAATATGGTGTTTTAAGATATTTGAGGCAACTTGTTTACCAGAATCACGTTCAGGCGTGATAACATTTGTGGCTCCAATTCCATATAAAACTTCCTCATGAATTTTATTTTTTGCCTTAGCAATAATAGCAGGCACCTTCATTTTTTTACAATGCATAATGGCTAGGACTGATGATTCCAAGTTATTACCTGTAGCTATAACTACTGTATCACACTGGTCAATTCCTACTGATAATAGAAAATCATTGTCAGTCATATCGCCAACGGCAGCCTTAGTGACAAGATTACCGATTTCATTAACATTGGCTTCGCTGGTATCAATTGCGATGACGTCTTGGTCAAATTGACTTAATTGTCTAGCTACTGTTCGTCCAAAAATTCCTAAGCCTAAGACACCGACAGTTTTACGTTTCATTTCTGTTCTCCTATCCTACTAAGATATCAGTTGTTGCATAGCGAATGGTTTTTTCTTTCCGTTGAATTAAACTCAATAAGAAAGTGATGGGGCCTACCCGACCGATAAACATTAAGAGCATGATGATAACTCGGCCTGCTGTTGATAATTTTGGTGTTAAATCCATGCTGACCCCAACAGTATCAATAGCGGATACAGCTTCAAATAAAAGGGCAACAGGGTCTAAATTAGGCTCGACGCCTAAGAGCAGAATATAACCAGTAATCAAGACCGAGAAGAAGAAAATAAGGACTGACATGGTCTGCTTAATTGTCTTGCTAGCGATGATTCGATTATGAAAAGTGACTTCAGACTGGCCAGAAAGTTCTGCTTTTAATAAGAGTAAAGTAATAGCCACTGTTGTGACTTTAATACCACCAGCTGTTCCTCCAGGTCCTCCACCGATAATCATCTGGCTCATGTATAAAAAGTTTGTTGGTGCTAGCGTATCTAGATAAGAAAGACTAGCAAAACCAGCAGTTCTCATGGTAACGGTCTGGAAGAAGCTAATCATTAGTTGTTGGAAAAAGGTATAGTTAGCAATAGTTTTAGGATTGTCTTTTTCTAAGTACCAAGTGATGAGGGTTCCTGCAAGTAAAATTATAGCAGTTGTTTGCAGGACCAACTTGGTCTGATTAGAGAGTTTGCGATAGAAAAGGCCGTGTCGTTTAGGTTTTTCGATGAAAAAGCGCTTAAGATTATCAACCAAATCATGCCAGACGGCAAAACCGATCCCTCCGAAAATGATTAAGAAAGCAACGATAAAATTTATTAAGGGATTTAAGACAAAATCTTGGAGACTTGAACTGTTAAAATTATCAAAACCTGCATTACAGAAGGCAGAAACAGCAAGAAACAGGCTATTGAAGAGCCCATGTTTGAGTCCAAATCGTGGAACAAAATCTATGGCAATAATCAAAAAAGCAATTCCCTCAATGATAAAAGTAATCTTATAAGCAAAGAAGAGAAAATCTTTGAGGTTTTTACTATCGCTTCGGTTGAGGGCAGATTGGAGCAGGGTATGGCCAGATAAATCCATTTTACGTTGTAAAGCATAAGTACTGAAGGCAATTAAGGAAACCAAACCTAAACCACCGATTTGCATTAAACAGATGGTCACTAATTGTCCTAAGCCATTGTAGGCTTCAGAGACTGGTATAACTGAAAGCCCAGTTACACAAACCATGGAAACAGTATTAAAAAGATGGTCCAGGTAATAGGTTTCTGGGCCATTTGGGTAATGCATAATGGGCAGTGACAAGAGTAAGCTGCCTATTATGATAACAGATGCAAAACTTAGGGACAATTTTTGGGTTACCGTCCAAGTTCTGATAGTTGGTAGTCTCATAATTCCTCCTTAAGGTATCATATCCATCATATCAAATTTTAAGAAAATAAGCTAAATCGCCACAGCGATTTAACTTTTTTGACATTATAAGGGATTTTTTGCAGGGGTTCCTGCTTTACGAGGGTATTTATTTGGGGTTTCTTTTTTCTTTTCGACAATGGTCATATAGCGTGAGTCACCATTTGGTAATTGGTAGTGGTGATTTTCAATGACTTGAGCAAATAATAAGCGAAGAGCTTTCTGAGCATCCTCTATCTCTTGGTCAGCAGCTTGAGCTTTTAAGGCGATTAATTGTCCTCCAACTTGCAAGAAAGGAATGGTTAATTCTGACAGGACTTGCATCCGTGCGACAGCGCGAGCTGTCACTAGGTCAAATTGAGAGCGGAAGCTCTTGTCTTGGCCAAAGTCCTCTGCTCGGCCATGATAAAAAGCAACCCCACTAAGATCAAGTTCTTCTGCTAAGTGGTTTAAAAAGGTGATGCGCTTATTTAGGGAATCAATAATGGTCACTTGTAGTTGGGGGAAGATGATTTTCATGGGAATTGACGGGAAACCAGCTCCGGCCCCAATATCAAGGAGTTGAACAGCTTCGTTTTTGATGTATCCTTGAAGAACAGGCGCGATAGAATCATAGAAGTGTTTTAGATAGACATCGTCTCTTTCTGTAATAGCTGTTAAGTTGATTTTTTGGTTCCATTCAACAAGAGTCTTGAAATAAGTTTCGAATTGGTCTTTTTGTTTTTGGTTAAGTGGGAATCCGGCTTCTTCTAAAGCCAGGTAGAATTCTTCTGGAGTCATGCTTTTCCTCAATATCTGATTTTTTACTATTTTAACATAAATAGAGAAAGAACTAAATGAAAAATAGCTGCTGGAAAAAGCTTGACAGTTGCTATTGCGCTGAAAATTGCTATAATTGAGTCAATAGATAAAAAGGAGAATTGCTATGTCACTTGCACTTATCATTATTGTTATTCTTGTCCTCTTAGCTATTTGGCTAATGGCTAGTTATAATAGCTTAGTCAAAAGCCGTATGCAAACTAAAGAAGCTTGGAGTCAAATTGACGTTCAATTAAAAAGACGTAATGACTTAATTCCAAACTTAATTGAAACGGTTAAAGGTTATGCTGCCTACGAAGAAAAAACTTTCGAAAAAATCACTGAATTGCGTTCACAAGTTGCTCATGCTTCAACACCAGCAGCAACCATGGAAGCGTCTAATGAATTGACTAAACAAGTTGCCAGCTTGATTGCTGTTGCAGAAAACTATCCTGATTTAAAAGCCAATACTAATTTCTTGAAATTACAGGATGAATTGACTAATACTGAAAATAAAATTTCTTATTCTCGTCAATTGTTTAATACAACAACATCAAATTATAATGTTAAATTAGAATCATTCCCTAGCAACATTGTTGGTAAATTATTTGGTTTCAAACCAAGTGAATTTTTACAAACACCAGAAGAAGAAAAAGCTGTTCCAAAAGTGGACTTTAATTTCTAATTTTTTCAATAGCGTTATAGAAAAGGGGAGAAAATGCTTTATCAACAAATTTCTCAAAATAAGCGTCGAACCATTGTTCTGATCCTTGCCTTTTTCATCTTACTTACCTTATTGGTGGTGCTGCGGGTTATATTCTAGTTGAATCTTATCAGTTAGGTATGGTTTTAGCCTTAATTATTGGTGGCATATATGCCCTAAGCATGATTTTCCAATCGACAGCAGTTGTCATGAGTATGAATAATGCTAGAGAAATTAGCGTCGAACAGGCCCCTGATTTTTTCCATATTGTTGAAGATATGGCAATGGTTGCACAGATACCCATGCCAAAGGTTTATATCATAGACGATCCTGCTCTCAATGCTTTTGCCACAGGGTCAAGCCCTAAAAATGCAGCGGTAGCAGCGACCTCAGGTCTTTTACAAGTCATGAATCGGGAAGAATTAGAAGGTGTTATCGGTCACGAAGTTAGTCATATTCGTAATTATGACATTCGAATTTCGACCATTGCCGTTGCTCTAGCAAGTGCCATAACGCTAATTTCGAGTATCGGTAGTCGCATGATGTGGTATAGTGGTGGTAGTCGTAGTCGAGATGATAATCGAGATAGTAGTGGTTTAGGGATAGTACTCTTAATTTTCTCACTACTGTCACTGGTATTAGCCCCTCTTGTAGCAACATTGGTACAACTTGCCATATCTCGTCAAAGAGAATATTTAGCTGATGCAAGTTCAGTCGAGCTAACGCGTAATCCAGAGGGAATGATAAAGGCCTTAGAAAAGTTACAAAATTCTCAGCCAATGACTCACAAAGTTGACGATGCAAGTGCAGCCTTATATATTAATGAGCCACGAAAAAAAGAAAACATCTCATCTTTATTTAGTACCCACCCACCAATTGCAGATCGGATTGAACGTCTGCGCCATATGTAAGAGTTTAAGAAATTCTTAAGCTCTTCTTTTTATAATAAGATAGTATTAAGTTTTCTGTTTATCTTATTAAATAAATTCAATGAAAAATCTGTCAATAATTTTAAAGAATGAAAAAGAAGAAGCGTAATTTTCACAAAAAATATTTGACAAATTCTTAAAATAATAGTAAAAATAAATTAGAGTTTTATTAGGAGAAAAAATGATTAACATTACAGAAATCAAAAAAAGACAAGAGGCGCTTTCATTTAATCAAATTCTTGACATTAAAGAACAGCTTCTTGAACGGGATCCATCAATTATAGATGTCAAAGATGTACAGGTGAAAGGTCATATCCAGTATGATCAAGGTCTTTATTTACTAAACTACCAGCTTACTTACACCTTAACATTACCATCGAGCCGCTCAATGCAAGCTGTTGAACTTAATGAAGAGCAAGCTATTGAAGAAATTTTTATTGAAAAAAATGACGTTCAAGTCAAGGCAGATTTAGTAGAAGATAATCTTGTTTTAGTCTTGGAAGAAGATGCTATTAGTTTGGAAGAAAGTGCTATTGACAATATTTTACTAGCAATTCCTTTACAGGTTCTGACGCCGGAAGAACAAGCATCAGATAACTTGCCTTCTGGAAACGATTGGGAAGTCCTAACAGAGGAGCAGTACCAAGCCTTGAAGGCTGAAACTAAGAAAGAAAATAACCCTTTTGCTAGTTTAGATGGACTGTTTAATGAATAAAACTGACTATTTAAGAAAATTGTAATTTTTGATTGAAAAATTTGCGACACTCTGATATACTCTATACAGTATCTGATTAGTTATGAAATAAGATGTATTACCAACCTGATGTTAATCAAGAATAGATGTCCTAGAGACTAATAGATAACAATATAAACTCTAATAAAAACGGAAATACTTTTGATAGCGGACTTAGCTTAAAATCAAAAGGAAAAGGAAAAAAATTATGTCAAAGAAAATTCTTATTGTTGAAGATGAAAAAAATCTTGCACGATTTGTTTCATTAGAACTTCAACATGAAGGTTATGAAGTAACTGTTGAAGTAAATGGTCGTGAAGGCTTGGAAACTGCGCTTGAAAAAGATTTTGATTTAATCCTACTTGACCTTATGCTTCCAGAAATGGATGGTTTCGAAGTAACTCGTCGTTTACAAACTGAGAAAACAACTTACATCATGATGATGACTGCTCGCGATTCAATTATGGATGTTGTTGCAGGTCTTGACCGTGGTGCTGATGATTATATCGTAAAACCATTTGCAATTGAAGAATTATTAGCTCGTATTCGGGCAATCTTCCGTCGTCAAGATATTGAAACTGAGAAAAAAGCGCCTAGTCAAGGCATTTACCGTGATTTAGTATTAAATCCACAAAACCGCTCAGTGAATCGTGGTGATGATGAAATCTCACTAACAAAACGTGAATATGATTTGTTAAACATTTTAATGACAAACATGAACCGTGTTATGACGCGCGAAGAATTACTTTCAAATGTTTGGAAATATGATGAAGCTGTTGAAACAAACGTTGTAGATGTTTATATTCGTTATCTTCGTGGCAAAATTGACATGCCTGGACGGGAATCATACATTCAAACTGTTCGTGGAATGGGTTATGTCATCCGCGAAAAATAAAATGACTTATGAAAAAACAGAAATTATTAAAATATAAAAGATCTTTACCAAAACGCCTGTCTAGTTTATTCTTTGTATTATTTTTCTGCATTTTTTCAGCCTTTACTTTGTTAGCTTATTATTCAACTGATTATTTTTTAATCAAAAAAGAAAATCAAGCTATCAACCATACAATTGATTTAGTTAGAGTTCGTCTGTCAGAGGTGAACTCTAATTTTACATTTCATAATCTACTGGATACCCTTTATCAAAATGATAAAGAACAAATTAGAGTTGATTCAAGTAAAGGGGATAATTTCATCCGGAGTAAACGCGATTTGACCAATATCCTTGATGTCAAACAGGATATCTATATCTATAATAATAAGGGTAAGATGATTTTCACAACAGATGAAACCAATTTTACTTATGAGTTATATGGACCGTTAAATAAGGTCTTTAAGGATGAAGTGGAAGGTCAATACCGAGGAATTTCGATTACAAAAAAAGTTTATGCCAATCACGGGCATAAATTTTTAGGATATGTTTCAATCTATCAGGATCTAGAAGACTACTATGTTATCAGAGCCCGTCTCCTTTTATGGTTGATTTTTGTTGAGTTCTTTGGAACCTGTCTAGCTTATGGCATTATCTATTTTTCAACCCGCAGATTTTTAGGGCCATTGAAGGATTTGCACGAAGTCATGCGCAATATTTCAGAGAATCCCAACAACTTGGCTCTGAGGTCGTCAATAACCTCCGGTGATGAAATTGAAGAACTGTCAGAAATCTTTGATACCATGCTAGATAAGGTTGAGAATTATACCAATCTCCAGTCGCGATTTATTAGTGATGTCAGCCATGAGCTCAGAACTCCTGTTGCTATCATAAAGGGTCATATTGGTCTCCTTCAAAGATGGGGGAAAAATGACCAAGAGATTCTTGAGGAAAGCCTTTCAGCGGCAGGTCATGAAGCTGATCGGATGGCTATTATGATAAATGATATGCTAGATATGATTCGTGTTCAAGGATCTTTTGAGGGTCACCAAAATGATCGCACTGTTTTGGAAAATTCTATAGAAACAGTTATTGGAAATTTCAGAGTCTTAAAAGAAGACTTTGTCTTTAATTGGACACCTCGTGCTAGCCAAACAAGTGCACGAATTTATAAGAATCACTTTGAGCAAGCTTTGATGATATTGATTGATAATGCTATCAAGTATTCTCGCAGGGAAAAAGAAATTACCATTGACTTAGAAACGACTAGTCAAAATGCTATTCTAAAAGTCAGCGATAAGGGTGAAGGTATTTCAGAAGAGGATATTAAACATATCTTTGAACGCTTTTATAGGACTGATAAATCACGAAATCGGACTAGTACTCAAGCTGGTTTAGGAATTGGGTTATCAATTTTAGAACAAATCGTTGAGGGCTATCATTTGGAGATGAGAGTCGAAAGTGTTTTAAATGAAGGTTCAACCTTTATTATTTCAATCCCAATTGATTAATAAAAATCGGAGCTATCCTTTAGATTTTATTTTTGTCATAGAGTGCTTTAAAAAGTCAGTTGAAAATTGCTGGCTTTTTTCTGATTTTTGGCAAATTGGTCCCCTAATTGAGGGGAGTCCTAGCTTTTGTTATCTTTGTTTTTATGGTAAAATAGAGTACTAGATTATTTCCGTAGAATTGGGGTGTTTTTCGTGCGTTGTCCAAAATGTAACTATAATAAATCAAGTGTTGTTGATAGTCGTCAAGCAGAAGATGGGAACACAATCAGACGTCGTAGAGAATGTGAGAAATGTCATACACGGTTTACAACTTTTGAGCGCTTAGAAGAACTCCCTTTATTGGTTATCAAAAAAGACGGTACGAGGGAGCAATTTTCACGAGATAAAATTCTCAATGGGGTTGTTCAGAGTGCTCAGAAAAGACCTGTTTCAAGTACTGATATTGAGAATTTGATTTCTCGGATTGAACAAAAGGTTCGTGCTGATTATGAAAACGAGGTCTCAAGTACGGCTATTGGTAACTTGGTCATGGAAGAACTGGCTGAACTAGATGAGATTACTTATGTTCGTTTTGCCAGCGTCTACAAGAGCTTTAAAGATGTTGACGAGATTGAAGAGCTCTTACAACAAATTACAACCCGTGTACGAGGAAAGAAAAGTAGCGTGACTAATGAAACCAAATGATACTTTTTATTACCTAAAACATAATAAAATAGCTTTCAATGCTAACAGTCTCATTAAAGTCTATCAACCTATTATCGGAAATGATGCCTTAGCACTTTACAATTATTTGATTCAATTTTCTGATGAAGGTCGTCGAGAACATAAATTTACTGAAATTCTCAATCATCTTCAATTTGGAATGAATCGTTTTGAAGAAGCCTTGGCACTTTTGACAGCTATGGATTTACTTGTTTTTTATAAAAAGCTAGATCATTATTTGCTAAAATTAAATGCCGCACTTGAGGTTGATGAATTTATCAGTAATCCTATCTTGCGCCGCCTACTTGAGCAAAAAATTGGTGAACTTGCTGTTTCGGAAATGGATATCAAAATTCCTAAAGATGCGCAGGATATTTCTAAGAAATTTTCTGATTTATTTGGTAAATTCCAATCACAAACGCCAAAAACCGTTAAGACGACAAAATCTAAGGTATCCTTTGATTTGGACAGCTTTAAACAATTGATGACTCGTGATGGGCTTCAGTTTGCTAATGAACAGGAAGATGTGGTTAAACTTTTTAGCATTTCTGAAGAGTATAAGATGACCTGGTTTGATACCTATCAACTAGCCAAAGCAACAGCTATCAACTACAAAATTTCACCCACACGGATCGTCACCCAGAAGAAACAAGAGTTGGCAGCACCGC
Source organism: Streptococcus penaeicida (assembly GCF_002887775.1). GTDB lineage: Bacteria > Bacillota > Bacilli > Lactobacillales > Streptococcaceae > Streptococcus > Streptococcus penaeicida. The sequence goes on along the minus strand of NZ_LOCM01000024.1, from coordinate 136,998 downwards.
AAGCGACTAGCGACTTTAGCCAAGCGGAATTAGCGGTTATCCGGGAGGCAAAAGCTGACAATGCGCAGCTATTCTTAGAAAAAATAAAAAAGGTGAGACGGGCAACTGTCACTAAGGATGAACGAAACTTACTTGTGACTTTAGCTGAAATGGGCTTTTTGGACGAAGTGATTAACATCATGGTGCTTTACACCTTCAACAAGACTAAATCGGCCAATCTTCAGAAAAATTATGTGATGAAAATGGCTAATGATTTTTCTTATCAGGGCGTGGCCAATGCTGAAGAGGCAACCATGAAAATGCGCTCCTTTGAAGAGCGAAAAGCACAGACGACGCGTCCAAAGGGCAAGCCTGCTAAGAGTAATGTTCCAGAGTGGAGCAATCCTGATTATCAAGAATCCACAAGTGCTGAGGAACAAGAGGAACTTGATCGCTTTAAAGAGCAAGCTTTGAAACGTTTAGAAAATTTAAGAAAAGGTGGTGATTAGATGGAAAAAATTGGAAAGACCATGGAAAGATTGGGGTCTGAGAATCGTGTTGATTCGAATCAATTGGTGCAAAAGATTTTAGCAGATCCGGAAATTGCTGCCTTTATCACCCAGGAAGGCATGACTGAAGAACAAATTAAGCTCAGTTTGTCTAAGTTTAATCAATTCTTACTGGAACGCCATAGATACCAAACAGGTGATGTCACTTATATTGCAAAGGGCTATGCCCCCATCTTAGTCATGAATGAAGGCTATGCCGATGTTTCCTACCAAGAAACAAAGGAATTAATTGAGGCTAAGAAAAAAGCTGCCATTTCGGAAAGAATTAATTTAGTTAATCTGCCAAAATCTTACCGAAATATTCAAATGTCGGACTTTGATATCAATAATGCCAGCCGGATGAAAGCTTTGTCAGAGATTTTAGATTTTGTTGAGCAATATCCTAATCCTGGTCAAAAAGGTCTCTATATTTATGGAGATATGGGGATTGGTAAATCTTATTTTATGGCTGCTATGGCGAGAGAGTTATCTGAACAAAAGAGAGTGTCAACAACCTTACTTCATTTTCCAACTTTCACCATTGATGTTAAAAATGCTATTTCTTCTGGATCTGTTAAGGAAGAGATTGATGCTGTCAAAAATGTGCCTGTTTTAATATTGGATGATATTGGGGCAGAGCAAGCTACTTCATGGGTTCGTGATGAAGTGTTACAAGTTATTCTCCAATACCGAATGTTAGAAGAATTACCGACTTTCTTTACTTCAAATTACAGCCTGGCTGATTTGGAAAGAAAATGGGCTACTATCAAGGGGAATGATGAAAGTTGGCAGGCTAAACGAGTTATGGAACGTGTGCGCTACTTGGCGCGTGAATTCCATCTCGAAGGGGCCAACCGCCGTTAATAATTAAATGAGTTTTGTCTAACGAGACAATAAAAAAGGAGAATCATGGCTTTACCTACAGTTGCCATTGTTGGACGCCCGAATGTGGGCAAGTCCACATTATTTAACCGAATTGCAGGAGAACGTATTTCCATCGTTGAAGATGTGGAAGGCGTCACACGTGATCGTATATACACAACCGGAGAATGGTTGAATCGAAAATTCTCATTGATTGATACTGGTGGTATCGATGATGTAGATGCTCCATTTATGGAACAAATTAAGCACCAAGCCCAGATTGCAATGGATGAAGCAGATGTTATTGTCTTTGTCGTTTCTGGTAAAGAAGGGGTAACGGATGCGGATGAGTATGTTGCTAAAATGCTCTATCGTACCCACAAACCAGTTATTTTAGCCATTAATAAAGTGGATAATCCAGAAATGCGTAATGATATTTACGATTTCTATTCACTAGGTCTTGGCGATCCTTTCCCACTATCCTCAGTCCATGGTATTGGTACCGGTGATGTTCTTGATGCTATTGTTGAGAATTTACCAGTAGAGGAAGCTGAAGAAAATGAAAACATTATCCGTTTCAGCTTGATTGGTCGACCAAACGTAGGGAAATCAAGTTTAATTAATGCTATCCTGGGTGAAGACCGCGTTATAGCAAGTCCAGTCGCTGGGACAACTCGTGATGCTATTGATACCAACTTTACAGATGCTGAAGGTCAAGAATTTACCATGATTGATACGGCAGGGATGCGTAAATCTGGTAAGGTCTATGAAAATACAGAAAAATATTCTGTTATGCGTGCCATGCGTGCCATTGACCGTTCAGATGTTGTTTTGATGGTCATCAATGCTGAGGAAGGTATTCGTGAGTATGACAAACGCATTGCTGGTTTTGCTCATGAAGCTGGTAAAGGGATGATTATTGTGGTTAATAAATGGGATACCATTTCTAAAGACAACCACACGGTTTCTAAATGGGAAGAGGAAATTCGTGATCAATTCCAATTCTTAAGTTACGCACCGATTATTTTTGTTTCTGCTGTGACGAGACAACGTTTAAGCAAATTACCTGAATTAATCAAGCGGATTAGTGACTCACAAAACCGTCGGATTCCTTCAGCTGTTCTTAACGATGTTATCATGGATGCTATTGCCATTAATCCAACACCAACAGATAAGGGCAAACGTCTTAAAATTTTCTACGCAACACAAGTTTCTGTTAAACCACCAACTTTTGTTATCTTCGTCAACGAAGAAGAGTTGATGCATTTCTCTTACTTACGTTTCTTAGAAAATCAAATCCGTTCAGCTTTCACGTTTGAAGGAACTCCAATCCATCTAATTGCCCGTAAGCGTAAATAATTGCTTTCTGATTTAAGGTGGTTCAGATTAGTAGTGAATGCTTCAGTGTAAAATCTGCTGCGTGGATGTGATTGAGCTGTAAAGGTCACTGAATAAATGAAATTAAATAATCAAAAAGGTTAGGAAAACTCTTAGCCTTTTTTGGCGTAGCCAATTCTTTAAATAGTGAAAAAGCGTAGGAAAAATGAGGAAATCTAGATGGCTTTTTGATATAATATAGGGATAATCTAAGAGGTGAGGAAGTTATGGCAAGATTAATTCCGGGTCGGATTCGTAATCAGGGAATTGACCTTTATGATCAAGGTTTAGTGTCCATCAGTCAAGAAGAAGACGGTCTTGTTGAGGCTGATGTCGATGGGTTTAAGCTAACGTATAGTATCGACGATAGCCTTGTTTCTTGTACGTGTGATTTTTTTCAAGCGAAAAAATATTGTCAGCATTTGGCAGCTTTAGAACATTTTTTGAAAAATAATGCTGAAGGCAAAGTTGTTGCTGAAAAATTAAACCATCAAACGGAATTTAAGGAAGAAAGGCAAAAATTAACGTCTTTTGGCAGTCTATTTTTGGACCACTTAAAAATGAATGAAGATGATACTATGCGCTATCGTCTTTCAGCATCTGGTAGTCGGAGTCCTTTTTCTTCCGATTTCTGGTGGTCTTTAAAGATTAACCGTTTGCCTGATGACCGTTCTTATGTTATTAGAGATATTAAAGGATTTTTATCCTTAATACAAAGTGAAGGCTTTTATCAGATTGGTAAGAATTACTATGAGCCTTTATCTTTAATCAAATTTGATCAGGCAAGTCAAGACTTGATTCAATTTCTATGGCGTCTAGCACCCAGTTGGGATAAGAGTGAGAACGCCCTTATTTTTCCAAATCATGCTCGTAACCTCTTTTTACCAAGTGGTTTATTTGAAGAAGGCATAGACCTTTTAACTAATCTTTATGACTTTAGTTTTGAAGGGCCAAGACAAACTTATAAACACCTCTACGTTAAGCCAATTGATGGGAGTGAAGGGCTCTTTCAATTTGCTGTGGAAGTGCATCGTAAATACATTAGCTTGCAAATCAAAGAAAAGAACATGCATTTCTTATTTGATAATGAGTATATTCTTTACCAAGATACTTTTTATCACTTAACCCTTAAACAAAGAAAACTGGTGTCAGCTATTCGAAATCTACCAATTGAAACAGATTTAAGTAAGCACATTGAGTTTCATTTAGATGACCAATCCAAGTTGGCTGCTAGTTTGCTTGATTTTCAAGAAATTGGTCAAGTTTTGGCGCCAAAGAGTTTTCAAATTAGAGATTTTGACCTTAAGGTCAATCTTGAGTTAGAAGCTCCCCAGCTAATAAAATCACAGTTGACCTTTGATTTTGGTCATCTTAAAGTCACTGACAAACAAGAATTAGATCACTTACCATTTACCAGTAATTATAAAAAAGAAGAAAAAATATACCGTGCTTTACGACATTTTGGCTTTGAGGGTCAGATGCAATCGTATAAGCAAATTTCTGGTCCACAGGATCTTTATCATTTCTTTACGGAAACCATACCTTATTTAGAAAAAATAGGTCAGGTTACCCTTTCAGAAGAGGTGGCAGAACTTCGCTTTTCAGAAGCACCAGAAATTGCTATAAATCGTAATGGCAGTCTCTTAGATATTTCTTTTGATTTTTCACAGGTTTTTGAATCGGATATTGATGATGCTTTAAAAGCTTTGTTTAATAACAACCCTTATTTTATTAATGATGCTGGGAAACTAGTCATTTTCGATGAAGATACGCAAAAAATTAGTCAATCACTGCAAGAGTTAAGGGCTAGACAGGTTGCTGATGGTCATTTACAAGTAGATGGTATTGCGGCAATCCAACTTTCACAAGCTTTTTCTCAGATGGACAATGTGCATTTTTCCCGTGAACTCGAGGAGCTTGTGGCAGATTTAAATGATCCTGACCGTTATATTCTTCCACAATTAGATATTAAGGCTCAAATTCGAGATTATCAGATTCAAGGGATAAAATGGCTATCTACTTTGGATAAATATGGTTTTGGCGGCATATTAGCCGATGACATGGGTTTGGGTAAGACCATCCAAACCATTGCTTTTCTAAGTAGCAAGCTAAAAGCAGATACAAAAATCTTAATCTTATCTCCTTCGAGTCTTCTTTATAACTGGTTTGATGAATTCCAAAAATTTGCTCCTGAGATTGATGTTGCTGTATCTTATGGGCTTAAGTCAGTTCGAGATATGGTCATTGAAGAGGACCATCAGGTGACTGTTACTTCCTATTCATCCTTCCGTCAAGACTTTGATCTCTATAAGTTAAAACATTATGATTATCTTATTTTGGATGAAGCACAGGTTATTAAAAATGCTCAAACCAAGATTGCTCAAAGCTTAAGAGCTTTCGATGTCAGCAATTGTTTCGCCTTATCTGGTACGCCTATTGAGAATAAACTGCTTGAAATCTGGTCGATTTTTCAAATTGTTTTGCCAGGCTTATTACCTTCTAAAAAAGACTTTTTGAAAATGGAAGCAGAAGAGGTTGCGCGATTTATTAAACCTTTTGTCATGCGCCGAAAAAAAGAGGACGTCTTGCCAGAATTGCCTGACTTGATTGAAATGACTTATCCAAATGAAATGTCGGATAGTCAGAAAGCTATTTATTTAGCACAATTACGCCAAATGCAAGACCGTATTCGTTCTTCTTCTGATTCGGACATTAACCGTCAAAAAATCGAAATCCTATCTGGGATTACTCGACTAAGACAGATTTGTGATACACCAAGTCTTTTCATGGATTACGAAGGTGAAAGTGGTAAATTAGAAAGCCTTCGAACCTTGCTTTTACAAATAAAAGAGAATGGTCATCGGGCCCTAATTTTCTCTCAATTTCGAGGGATGTTGGATATCGCTGAGCAGGATATTGCGTCACTAGGATTAACGTCATATAAGATTACCGGTTCAACCCCAGCTGATGAACGGCAGGAAATGACTCGGGCCTTTAACAATGGTTCCAAGGATGTTTTCTTGATTTCCTTGAAAGCCGGAGCGTCGGACTCAATCTAACTGGCGCTGATACGGTTGTCTTGATTGACCTTTGGTGGAATCCAGCTGTGGAAATGCAGGCTATTAGTCGGGCTCACCGGATTGGTCAGAAGGAGAATGTTGAGGTTTTTCGTTTGATCACACGTGGCACGATTGAGGAAAAAATCTTAGAATTGCAAGAAAATAAAAGGAATTTGGTAACAACAGTCTTAGATGGCAATGAAAGTCGTGCTAGCATGACTGTTGAAGAAATCAAAGAAATATTGGGTCTGGATAAGGATTAATTTATTGGGACTATTAGAATTTTGTTTTCGTTATTTTTGGTTGGGACACTGTGACGTCTTAATCTAGGCTACGATAGATGTTTATGCTACTAATAAAATGGAGAATTATCTGTTTATTTGTGAGATTTAATTTATAAGTAACATTAGATTTGATTATTAGTTTCTGGTGAAGACGTAAATTCTGCTAGCGCAGCTGATTTTGTTCTTATTTTATAGTAAAAACCTAATGTCTGAAGAAATCGTATCTTCAGGCATTTTTTTGAAAAAATGAGAAAATGGAAAAATTGTAAGGAAATTTGCTCTTTCAAGCCTTTATTTGGGGGAAAGTTTTGAAAAATATGGATAATTAGTTTATAATAGGGAATGCTATAGGAAGGAAGGAAATGTCAATGATTAAAGGTCAATTTCCACTAGTTGCGGACGGTGAACCCATTATTGAAGAAGGTCGTCATATGCATTTATATGAAAATGAGGACTTGATTAGTAATATTCATGGTTTCTATCAAGACAAAGATTACGATGATGTTACGCGTGATTTTGCTTTTGTCAACCCTGCAAAACCTGAGGTAGCACAGCCAAATCGTTTTCAAACTATCGATGAGGGACGCAATTATGCTGAGGAAGCTCGCAAACGTGCCCGTAAAGAGTTAAAAGAAAAACGACAAGCTCATCTGGCTAAAGAGATGGCCTACAACCAAGCTAATCATAGCAATCATTCTAGTAAGGCCAGTTCTTATAATGCACCGCTTGAAAAAACAGTACCTGAAAAGAAAATTTTGGCTTCCAAGATAGAGATAGTAAGTGGAGTCACCTGACAGAAAAATTAGAGCAAGATTCATACATTCTTGCGGAAATCCCCGTTCAGTACAAGGAACCTCAGTCTGCTAATCAGGGTCAGGCACCAGTTAAGAAAAACAATTACGACTTTTTAAAACGAAGTCAAATCTATAACAATCAAGAAACACGCTTACAGAGAGAAAAAACAATTGCTCAAGAATTAAATTTAACACGCTTAGATGATGTTTATTAAGCTGTTGGTATTATTGGTGTCTTGAGAAAATCTAAAAGGAGTTAAAATGTCGTCTAAATCTTATTATTTTATCGGAATTAAAGGGTCTGGCATGAGTGCCTTAGCACTTATGTTGCACCAAATGGGTCATAAAGTTCAAGGGAGTGATGTTGAAAAATATTACTTTACGCAACGTGGACTTGAAAAAGCTGGTATTGAAATCAAACCTTTCAGTAGAGACAATATTTCTGCAGAGATGGAAATTATTGCTGGTAATGCCTTCCGTAAAGATAACAATGAAGAGTTAGCTTATGCCATTGAAAATAATATTCCTTTTAAACGTTATCATGAGTTTTTAGGTGAATTTATGAAACAATTTACCAGTTTTGGTGTTGCTGGTGCCCATGGTAAAACATCAACGACAGGTCTTTTAGCTCATGTTTTAAAGAATATTACTGATACATCATACTTGATTGGTGATGGGACTGGTCGTGGTTCTGCCAATGCTCAATACTTTGTTTTTGAGTCTGATGAGTATGAACGTCATTTTATGCCATATCATCCTGAATATTCTATTATTACCAATATTGACTTTGACCATCCAGACTATTTTACTGGTATTGAAGACGTCTTTTCAGCTTTCAACGATTACGCTAAACAAGTTCAAAAAGCCTTATTTGTTTATGGTGAAGATGAAGAGTTGAAAAAAATCACTGCTAATGCTCCAATTTATTACTATGGTTTTGATGACAAGAATGACTTTGTTGCCTTCGATATTACGCGGACAACAAACGGCTCTGATTTCAAAGTCAAGCATGATGATCAAGTGATCGGTCAGTTCCACGTGCCTGCTTATGGTCGCCATAACATATTAAATGCAACAGCTGTTATTGCTAACTTGTATGTTGCAGGTATTGATATGGACTTGGTTGCAAAACATATGGTCACTTTTGGTGGGGTTAAACGTCGTTTCACTGAAAAAATTATCAATGAAACCATCATCATTGATGACTTTGCTCACCATCCAACTGAAATTGTTGCAACTATTGATGCTGCTCGTCAAAAATACCCAAGTCGTGAGATTGTGGCTATTTTCCAACCTCATACCTTTACACGGACAATCGCTTTGCTGGATGAGTTTGCTCAGGCCTTAAATGAAGCGGACAGTGTTTATTTAGCTCAAATTTATGGCTCAGCGCGTGAAGTTGATAAAGGTGAAGTTAAAGTTGAGGATTTAGCGGCAAAAATTATCAAACCTGCTAAAGTGGTTGCCGTTGAGAATGTCTCACCATTGTTAGATCATGATAATGCTGTTTATGTTTTCATGGGAGCTGGAGATATCCAACTTTATGAACGTTCTTTTGAAGAACTTTTAGCAAACCTAACGCATAATAACCAATAAAAAATCCTGCCTCTGGCAGGTTTTCTGTTAGAAAGGAACATCATGCTGATTAGACATGTCGAAGAGAAGGATTGGCCTTTTGTTCACGCTATTGAAGCAGCCAATTTTTCACCAGAAGAAGCAGCCTCTGCAGAGGTTATTTTAGCTAGAACGCAAGTGAATCCCGATACTTTTCTGGTCGCTGTGCTTGATGGCCAAATTGCTGGTTATATTGAAGGTCCGGTTGTTGTTGAACCTAAGTTAGAAGATCATCTATTTCACGGCAGTCAAAAGAATCCAGAAAGTGGCGGCTATATTGCTATTACCAGTCTTTCCATTTCTCCTAAGTTTCAAAAGCAAGGGATTGGGACGGCTTTACTTGCTGCTATGAAAGATTTGGCAGTTGCTCAAAAGCGTCAAGGTATTATTCTAACCTGTCATGATTATTTGATCTCATATTATGAATTAAATGGTTTTAAGAATTTGGGTCTTTCAGATTCTAATCATGGCGGTGGTATCTGGTACGATATGCTTTGGCAGCCCTAAGAAAGGCATTGAGCAAATACCTTTAAAAGTATTAAAAATGAGTAACAAATAAGGGAAATAATTGCTTTTATGCTGGTTTTGGGTTATAATTGCGATTGATTACGTTTAGGAGGACTTGCTTTGACCGATTTTAAAGATGATGGCCAAGAGTCTCAGAAGAAAATGAGCTTCAAGGAGCACATTTTAGCTGAACTTGAAAAAGCTAATCAAATTCGCAAAGAAAAAGAAGAAGAACTTCTTCAGCAAGACTTAAAAGCAGAAGAATTAAAACTGAAAGAGCGCGAAGCTGAAGAGGCAAGGCAAAAGACAGTCGCTCTCTATAATGATTATCAAGAAGAAATGGCTAAATCAGTCGAAAACAGTCAAGATTCTGTTCATGAAAGTGAACAAGAGACTGAAAATCAGTCTGAAATGGATGCTAACGAAAGCCTACTAGGATTTGAGGAAAGTAGTGTTTCTAGTGAGTCAGAAGTTCTGGAGACATCTGAGATTGATGGCTCTGAGGATTTTGATTCACAATCCTTTTCACATTCTGAATCTGTTATCCAATCAGATGACTCTCAAGAGTTAGAAAAAGATTCACTAGTAGGAAGTGATTTATCGGAAACAATTCCATTTACACCGATTACTATTTTAAATCCGGCTGACATTGGTGTTGCTTTAGAAGATAACCAAGAAGAAGAAACACGTGAATCAAGGCCTAGTCAACCTATACAGGAAGAACAAGCTCATTTTACTTCTGATATAGACATAAACCATGATGAAGCATCTGAGGCTTCACATACAGTTGGAGGTTTAGTGAAGAAAAGAAATAGTAAGCGGCAAGAGACTGATCGAGTGGCTAAGAAAATTTCAATGGTACTTATATCGTCCATTTTAGCAATTATCGTGATTATCGCATTAGCGACCTCGCTATTTGTCTATAATGCTGTTAATCCAGTCGATAAAAAAGATGACAAATATGTACAGGTTGAGATTCCAGCTGGATCAGGTAATAAATTGATTGGTCAAGTTCTCGAAGAAAATGGCTTAATTAAGAGCGGTACTGTCTTCAACTTCTATACAAAGTTCAAGAATTTTTCTAATTTCCAAAGTGGCTATTACAACCTTCAAAAGAGTATGTCACTTGATGAAATTGCCAGAGCATTGCAAAAGGGTGGTAATGATAAGCCAACTAAACCAGTCCTAGGAAAAATCCTAATACCTGAAGGCTATACGATTAAACAAATTAGTAAAGCTGTTACCGATAATAGTAATACCAAATCGACAAAAGATAAAACGCCATTTAAGTCACAAGACTTTTTAAACTTGATTCAGGATGAAACCTTCATTAAGGAAATGGTAAAAAAATACCCTCGCTTGTTGTCTAGTCTTCCTAAAAAAGAAGATGCTGTTTATCAATTAGAAGGCTACTTATTCCCTGCAACTTATGACTATTATAAAGATACAGACATTCGTTCTTTAGTTGATGAAATGTTAGCAACGACAGATGCTACTTTGTCTCCTTATTATGATAGTATTGAAGCTAGTGGAAAAACAGTGAATGAAGTCTTAACTTTAGCGTCACTTGTTGAAAAAGAAGGCTCTACAGATGAGGATCGTCGTGATATCGCAAGTGTCTTCTACAATCGTCTCCAAAATGGTATGGCCTTGCAATCAAATATTGCAATATTATATGCAATGAATAAACTTGGCGATAAAACAACGCTAGCTGAAGATGCCGCGATTGACACAACGATTAAGTCGCCTTATAATATTTATACGAATACTGGTTTAATGCCTGGTCCAGTAGATAGCCCAAGTCTATCTGCAATTGACGCAACAGTCAAACCTGCAAATACCGATTATTTATACTTTGTTGCCAATGTTAAGACAGGTGAGGTCTTCTACGCCAAAACCTACGAAGCACATTCAGCAAATGTTGAAAAATATGTAAACAACCAAATTCAGTAAAATACAAACATGATGCCTGTGGCATCATGTTTGTATTTCTGAATACTTTAATATATAGAAAAGAGAAAAAAATGGCTGAAAAAACTTATCCAATGACGGAAATTGAAAAAGAACAATTAGAAAAAGAATTAGAAGAGTTAAAATTAGTTCGACGTCCAGAAGTTGTTGAACGGATTAAAATTGCCCGTTCTTATGGTGACTTATCAGAGAACTCTGAATATGACGCTGCTAAAGATGAACAAGCTTTTGTTGAAGGGCAAATCTCTACGCTCGAAACAAAAATTCGTTTTGCAGAAATTATTGATTCAGATGCAGTTGCAAAAGACGAAGTTGCAATCGGTAAAACAGTTGTCGTTCAAGAAGTTGGTACAAATGATAAAGATACTTATCATATTGTGGGATCTGCTGGAGCAGATATCTTCTCAGGAAAAATTTCAAATGAAAGTCCAATTGCTCAAGCCTTAATCGGTAAGAAAAAAGGTGATAAGGCTCAAATCGTTTCACCTGCAACAACATATGAAGTTGAAATTGTTAGTGTTGAAAAAACAAAATAAGAAGGTTGCTGAATTCAGCGCTTTTTATTTTGCTTAAATAAATAAGTGAAAAACATTTTCATTAATATTCATCGCTACGGTGAAAATAAGAAAGCTAAAAGCCTTCACTTTCTAGCGTGAAGGCTTTTTAAGGTTATTTACGTCGTTTTTGTTTACCGGCATTTCGGTTTGACTTATTAGGACGAGTATTTTGAGGAATAGAATTACTTGCTTTTGCAGGGGTAACATCTTTTCGGTTTTGATTAGCTTTTCCGACTTTCGGAGGATTTTTTTCAAATTCTTCAGCAATTTGCTTACGAAGACGAGGTTTAATCAGGTAAGTTGTGATTAATTGTTGGATGATACTGAAGAAACCACCGACCAACCAATAGAGTCCAACACCTGCTGGTAAGCTCATTGTCATGAAAATCATCATGATTGGCATGGTGTACATCATTGTTTTCATCTGTTGTCTTTGTGCTTCATCAACAGCTTGCATTGATAACCATGATTGGAAGAAGTAAAGTACTGCGATAATTGCAGTTAGAACTAAGCTACGACTACCTAGGTCAATCCCCATAAATGTAGATGTTGAAATCCCTTTTGTATGAAGAGCTGCAAAATACATTGCGGAGAAGAAGGGCATTTGAATTAACAATGGCAGACATCCCATGCCACCAAGCATGTTGATGCCATTTTCTTTTTGGGCAGCCATTAATTCTGATTGGGCAGCAAATTTTTCTTCTTGTGTTGTCGCATTTTTCATGCGTTGATTGATTGGATCAAAAACAGGTTTCAAGTAAGCCATCTTCTCTGATTGGTAGCTTGCCTTTTGTGATTGATATAATCCTAATGGAAGAATGATGGTACGGACGATAATGGTAACGATGATGATTGCCAAACCAAAACCTAAGCCCATGTTATTTGCAAAGTACTCAATAAAGTGGGACATTGGCTTACCTAGCATATCCCAAATAATTCCTTTAGGATTTCCTTGTTTATCTCTGCTGACACAGCCTGTTAAAGTAAACAGAATAGATAATGCCATACCAGAAAAGAGTATGCGATTTAATTTAATTTTCAATGTGATTTTCCTTTAATTTTTAATATACCTATCTATTTTACTTTTTTTTTGGCAATTTAACAATACTTCCACAGGCTGATTTTTAATTGGTCATTTTAAAGTCATCATAGTCTTGAAAATTATCCATCTTGACATCGACATAAGTGACTTTAGCCCATTTGGAGGGTCCTTTACGAATTTCTTGAATAAATTTAGCCATCTTTTGAGAGTTATCAGATTGGGCCAGAATTTCAACTGTGCCATCGTCATTATTCCATACGCGACCACGAATATCACCTATCTGTAGTGCGAGAGCGTAGGTTGAATACCGAAAGCCAACACCCTGAACTTTACCAGAAACAATCATGCGAACTTTTTTCATCCTTAAGCCTCCTTCTTTCATATTATAACACAATATTTCTTTCCAAAAAGAAAAACCAAGTGCCTGAAATCAGGTCTTCAGGAAGGTATGATATAATAGAGCTATGAAAATAAGTTCTAAAGCAAATCCAACCATTAAAGAAGCTAAAAAGCTCTTGCAAAAAAAACATCGAAAAAACTCTTATCTCATTGAGGGCTGGCATCTTTACCAAGAAGCTAAAGCTGCACAACATCAAATCCTTAAAATTTTTGTTCTTGAGGAAATGAAAGACCAGATAAATGAACAAAACAATGTCTATTTGGTGACGCCAGAAGTCTTGAAAGAGTTAACAGAATCCCCAAGTCCCCAAGGTATAATTGTAGAAGTTGCTATGCGTAAAGAAGTGCTACCAAAACTTGCCAAAGGAAAATTTTTACTCCTTGAAGATGTTCAGGATCCTGGTAACTTAGGGACTATGATAAGGACTGCGGATGCTGCGCAATTCGATGGCGTTATCCTTTCTGAAAAGTCAGCTGATATCTATAATCAAAAAACACTAAGATCCATGCAAGGTAGCCATTTTCATTTACCTATCTGGCGAACTAATGTCTATGACTTTTGTCAAGAGATTAAGGCACAAGGCATGTCCATTTTAGCCACAACCCTATCCAATAAGTCTGTTGACTATAAAGAACTCCCTTCTTACTCAGATTTTGTACTCGTCATGGGGAACGAGGGTCAAGGGATTAGTGGTGAAATGGCCGAGCTGGCTAGTCAGCTGGTCCATATAAACATGCCTGGTCAAGCAGAAAGTCTAAACGTGGCTGTCGCTGCAGGAATTGTCATTTTCAGCTTGATTTAAGGGAATATGTTATAATACCTACACGAGGTGATAATTATGGATTATACTAATGACCGCGAATTTATGGAACACGTTGGACACCTAATTGACCATCCCCGCTTCCAAAAATTAGAATCAATTGTTCAACACCATCATTCTACCCGATTGGAACATTCAATCAATGTAGCCTATACCAGTTATAAGTTAGCAAAAAAATTTGGCTGGGATGCTAAAAGTACAGCTCGTGGAGGCTTACTTCACGATTTCTTTTACTATGATTGGCGTATTACCAAATTTAATAAAAGCCATGCATGGGTTCATCCGCGTATTGCATTACGAAATGCCAAAAAATTGACGGATATTAATCAACGGGAAGAAGATATCATTTTGAAACATATGTGGGGAGCCACAGTAGCTTTTCCCAAATATCGTGAAAGTTATATCGTAACCATGGTTGATAAGTATTGGGCAGTAAAGGAAGCTGCAACACCAATGCGTAATCGTTGGGCCAATCGTCGTTTTTTTAAACGGAAAACCTTAAATAGTCATAATCGATAAAGATAAGAGGAGAATTTACTATGAACGATCATTTAATTTATACCGAAACAGATTCGGGACTTAACCGATTCTTTGCCAAAATTTATGGCCTAGTTGGAATGGGCGTAGCTTTATCAGGCTTTGTCTCATTCCTAATGCTCTATCCTTTTAGAGATAACATGTTTGCTATTATTGCCAACCACCCTTTTATCTATTATGGAGCCATAATCCTAGAACTTGTCTTAGTCTTTGTAGCAAGTGCAGCAGCAAACCGTAACACGCCAATGGCCTTACCTTTGTTTTTATTCTATTCAGCTTTAAATGGCTTTACGCTTAGCTTTATTATTGCTGTTTATACGCAAACAACAGTTTTTCAAGCTTTTGTCTCATCGGCAGCTGTTTTCTTCGCCATGTCAATGATTGGTATCTTTGTCAAAAAAGATTTGTCTGGCTTCCGTAAAGCCTAATGGCAGCCCTCATTGGAATTATTATTGCCAGTGTGGTTAACATTTTCATGGGAAGTGGAGGCATGAACTTTATCATTTCTATTGTTTCAGTTTTCATTTTCTCTGGTTTAATTGCAGTTGACAATAATAGAATTAAAACAGTTTATCAAGCTACAAATGGTCAGGTTAATGATGGTTGGGCTATTTCAATGGCATTAAGCCTATACTTAGACTTTATTAACTTATTTATCAGCTTGCTTCGCATCTTTGGCCGCAACGATTAATAGTTACAAAACAACTAGTCTCTTTTAGAGGCTAGTTGTTATTCTATCTTAATGAGCAAACTTGTGGTATACTTACTCTAATATTTTGAAAATTCGGAGAATAGCTATGAAAGAACCATTTATCAGTTTAGAAGCTTTAGAGGATATTTGCCAAGATTACCCAACGCCATTTCATCTTTATGATGAAAAAGGAATCCGCGAAAAAGCGCGTGCACTTAATCAAGCCTTTGCCTGGAATCCGGGTTTCAAAGAATATTTCGCGGTTAAAGCTACTCCGACACCAGCTATATTAAAGATCTTACAAGAAGAAAATTGCGGGGTGGATTGTGCAACGGAAGTGGAATTAATGATGAGTAAGGAACTTGGGTTTAGCGACATCATGTTTTCATCAAACAATACCCCAGCGCGAGAATATCAATATGCACAGTCTATTGGAGCAACAATTAATTTAGATGCTTACGAACAAATTGCTTTCCTAGAAGAGGTCATCGACCTGCCTGACCGTCTTTCTTTAAGGTATAATCCCGGAGGTGTCTTCGCGTTAGGTACCGAAATCATGGATCATCCCCAAGACTCAAAGTTTGGCATGACAAAAGCTCAGCTTTATAGAGGACTATCAGAACTCAAAGAAAAAGGTGTTTCTTCCTTAGGCATTCACTCCTTTCTAGCCTCAAACACGGTTACCAATGATTACTACCCAGAATTAGCTAAAGAACTCTTTCAATTGGCAGTTGATATCAAAAATGACTTAGGGATTTCCTTAGATTTCATCAACTTATCTGGTGGGATTGGTGTCAATTATCGACCAGAAGAAGTTGCCAACGATATTGCAATTATTGGCCAAGGCGTCAAAGAAGTCTATGATGCTATCCTAGGAGAAAATGGCTTGGGTCATATTGCTCTATACACAGAGTTAGGACGCTTTATGTTAGCACCACATGGTCATTTAATAACCAAAGTCCTTCATCGTAAAGAAACCTACAAAAAATATGTGGGTGTTGATGCCTCAGCTGTTAACTTGCTGAGACCAGCCATGTATGGCTCTTATCACCACATTACAAATCTTTCAAATCCTGATGGAGGCATTGAAATAGTCGATGTTGTTGCTCTTTATGTGAAAACAACGATAAATTTGCCAAAGATCGTTCTCTCCCTCAAGTTCGACCAAATGACTTATTGGTTATTCATGATACAGGAGCTCATGGATTCTCAATGGGCTACCAATATAACGGTCGTCTGCGGTCGGCAGAAATCCTCTTACAGGAAAATGGACAGGCCAGACTGATTAGACGGGCCGAGGTAGCGGAGGACTATTTTGCCACAATCAGAGGATTTGATTTCTAAAATCCGTCTAGTCCAAAGAGCAAATGTCATTTGTATAAAAGCAATAATTTTGGTATAATGAGTGGAATAAAAAACTAGGAGAATTCAAAGAAAATGTCAACAACTTTATGGATTTTATTAATAATTGTCGCACTTGCAGGTGGTTTATTTGGTGGTATGTTTATTGCCCGCAAACAAATTGAAAAAGAATTGGGTGAACATCCACGTTTAACACCGGAAGCTATCCGTGAAATGATGAGCCAAATGGGCCAAAAACCTAGCGAAGCAAAAATCCAACAAACCTACCGTAATATCGTTAAACAATCTAAGGCTGCTGCAGCTAAAGGAAAATAATTGTCATTTGAGTTGTTCTACAATTACTTATGGCCTTGTGAACAGTCATTGCAATAAGACGCTTGTAAACTTTTTATTTTCGAGAGGTAGTGTCAACTGTTCAGAGTTGGAAAAAAAGCTCAGTTGGCGACTTGCGGCTGAGTTTTTTTCGTGTCAATTAGGAAGTAGTAAAAATGGATAATAGACCGATAGGTTTTTTGGATTCAGGGGTTGGTGGTTTAACAGTTGTCCGAGAGTTAAGACGGCAATTGCCCTACGAGCAAATTGTTTATGTAGGTGATTCTGCACGGGCTCCTTATGGTCCAAGACCAGCAGAGCAAATTAGAGAATATACATGGGAATTAGTTAATTTCTTACTGACTAAAAATGTTAAGATGATTGTCTTTGCTTGTAATACAGCGACAGCTGTTGCCTGGGAAGAAGTCAAAGAAGCCTTAGACATACCTGTTTTAGGCGTGATCCTCCCTGGTTCTAGCGCTGCTATTAAAGCAACAAGAAACGGTAAGGTAGGGGTTATTGGCACACCAATGACGGTTAGTTCAGATATTTACCGGCAAAAAATTCAACTTCTGGCGCCTCAAGTTGCTGTTCAAAGCTTGGCCTGTCCTAAATTTGTTCCAATTGTTGAATCAAATGAGACTGGTTCAAGTGTTGCCAAAAAAGTTGTCTATGAGACGTTGGCACCATTAGTTGGAAAAGTTGATACCTTAGTTTTAGGCTGTACCCATTATCCTTTATTACGCCCTATTATACAAAATGTAATGGGCCCAAAAGTGACTCTAATTGATAGTGGTGCTGAGTGCGTTCGTGATATCTCAGTCCTCCTAAATTACTTTCAAATTAATGCTAGTCGAACTGAGCGTGACTTAGACCATACTTATTACACAACAGCAGGGATTGATAGCTTTCAAATCATTGCTAATTCTTGGTTAAAAGAAGAAATACATGTGGAGCACATAAGCTTATGACAGAAAAAATTTACGAATACAGAGATAATGAGAATTGGTTTATTGGGAAATGGCAGGGCTATAACACCATCATCGCCTTAGATGATATAATTGGTGACCGCTTTAACTCATTAAATCTTAAGCTGGCGCCTCTGAACACAAATGATATTGAAGAAGACTGGGAAAATTATGGATACACAATCACAGTTATCAAAAAATCTTCAGATTTTGCTTTAGTTCAATTTGTCTTAGAGATGATTAATCAAGAAATAGGGCGACATCTTGAAGTTCTTGAACATCAAGGTGCCCTTCTCATTTGTGAAAACCAGCAGGTTTTAGAGGTGGTCATGCCTGAAGAAGGACTTCCCTTAAAAGCTTTCTTCAATATGGACACTCTTGCTATGGAGAAAAAAATCTTAATAGCAACACATAATAAAGGAAAGACAGAAGAATTCCGTAAAATGTTTGGTCAATTAGGCTACGAAGTTGAAGACTTAAATGACCATCCTGAATTACCAGAAGTCGCCGAAACTGGAGTAACCTTTGAAGAAAATGCTCGGTTGAAAGCAGAAACGATTTCAGAATTAACTGGAAAAATGGTTATCGCCGATGACTCAGGCCTGAAAGTTGATATTTTGGGTGGTATGCCCGGTGTTTGGTCAGCTCGTTTCTCTGGACCAGATGCGACTGATGAAGCAAATAATGCAAAATTATTGCATGAATTAGCCATGGTTTTTGAGCAAAAAGATCGTTCGGCTCAGTTTCATTCAACCTTAGTTGTAGCTGCACCAGGAAAGGAAAGTTTAGTAGTCGAAGCTGACTGGCCTGGCTACATTGCATTCCAACCTAAAGGGGAAAATGGCTTTGGCTATGATCCGCTCTTTATCGTTGGTGAAACCGGTAAACACTCTGCAGAGCTAAGCGCGGACGAAAAGAATAGCATTTCTCACCGTGGTTTAGCCTTTAAAAAGTTAGTGGAGGAATTTCCATCATGGCAAGCAAAACGATAATTGTAATGAGTGACTCTCACGGTGACCGTGACATTGTAGAATCTGTTAAAAATCACTATCTTGGTAAAGTGGATGCCATTTTTCACAATGGAGACTCTGAACTCAAAAGTTCGGATTCCCTCTGGCAAGGTATTTATGTTGTTGGCGGAAATTGTGATTATGATAAAGGCTATCCACAAGATAATATCATTCGACTAGATGACCTAACTATCGTTCAAACACATGGCCATCATTATCAAATCAATTTTACCTGGGATAAATTAGATTATTTTGCCCAAGAAGCTCAGGCTGATATCTGTCTCTATGGGCACCTTCATAGACCAGCAGCTTGGCAAATGGGAAAAACACTCTTTGTTAATCCTGGAAGTCTCTTACTACCAAGAGGTGAAGTAGATGAGAAACTTTATGTTAAAATGATGATTGATGATAATCAATTTTCAATCACTTTCTATAATCGGGAGCATCAACTATACCCATCTTTGTCTAAGGAATTTAAACGATGATCGCAAAAGAATTTGAAGATTTTATTTTACAACATTTAGTTAACTACTTAATTCCTGCAGACGATTTAGCGATTTTTATTGATACTCATAATTCTGATCATGTCATGCTTTTATTAGTAAATAATGGTTTTTCCCGCGTTCCTGTATTGACAAAGGACCGCCAGTATAGAGGAACGATTAGTATTTCTGATATTTTAAATTATCAAGTTAAGAATCAATTGACGGATTGGGAATTAAATCAGACAGACATCGGTGAAATGGTTAATACAAAAATTGAAGCCATTCCAATGACCTCAAGTCTTACACACATCATGCATAAGTTAGTTGATTATCCTTTTTTACCTGTAGTTAATGAGAAAAACTTATTTGTTGGTATCATCACTCGAAAATCAATTCTAAAAGCATTAAATAGTCTTCTCCATGATTTTACCGACGATTATAGCATTGAGAAAAAACATGATTGATTTAATTGAAACATTTCTAGCCACAAAAGAACTTTCAATAGCAAGCAAATCAGCCTACCGTTATGATTTGTTGCAATTTGTTGATATTGTTAACGAGAAAATGAGTTCAGAGAAAATGAGACGCTATCAATTAGAGGTTTCTGGACTAAGTGATGCTGCTAGAAGACGAAAGTTCTCAACAGTTAATCAATTTCTCTATTTTCTGTATCAAATATCATACTTAAATGTTTATTTTCATATTGACGAGATAATTAGACAAGATAAACCTAAACCTGAGCTTACTGATACAATTACGTCTGTAAATTTCTTGCAAGAAACGGGACAGAAAAGGGGTCAATTAATTGCCTTATTAATTCTTGAGTTAGGCTTACTTCCCAATGAAATTGCAAACTTAAAGGTTGAAAATTGCCTGTTAGACTTGCAGATGGTAAAAATTGAAACAAATAGACAACAAAGGGTTTTAGAAATTCCCAAAAAATTACTACCATTAATGGAAATTTTTGTTAATCAGAAGCAAGTTTATTTGTTTGATCATCAGGGGAAGCCATTTTCACGGCAATGGTTTTATAAGGAACTAAAAGCCTTCCTAAAAAGTCTAGACTTAGAAGAAGTGACAGCCCAAGATTTAAGAAGGCATTTCATTATGAAGGAAAAATCAAAAGGGAAATCAATTCTGGCGATTAGCCAGCAATTAGGATTGAAGAGTCCTGTAACACTAGAAAAGTATTTTAAAGACTAATGGATATAAAATTAAAAGATTTTGAAGGACCTCTGGATTTATTACTTCACTTGGTTTCAAAATATCAGATGGATATTTATCAGGTGCCAATTGTAGAAGTGATTGAGCAATACCTTGCCTATATTGAAACCTTACAAGCTATGAAACTTGAACTTGCAGGTGAATATATGGTCATGGCTAGTCAGCTCATGTTGATAAAAAGTCGTCGCCTCCTTCCCAAAATTGTTGAAGCTGAGCCGGATGAAGATGATCCTGAAATTGACCTCTTATCAAAAATTGAAGAATACAGTCGCTTTAAAGAACTTAGTAAAGCTTTAGGTAAACAACATGACCAGAGAGCACTTTACTACTCAAAACCAAAGTTAGAACTCATTTTTGAAGATACAGTTTTAAAAGAAGATAAAAATGTCACTGATCTCTTTTTAGCCTTCTCAAAAATCATGACTGTTAAGCAGGAAGAATTCAAGCAAAATCATACGGTTATTGAACGGGAAGATTTTCGAATTGAAGATATGATGCAACACTTGGAAGGGAAATTAACTTCTAAAAAAGAAGTCTTATTGACAGAAGTTTTTCAAGAATGTACTAGCTTAAATGAGGTTATTACCTTATTTTTAGCAACTTTAGAATTAATTAAGGTGCAAGTAGCAAGAGTTTATCAAAGTGAAAATTTTGCTGATATTATATTAACAAAGGAAATGTAATGACTTATTTACCACAAATTGAAGCGTTACTTTTTGTTGCTGGTGAGGAAGGTCTCAGTTTACGACAGCTGGCAAACCTAACCAACTTATCACCCACAGCCCTGCAACAACAAGTTGACAAATTAAAGGAAAAATATGAAAATGATCAGGATTCAGCACTTTGTTTGATTGAATCTTCTCAGACCTTTAAGTTGGTTACAAAGGATGCTTATGCCGAATTATTACGAACGTTTGCTAAAGCTCCTATTAACCAAAGTTTATCCAGAGCAAGTTTAGAAGTCCTTTCAATTATCGCTTATAAACAGCCTATTACTAGGCTTGAAATTGACGATATCAGAGGTGTCAACTCAAGTGGGGCACTTAGTAAATTAATTGCTTTTGAATTGGTTAAGGAAGCTGGCAAAAAAGAGGTTATCGGTCGTCCTAATTTATATGCAACCACTGATTATTTCCTAGACTACATGGGGATTAATCACTTAGATGAATTATTAGACGTGTCTAATCTCGAAATCGAAGATCAGGAAACAGCCTTGTTTCATAATAATGATTAAGATAGAACCTCTGGTATTCCCAAAAGAAAAGAGAAAAAATGAGAATTAACAAATTTATAGCTCACGCTGGTGTGGCTAGTCGTCGTAAAGCGGAAGAGCTGATTAAAGCCGGATTAGTAACAGTAAATGGACAGGTTGTGACTGATTTGGCCACAACTATCAAATCTGGTGATCAGGTTGAAGTCGAAGGTAGCCCAATATACAATGAAGAGAAGGTTTACTATCTCCTTAATAAGCCACGTGGCGTTATTTCCAGTGTCTCCGATGATAAAGGGCGCAAAACGGTAATTGATTTATTGCCACAAGTTAAGGAACGGATTTACCCTGTTGGTCGCCTTGACTGGGATACTTCTGGGCTTTTGATTTTGACTAATGATGGCGATTTTACGGATAAAATGATTCACCCTCGGAATGAAATCGATAAAGTCTATTTAGCTCGAGTTAAAGGTATTGCCACTAAGGAGAATCTTCGTCCTTTGACACGAGGTGTTGTCATCGATGGTAAGAAAACAAAACCAGCTCGTTACAATATCATTCGTGTAGAAGCTGATAAAAATCGTTCGATTGTTGAGTTAACAATTCATGAAGGTCGTAATCACCAAGTTAAGAAAATGTTTGAATCAGTTGGACTCTTAGTTGATAAATTATCACGGACGCAATTTGGTACCTTGGATTTAACTGGTTTGAGACCAGGTGAAGCAAGACGTCTTAATAAAAAAGAAGTTAGTCAACTCCATAATGCTGCTGTCACCGATAAATGATTAATACTTTCTTAATCGCCTTGGTGCGTTTTTATCAGAAATTCATTTCTCCCATCTTTCCACCGTCATGTCGCTATCGGCCAACCTGTTCGAGCTATATGATTCAGGCTATTGAAAAGCATGGACTTAAAGGAGTTTTAATGGGTATTGCACGGATTTTACGCTGTCACCCATTTGTTGAAGGGGGAGAGGATCCTGTTCCTAACCACTTTAGCCTGAAACGCAATAAAAATCACTAAAATCAGCATTTTTTTAAAAGATTTTTATTGACATGGCTTGTCAAAGTGTTATAATAACAAATAAGTATTCGTTGGTTTAAATCAAACCTGTTATGATTTAAGTTAACGAATCACCACCAACCACATTGTTTGCTGAGCTTGACTCCGGGCAGTGTGGTTTTTTGATGAGTAAAAGAGGAAAACAATGACAGTTGATATTGAACATAACCAATATAGAGAAATAGATTCCAAAAACCATATCGTGCTTTTTGAACCCCAAATCCCCCAAAATACTGGGAATATCGCAAGAACTTGTGCCGCAACGAATGCCCCATTGCATATTATTAAACCCATGGGTTTTCCGATTGATGATCGCAAAATGCGTCGCGCAGGATTAGATTATTGGGAAAAACTGGATGTGCGTTTTTATGATAATCTGGAAGATTTTTTGGCTAAGTGTGATGGCCAGCTCCACCTCATTAGTAAGTTTGCAGATAAGGTATACTCTGACCAGAACTTTAACGATGGTCAAAGACATTACTACTTATTCGGAAGAGAAGACAAGGGACTACCTGAAGAATTCATGCGCCAACATCCTGAAAAGGCGCTCCGTATTCCAATGAATGATCAACACGTCAGAAGTCTCAATGTGTCAAACACCGTTTGTATGATTGTCTATGAGGCCCTGAGACAACAAGCTTTTAGTGGCCTTGAACTTCAACATACCTATGAAAATGATAAATTAAAATAAAATAGAAGTGACCTCAATAGCACTCAATCCTTAGTTTTATAACTAAATTTTGATGTCTAGTCCAGGGGGCTTCTTTTTTTTGCATTGCTTTTGGAGTCAGATGAGTCTATAATGAGAAATATAGGATAAAATGAAAAATAAGAGGTGAATGAATGAAAAAAGTACTGCGCAAGTCAAAAAAAACTTGGGTAATTCTGGGTGTGTCTAGTTTAGGTCTACTTTCTGGACTACAAACTTATTCTGTATCAGCAGAAGAACAAGTTGCAACAAATCCAGTGCCAATCAATCAGGCTCAAATAGAGAGTCCACAAACTGTGGAAACTTTTATAGTGAAGGTAAATCAAATACCTTCAAAGGGGACAATAGAATCACCTCAAAATCCAGTGACTGCAAGTGTAGATAATCAGTCAGTTAGCACGCCTGAGGTGAGCAGTACAACAAATAATCCCTCCAATTCAGAAGTCAGTCCAAGTGAAAAAACAGTTAAAAACTTAGCCTCTACAGAAGCAACTGTCACAAAACCAACAGTAAACTATACTAGCCATGTTTCAAATATTGGTTGGCAGAATCCTGTTCAAGAAAGTCAAATCAGTGGTACAACTGGGCAATCAAAGGCTGTAGAAGCCATTACAATCACTATTGATAATCCAAGTGATGGTAATATTACCTATGCAAGCCATGTGGCGAATATTGGTTGGCAAAATCCCGTATCTGAAGGACAAATTAGTGGGACAACGGGACAGTCTAAAGCTATGGAAGCCATTCGTATTCAGTTAACAGGTGATTTAGCACTTCAGTATGATATCTATTACCGCACACATATTGCGGATTATGGCTGGTTAAGTTGGGCCAAAAATGGTGAGAGTGCAGGTAGTCAAGGTTTGGGAAAACGCATGGAAGCCTATGAAGTTCAACTGATTCAAAAAGGTCAAACCGTAACCTTGGATACAAGTAAGGCATTTATCCTCTTTACCAAACCTACTTTGACTTATCAATCAAATATTATTAATAGTGGTTGGCAAAACAAGGTTTCAGAAGGAGTGTTGAGTGGAACCACTGGTCAGTCAAAACAAATTCAGGCTTTTCTCCTAAGCTTAAATAACAAAGCCTATGGCGATATCACTTACCGTGTTCATGTTTCAAATATTGGCTGGCAAAACTTTGTTTCAAGTGAGCAAATGGCTGGTGTTTTAACAAATTTAAATCGTATTGAAGCTATTGAAATGAAATTGAGTGGTTATTTAGATAGTCGCTTTGATTTAAAATATCGAGCTCATGTCCAAAATATTGGTTGGCAATCATGGGTCTATGATCGCTATGTAGCAGGAACAACTGGTCAATCTAAAGCTATTGAAGCACTAGAAATTCAATTAGTAGAAAAATCTAGGGCCAGTCAAGGAATCATCCAAAATGAACGCCCACAACAAGGACTAGCAGATGTCGTTATTCTTGCTGGAACTAGTGGCAAGCAAATCAGTAAAATAAAAGTTGCTGCATGGTCAACTGCCGATCAAAGCAATTTAGCTTGGTATGAAAGCTCAGCAGCGACAAGTGGTGCAACAACAATTAGAATTAACCAACAAAGGCATAAATCTTTAATTGGTAAATATATTGTCCATGCCTACGTCTACTATCAAGATGGTAGTGTGCAAAAAATTGAAGTAGGGACAACAAATTTAAGAGCAGCACTCATCACTCCATATTATAACCAGAGAGATTCACGTTGGGGTTGGAAACAATACGGTATTTCAAATTTAGCTGCTGCCGGTTGTGTACCAACCAGTTTAGCCATGATATTCTCATCCCTATCAGGAAAAACAATACTTCCACCACAAGTAGCTGATTTCTTATATACTAAAACTAATGAGTTTAACAAATCCTTTATTGGAACTTCTGCACAAGGATTAATTTCTGCAGTTACCAATTTTGGTTATCAGTATAGTAATTTGACCACTGCGTCAGCCATTACATCAGCTTTACAAGCTGGACATCATGTGGCTTGCGCAATCCAATACAACAAATTCGTAGCTTCTGGAAGTCATGAAATGGTCTTAAAAGGTTATTCGAATGGTTACACATATGTCTACGATCCCTACACTAGTGGTAATTGTGGCTGGTATCCAATTCAAAACTTATGGAATGAAAGAAGTACTGATAAAGATGATAATCGCGGTGTAGCAGCACCATTTTTTAAAATTACAACACTTTAATTTCTGACATTACGGATAAAGCAGACACTCACAATTATGTCTGCTTTTTTAATCAATTTTTTTAATGATTCTTATTATCTTAATGCAAAAGCCTTGCTATGTAGTAGTATTTTTGCTATTCTATAAGTGTCTTCAGGGCAGGGTGAAATTCCCGACCGGCGGTGACTAGTCAACTAGAAGTCCGCGAGCGTAAGCTGATGTGGTGAAAATCCACAACCGACAGTATAGTCTGGATGAGAGAAGACCGGGTTTTTTGCCTACACTTATTTTGTGTAAGCGATTACGAAGGAACTTCTTTCAATTTGAAAAAATTGGAGGAACTTTTTTATGTCAAAAACACATCGTCTGGTGTTAATCGCTATCCTGTCAACCATTTCATTTTTGTTAATGTTTGTCAGCTTTTCAATCATTCCTGGTGCTAACTTCCTGAAAATTGAATTTTCAATCATCCCTGTTCTTCTGGGTTTGGTTCTATTCGATTTGAAGAGCGCCTATGCTATCTTATTATTACGTAGTTTATTAAAATTACTTCTTAATAATAGTGGTGTTAATGATTTTATTGGATTACCAATGAATATTATTGCTCTAGGTTTGTTTGTAACAGCCTTTGCCATTTTTTGGAATGGTAAAAAGAGCCGGTTTCAATATATTGGAGCTAGCTTAATTGGTACCATTACTTTAACAATTGCAATGTTAGCATTAAACTATTTCTATGCCATACCTTTATATGCTAAATTTGCTAATTTTGATATCGGTGCTTTTATTGGAATTGCAAAATATTTACTAGCTATGGTCTTACCTTTTAATCTGATTGAAGGGCTCATATTTGCAATCTCATTCTATTTTGTATATATTGCAAGTAAACCTATTTTAGAAAGATATATTAATTTACCATATGAAAAATAGACAAGAATACTTATTACGATCATCTTTTGCTTTCTTATTTTTTGTTATGCTTGGCTATACAGTACAATTTTATCCTGAGACACTGGTATCCTTTGATAAAAGCATTCAAGAGACTATTCGGGGAACTTTACCTGAACGAGCAACTTATTTTTTTAGAGCCATTACCTATATGGGGAATGTTTCAACCCAAATAGCAGTAGTTGTGATCGTAACCATTCTCTTGTTCTTAAAAAAATGGAAAGCAGAAGCCCTCTTTTTCCTTTCTAATGGTGTTCTGGCTGGCCTTTTGATTTCAGGTTTTAAACTGATCTATCAGAGAGCTAGACCAACACTAGAACATATTGTATATGCTGGTGGCTTTTCTTTCCCAAGTGGTCATGCTATGGGATCTTTCATAATTTATGGAGCCATTTTATTAATTCTCTTGAATCGCTTCCAACATAAAACGATTCGTCTCATCTTGATCCTTGCTTTTTCAAGCTTGATTTTACTGATTGGATTATCACGCATCTATTTGGGTGTTCATTACCCGACAGATGTCATTGGAGGATTTACCTTTGCTTATGGCGTCCTAAATCTCCTTTATCCGTTTTATATGAAAAAACGTTTTGAATGGCGTTTTCAATCGAAACAGAAATAAAAATGAAACAACTCATGGAGTTGTTTTTTTTGTCTTAAATTGTGCTAAAATAAGGATATGAAGAAACGTTATCAAACACTAAATGATTACTACCGTAAACTTTTTGGTGAAAAAATATTTAAAGTGCCCATTGATGCTGGATTTGATTGTCCTAATCGTGATGGAACTGTCGCTCATGGTGGCTGTACTTTCTGTACAGTCTCAGGATCAGGAGATGCCATTGTTGCCCCCGATGCCCCAATTCGTGAGCAATTCTACAAAGAAATTGACTTTATGCATCGAAAATGGCCGGAAGTTCAGAAATTTTTGGTTTATTTTCAAAATTTTACGAATACGCATGCGCCTCTGGAGACGATTAAAGAAAGATACGAGCAAGCCATCTTCGAGCCTGGAGTCGTTGGGATTAATATTGGGACCAGACCAGACTGTTTGCCTGACCAGGTTATTTCTTACTTGGCAGAGCTAGCAGAAAAAATGCATGTCACCGTTGAACTGGGTTTACAGACAACATACGAAGAAACATCGCAGCTCATTAACCGGGCCCATTCCTACGAACTCTATAAGGAAACCGTCAAACGGCTCCGCCAATTCCCCAAAATCGAAATCGTCTCCCATCTGATCAACGGACTCCCAGGTGAAACCCATGAGATGATGCTAGAAAATGTTCGTCGCTGTGTGACTGATAACGACATTCAGGGCATTAAATTGCACCTCTTGCACCTTATGACCAACACGCGCATGCAAAGGGATTATCATGAGGGAAGACTGCAATTGTTGAGTCAAGAAGAGTATGTGTCGATTATTTGTGACCAATTAGAAATTATCCCAGAAAATATTATCATTCACCGCATTACCGGCGATGCTCCTAGGGACATGTTAATTGGTCCTATGTGGAGTCTCAACAAATGGGAAGTGCTTAATGCCATCGATCAGGAGATGGAAAGAAGAAATGCCTACCAAGGCTGCCGACTTAGCAAAAGCTAGTTGGGAAGGAGAGAAGTATGACAGATACCATCATCAAAATCCGTAATTTATCCAAAACTTATGGCCGTCATTTGGCCTTAGATAATGTCTCATTGGCTGTTGAAAAGGGCGAAATCTATGGATTTTTAGGTTCAAACGGAGCTGGAAAATCCACAACTATTCGTTGCATTTTGGGCTTAATTGGTCACCGAAAAGGCCAAATCAGTCTTTTTGGCGACAAATATGATAGCTTGGAAGAAACCCTTGATCATATTGCTATATGCCTTCAGAAGCTATGTTTTACCCAAATATGACTGTGAAACAAGTCATTCGCTTCGCAGCTAAGGCGCATCCTAATAATGATTGTAGCCGTGAAGCTGATCGTATCTGTAATCTCTTAGAAGTTCCTTTAACTAAAAAAATTAAGGATTTATCTCTAGGAAATCGGAAAAAAGTCAGTATCGTTTGTGCCCTTCAGCACCAACCTGATTTATTGATTCTTGATGAGCCCACATCTGGATTAGACCCACTTATGCAAGAACGTTTTTTCCAGTTGCTCCTTGAAGCGAAAGCTGCGGGACGGACAACTTTTTTGTCTTCCCACGTCTTGTCAGAGGTTAAAGCTTACTGTGACCGCGTGGCTATTCTTAAAAAAGGAAAAATTTTAACCATTGACCGGGTTGAAAACCTCATGCATAGTCAGAAAAAAGAAGTCACCATTTGGAAAGATGGCCAGTCAATCACACAAAGTTTTGAAGGCAAGGCTAGCGACCTCTTGAAAGAATTAGCTGCGGTAGAACCGGATGACATTTTAATCGAAGAACCAAGTCTGGAAGATTTGTTCATGCACTATTATGAGGAGGACGGCAAATGATCATCAAACACGAATTAAAACAAGGTAGCAAAAGTCTCCTCATCTGGGCCCTTTCAGTAGGACTCAGTAGTGCCCTATGTATTCTGCTTTATGAGAGTGTCGCAGATAGTATCAAACAAATCGCCAACCTTTATCAAGATATGGGCGGTGTTTCTAAGGCTTTGGGAATGGACAAAGTCTCCATAGCCACTCTAGGCGGTTATTATTCCGCAGAAATTGCATTGATTTATTCCATTGGCGCCGCTATGTATGCAGCCTCTTGGGAGTATCCAGCTTATCAAAGGAAGAAGAAGCTCACACAGCTGAGTTCCTCTTTAGTTTG
This sequence comes from Streptococcus penaeicida, assembly GCF_002887775.1. GTDB lineage: Bacteria > Bacillota > Bacilli > Lactobacillales > Streptococcaceae > Streptococcus > Streptococcus penaeicida. The sequence continues at coordinate 107,717 of NZ_LOCM01000024.1, read as the reverse complement.
CCACTAGGACGCAAGAAAATCATTGTCCAAAAATATATTAGCGTCATCATCTCGTTAATTTTGTTCAATGTGCTTGGCATTGCTATTGAGTATGCTGCTCTATACACTGTCGATATGTCCTTTGATTATTCGGCCTTTGCCCAATACCATGCCTTAGCCTTTCTCATGCAAATTGAGATTGCAAGTATCTGCTTTATGTTTTCAGCTTTGTCCAAGAAAAAAATGGTCGGATTTGGAATGGGTTTAGCCTTACTCGGCTATTTCATGGATATTATCTGTCGCCTTGTTGAGAAAGTTGATTTCTTAAAATATGTAACACCTTATTATATGGCCAATGCCACAGACCGATTCGCAGGAACAGATTTCGATTGGATTCTATTAGCCATTCCGTGTGCTGTTTCAATAGTTGCCTTGGTGATAGGACTATTAGTCTATAGTCACCGAGATTTGGCTAGCTAGGAGATTGATTGATGATTGCAAAACCAATTCAAGTTTCCCACGACTTTCTAGACCAAATCTTAACTAAAGAGAGTATTCTTGTAGATGCTACCGTGGGAAATGGCAATGATACCCTCTATTTTGCACCAAAAGTTGCTAAAGTTTTTGCCTTTGATGTCCAAGAGGAAGCTATACAGCGGACAGCTGAAAAACTAGCTAAAGCCAATTTAGAAAACGTGCAATTACTTCTTTCAGGGCATGAAAATGTTGATCAGTATGTCACTCAAGTGGATGCTGCTATCTTCAATTTAGGTTACTTGCCTAGTGCTAATAAGTCGATTATTACGCATGCAGAAACGACTATCGAAGCCATAGAGAAACTGCTCAGAGCACTTACCATTGGTGGCCGAATTGCCATCATGGTCTATTATGGACATGATGGTGGTCAAGAAGAAAAAGAAGCACTCATTGACTTTTTAAGTGACCTACCACAAGATCAAGTAACGGTCATGTCTTATCAAGCCCTCAACCAAAAAAACTGCCCACCATTTCTCTTAATGGTTGAGAAGTTGGCAGAACTGAAAAATTAATTTATTTTTATGAGTCAAGCTTACCTTTCTTTGAAAGCAAGATCTTGACTCTTTTTTATAGTTGAAATTCTTAATGTTCAAGGCAAATTGAGCCTTTTCTTAAATATCTATGATATAATAAACTTACTATAATCTTTTTTAGGAGTATCTATTAATGGAAGACCCTGTCAATCAGCCTTTGTATCTACAATTATTATTGCTGATTTTCTTTACCTTACTAAATGCCTTTTTCTCAGCAAGTGAGATGGCCCTAGTGTCCCTTAGTCGCTCACGTGTTGAACAAAAAGCAGCCGATGGTGACAAAAACTATATTCGTCTCTTACGTGTCTTAGAACAACCCAATCATTTTTTATCAACCATTCAGGTTGGGATAACCTTTATTAGTCTCTTACAAGGGGCCAGTTTATCAGCCTCACTTGGTAAGGTGATTTCCAAATGGTTAGGGAATTCAGCAACAGCACAGTCTGCGGGTACAATTATTTCCCTTGTCTTCTTAACTTACATCTCAATTGTTCTTGGTGAATTATATCCAAAACGAATTGCCATGAATTTGAAAGATCGTCTAGCCATTATCTCAGCCCCAATTGTCATTATACTGGGCAAGTTAGTTAGTCCCTTTGTATGGCTTTTGTCAGCTTCAACAAATTTCTTAAGCCGTATCACACCAATGACTTTTGATGATGCTGATGAGCAAATGACTCGCGATGAAATTGAATATATGTTGTCAAACAGTGAAGCGTCATTGGATGCTGAAGAAATTGAAATGCTTCAAGGAATCTTTTCATTAGATGAGTTAATGGCGCGTGAAGTTATGGTTCCAAGAACCGATGCCTTCATGATTGATATTAATGATGATACCTTAGAAAATATTCAAGAAATTTTAAAACAAAGCTTTTCACGTATTCCTGTCTACGATGTGGATAAGGATAAAGTTATTGGCTTAGTCCACACCAAACGTCTCTTAGAAGCTGGCTTTAAAAAAGGCTTTGAAAATATTAATATTCGACGCATTTTACAAGAACCTTTATTTGTTCCGGAAACCATTTACGTTGATGATTTATTAAGACAATTACGAATAACACAAAACCAAATGGCTATTCTTTTAGATGAATACGGTGGTGTTGCTGGTTTGGTTACGCTTGAGGACCTACTAGAGGAAATTGTCGGTGAAATTGATGACGAAACCGACAAGGCTGAAAAATTTGTTCATGTTATCGGTGAAGACACCTATATTGTCGTAGGAACCATGACTTTAAATGAATTTAATGAATTCTTTGAAACGGAACTTGAAAGTGACGACGTTGATACCATTGCCGGATTTTATATCACAGGCACTGGAACTATTCCTAGCCAGGAAGAAAAAGTAAGTTTTGAATGTGAAAGTAACGGAAAACACTTAACGTTAATTAACGATAAAGTTAAAGATGGTCGTATCACAAAACTTAAATTGTTAGTGTCTAATATAGAACAGATTATTGACGAAGACTAGGATCCTACCTAGTCTTTTTTGTGAAAAATGTTATAATGAAAATGTTAAAACGTTTACAATGTATAAGGAGATGCAATGACAGATTTCGATTATGGACAAGTGACTGGAATGATCCATTCAACTGAAAGTTTCGGCTCAGTTGATGGTCCAGGAATTCGTTTTATTATATTTATGCAAGGCTGTAAAATGCGTTGTCAATATTGTCATAACCCAGATACTTGGGAAATGGAGACGAATAACTCTAAAGAACGTACTGTAAATGACGTCTTAAAAGAGGCTTTGCAATATCGTCATTTTTGGGGTAAAAATGGAGGAATCACTGTTTCAGGTGGTGAGGCCATGCTGCAGATTGATTTTATCACGGCACTTTTTATCAAGGCTAAGGAGCTTGGTATTCATACCACACTTGATACGTGTGGCTTTACCTATAGGGAAACACCAGAATATCATGCCAAATTAGAAACTCTCTTAGCTGTAACTGATTTAGTCTTGCTAGATTTGAAAGAAATTGATGCGGAGCAACATAAAATCGTTACTAAACAGTCTAATAAGAATATCCTCTTGTTTGCTCAATACTTATCTGACAAAGGAATTCCTGTTTGGATTAGACACGTATTGGTACCAGGCTTAACAGACATTGATGAACATTTAGAACGGCTAGGAGCCTTTGTAGCTACCCTAAAAAATGTTGATAAGTTTGAAATTCTTCCCTACCATACTATGGGTGAATTTAAGTGGCGTGAACTTGGGATTCCTTATGCCCTAGAAGGTGTTAAACCTCCAACAAAAGAACGGGTTCAACACGCGAAAGAAGTCATGAAAACAGAAAGTTACACAGAATACATGAACCGAGTTCATAAATCATAATTGATGAAGAAAAGTATTTTAATATGTTGAATATCTACTTTTGCAAAAAGAGAATGTAAGCTTGCTTTCATTCTCTTTTTTTTACATAGAAATAATTGACAAGCTTTGATTTTAGACCTCTTTTCTGCTAAAATATAGACAATAAAGAGAATGAGGTAAAATAATGTCTAAAGTTTTAGTTTTTGGTCACCAAAATCCTGATACAGATGCTATCGCATCATCATATGCCTTTGCTTATTTAGCAAAAAATGCTTACGGTATGGACGCTGAAGTTGTAGCCCTAGGAACACCTAATGAAGAAACAACTTTTGCTCTTGAAACTTTTGGCGTAACAGCTCCACGTGTCGTTGAATCTGCTAAAGCTGAAGGCGCTGATACAGTCATTTTAACTGACCACAACGAATTCCAACAATCAATCGCTGACATTGCTGATGTGACTATTTTTGGCGTTGTCGATCACCACCGCGTTGCTAACTTTGAAACAGCAAACCCATTATTTATGCGCGTTGAACCAGTTGGGTCGGCATCTTCAATTGTTTACCGCATGTACAAAGAGAACAATCTTGAAGTTCCAAAAGAAATTGCAGGTCTCCTCTTGTCTGGTTTGATTTCTGATACTCTTTTGTTGAAATCACCAACAACACACATGACAGACCACAAAGTCGCTGAAGAATTAGCTGAATTGGCTCAAGTCAACTTGGAAGAATATGGCATGGGACTCCTCAAAGCAGGAACCAACTTAGCAAGCAAATCAGAAGCAGAGCTGATTGATATTGATGCTAAAACATTCGAATTAAATGGCAATGCAGTTCGTGTTGCACAAGTTAACACAGTCGATATTGCTGAAGTTTTGGAACGTCAAGAAGCTATTGAAACAGCAATCAAAGATGCAATGGCAACAGAAGGCTATTCTGACTTTGTCTTAATGATTACAGATATTGTTAACTCTAACTCAGAAATTTTGGCATTAGGTGCAAACATGGACAAAGTTGAAGCAGCCTTTAACTTCAAACTTGAAAACAACCATGCTTTCTTGCCAGGTGCAGTATCACGTAAAAAACAAGTGGTACCACAATTAACAGAAAGCTTTGGGAACTAATGTCATATATCGTCAATTTTAAAGAAATCGAAACAACCTTATTAGAAGAAAGCCCAGTCAAAGATGTTTTAGCTGGCTTAAGAGCTAACGAAGCCCGCTACTTTTCAATAAATATAAAATCAACTATGAAGTCTTCACTCCAGAAGAAAAACCTGAGATTTTACCATTTATTGAAAAAGTCTTGGAAGAACGTGAGATGGCTTTCCCATACAAGCCCCTTTGTGTCTCACAAATGGAAGTTGATGGCATTCTTTGGTCACATGTCTATTATGATAATGGTTTAGCCGTCAATGTTCTCTATACCCTTGCTGAAGGTGGTAAACGAGCTGTCGGCTTTAAGTTATCAAATGGCATTGAGATTCCTAAAGAATTTGAAGGCAAATTTAAATTTGCCCGTCAACGCTCAAAACTGGCTGGTGAGATTCGTGGAACTTTCTTCGTTATTAAAGGTCAATATGTGTAAAAAGTGGGCTTGCCCACTTTTTTAAGATAGGAGAAGTAATTGAAATTTGATGCATTTTTAGTTTTCATGCTCATATTAACCATCAGCGATAGTCAGCTTTTCAGAGGAGGGCTTTTATAGAGATGTTACTGGTTATAAATCCAAATAAAATCACGCGCCAAACTTTCTTTCAAGACCTTATTAATTACCTTTATGTTAATGATGATGTGACCCTAAGGCAAATCAAAAAAGCCTTTCCAGACATGAAACAGCTGGATCGAGCCCTTGATTTGTATATAGAGAATGGCTATATCACAAGAAGTGAAAGACGCTATCATTTAAACTTACCGCAAGTAAACACTTTAGAAGAATTGCAATTAGATGATATGGTATTTGTCGATGATCAATCCACTCTTTACCAAGAAATCAAGTCACTTCGATACAAGACGGTTTTAACCAACAAAACCAATGACTTGCAGATTATAGAAGAAACAGACTTTGAACGTCAGACCCTGACCTTGGCTAATTATTTCTACAAGTTGCAGCATGGCTATCCCATGTCAGCTGAGCAGGAACCTCTCTACCAAATCTTAGGCGATGTCAATCCTGATTATGCTTTGAAATACCTGACAACTTTCATGATGAAATTTCTCAGAAAGGACTTGGTTCTGCAGAAACGTCCTGATGTTTTCTGCCAGAGCTTGGTAACGTTAGCTTATTTACAGGAAAAGGAAGGAAAGAGATACCACTTATTAGGACGCTTAGATCAGGAAAACTTATTCTATAAGGCACCCAGTCTTCAATAAAGAAAAGATCAAAATCAGTTCGATTTTGATCTTTTTAGATCTTATTTTTAGTCATTAAATAGAGAAAATAGGGAGCACCGATAATTGACATGATAATTCCTGTTGGAATGTTGCTGCCGACCAAGAAGACTCGGGTAATGGTATCAGCAAGCAGGAGTAATATCATGCCACTTAAGGCGCTAATAGGAAGATTGAGCCGGTGGTCGTCACCAACCAATTGTCGACTGAGGTGACCTGCCATGAGGCCGATGAAGGCAATATTGCCAATTAAGATGACACTCAAGGCTGCTAAACAAGAAGCAAGCAGTAAGGCCAGTTGGCGTTCTCGTCGCAAGTTTAGACCAAGACCGAGTGCTGTTTCTTCTGATAGCCCCATAATATTCCATTGGTAGGCCCGTCGATAGGACAGCAGCCAAAGGATAAGCAGTAGGGGCATGATGAGCATGAGGCTAGGCCAATCATCGCCAGTGATCCGTCCACTCAACCAGTTAACGATATAGTCCACTTTATAGGGATTGATATTACCAACTAAGGCAATCATCAAACTGGATAACATCATAGATAGACCGACACCAGTAATAATCAAGGTGACAGGGTTAAGAGGAGCACTTTTAGTACTGGACATGAGATAGACCAGAGTAACTGTTAGGAGTGCTCCTAACATGGCAAATAGCGGCAGCAGATAAAGACTTTGAGAACTTGCTATGAAATCAAATGTGATAAAAACCGTTATCACCAAACCTGCTCCAGCATTAATTCCTAAAATGCCGGAATCAGCCAACGGATTTTTGGTCAGACTTTGCAAAATATTACCTGAGATGGCAAGTGAGGCTCCACCAAAGAGGGCAGCCAGTAGTCTAGGGAGACGAATCTTACTGATGATAAAGACCAAAGCAGAATCGGCTTTTCCAGTCAATAAATCTATCAGCGTCGTCGCTGAAAAGGAACTGTCGCCGATTGAGAGTGACACCAAAATCAGAAGGCTTAAAGTGACTAGCAGTCCTAGACTAAGTTTTCTGAACTTTTTATGTCTCATAGCTTACCTCCTTTGCGAACCAACCATAAAAAGGCAGGAAAACCAATAAGACTTACCACGGCTGTTAGGGGTGTTTCCACGGGAGGATTGATAGCTCGGCAAAGTAAATCGACAAGTAGTAAAAAGGTAGAACCAGTCAAAGCAATCAAAGGCAGGCTGAGCTGATAAGCTTGTGGGAGATATTTTTTGATCAAGTGTGGGATAATTAACCCCACAAAAGCAATACTTCCTGCTAAGGCAACCGCTGTAGCTGAAAGTATTAATACCAGTGCCATCAACACCAGAGTTATCTTAAAGGTGGATTGTCCTAAAGCTTTAGCTTGATTCTCGTTGAGATTTAGGATGGTCAATTGATAAGATAGGAGCTGGGCGATAATGAGTGCAGTCAAAATTAAAGGGGCTACATACGCAATCATTTTCCAATTGGTGGCTACTAGGCCACCAGCCTGCCATCCAATAATGACGTTAGCCAGATGGAAATAATTAGTGATGGCCTGGCCTAATGCCATAAATAAGGTTGATACCATGGCGCCAGCTAAAATTAGCCGTAGTTGCTGGTAACCTCGCCCAACTTGATAGGAAAGGCCAAAGATGATGAGACTGGCCAGACTTGCTCCCATTAGGCAGACTAAAATGATTAGTGAGTAGTGCAAATGATGGAAAATGGCATAGGCAATAACCAGGGCCAGTCCGGCTCCGCTATTGACCCCTAGTAAACCAGGATCCGCAATAGGATTTCGTGTTATGCCCTGCATTAGGGCTCCAGAGACGCCAAGGCAGCTCCGACCAGGATAGCACCAATGATTCTGGGTAGACGCAGATTCCAAAGGATGGTAGCTTGTCTGGTATTGTCTGAATGATTAAAGAGAATCTGCAGGAGTTCCTGGTGGCTTAAGCTTTTGGCACCAAAACGAAGGCTCAAATAGAAGACCACTAAGAAACTAATGCTAATAAAAGCTAAAAGGAGGTAGAAAACCTGCTTTTGCTTTGTGGCTGCCAAATGTGGCTTTCTTAAGGTCAACATGAGCAATCCTTTCTTATTCCTTGTTCGTTAGAATGGCTTTTTTCAAGGTCTTTAGCTCATATTCCAAGGAAAGTGGGTCAGTAAAGTAGAAGGTGTTGGCATTGACCTTGATAATCTGTTTCTTTTGAACGGCAGGCAGATTTTTCCAGATTTGGCTTTCATATAATGCAGAACCAGTTTTTTCATCTTCGGCTGCGACGACGACATAGTCGCCAATATAATCTGGTAAGACTTCTTGGGAAATAGAAAGATAGCCTTTAGGGAAAACTTCCTTTTCAACTTTAGCTGGCGCTTTATAGCCGAAAGCCTGATGAATAATTTCACCACCACGGCCCCAATCCTTACCAAAGAGGTAGATTTCTTTTTCATAGAGTCCCATGATGGTAAATGTAGCATTTTTGCCAGTGACAGCTTTGACTTCTTTAGATAATGCACTTGTCTTTTGCTTCCAGTCACTTAACCATTGATCGGTTTCTTTGCTCTTGTTGAAAACCTTACCGAAATCAGAGAAGACTTGAAGGTAGTCGTGTTTACGGTATTCAATGGAAATTGTTGGGGCAATTTCTGCCAATTGATCTTGATTTTCTTCAGTTGAACCGACGATTATTAGATCAGGTTTTAAAGCGGTGATAGCTTCCAAATCAGTTGCAGAAACAACTTTAGCATCTTTGATATATTTTTTTAAAACGGGATTCTTTTGATCGTAAGAGGTCACCCCAACAAGATTTAGGTCTAATTTGGCAAGATAACCAGTATATGTTGAGGATAAAGAGACCACGCGTTTAGGATTTTCAGGTACTTGACCTTTATAGGTGAAGCCGGAAATCTTAGGCGTTTTTGAGATGACGTGTTTATCATCCTTAGCATTTTGCGGATTGCTTGAACAAGCAACTAATAAAAAGCAACTTGCAAGCACTGCCATTAAGGCAAGAATTTTTTTCATAATACTATTCTCCTAGTATAAAATTTATATGAGTTGATAAGTCAACATAATGGGGCAATGGTAGATAGGATCTTCCACAATCTGAGCATCAATGGCGAAAGTTTCTTTGATAATTTCAGCCGTCATAATATCGGCAACACTCCCTTGTTTAATGATTGCCCCCTTTTTCATGGCAATCATTTGATCCGAGTAGCGAGCAGACAGGTTTAAATCGTGTAAAACCATGATAATGGTCTTGTGCGACTCCTCTACTAAGTCTTTCAATAAGTCGAGCACTTCTAATTGATGGTTGAGGTCTAGATAAGTGGTTGGTTCATCTAGGAAGATGGTATCTGTATCTTGGGCTAAAGCCATGGCTATCCAAACCCTTTGTTTTTGCCCACCGGAAAGGGAATCAACGGCTTGATGCCGAATGTCATTTAACTTACTAATGGAAAGAGCCCAATCAATGATTTTGTGATCTTCAACGCTGAGTCGCCCCATTTGATTGATGTGAGGGTAGCGACCGTAAGAAACCAGTTCGTAGACAGTGATATCAGAGTTGACTTCTTGACTTTGAGGCAAGAGTGCCAGTTTTTTAGCAATTTCCTTTGTTGGTAACGAGGAGATAGCTTGACCATCAATTACTACTTGGCCATGGGCCAGGGGAAGAATCCTTGTTAATGCTTTGAGCAAAGTTGATTTGCCACAACCATTAGCACCAATAATTGTTGTCATTTTTTGTTCAGGCAAGTCAAGTGATAAATTAGAAATAATGGTTTTTTTATCATATTGAAGGCTGAGATTTTTAGCTTGAATGGTTGCCATATGTGCACCTCCTATCAGCAGTTATTTTTGCTAAAAGCTCTCTCATTATAGCATAGAAGAATGCCTTAACAAAGGCTTTTCTTTCACTTTTCTTGTTTTTTTAAAAGAAAATGAGACACTTTAGAATGGTTAAAAAGAGTAGCAAGAATCATTCTAAAAGACCCTGTTTGATATGAGATTTTCAGATAATGAATCCATACTTGCTGACAGTGAGTCCCGAAAAAATCTATTGGAAACTGACCTGCTTCATTCAGATGAAGAATCAATGTCATACACAAGTGCCCAATATCAATCCCTTGATAAAAAAACATAAGTCCTTGGACTTATGTTTCACTATTATAGTTCTTTCATATATGCTTGGGCAATGGCATAGTCACCAGCATAGTCAGTTTTTTGACCATTGACGATTTGATAGGCATCTGCCCCTTTACCAGCAATAATCAAGGCATCGCCTCTTGCTGGCAGTATACCAAACCAGCTTTAATGGCTTGCTCACGGTCCACAATAATTTCTAGTGGACGCTCGACATGGCTAGCAATTTCTTCAGAGATAGCTTGTGGGCTTTCATAGTTAGGGTCATCTGCTGTCAAAATAACATCGATATCAGGATGGTTACTGATTACCTGTCCGAAGTCAGCACGACGGCTTTCACCCTTGTTTCCAGTAGCACCAATAATTAAGGTGATATTACCTTTTTGGTGAGTTTCCACAACGGAAACTAATTTTTCCAAACTATCGCCATTATGGGCGTAGTCAACAAAGACTTTAGCACCGCTTGGATGGTTCAAGACTTCCATCCGACCTGGTACACTGGTCGCGGCAATCCCATTTTTGATATCCTCAAGCTAGCTCCTAAACGAAGGGCAGCCAAGCCGGCAGCTATGGCATTTTCTTGATTGAAGTGGCCAATTAGATTAGTTTGGTAATCACCTGCCAACTTGCCAGTAGCAGTGAAGCTAAAGGCTTGGCTATTTAAGATGGCATTTTGAGAATCAGCACCATAAAAATCATGGTCTTGTTCAGCCACTTGCTCCTTGAGGATTTGTAAATGGTCCATGCCGCTATTAATAATCACAGCTCGGCTATTTTCCATCAAAAGACGTTTGTGGTAGAAGTAGTCCTCAAAGGTTGGGTGCTCGATCGGGCCAATATGGTCAGGGCTGATGTTTAGGAAGACGCCAACATCAAAAGTGAGGCCATAGACACGGCCAACCAGGTAAGCCTGGCTTGAAACTTCCATAATCAGGTGAGTCATACCATTTGCCACACATTCAGCCATCATTTTAAAGAGGTCTAAACTTTCTGGTGTTGTCAACTGGGACTTGAAGAAAGTCTTACCATCTAGCGTTGTGTTCATGGTCGACAACATGGCTGGTTTATGGGATTCTTTTAAAATATGGTAGCATAATAGGCCGAGGTGGTTTTCCCTTTAGTTCCTGTAAATGCCAAGAGTTTTAATTTTTCTTGAGGGTTCCCATAAAAAGTCATGGCAATAATAGACATGGCTTGTTTGATGTCATTGACAAGGATAGCTGGGATAGATAAACCATAATCAACTTCCGATACATAGGCAGGTAGGCCTTCCGCAAGAGCAGTTTCTAAATACTCAGCCTTAAAATTTGCTCCTTTAGCAAAAAATAAGGTTTTAGCATCAACTTGGCGGCTGTCATAGCTCAACTGTTCAAAAGCTAATCCTGAAAAATTATAGTAATAGGTGTCATTTGAAATGACCTCACGAAAATTGTGATCGTCTTTAAGGAGGTCAATTATTGTTTCGATTCTTATCATAATTCTTATTTTATCTTTTATGTTTCAGATTTACAAGTAACTAGCAAAAGTTTATAATAGTTCTATTATAAGAAGAAAGAATTGTTATGGATAAGAAGAAAAAAGAACTGACACAAGAAGAATTGATGTTACAGGGGACAGTCTGGTCGACAGCTAGTAACTTTATTAGCCGCTTGCTGGGTGTCATCTACATCATCCCATGGTTAATTTGGATGGACCAACATGCAACACAAGCCAATGCACTCTTTAATATGGGCTATAATGTATACGCCTATTTTTTGTTGATTTCAACAACTGGACTCAACGTTGCTATTGCTAAACAGGTTGCCAAATACAATTCCCTCAACCAAAAAGAACATAGCTACCAACTGATCCGCACAACCTTGAAATTAATGATCATTCTAGGTTTGATTTTCTCAATCACCATGTACCTGACCTCGCCTATTTTTTCAAGCATGTCAGGGTCGGATGGCCAACTCATTCCGATTATGCACAGCCTTTCCTTAGCTGTCTTTATCTTCCCGGTCATGAGTGTCATTCGGGGAATCTTCCAAGGGCACAATAATATTAAACCTTATGCTCTTAGTCAAATCGCTGAGCAGATTATCCGGGTTATTTGGATGTTAACAGCTACCTTCATGATTATGAAAATGGGTTCTGGGGATTACCTTCATGCCGTTACTCAGTCAACCTTTGCCGCCTTTATCGGGATGATTGCCAGTATGGCTGTTCTGGTATTCTACTTGGCCAAAGAGGGCTTATTGACAGCCATTCTTGCTAAGCCAAAACAGGATGTGCCAATCGACGCCAAAGGATTACTCTTTGAGACACTGAAAGAATCCATTCCTTTTATCATTATTGGTAGTGCCATCCAGGCCTTCCAGTTGATTGACCAATGGACCTACTCAAACACCATGCTGCTCTTTACCAATTACAGCAAAGAGCAACTCTTGATTCAATTTGGTTACTTTAATGCCAACCCAGCTAAGATCACCATGATTTTGATTGCCGTTGCAGCTTCAATTGGTGGTGTTGGGATTGCCCTCTTAACAGAGAATCACATGAAAAAGGATAAAAAGGCATCCGCAAAATTGATCATTAATAATATCGTCATGCTGATGATTTTCTTACTACCAGCTTTAACGGGTGCCATCATCTTAGCACGCCCACTTTATTCCGTTTTCTACGGCTTCAGTTCAGCAGAAGCCATTACCCTATTTAGAGCGGTTCTCTTACAAACCATCTTCCTAGCCCTTTATACTTTATTGGCTCCAATGCTACAGGCCCTCTTTGAAAATCGCAAAGCCCTATATTACTTTGCTTATGGGATTATGACTAAACTGGTTCTTCAGCTACCCCTAATTTACCTATTTCATGCTTATGGACCAATCTTAGCAACAGCCCTAGGTCTCTTGGTACCCGTTTACCTCATGTATAAACGCTTGCATCAAGTAACCAACTTTAACCGTAAGTTGCTCTACAAACAGATTGCATTAATTGCTATTTTAACAGCCATTATGGGAATTGTCGTAGCTATCAGTAATTGGCTGCTAGGCTTCGTCTTTGTGCCAACTGGACGCCTGTCAAGCGTCTTGTATCTCCTCATCATCGGTGCAATCGGAATTGTAGTCTATGGTTATTTAACCTTGGCGACTCATCAGCTAGATAAATTAATTGGCCATAAGGCAGAAAAACTGAGACAAAAATTGAGAATGAATTAACTGAATAGAAGAAAAGAACAGGCTGCCGCTTTAGAGTGGATTCTAACTGTTCTTTTTTTCATGAACCTGAAGCATTAGTTTTTAAGCAGAGCCATGGCTAGTTAGCTTTAAGTTTGAGCTTGATGTCTAAAGAAATTTCCTTAAAATGAAAAATTCCTCAGCAAAGAGCCATGATTTTTGGTATAATGTGTAAGGAAAAATATAGAAAGAAGGACATATCTACCATGGGAAAATGCCAAGTAATTTCACATCCACTTATTCAGCACAAACTATCAATTTTGCGCAGAGAGGATACTTCAACCAAAAATTTCCGCGAGTTAGTTAACGAAATTGCCATGTTGATGGGTTATGAAGTATCACGTGATCTTCCATTAGAGGACGTTGAAATTCAAACACCTGTTGCTAAAACTGTTCAAAAACAATTAACAGGGAAAAAATTAGCCATTGTTCCCATTCTTAGAGCCGGTATCGGAATGGTAGATGGATTCTTAAGTCTCGTACCAGCTGCCAAAGTTGGACACATCGGTATGTACCGTGATGAAGAAACTTTAGAACCAGTTGAATACTTGGTTAAACTTCCTGAAGATATTGATCAACGCCAAATTTTTGTTGTTGACCCAATGCTTGCGACAGGTGGTTCAGCAATCTTAGCTGTTGATTCATTGAAAAAACGTGGCGCAGCCAACATTAAATTTGTCTGCCTCGTAGCAGCTCCAGAAGGTGTTAAAAAATTACAAGAAGCCCATCCAGATGTTGATATCTTCACAGCAGCACTCGATGAAAAACTAAATGACCATGGCTACATCGTACCAGCCTTGGAGACGCTGGAGACAGATTGTTTGGGACTAAGTAAAAGTTCGGTGAACTTTTACTAAGGTGAGCCTAGAAATTGAGACGCGAACCAACATTCCTGTGGAACTGATTTCTTTCTCATTTCAAGGAAATCAGCATCAAAGCTTTCCCAAAGCTGTGCTCTATCCTGAGCCTAGAAATTGGGAAGCTAACCAATTAAGTATAAAAATAATAGGACAGGTCAAGACATATTGATCAGTTTTAAGCTTTCTAGTTTGTCTAGAAAGTTTTTTAAAAGCTATGTTTATTATTTGACCTAATTTGACCAAAAGATTATAATAAGGTCAGTCATAAAAAAATAGATTTGTGGGTACTTTATCCGCAAAGAGTTTTAGATAGGAGAAGTTTATGATTCCTGTAGTTATTGAACAAACAAGTCGTGGAGAACGCTCATATGACATTTATTCACGCTTATTAAAAGATCGTATTATTATGTTGACTGGTCCAGTGGAAGACAATATGGCCAACTCTATTATTGCCCAATTGTTATTCCTTGATGCTCAAGATAATACCAAAGATATTTACCTTTATGTTAATACACCTGGTGGTTCGGTTTCAGCTGGTTTAGCCATTGTTGATACTATGAACTTTATCAAGTCTGATGTCCAAACCATTGTTATGGGGATGGCAGCATCAATGGGAACAATCATTGCCTCATCTGGAACAAAAGGTAAACGTTTCATGTTACCAAATGCTGAATACTTGATTCACCAACCTATGGGTGGTGCTGGAAGCGGTACACAACAAACAGATATGGCTATTGTTGCAGAACAATTGCTAAAAACACGCAAACGCTTAGAAAAAATCTTAGCTGATAACTCAGGTAAGACCATCAAACAAATTCATAGAGACGCTGAACGTGATTACTGGATGGATGCTAAAGAAACACTTGAATATGGCTTCATCGATGAAATCATGGAAAACAATGAATTAAAATAGACCTTTAAACACTGAAATTGCTTTTCAGTGTTTTTTAACATAAATGTAATATTTTGAACCATTACTGTGAAAAACCCTATAAGTCAGGCTTTTTGCTTAAAATATTTTATATTTCTTATAAATTATTTTCCAACCTTAAAAAGACATAAAATACAGCATATGTTATAATAATACCTGTATCCAAACATCTAAAGATGATTTGGGGAGAGAGAAAAAGGGTATCATCTGGGGGATGATATCTTTTTCACCCTCTAAGAGATATTTAGTGGAAATGGTCTTTTGACTGCTAATAATGTTTCAATTTATGGTATAATCGACTTATGTTAGTCATTAACCAAGATCTTCTAGCTATTGATGATGCCATCGATAAGCTGGTAGAAGATATAAAGAAAACTGGGGAGTTTCAAAGCTATCTTGAGGTTAAAAGACATTTTATAAATGACCATAATCTCCAAAGAGAAATTGGTTCCTTTCAAAACTTAGTGAGAGAGTTTTCAGCTCAGGATAAATATGCCTCATATCAACCTGAAAGTAAGATGCTAAAAAAACAACTACTAGCTAAAAAAAGAGAGCTTGATTTAACCCCACTTGTGGTTGCTTTAAGACTTGCAGAAGTTGATTTGCAAGCTGTTTTAGCTCGCATTACTGATCAAGTTGCTCATCAAGTATCGGAAACCATTTATGTCGATAGTGGTCTGCCTTTAGCCAGTCGACACGAAAAAGTCTCACGAGGAATTTATCAAAATATTAAAGAAAAGGATATAGCATGTTTGAACGACAAAAAAGAGTTGGATTAATTGTCTATTTATATTACAACCGTGATGCACGAAAAGTCCAAAAATTTGGTGATCTGCATTACCATTCCAAAAAATCGCGTTATCTCGTTATATATGTCAATGATGAAGATGTTCAGGAAAAAGTAAAAGAAATTAGTAAATTTAAGTTTGTCAAAGAAGTGGTTGTATCTGAATTTGAATCATTAGACCATAACTTTGTCGGTAATTTACATCGTCAAGAAGAAATTGTTGCAGAATAAAGTAGTATAGAAGCTGGGAACACGGTATCCTGGCTTCTTTTTATTGCATAAGATACTAAGTCAAAAAAAACAAGTTCAAACTATTGACAATTTTCTGATAATTCTGTATTCTTAGATACATATTATTTTAGACTGTATGAGGAAATGCGACATGCCAAAGAAAATTCTAGCGACAGCTCTTAGCTGCTTAGCCCTTCTCGCCTTGACAGCTTGCGATGCGGCGCCTCCAAGTAGTACATCAAATGCCAAGGGAACTAAAATCGAAAAAACCATTAAAATTGGCTTAAACTTAGAATTAACTGGGCCGGTTTCGGCATATGGCTCAGCAGAAAAAGTTGGTGCATGATGGCAGTGGCGGAAATCAATCAGGCTGGTGGCGTCAATGGTAAAAAGCTAGAAATTGTTTCCAAAGATAATAAATCTGAAAATGCGGAATCCGCAACAGTAACGACTAGCTTGGCAACCCAAGACAATGTCAATGTCATTGTCGGACCAGCTACATCAGGAGCTGCTGCCGCAGCTTCACCAAATGCAACAGCCGCAGCAGTTCCTCTAATTACCCCATCAGGAACCCAAGATGACTTGACTATTGCAAAAGATGGAAAAACCTATGACTACATCTACCGGGCAACTTTTATTGACTCTTATCAAGGGGATGTCCTATCTAAATTTGCGACAGATCATTTAAAATCAAAAAAAGTGGCCCTCTTTTATGATAATTCAAGTGATTATGCTAAAGGGATTGCCAAACGCTTTAAGAAGGTTTACCAAGGAAAAATTGTCTCAGAGTCAACCTATCAATCAGGGGATACCGATTTCCAATCAGCCCTAACCAAAATCAAAAATCAAGATTTTGACAGCATAATCATGCCAGGTTATTACCAAGAAACAGGAACCATTATTAAGCAGGCGCGTGAGATGGGAATTAGTGTACCGATTGTTGGTCCGGATGGTTTTGCGGACGCTAAACTAGTAGAATTGGGTGGTAAAGACAACGTCACTAATGTCTATTATCTCTCAGGCTACTCAGAATCCATTTCTAAAAAAGCAGCCGCCTTCGCCAAACATTATAAAAAGCGTTATGGGCAAGAACCTTCTATGTTCGCAGCCCTAGCTTACGACTCTGTCTATATGGCAGCGGAAGCTGCAAAAGACGCTAAGAGTTCTAAAGACATCTCAAAAGGGATTGCTAAATTGCAGAACTTTGAAGGGGTGACAGGAACCATGTCGGTCGATAAGAAGCATAATCCGATTAAATCAGTTACCGTTATTGGTTTGACCAAAGGAAAAGAAAGCTCAACTACAGTTATCGCTGCTGATTAAAAGTATAAGAAGAAAGATGGGTAGATAAATGCTACAACAACTTGTCAATGGCCTTATTTTGGGCAGTGTCTATGCCCTTTTGGCTCTGGGTTACACCATGGTCTATGGCATCATTAAATTAATCAACTTTGCCCATGGGGATCTCTTTATGATGGGAGCCTTTATTGGCTACTTTCTCATTAATAGTTTCCATCTCAATATTTTCGTGGCATTGCTCTTGACCATGTTGATTACAGCTTGCCTAGGTATGCTGATTGAGTTCTTGGCCTATCGTCCATTGCGAAACTCTACGAGAATTGCTGCGCTGATCACCGCCATCGGCGTTTCCTTTCTCCTAGAATACGGGATGGTTTATCTCGTTGGAGCAGAGGCAAGGGCCTTTCCACAGGCCTTAAAAACGGTTAAATACACATTGGGACCTGTAAGCATCAGTAACGTTCAGCTGATTATCTTATTTGTTTCGCTAATCCTAATGTTAGGTTTGCAGTTTATTGTCAAACAAACCAAAATGGGCAAGGCCATGCGGGCGGTTTCTGTCGATAGCGATGCCGCCCAACTAATGGGGATCAACGTGAATTCAACTATTAGCTTCACCTTTGCTTTAGGCTCTGCTTTAGCTGGAGCTGCGGGTGTTCTGATTGGCTTATATTACAATTCAATTAACCCTTTGATGGGAATGACACCAGGAATCAAAGCCTTCGTCGCAGCGGTTCTGGGTGGAATTGGGATTATCCCTGGCGCTGCCCTAGGTGGCTTCATGATAGGTCTTATTGAAACCATTTCGGTTACTCTTGGTTTCTCTAGTTACCGTGACGCCATTGTTTATGCAGTCTTAATTATCATTTTATTAATAAGACCTGCAGGGCTATTAGGCAAAAATATTAAGGAGAAGGTGTAAGGATGACGAAAAATATCAAATCCATAACTGCTTGGTTTGCCATTATTGTGCTAACCTTTATCGTCCTTTCTTTTTTAATTGGTAGTGGGATTTTGGGACCTTATTATGTGCAAATTTTGATGGGGATTGGAATCTCAATCATTATGGCCATGGGAACCAATTTGGTTCTCGGCTATTCTGGTCAATTCCCACTTGGTCAGGCTGGTTTTATGGCCATTGGAGCTTATGCAACAGCCATTTTTACCAATTATATGCCAACCTATGTCGGTTTTTATATTTCTATGTTATTGGGTGTTTTAGTTGCTGGCATTATTGCAGTTCTTGTTGGTTTTCCAACCCTTCGTCTGAAAGGTGATTATCTAGCTATTGCGACCTTAGGAGTTGCGGAAATTATTCGAATTGCCATTGTTAATGGTGGTGAAGTGACTAATGGTGCTGCTGGTTTAACAGGTATTCTTCGCTATACAACATGGCCAGTTGTTTTTATCTTTGTGGTATTAATTGCTCTGTTGATTCTTAACTTTTTAAGGTCTTCAACGGGACGCCAAGTGATTTCCATTCGTGAAGATGAAATTGCTGCTGAATCAATGGGTGTAAACACAACTAAGATTAAAGTGATGACTTTCGCTTTGGCTGCTATGACAGCAAGTATTGCCGGTTCTCTATATGTTGGTTACATCGGTACAGTTGTTCCCAAAGACTTTACTATTATGCGGTCTATTGATTACCTCATTATTGCTGTATTAGGTGGTCTTGGTTCAATGACTGGAACCATCGTGGCAGCTATTGTCCTAGGTGCCTTAAATATGTATCTCCAAAATTTCTCCGATATTCGGATGATCATCTATTCTTTAGCTCTCATCTTAGTAATGGTCTTTAGACAGGTGGACTCTTAGGGACTAAAGAATTGAAATTGTCAGAATTCTTTAATAAGCAAAAGGAGGGCAAGTAAATGGCACTTCTTGAAGTATCACATTTAAGCAAACATTTTGGTGGTTTGACTGCTGTTGGCGATGTAACCATGGAACTAAATGCTGGTGAATTAGTTGGTTTAATTGGACCAAATGGCGCGGGCAAAACCACACTGTTTAACCTATTAACAGGAGTTTATGTTCCAAGTGAGGGAACCGTTACGCTTGATGGAACGGTTCTCAATGGCAAAACACCCTATAAAATTGCCTCTTTAGGCTTATCTAGAACTTTTCAAAATATCCGTTTATTCAAGGATATGACTGTTCTAGACAATGTCTTAATCGGCTTAGCCAATCAAGAAAAAAGCAACCTGCTTGCAAGTGTTTTACGCTTACCAAGTTTCTATCAGAAAGAGGCGGAGCTAAAAGAAAAAGCATTGAACTTATTAGCCATCTTCAACTTAGACCAAGAGGCAGATAGCTAGCGCGTAATCTCCCATATGGACAACAAAGACGTTTGGAAATCGTTCGTGCACTTGCTACAAAGCCCAAAATTCTCTTTTTAGATGAACCAGCAGCAGGCATGAACCCACAAGAAACAGCTGACTTAACAGCTCTTATTCGTCAAATCAAAAATGATTTTGGCATGACCATCATTTTAATTGAACATGATATGTCCTTAGTCATGGAAGTGACGGAACGCATCTATGTCTTAGAATACGGCCGTTTAATCGCCCATGGGACACCAGAAGAAATCAAAAATAATCAGCGGGTTATTGAAGCTTACTTGGGAGGAGAACTCTAATGCCAATGTTATCAGTTGACCATTTATCCATTAATTATGGCGCTATTGAAGCTGTCAAAGATGTTTCCTTCACAGTTGAAGAAGGTGAAGTTGTGACCCTTATCGGTGCTAATGGAGCCGGCAAAACCTCAATCTTGCGCTCCATTTCGGGACTTGTGAGACCAAGCCAAGGGAGAATCTCTTTTCTAGGTCAAGATATTCATAAAACCCCTGCTCGGAAAATTGTTTCTTTAGGCTTATCACAAGTACCAGAAGGCCGTCATGTTTTTTCTGGCTTGACCGTAATGGAAAACTTAGAAATGGGAGCCTTTCTGATGAAAGATAAGGCAGAAAATCAAAAAACCTTAAAAATGATTTTCGACCGTTTCCCCCGTTTAGAAGAACGTAAAAACCAAGATGCTGCAACACTATCAGGTGGTGAGCAACAAATGTTAGCCATGGGAAGGGCTTTGATGAGCAAGCCCAAGTTATTGCTCCTAGATGAACCATCAATGGGTCTGGCTCCTATCTTTATCAATGAAATTTTTTCCATTATCCAGGATATCCAAAAACAAGGAATGACTGTCTTGTTAATCGAGCAAAATGCCAATAAGGCTTATCCATTGCCGACCGTGCCTATGTTTTAGAGACTGGCAAGCTAGTATTATCTGGTAAGGGATCAGAACTTTTAGAGTCAGATCAAGTCAAAAAAGCTTATTTAGGTGGCTAGGGTCTAAGTCATTTGAAGCATGATATACTATTTATAGAAAAAGAAGTGAGGAAGTTTTATGGCTGTCAAAGATTATATGACCAAGGATGTCATTACTATTACCCCTGAAACCCGTGTTGCCCAAGCAGCAGATATTATGCGCGATCAAGATGTTCGCCGTCTTCCAGTTTTGGATAATGGCAAATTGGTTGGCCTGGTAACGGCTGGAACCATGCTGATGCAACGCCATCAAAAGCAACAAGTCTTTCTATCTATGAAATGAACTACCTGCTTAACAAAACCAAAATTAAAGATATCATGCTAAAAAAGGTCATCACTATTGGTCCGGATGCCAGTTTAGAAGATGCCATCTATCTGATGTTGGAGCATAAAATTGGTGTTCTACCTGTTATGCATGAGGAAAAACTTTGTGGTATTATTACCGACCGAGATGTTTTTAAGGCTTTTTTACATGTTTCAGGTTATGGAATGCAGGGTACTCGAATCGTATTAGAGGCTGATAATGAAGTTGGTATCTTAGCTAAAGTAGCAGAATCCATTTCCAAAGCTAACCTCAATATCGGTCGCATTGTCGCGGATAGTCGTGCAACTGGCAAAACAGTTGTGGAAATTCAAATCGACGGCCAATGTAACCAAGAAAGTCTTAGCCAGGCCTTAGCTGATACAGGGGTAACCATTATTTCTGTAACTCCAACAGAGATTAAAGCTGACCTCAACTAAAGAATTCACTGCCTTTACCAAAGGCAGTATTTTTTTTAGCTAATTTTTGGTAAAATAGTAATAATAAAAAATAAAGGAATCCATATGTCAAAAGGTAAATTAATCACATTCGAAGGTCCAGACGGTGCTGGGAAGACAACTGTTCTTGAAGCTATCATTCCATTATTAGAAAAAACCGTTCATCAGGATATTATGACGACTCGGGAACCAGGTGGAGTAGCCATTGCCGAAAGCATCAGGGAAGTCATTTTGGATGTCAATAATACGGCTATGGATGCTAAAACGGAACTCTTACTTTATATCGCAGCTAGACGGCAGCATTTGATGGAAAAAGTCCTACCAGCTTTAGAAGCTGGAAAGATTGTTCTCGTTGATCGCTTCATTGATAGCTCAGTTGCCTACCAAGGAAGTGGTCGTGGTCTTGAAAAGAAGGATATTCAATGGTTAAATGACTTTGCTACAGATGGTCTTAAACCAGATTTAACCCTATATTTTGATGTTACGGCTGAGGTTGGCTTAGCACGGATAGCCCAAAATAAAGACCGGGAAGTTAACCGTTTAGATTTAGAAAAAGTGGATATGCATTATCAGGTTCGCAATGGTTATTTACAGTTAGCCAAAGAAAACCCTGAGCGTATTGTGACTATCGATGCTTCAAAACCACTGGATCAAGTGATTGCGCAAGCTATTGCCATCATCCAAGAACAACTATAAAAAAAGGAGGATAGGATGACTGTTGAACAATTAGCACCCCAGGCTTTTGCCTCTTTTACTCAAATTCTTGCTAAAAAACGCCTCAATCATGCCTATCTCTTTGTCGGTGATTTCGCCAATTTGGATATGGCCCTTTATCTGGCTCAAGCAGTATTTTGTCAAGAGACCCAAGCAGGACTGCCTTGTGGCCACTGTCGCGCATGTCAGTTGATTGCAGCTAGAGAATTTTCGGATGTGACCTTATTAGAACCTAGTGGTCAGGTCATTAAAACAGAAGCGGTTAAGGAAATGATGAAGAACTTTTCGCGAACGGGATATGAGAGTGAAAAACAAGTCTTCATTATCAAGGATAGTGAAAAAATGCACGTTAATGCAGCAAACGCCCTCTTAAAATATATTGAGGAGCCGCAAAGCGATTCATACATCTTTTTGCTAACCAATGATGACAATTTGGTTTTACCAACGATTAAGAGTCGGACGCAAATTTTTCATTTCCCCAAAAATGAAGCTCTTTTATCGCAACAGGCTCAGGAAGCGGGTTCTTTAAAAAGTCAGGCAGATATGCTAGCAAAATTAGCTAAAAATCCAAGTGACCTAGTTGAACTCCTTAAAGATCCAAAATTGTTAGAGTGGATGACCATATGCCAGCGCTTTATTGGCCATTTACTTAAAAATCAGGATCAGGCTTATTTAGAAGTAAGTCGCCTGGTTAGTATTGCACCCGAGAAGAAAGACCAAGACGTCATATTAAAACTCTTAACATTTTACTTAGCTGCTGAGTATGGTCAGGATAGAGCCATGCATTATCTAGATGGACTCTTTTTGGCCAGACAAATGTGGCAGAGTAATGTTTCTTTTCAAAATACATTAGAATTTATGGTGTTATCATGATTAGTACAATTGGTGTTCGCTTTGCAGAGTCACCTGCAACAAAATATGTCAAAACACAAAGAGATTATCCCCTAGACACATGGTTAGTCGTTAAGGAAGGTAAGGGCAATCAATTGGTTCAAGTTACTAAAACAATGAAAGCATTCAAAGAAAGTAACTTACCTAAAGATATGCCAGAGGTTATTCGTCTGGCGAACGACATGGATAAAAAAGCTTTCTTGGCTAACCAGAATTTTGCCGAAAATTCTAAGGATCAGGTTCGCGACCTAATTGAGCAAAATCAGTTGGATATGAAATTAATTGACATCTTTTTTCCTTTGGATAGAAATTATGTCTTAATTACATTTTCAGCAGAAGAACGGGTTGATTTCCGTCAACTATTGAAAGATTTAGCTGCGCTTTTTAGAACACGCATTGAATTGAGACAACTCAATAGTCGTGAAGAAGCAAAGGTCTATGGGGGCATTGGTCCTTGTGGACGCCCTATCTGTTGTTCTAGCTTTTTAGGAGAATTTCCGACCGTATCGATTAAGATGCTAAAAAACCAAAGTTTATCCTTAAACTCTGGCAAAAATATAGGGTATTGTGGGCGTCTCTTATGCTGTCTCCAGTATGAAGATGAGTTTTATACTGACAGCAAGAAAAAATTTCCTGATTATGGTTCTACTGTTCAAACAGATCAAGGACCAGGTCGGGTTGTGGGCATCAATATTTTTGACGATACCCTAAAAATTATGGTAGACGAAAAACAAACCGTTTTAACCTATCCATTAGAGGAGGTAAGTATTGGTAAATAAAAGAGAAATGTTTGATGCATTTGATGGATTTTCACAAAATCTAATGATTACCTTGCTGAAAGTGAAGCCATTAAAAAACAAGTTCAAGCATTACTAGAAGAAAATACAGTATTACAAATTGAAAATAATAAATTGCGGGAACGCTTGAATCAACTGGAAAATGAACCAGTGGTTAAGTCTACAACCAAACATGGAAAAGATCATTTGGAAGACATCTATGATGAAGGTTTTCACATTTGCAATTTTTTCTATGGGCAAAGGCGTGAGAATGATGAAGAATGCATGTTTTGCCGTGAACTACTAGATAGAAAGATATAAGATGCAGATCCAAAAAAGCTTTAAAGAGCAAAAGACATCAGGAAGCCTTTATCTGGTACCAACACCAATTGGTAATCTCCAAGATATGACCTATCGGACTGTACAAACCCTGAAAGAAGTTGATTTTATCTGTGCAGAAGATACCCGTAATACCGGAATTCTTTTAAAACATTTTGACATCACTAGTAAACAGATTGCTTTTCATGAACATAATGCATTTGAGAAAATTCCCCAGTTAATCACCTTATTAAAAGAAGGACACAACTTGGCGCAAGTTTCTGATGCCGGTATGCCTTCAATCTCTGATCCAGGTCACGACTTGGTCAAAGCTGCTATTGCTGAAGACTTGACAGTGGTTGCCCTCCCAGGTGCTTCGGCCGGAATTACGGCTTTGATTGCTAGTGGTCTAGCCCCTCAACCCCATATTTTTTATGGTTTTTTACCGCGTAAAGCTGGACAGCAAAAAGCTTTTTTCCAAGAGAAAGTAGCTTACCCAGAAACACAAATTTTCTATGAATCTCCCTATCGGGTGGCAGACACCCTTTCAAATATGTTGAGCATTTACGGTGACCGCCAAGTTGTTTTAGTCAGAGAATTGACTAAAATCTACGAAGAATACCAAAGGGGAAGTATTTCAGAACTCATAGAATCCATTAGTGAAAAACCACTTAAAGGAGAGTGTTTACTAATTGTTTCAGGTTTTGACCAAGACTTGAATGACCATGAAACAGACATTGATTATCTGGCTTTAATTGCATCAGAAATTGAGGCCGGTAAAAAGCCAAATCAAGCTATCAAAGAAATTGCTAAAAAATATCAATTAAATAGACAAGAATTATACCAGACTTATCATAATAGTTGATAAAAACCGAACAATAAAACTCTAATTTTCTAAAAATTAGATTTTTTCTATTAAAAATGAGTTCCTTACAAAAGTATTACAAAAAAAACGTATGGTTTTCATTGAAATTTTGTTATAATAAAAGTGTACAAGATGTACAGATTTATGGAAACGAGGATTCTAAGAGATGACAAATGATGAAGCAGGACTATATGCTGTACTAGCTGTTTATGGTTTCATGTTTATTTTAGTATTAATTTCATTACTACTTCAAGTGATTGGCAACTGGCGTTTATTTGAAAAAGCAGAACAACCAGGCTGGTATGCATTAATTCCAATTTTAGGTGGTTTTACAAAACACAAAATTACCTTTGGTGAAGGCAATAAATGGCTTTACTTTATTGGTTGGGCAATTGCTATTTATTATTCTTATACGCAATTTTGTTTTGTTCGTGCCTTTGGAGGCTCTAAAGGATTAGCTGTAGTAAGTCTTTTCTTCCCAGGAATTGCAACCTTAGTGCTTGCTTTTGGTAAATCATACCATGAAAAGAATTACCATCCAGTTGAGCATATGATTAAATAATTAAAGAAAGCTCACACAAGAGCTTTCTTTTTGTTTTTTGTATTGGTATTCATTATAACTCTAGCCGTATTTAAACAATCTTGGTTCCATGAACAATTGGAGTTCCAATCATTAGGCTAAGTTCTTCAGCATTTTCAGCTGTCACACCGCCCCCAATCATGATTTCAATGCGCTGGTCAGCATGGGTTACTAAATCCTTAAGATGCTCAATATTTTCCATGATATCATTGCTTTCAGGATTGCCATGGATTAGAATGCGAACAAAACCAAAGTCGACTAAGTCATCCATTGCAGCTTTTTGGTCTTGAACCGGAATCTGATCAAAAGCCATGTGGAAAACTAAAGGAAGTCCTTGACAAGCAGGAAGAAGTTGTTCAATAGCATCAGTGTCTAATTGCTGATTATCCGTTAAGCAACCCAAAACTAAGGCATCAGAACCAGCTTCGATTGCCTTAAGAATATCTTCTTCCATGGCTCTTAATTCAAGGTCGTTATATACGAAATCGCCTCCTCGTGGACGAATCATTGTAGCAACAGAGATGGATTTTTCATGGAGTAAGGTACAAGCTTCTTTGATAACACCGTATGAAGGCGTCGTTCCACCAACGGCTAAATTATCACAAAGTTCTACTCGATTGACTTGATGATCTCCTAAGCCACTTAAATGTGTTAAATTTTCGGCACAAAATTCTTTTATTAACATGATTTTCCTCCTAATCTGTTTTATTATACCATTTTTACGGGCTGAAGGAAGACAGGTAATCTTTGTAAAATTCTGATAATTATGCTATACTTTCAATTATTATACGGAGGTGTATTTATGACAATTTACAATTTTTCTGCAGGTCCTGCAGTATTGCCAAAAACCGTTCTAGAAAAAGCGCAAGCTGAAATGCTAGACTACCGCTCCAGTGGAATGAGTGTTTTAGAGTTGTCGCACCGATCCAAAGAATTCGCTGACATTATTAAGGAAGCTGAAGCCTTGCTTCGAGAATTAATGGCTATCCCTGATAATTATAAAGTCCTCTTCCTTCAAGGGGGAGCATCGACCCAGTTTACCATGATTCCTTTGAATCTAGCTCAAGGCAAAAAAGCCTATTATCATGTCGCAGGTTCTTGGGGCAAAAAAGCCTACACAGAAGCACTTAAACTGGCAAAATCAATTCCAATGCAGCCAGAACTTTTAGCCTCTTCTGAAGAACACAAGTTCAGCTTTATCCCCCTTTATGATAGCTCTGCTATTGACCCAGAAGCAGCCTATGTCCATATCACAACTAATAATACCATTGAAGGGACAGCCATTTATGACTTACCAGATACTAATGGTGTCCCAATTGTTGCAGATATGTCATCTAATATTTTAGCTGTTCGTTATCAGGTTGACCAATTCGGTATGATTTATGCTGGGGCACAAAAAAATATTGGTCCTGCTGGGGTCACAGTTGTTATCATACGTGAGGATCTTTTAAATAAAGAGCCGGTTTTATCGAGTATGTTGGACTATTCTATTCAAGCTAAAGCTGAATCCCTTTATAACACGCCACCAGTTTATAGCATTTATATTGCAAAATTGGTCTTTGAATGGATTAAGGAATTGGGTGGCTTAGATCAAATGGAAGTGGTTAACCGAGAGAAAGCTGGGTTATTATACACTTATATTGAACAGTCGCCTTTTTATAATAATCCTGTCAAAAATCCTCGGGAACGTTCTATTGCTAATATTCCCTTCACGACGCCTAGCGAGAAATTAGACCAAAAATTTGTTAAAGAAGCGGAAACTAAAGGCTTTAAGAATATTAAAGGTCACCGCAGTGTTGGTGGTATGAGAGCCAGTATTTATAATGCCTTCCCTAAAGAAGGAGTTGTGGCCTTGATTGACTTTATGAAGGAATTTGAAAGTCATAACACCTATAAATAGTAATAAAAAAGAATGAGAGAAGAAAAAGCTTTATGGACATTAGATTAGCTTTTCCAAATGAAGTTGGCCCAATCATGACAATTATTGAAGGGGCAAAAGAAGTTATTGCCGCTTATGGTAGTGATCAGTGGCAAGATGGCTACCCCAATGCAGAAGTTATCATTGATGATATTATCAAGGGGCAGGGCTATGTTGCCTTGGTTGAAAACCAAATTGTGGCTTATGCTGCGGTTATTTATGGTAATGAAGAAGCCTATAATGCCATTTATGATGGCCAATGGTTAAATGATCATAAGGACTATATTACCTTCCATCGGATTGCGGTGGCTAAAAATAGCCAAGGTCAGGCTTTAGCTCAAACCTTTTTACAAGGATTGATTGAAGGACATGAGCAAAGAGATTTTCGTTGTGATACGCATGAAAAAAATCTAGCCATGCAACATATCATGACTAAGCTTGGTTTTAACTATTGTGGGAAAGTGCCTTTAGCTGGTGTCCGTCTAGCTTATCAAAAAATTAAAGAAGAGCATGAAAAGGCTAGCTACCAAGAGATTAATGAAGATAGTCGCTATGGTGGCAGTTATTAAGGTGCTTTAAGGAAGGAGTGCTGGACAGCATTGTCCAGCCATTTCACAAATGGTATACAGTGTTAAAACATATAATAATATTAATCAAATAGGCTTGAAGGAGTTAGGAAATAAGTTTCAAATTGATGGAGACTTAGCTACTAATCCTGATGCCTACATTTTACGTAGTGAAAACTTACATGGTCAGACTTTTCCTGACAATTTAAAAGCTATCGCAAGAGCAGGAGCAGGAACCAATAATATTCCAATTGACCAAGCCAGTGCGGCAGGAATTGTTGTTTTTAATACCCCTGGGGCAAACGCTAACGCGGTCAAAGAAGCTGTCTTAGCTGGCATTCTCATGTCAGCGCGTGATTATATTTCTGCCAATCAATGGACAAACCTTTTAAAAGGTGATGACGTTAGTCAACAAGTTGAGGCCGGTAAGAAACAATTTGCTGGGTCAGAAATTTCTGGTAAAACACTTGGAGTTATTGGGCTTGGAGCTATTGGTGCAAGGATTGCTAATGACGCTTACCGTTTAGGTATGAATGTTTTGGGCTATGATCCTTATGTTTCTATTGAAACGGCTTGGAATATTTCAAGTCATGTCCAAAGGGTTGATGACTTGAAAGAGATTTTTGCGAAGTCGGATTACATTACAGTTCATGTTCCTTTGACAGAAGCTACAAAAGATACCTTCAATGCTGAAAGTTTTGCTCTGATGGCAAAAGGTACAACCATTATCAATTTTGCCCGGGCTGAATTAGTTAATAATGCTGATTTGTTTGATGCCCTTGAAACAGGTGTGGTCAAACGGTATATCACCGACTTTGGTAGTCGGGAACTTTTAAATAAGGAAAACATCACGGTCTTTCCCCATGTTGGAGGATCAACTGAGGAGGCGGAATTAAACTGTGCCATTATGGCAGGACAGACAATCCGTCGTTTTATGGAAACAGGTGAAATTACCAATTCAGTTAATTTTCCAAATGTCCATCAAGCTTTAACAGCACCTTATCGGATTA
Source organism: Streptococcus penaeicida (assembly GCF_002887775.1). GTDB lineage: Bacteria > Bacillota > Bacilli > Lactobacillales > Streptococcaceae > Streptococcus > Streptococcus penaeicida. The sequence goes on along the minus strand of NZ_LOCM01000024.1, from coordinate 78,818 downwards.
CCCTTATCAATAAAAATGTCCCAAATATCGTTGCTAAAATTTCGACAGCTGTATCCAACTTGAACATTAATATTGATAATATTATTAACCGGTCAAAAGGTGATTATGCATACACCCTCTTAGACTTGGATGAATGCAATGGTCAAAAAATTGATCAATTAGTGGCAGATTTTAAAGCCAGTGAAAATATTATCCGTGTTCGCTTAATTACTAAATAAAGGACAGCCTTGAATGACCTCAAGGCTTGCTTTATCAAGAGGAATAAGATGACTTTATATAAGACTATTTATCAGTCTCTGCTAGGTCCTATCTCTTTAATTGCGGATGATTCAGCCCTAATTGGAGCCTGGTTTCTCAATCAAAAATACTTTGAAGATGGAATAAAGCAAGTTCCACTGGAGGAAGTCAATGCGCCCTTAGCAGCGGCTTGTCAATGGTTGGATGCTTATTTTAACCAGGAAAAGCTACTGCCGCTGATTTTATTGCTTTAAAAGGGACCGACTTTCGCCAGCGGGTTTGGACCTATTTGCAGACTATTCCCTATGGGGAAACAATAACCTACGGTCAAATAGCTAAGGATTTGAACTGCAAGTCGGCTCAGGCGGTCGGGGGAGCGGTTGGTCATAATCCCTTAAGCATTTTTGTGCCCTGCCATCGCGTTCTGGGATCCCAGGGTCAATTAACAGGTTATGCCGGTGGCCTTGATAAAAAAATCTGGCTATTAGAAAAGGAGAAAGGATAGACATGTACACGTTTTATGAATACCCAAAATGTTCCACTTGTCGAAAAGCCAAGGCAGATTTGAAGCAGTATATCTCCGATTTTGAGACGGTCGATATCAAGACCACACCTCCTAAGGCAGAGCTTTTGAAGGAGTGGATGGAGACTTCAGACTTCACCATGAAGAATTTTTTCAACACCAGTGGTAACTCTTACAAAGAAATGGGTCTTAAGGATAAGATTGACGATTTATCAATTGGAGAAGCAGCTCACATACTATCCCAAGATGGCATGTTAATCAAACGTCCCATTTTAGTTAAGGATAACCAAGTCCTCCAAATTGGGGCTCGTAAACCCTACGGAGAATTATTTAAGTAAAAAAAGAAGTTTGGATTTTTCCTAACTTCTTTTTAGAAAACAAATTCTAGATGAATTTGATCAAATTTTTTGCGTAAATGATTCAATAAATCTGCCTTTTTCAAAGCAAACTGTTTGATAATGTGATGACTTTCAAGATCTAAAATTAATATTCTGACGTTTATTTGCATTCCTTGTTTATGAACAAAAATGTCATAATCATCTTGATATTCCTTTAGATGGTGATTAACGACATAAACGATTGCTTCTTCAAGTTTATCATTTTGAACTGTTGAATAGGCAAATTCTTTAAAGGAATGGATTAATATCGTTAGAGGCTCTTTAAAGGAAAGTAGCACTAATATTACCGTGATAAAAAAATCACCTGTGTAATGGAAAAAGCCCAGTTGTCCATCTTGACTGATGAACTTTAGTAGAAAAACGGTTATTCCGATACCAATGGAGATAAGACCGTCAACTAAATTTGCCTTGCTTTCAGCATGTAAAATTGTACTAAGATTATTGATTGCCTTATTTTTTCGATGGTTATAGTAGGAAAGGACGAAGCAAATTATACCTGTAATAATTGTATAAGGTAAAACGGGTCCCGTGTGGATGAGTTCACCTTCACCATATGTAAAATATGAATAAGCGACTGCGCCACTTTCAAGAAGTGCAATCAGCAGTAACATTAAAGTAGCTATTGATTTTAATACTCCAAATAATGGCTCCAAGAAATAGAGACCCCTAGGAAAATTGTCAGTTTTTTTGTGGCTATTTTTACTAATATAGACAGCAGCAATCGAAGAAACAAGTCCAATGACTGAAAAGACACTATCTAGTAAAAGTGCGTTTAATCCCGTGATAATATAAATAAAAATACCTGCGAAAGCATTAATACCATTGACAATTGAAGAGATTAATAATGCCTTTTTTTCTATTTTTTTGTAATTCATTTGTCCTCCTATATTAATAATTATAATATTATTATATCATGAGAAAATTAAAAAAACAAAAGTGACTCTTAAAGCTCTACTTGAAGAAGTCTCTTTTAGACAAAATAATAAAAGAAGTTAGGATTCTATTCCTAACTTCTTTTTGGATTAGTTTGCAAGTTCTGTATTGATTTGCCACATGATACCGAATTGGTCGATAAAGTTAGCGTAGGCTGGGCTCCAGAACATTTCTTGGAGTTCCATAACGATTTCTTGAGCATTTACGGTTAATTTAGCATATAGTTCTTGAGCTTCTTCAATGCTATCAACGATAAGTGCTGCAGACATGTTACCACCAGCTTTGTATTCAAAATCAGGATTTTCATCTGATAATTGAAGACGGATGCCATTGAATTCCATTTGTGCGTTCATGACAAGGTCTTCGCGATCTTTAGGGCAATCTGGAACACCGTCTTTCCAGAACATTAAATTAGTGATTTCAGCATTGAAAGCGTCTTTGTAGAATTCAACAGCTTCTTTACCATTACCATTTGTAACTAAGTAGACATTTAGTGCAGTGACCATGTGTTTTCTCCTTTTAGAAAATTAAATTGTTTGACGAACAGCGATGTAGTTGCCTTCGCTATCTTGGAAAGTAAAGTGAACCATACCTTGATATTCCATGATTGGATTAGTAGCAACTCCGTTTTCAGTTAAGGTTTTGTATTCAGCTTCTAAGTCATCAGTTTCAAAAAGAAGTGATGGGAAGCCAATGTTCATTCCTGGGTTTGCTTGAGCAACCATATCTTTGTTGTGGATTCCAAATTTTGTTGCTGAATCAAGTGATGGGGCAACTTCAAAAGATTTGAAGCCTTCTGAGTCAGCTTGGTCAGTAATGACAAAGCCCATTTTTTCAGTCCAAAAAGTCATTGCAGCTTCAGTGTCATTAACATAAAGCATGGTTGTAGATTTAGAAATCATTTCGTTTCTCCAATTATTAATATATAGTGATAAGTTATTATAGCTTTACTTGCTTAAATTGACAAAATATTTGACTTAAAAAAACAGCTTTTTAAAGATGGAAGTATCGAATAGGTTTTGAAAAGAAAAAAGCATTACCAAAAAACTTGATAATGCTTAGCCTTTAGAGATATTTACTGGCTTCTCTGATTGAAAGTGGTGCCATTTGACTTTGATGTTCGTTGACAAACTCCCGCACCCAGTCAGGATTGGTCTTCGAATAATCTCGTAAACTCCAACCAATGGCTTTATTGATGAAGAATTCTGACGACCCCAGATTGTTCAAAATAATAGCAGCCAAAAGTTCCGGCTTGGTTTTGTCCTTTTTGCCCAACTGATGATCAATGGCTATGCGTCGCAACCAGAAATCTTCTGACAGCGAGAGCTCCAACATGAATGCATCCCGTCTAGAATCCTCAATGCTGCCCAAAATGTGGTCAAAATGGTCGATGGAATCCCACCACTGATTGCTGGTGGCATAGGTTAAAAGTTTGGGAACATGGTCGAAGCTCAGCCATTTAGCCAAAGCTTTTAGATAATCACAGACAAAGTAGTGCATTTCCCTTTTGGGACTAGCCCAAGCAAGGTCCAACAACTGCCAGTCGATGGTCTTAGCTTTTTTGTCTGCCGCGATGATGTCTTTGTAAATCAGGCGACGAGGTCCAGCTGGAATGCCATAAAAGTCAAAATGGTTTTTCATATAGGCAGCCATTTTTTCAGCTTGTCCAGCTTCAGCATGTCCGGCCATGCGCTTTTCAAGTAGGTCAAATTTTTCTTGGCTTGTCATCTTAGAGGTCAATTTCAAGGAGAATAGGGGTGTGGTCTTGACGAGTCCCTGAGTCTAACATTTCAGACTTTAGAACTTTGTCAGCCACACGGTTTGAGGTTAACCAGTAGTCAATTCTCCAGCCGGTGTTGTTGATTTTGCTGGTTTTGCTACGTTGTGCCCACCAGGTGTAGACGTTTGGAACATCACCATGGAGGTGGCGGAAGGTATCGGTGAAGCCCTTGCCTAAAAGCATGGTAAAGCCAGCACGTTCTTCATCGGTAAAGCCAGCTGAACGGCGGTTGCTGGCTGGGTTTGCCAAGTCGATTTCATTGTGGGCAACGTTATAGTCACCAGTCGCTAAGACTGGTTTTTGGGCATCTAACTCTGCCAAGTATTCTGCATATTTAATATCCCAAAGTTGACGGTCTTCAAGACGTTTTAAAGCATCTCCAGCATTTGGTGTATAAACTTGGGTAACAAAGCAATCATCAAACTCAAGCGTGATAATCCGACCTTCAGCATCCATTGTTGAAGGTGCTCCAATTTCAGGGAAAGAAACAATTGGGTTTAGTTCTTTTTTATAGAGGAACATGGTTCCGGCATAGCCTTTACGGGCAGGTTCAACGGATGAGCGCCAAACGTGAACGTAGTCAGGGAAATAGCTTTCGATAATTTCCATGTGTTTTTTAGTAGGGCCAGTTGCTGATAATTTTGTTTCTTGAATAGCAATAATGTCAGCGTCTTGGGCAACTAAAGTATCGATAACAGCTCGTGAAAGCAGTGCGCGTGGTGATTCGCCGGTCAAGGCTGCGTTTAAGGAATCAATATTCCAGGAAATTAGTTTCATTTTGAATCTCTTTCTGTCTTAAGATAAGTCTATTCTAGCAAAAAAGGCTTTATCAAGCGAATTTTCACACCTTTAAAATCTATTTTGATTTTTTTCGAAATAGCTCTTGCTTTTTAGCTTGGGAGTGCTATAATCTATTTAGAAATATTTCGAAATAGAAGGAGGTTGGCCAATGGGCTTCGCAGAAACTTTTAAGGCTTTATCCGATCCGGTTCGCCGGGAAATTCTCAATCTCTTAAAAGATGGTGAGTGGTCAGCAGGTGACATAGCCAAGCAATTTGATTTGGCACAGGCTTCAGTTTCTTATCACTTAAACATCTTGAAAAAAGCCAATTTGATTGAGGAAAATAAGGTTAAAAATTTTATTTATTATGAGATTAACACCTCGGTCTTAGAGGATGTCATGGTTTGGTTATCAGATTTAAAAGGAGATAAGAATAATGACAATTAATAAAAAACGCTTGTTAGTGACTAGTTTTGTTACCCTATTACCAATTTTAATTGGCTTGCTTTTATGGAAGCAATTACCAGATAAAGTACCGACCCATTTTGATTTTTCTGGTAAAGCTGATGATTATTCCGATAAGACGTTTGCCGTCATTTTCTTACCCTTATTTTTGTTAGTTATACATCTCTTTGTGGTTTGGATGGTCTCTAAGGACCCTAAATCGGCCCGTCTTGGTAAGATGGCTGCTTTAGTTTATTGGATTGTCCCAGCTATTTCATTATTTGTACAGAGCATGGTCTTCTTTGCAGCCGCTGGCTCTGGCCATGGCATGACTCTCAACGTCAACGTCTTTATGGGGCTCTTTTTCTTGGTTCTCGGCAACTATTTACCAAAAATTCGTCAAAACTATACTGTAGGGATCCGAGTTCCTTGGACCTTAAATAATGAGTATAACTGGAATAAAACGCATCGGTTAGCGGGAAAAGTTTGGGTGATTGGTGGTTTGTTACTGTTTATACTTGGCCTCTTAAATGTTGCCAACGGTTTTGTTTTTGCAGTCACTCTAATCCTGATGTTTGCTTTTCCTATTATTTATTCTTATCACCTTTATAAAAATGGTAATTGAGAAATCCCTTTCATAATGTGCTATAATAAAAAATAATACATTTTTAGAAAAGGTCATCCTATGAAACGAAAATTAGATGTTTTGGTAGCTCTGATTTCACTAATAATCATTGCTTCCTATTATTGGACCAATCTGCCTCCTTTAAACATATGGAGCGGTGATTTCTGGCTTTTTGTTATTTTTCTTCTTGTCATTTTAATGGTTAACCTTTATATCCACTCTCTTTCAGATGGGATTCAAAGTCTTTTTACCAATGCCAAACCAAAAGGAAAAGTCAAAGATGTTACCCAGAATTTCAATCTTTTTTCCGGTGTCAACCGTTGGCTGACGCTAGCTATTCTTGGGATAGCTCTGGTTATTGGGGTCTTGTCTTTCTTTAATACCCGTCTTTTTAGGGCTAAGGGTTATGCTGACGTGATCAGCGTAAAGAGTGCAGATTTCAAGAAAGATTTCCCTGAAAGCAATATTTCAACTTTAGCTTTGCTGGACCGAGAATCAGCGGAGAAGATAGGCGATACCTATCTTGGAACAATTGACAAAGTGTCTCAATTTGGTATTTCCAAAGAATACCGTCAAATTACAATAGGTAAACAACCTTATCGCGTTTCACCTTTGGAGTATAAGAGTTTTTGGAAGTGGGCGACCAATCGTCAGGAAGGGATTGATTACTATGTGAAAGTCAATCAAACCACTGGTAAGGCCCAATTGGTTCGCTTACAAAAGGCAATGAAATACTCAAGTTCTGAGTACCTTTTCCGAGATACCTTGCGCCATTTACGCTTTACCCATCCTTTTACCATTTTCGGTGATCCATCATTTGAAGTGGATGATCAAGGCAATCCTTATTATGTTGCAACTACTTATAAACCCCGTTTTGGCTTGTCTTCACCCGATCCAACAGGTGCTATTTTACTGGATGCTGTCACTGGTAAAACCAAGCATTACAGTTTAAAAGCAATTCCTAAATGGGTTGACCGGGTTTATTCAGCCTCAAATGTTTTGGAAAGAGTTAATGACCATTATACTTATCAAAATGGTTATTGGAATACCGTCTTTAGTCAGTCAGGTGTTAAGAAAACCACTGATAATTACAATTATTTGACCATTGGTTCAGACCTCTATCTCTATACTGGTATTACCTCAGCAACAGCTGATTCGTCAAATCTTGGCTTTATTTTAGTCAATATGCGGACTCGAGAGGTCACTAATTACAAGCTTTCTTCAGCGACTGAGAGCTCAGCGATGCGATCCGCCGAAGGCGAAGTCCAAGAGAAGGGTTATCAAGCGACTGCTCCTGTCTTAGTCAAACTGAATGAAAAAGCTTTCTATTTGGTATCCTTGAAAGATGATGCTGGTCTGATTAAATCCTATGCTTTGGTCGATGCGGAAGATTATCAACAAGTATCAGTCAATAATGATATTGAAGCCTTGATTGCTCAATTTACGGACCGCGACACCAGTGGCTTATCGTCGCAAGCTGATAGTGGTCAGAAAGTAGAAAAAGTTTCTGGTCAGGTTGAACAAGTAGCCAGTCAAATGATTTCTGGAAATACCGTTTATTATATCTTCTCACAAGGTAAGGTCTATAAAATCAAAGCCAGCAAAGATACGCCGGATCATCTTCCATTTATCAAAGCAGGCGATCATTTCAAAGGCAAACTTGGTCAAGACAATTACTTACAAAATGTCACTATCGAATCTAGTAGTCAGACCTCAAGTGTGACACCATAAGAAAACATATTAAACTGTAAAGATATGAAGCCTGACACAATAGTTGTCGGGCTTTCATTTTGATCTTATTCTATGCTAGATTAATATCTCAGTTTTTTACTTATTTTTTCTTCTTTTAACTATTGTTAAGAGACTTGACCTGTGCTATACTATTATTAGTTTTTGGAGGATTACCCAAGTCCGGCTGAAGGGAACGGTCTTGAAAACCGTCAGGCGTGTAAAAGCGTGCGTGGGTTCGAATCCCACATCCTCCTTAATAAAACATAAAATACTGGTAATCAGTATTTTTTTCGTGTCATTAGGAAGGAAACCATGTCAAAACGAAAAAAACAAAGATATTATGTTCATGAAGCTCTGCGTTGTGCCATCAGTCTGACTTTTATCTCGGGTTATGTCAATGCCTTTACCTTTATGACCCAAGGTCAACGTTTTGCAGGTATCCAATCAGGAAATGTGGCTTCTCTAGCCATGAGTTTGGCTCAGGGGAGATTGGACAGGGCTCTAGATTTTCTTTTACCCATCATTGTTTTTATGCTAGGTCAATCCTTTACCTACTTTATGCACCGGTGGGCTAATAAACATGGGATTCATTGGTATTTGTTGTCCAGCTTTGTTTTGACTGTGATTGCACTTTTCACTAGTATTCTGACACCAATACTTCCAGCTTTCTTTACGGTTTCTGGACTGGCTTTCTTTGCTTCCATTCAAGTGGATACTTTTAAATCGCTACGTGGGGCAACCTATGCCAATGTCATGATGACTGGTAATGTTAAAAATGCTGCTTATCAGCTGACCAAAGGGCTTTATGAAAAAAATCGCGAAATGATTCTGATCGGTCGCAATACGGCTTTTGTCATTTTTACCTTTATTTTAGGGGCTTTTGCCGCATCTCTCTTATCCTTAAAATTTGGCGAATTATCTTTAGGGCTTGTCCTTATTCCCTTAAGTTATGTCAATTATATTTTAGGAAAAGAATATTACCATATTCAAAGTAAAATCAAACCCTTTATGCTGTCTTATTCTGAGGAATAAGCAGTTTTTTTGATGGCGACATTATGCTATAATAAATAATATCTCTTAAAAGGGTCATAAGAACCAGTTAGAGAAGAAATTGATAAGGTTTCATTAGCCTTGAAAGGAAATCAAATGACTGATAAAAAACCATTTTATATTACAACTCCAATCTATTACCCATCAGGGAAATTGCACATTGGTTCAGCATATACAACCATTGCCTGTGACGTTTTAGCCCGTTACAAACGCTTGATGAATCATGAGTCTTTTACCTAACTGGTCTTGACGAGCATGGTCAAAAAATCCAAACTAAGGCTGAAGAAGCTGGCATTACGCCTCAAGCCTATGTTGATGGAATGGCAGAAGGCGTTAAAGAACTTTGGAGCTTGCTTGACATTTCTTATGACAAATTTATCCGAACAACTGATGCTTATCATGAAGAAGTGGTTGCTGCGGTATTTGAAAAATTATTAGCCCAAGACGATATTTACTTAGGTCAATATTCAGGTTGGTATTCTGTTTCTGATGAAGAGTTCTTTACTGAAAGTCAATTAGAAGAAGTTTTCCGTGATGAATCAGGTAAAGTAACAGGTGGAATTGCCCCTTCTGGTCACCAAGTAGAGTGGGTTTCTGAAGAATCTTACTTCCTTCGTTTAGGTAAATATGCTGACCGTTTGGTTGCTTTCTATAAAGAAAATCCGAACTTTATTCAGCCTGAAGGCCGTTTAAATGAAATGCTTAAAAACTTTATTGAACCTGGTTTAGAAGATTTGGCAGTTAGTCGGACAACCTTTACTTGGGGTGTTAAAGTACCTTCAAATCCTAAACACGTGGTTTATGTTTGGATTGATGCCCTCCTCAACTATGCAACAGCTCTAGGTTATGGTCAAGAAGTCCATGATGACTATGATAAATTCTGGAATGGGACTGTTTTCCACATGGTTGGAAAAGATATCCTTCGTTTCCACTCAATCTATTGGCCGATTCTTTTGATGATGTTAGACATGAAATTGCCAGAACGCTTGATTGCCCATGGCTGGTTTGTCATGAAAGATGGTAAAATGTCCAAATCTAAAGGCAATGTGGTTTACCCTGAAATGTTGGTTGAACGCTATGGTTTAGATGCTTTGCGTTATTACCTCTTGCGTAGTTTGCCAGTTGGTTCTGATGGTATGTTTACCCCTGAAGACTATGTTGGACGGATTAACTACGAACTGGCTAACGATTTAGGTAACTTACTCAACCGTACGGTTGCAATGATTAATAAATACTTCAATGGAGAAATTCCAGCTTACCAAACAGGTATTACCGATTTTGATGCTGATTTAGAAGCAGTAGTGGCTGCTCAAATTGCAGAGTATCATGTTCAAATGGAGGCTGTTGACTACCCACGTGCTTTAGAAGCAGTATGGACTATCATTTCACGTGCTAATAAATACATCGATGAGACTGCTCCATGGGTTCTTGCTAAGGAAGATGGCAACAAGGAACAGTTAGCTTCAGTAATGGCACACTTGGCAGCAAGTCTGCGCGTGGTGGCACACTTGATTCAGCCATTTATGATGGAAAGTTCAAATGCTATTATGACTCAACTTGGTTTAGAAGCGGTAGCTGATTTGGAAGATCTTTCATTAGTTGGTATTCCAGCTCAAACCACAGTCATATCTAAAGGGCAACCGATTTTCCCTCGCCTTGATATGGAAGCAGAAATTGCCTACATCAAAGAACAAATGGAAGGTGGCTCTGCGATTCCTCAAGAAAAAGAATGGGTTCCTGAAGAGGTTGAGCTTAAATCTGAAAAAGAGGAAATCAAGTTTGAAACCTTCGATGCTGTTGAGATTCGTGTGGCTGAAGTTAAGGAAGTTTCTAAGGTCGAAGGTTCGGATAAATTGCTGCGCTTCCGTCTTGACGCGGGAGATGGAGAGGATCGTCAAATCCTGTCTGGTATCGCAAAATTCTATCCAAACGAGCAAGAATTAGTGGGTAAAAAATTGCAAATTGTGGCCAATTTGAAGCCTCGCAAAATGATGAAAAAATATATTAGCCAAGGGATGATTTTATCGGCTGAACATGGAGACCAATTGACTGTTCTTACAGTTGATCCTTCTGTACCAAATGGTTCGCTTATTGGTTAATATTTCGAGGAAGACCGTGAGGTCTTTCTTTTTTATGTAAATATTTAGAAAATTTCGAAAAAAAGCTAGAAAATTGGTTTATTTTTGTTATAATAGAAAGCACTTATTTTATTTTGGGATTCAGATTTAACTCAGGAGTTATCTAGATTTTTAAAATGAAAAATGACATTTTATAAGAAAGGTGTAAACGACCGTTTACATAGTGGTATTTTATGGTTAAAAAAGGATTTCTAACAGGATTGCTTTTATTTGGTATCTTTTTTGGAGCCGGCAACTTAATTTTCCCACCAGCTTTAGGGGTTGCTTCAGGCACACATTTTTGGCCGGCGATTATTGGGTTCTGTCTGTCCGGAGTAGGCTTAGCCATTATTACTTTGTTGGTTGGCACCCTAACCAATGGCGGCTTTAAGCAGGAAATGGATATTAAGTTCAGCCCTTGGTTCTCGCTCAGCTTTCTGGTTCTCCTCTATTTAACCATCGGTCCTCTCTTTGCTATTCCTAGAACGGCTACCGTCTCTTTTGAAGTCGGCCTTTCACCTTTGGTAGGAAATAGCCAGCTAGCCTTGATGCTCTTCTCCCTTTGCTTTTTTTTAGCGGCTTTTGCATTAGCTTATAACCCCAATAAGATCATGAATAGTGTGGGCAAGATTTTGACGCCGCTATTCGCCTTGCTGATTTTAGTGTTAGTAGTAGTAGGCGCTTTTAAATACGGACAAGCTGACAGTGGCCAGGCTAGCGCTGAATATGTTGCTTCAGCCTTTGGGGGAGGTGTTTTAGCCGGTTATAATACACTAGATGCCCTTGCCTCTGTTGCCTTCTGTCTGGTAGCAACAGAAACCCTTAAACAGTTTGGTTTTGCTAGTAAGAAAGAATACCTATCAACCATTTGGGTAGTTGGACTTGTGACTAGCTTAGCCTTTAGTATCCTCTATTTGGGGCTTGCTTTCTTAGGCAATAAATTCCCCATCCCTAGTTCGGTACTGGGTGACCCGTCAATTAATAAAGGGGCTTACGTTTTAGCCCAGGCTTCCTATCAGTTATTCGGCCCCTTCGGCCGTATCTTCCTCAGTGTCATGGTGGTCATGACCTGCTTCACAACAACGGTTGGTTTGATTGTAGCTGTTTCTGAGTTTTTTGCTAAGCATTTTAAAGCCTTGTCTTACAAGGTTTATACAGTTCTCTTTACACTCATCGGATTTTTAATTGCCAATCTTGGACTCAACACAGTCATTGCCTTTTCTGTTCCCGTTTTGACTTTACTTTATCCGATTGTGATTGTGCTGGTTATCATTATTTTGTTCAATAAGTCCTTTGCTTTATCTAAAAAAGGAATGTCTTTGACCATTGCCTTAGTCACTGTGACTTCGTTATTGGAAGTGTTAGCCGGTTTGATGCCTAAAACGGCTTTAGCTGCTCTTGTTGGTCAAATTCCTTTCCACACTATGTCTATGGGCTGGTTGCTACCAACTTTATTAGGAGTCATAATTGCCTTTATCCTACCAGATAAAATTAAGGGAGAAGCCTTTGACTTGAGTCAGTTTGAAAATGAAAATTAAGCATTAAGAATAGCTAAAAAGAGTCATTTGACTCTTTTTTTGATATACTGAAAAAAAGTAGTCTTAGAAGGAGAGACCTGTGAAGGAAGTCAAAAAGCCTCAATTTACGACCTATTTGGCTAATGCAGATAATGCCAAAGATTTGCTTTATCTGAAGCATGAGCTAGGAATTGATTCAGAAATCTTAACCTATGCTGCCGATAAAAATGAACTATCCCATTTAGAATATGATCGTGTCGATAAAACCTTATTACTGATTTATAATGTTTTGGATGTTTCTAAGCAAAACTATCATTATCAAACCGTCCCTATTACTTTTTTTGTCTTCGATAATAATCTTATTACCATTTATAAGGATAAAAGTGCCTATATCATCAAACAAATGGAGAATTTAGTTAATAAAAACGGCTCTATTTCCCTTTATAAATTTCTTTTCAAAGTCCTCTATCTAATTTCCAAAAATTATTTCCCAACAGTGGATCATCTCAATGTTGAACGGAATCGCTTGAATAATTTACTAAGAGAAAGAACCAGTAAAAAAGAACTCTTGCAGCTATCCGATTTAGAAACAGGCCTTGTCTATATCGTATCAGCAAGTAAACAAAACGTGCTCTTGATTGAACAGTTAAAAAGTCATCTCTTATACCTTGATCTTGACGATGCCGAAGAAGAGCAGTTAGATGATGCCTTGATTGAAGCCAGACAGCTGGTTGAAATGGCCCAGTTATCAGCCCAAGTCCTAGCCCAATTGGAAGGTACCTATAATAATGTCTTAAATAATGAATTAAATGATACCATGAAAATTCTGACATTATTATCTATTCTCTTAACCATCCCAAGTATTGTGACAGGATTCTTCGGAATAAACGTTCCCCTACCAAGTTTTCTAACCCAAAGTCCATTGGGTTGGCTTATGGTCATCGGTATTTCAGCCATCCTCTGGTTTGCCATGGCCTTTATTCTCAAATTAATGATGAAATACAATCGTAAATAGAGATCAAGAAAAGAGAGTCCCTAAAGACCCTCTTTTTGCTTTAGTTTTTAGTATTAAAATCACTTTTACTATCTTTTTGCTCATCATAAATTTTGTCGTCCTCATCTTCTTCAGGTGGAATAGTAAAAGCTAGAACAAAGAATGTAATAGATATTGGAAGATAGGCGATACTGTTTAGTGCGATGGGTAGCCCAAGAAAAGCTAACCCGATAGCTAAATAAGTAGTGTTAATTTTCATAAGTGATTTCCTCATTTTTTGCCTTAGGACGATACTATAATTGTAACTCAAAACAACTCCTCGGACAAGAAAAAAAGAATCTCCCTTTGTCATTCAAGCCACTAATCATTTTAGCTTTTCATGGTATAATAGTCATAAATCTTTAACAATTAGACAAAGCGTAATAAGGAGATAGATATGACATTCGAAGAAATTTTACCAGGACTGAAAGCTAAGAAGAAATATGTGAGAAGTGGTTGGGGTGGTGCTGAAAATTATGTGCAACTCTTTGATTCCATTGAGCAAAATGGTCAAGCTTTAGAAGTAACTCCCTACTTTTTGATTAATGTTTCAGGTGAGGGGGAAGGCTTCTCCATGTGGGCACCGACTCCATGTGATGTTTTGGCAGAAGATTGGGTTGAAGTTCATGACTAAGACAGTCCTTGTGACCGGAGTTTCTTCAGGTATTGGAAGGGCTCAGGCTGAACACCTCTTAGCTAATGGTTATCAGGTTTATGGTCTTGATGTCAGTCCTAAGCCGGCTTTAGATGGCGATTTTCATTTTCTCCAATTAGATGTGACAGACAATTTAATCCCACTCTTTGACTGGCTACCTCAGGTCGACATTCTCCTCAATACAGCGGGCATTCTGGACGCCTACAAACCCCTACTTGAAATAAAGCAAGAGGACTTTGAAAAGCTCTTTGCCACCAATTTCTTTTCCGTGGTTAAACTTACCCGTTTTTATTTGAAAAAAATGCTGGCGCAGCAAAGTGGGATTATCATCAACATGTGTTCCATTGCCAGTTTTCAAGCAGGCGGTGGCGGTGCTGCCTATACCAGCTCGAAACATGCCCTAGCTGGCTTCACCCGACAATTAGCTTTGGATTATGCTAAAGCAGGCATCCAAGTTTTTGGGATTGCCCCAGGGGCTGTCCAAACAGGCATGACCGCTAGCGACTTTACAGAAGGTGGCCTTGCCGATTGGGTTGCTGAACAAACCCCAATCGGAAGATGGACCCAAGCTGAAGAAATAGCCGACCTGACAGACTTTTTAGTCTCAGGAAAGGCAGTTTCCATGCAAGGTGAAATTGTTAAAATTGACGGTGGCTGGACTTTAAAATAAAAAAGGGAAGTTATGATTTATAAAACCTTACGAAAATATCCTAGCTTAGCTTTTTTCCTAGATGGAGGATTTTATTTAGGGAGCATTATTCTCCTTTACCTTGTCTTGCAAAAAGTGCAGTTGCCACTTGTCTATTGGCCCCTTACATTTAATCTATTGATTCCCCTTTTTTACTTTTATAAGCATTTCTTTCGTACTAGTCGAAATGAACAGGCGACTTCTTTAAGCGAACTAGCAGACATCATGCGCTGGTTGATTGCTGTCATCGCACTTAGCCATATGACTATCGGAGTCTGGGCAGGTACCCAAAGCTTTCCGTTTAAGGAGCAATTTTTACGACCTTTGTGGAAAGAAGATAAGAGTGTTATCTTAAACTTAATAAGTATTTATTTACTAACGTTCATATTTTGGCAAATACTATACTATTTAAAAATACCACTTGCACAGAGGAAGTCCAAAAGCAGTTCGAAAGACAGCCAAAAGAAATCAAAAAAAAGGAAACGAAAATGATTAGACAAGAAATGCCTGCTGACTATCAGGTCATCGATAAATTAATAAGAGATGCATTCGCTACAGCTGAACATGCTGACGGAAAGGAACAGGATTTGGTTAAAGCCTTGCGTCAAGGAGACTCTTATATTCCTGAATTAGCCTTAGTTTTAGAAGAAAATCAACTAATTAAAGGTCATGTTATCTTTACCAAAGCCAAGGTAGGTCAGTCACAAGCTCTTGTTTTAGCACCTTTGAGCATTGCACCTGATTGTCAAAAACAAGGTTATGGTAAAGCATTAATTGAAGAAGGTCACCGAATTGCCAAAGCATTAGGTTTTGGTCTCATTTTAGTTTTGGGAAGTGACCTTTATTACCCTAAATTTGGTTACTTACCAGCACAATCATTTGGTATTACGATACCAGAAGGATTTCCCCCAGCCAACTTTATGGCTATTTCTTTACAAGGAAATCAACATTTTCAAGGTTCTGTTAGCTTCGCTAAAGAATTTGGTTTAGATTAAGGAGAATAAAAAAGATGAAATTAACAGTAGTTGGAACAGGGAAGATTGTTGAAGAAGCCCTACCCGTTATTGCAGCCACTAATGGCATAGAAATTAAAGCCTTGGTTTCAACCCCTCGAAGTCGGGAAAAAGCTGAGACTTTGGCAGAGCAATACCAAATTCCAGATATATATACAAGCTTAGACCAAGCACTGGCTAACCCAAATACGGATACCGTGTACGTGGCAACCCCAAATCATTTACACTATGAAATGACCAAGGCAGCCTATTAGCAGGCAAACATGTTATCTGCGAAAAGCCTTTCACCTTGAAAGAAGCCCAAGCGCAGGAATTGGCTCAGCTTGCTAAAGAGAAAGAGTTGATTCTGCTAGAGGCTATTACCAATCTCTATTTAGAGAATTTCGCTGTCTTAAAAGAAGAATTAACCAATTTGGGCGACATTAAGATTGTTGACTGTAACTACTCCCAATATTCGTCTCGCTATGATGCCTTCAAAGATGGTGTGATTGCGCCAGCTTTTGACCCAGAAAAAGGGGGAGGAGCCCTCAGAGACCTTAACATTTACAATATCCACCTAGTAGTTGCTTTGTTTGGCGATCCAACCAGTGTCGATTATCTGCCAAACCTGGAGCGAGGCGTTGATACTTCAGGAATTCTTATCCTGGATTACACAGATTTCAAAGTGGTTTGTATTGCTGCTAAAGATTGCAGCGCAGAAGTGCGGACGATTATTCAGGGCAACAAAGGCTCGATGATTGTGGCTGGGGAAAGTAACACACTTCCACAAGTTAAAATTACAGAAAATGGTAGCCAACCTCGACTAGTTAATAAGAACAGCGCTGAACACCGGATGGCAGCAGAGTTTAGAGCTTTTCAAGCAATCATTAATGACCGAGATTTTGCGCGTGCCCAAGAGGCAATCGAACATAGTCTCAAAGTTATGAAAGTTCTTGAAAAGGCAAGTGAAAACTTGTCATAAACATCAGAGATTGGCTTAACCAATCTCTTTTTTTCATCTTTTTCCCTCTAAATATGCTATAATGGAGGGGAATTCAATTTATGAAAAAGGAAAAGATATGACAAATTACGCCATTATATTAGCTGCGGGTAAAGGCACTCGCATGAAATCTGATTTACCAAAAGTTCTCCATAAAGTCTCAGGCTTAACCATGTTAGAGCATGTTTTTAGAAGTATTGAAGCAATCAATCCTAAAAAAAATGTTACAGTCATTGGTCATAAAGCTGAAATGGTTCAAGAAGTTTTGGCAGATCAATCAGAATTTGTTTTACAAACTGAGCAATTAGGAACTGGCCATGCCGTAATGATGGCGGAAGAAAAATTAGCAGGATTAGAAGGCAATACCTTAGTTATTGCTGGTGATACGCCATTAATTACAGGTGAAAGCTTAAAAAATCTCATCGATTTCCACGTTAACCATAAAAATGTTGCAACAATTCTAACAGCGCAAGCTGAAGACCCATTTGGTTATGGGCGGATTATCCGTAACAGTGACCAAGAAGTTATGAAAATTGTCGAACAAAAAGATGCTAACGAATATGAACAAAAAGTAACTGAAATTAACACAGGTACCTTCATCTTCGATAATAAACGCCTTTTTGAAGCTTTGAAAAATATTAATACTAATAATGCTCAAGGGGAATATTACTTGACTGACGTTATCTCTATTTTCCGCGAAAACAGAGAAAAAGTCGGTGCCTACATCTTACGTGATTTCAATGAAAGTCTTGGCGTTAATGACCGTGTTGCCCTAGCAACAGCCGAAGCTGTTATGCGTCGTCGCATTAACAAAGGCCATATGCTTAATGGGGTTACCTTCCAAAGTCCTGAGACTACCTATATTGAGAGTGATGTTCAAATTGAACCGGATGTTCTTTTGGAGGCAAATGTGACCCTCAAAGGGAATACCAAAGTAGGAGCAGGAACTGTCCTTACTAATGGGACATGCCTTGTAGATGCTGAAATTGGCCAAAATGTGGTAATAACGAATTCAACCATAGAAGAGTCAAGGATTGCTGACGGCGTAACTGTAGGACCTTATGCACACATTCGTCCAGGTTCTGATTTGGCGCAGGATGTTCATATTGGAAACTTTGTTGAAGTTAAAGGGTCAACCATTGGTCAAAACACCAAAGCTGGACATTTAACCTATATTGGAAATGCCCAAGTTGGAGCAAATGTGAACTTTGGAGCAGGAACCATCACTGTCAACTATGATGGTCAAAACAAATTTAAAACAGAAATTGGGGATAATGTCTTTATTGGTAGCAATTCAACCTTAATTGCCCCACTTGTAATTGGCGATAATGCCCTAACTGCAGCTGGATCAACTATCTCTAAAGATGTTCAGGCAGATAGCATTGCCATTGGCAGAAGTCGCCAAGTGACAAAAGAGGGCTATGCTAAACGCCTTCCCCATTATCCAGGAAATAAATAAAACAACATAGAGGAGGAAACCATGGATTTTGAAGAAAAAACATTACGTCGGACAACTATTTTTGAAGGAAATATCTTTAAAGTTGTTGTCGATGATGTGAAACTTCCAAACGCATTGGGAAATGCTAAGCGAGAGCTGGTCCTCCATCGGGGAGCTGTTTCTATCTTAGCTGTGACTCCGGAAAATAAACTGGTTATTGTCAAACAATATCGCAAAGCCATCGAGTCTATTTCTTATGAAATTCCTGCGGGAAAATTGGAAGTGGGTGAGAACGGATCTGAACTCGAGGCAGCTGGCCGCGAGTTGGAGGAAGAAACCGGATATAGTGGCCATTTAGAGCAAATTTATGAATTCTATACGGCCATCGGTTTTTCCAATGAAAAAATTAAATTATACTTGGCAACTGATCTTAAAAAAGTTGAAAATCCAAGACCTCAGGATGATGATGAAGTCTTAGAGGTTTTTGAATTAAGCTACCAAGAATGTCTTGAGATGATTGCTCAAGGGAAAATTGTTGACGCCAAAACCATCATTGCTATTAACTATTTTGCTCAACATTTTGGAGGTGATTTGTAATGGGAAAATCCTTACTAACTGATGAAGTGATTGAAAAAGCCAATCGTGGTGAGTACATTGAAGATGATTTTGCAGTCGATTCAGATACCAAAATAATCACATTTGCCGATGACGATTATGATGATGACTCGCAAAGAATCTATAAAAGTCGCCGCATCGAAAATGCCAAACGCAATCAGTTTCAATCGAAATTGAATTTATTATTGCTAGCCTTGGTCATTTTGATTGCGTTATTAATCTATGCCGTGTTTAATCTATAAAAAAGGAATTAAAATGAAAATTGGAATTATTGCTGCAATGGAGGAAGAATTGCGTCTTTTAGTTGAGCAACTGGAAGATAAAAAGGAAACTTCGATTTTAGCCAATACATACTATAGTGGACAAATTGCAGGACATGATTTAGTTCTTGTTCAATCTGGTGTCGGAAAGGTCATGTCTGCCATGACAGTAGCTGTTTTGGTGGAGACCTTTAAAGTAGATGCCCTAATCAACACAGGATCAGCAGGAGCAGTTGCTAGCCATCTCAAGATTGGTGATGTCGTCGTTGCTAGCCAGCTGGTCTACCATGATGTCGATTTGACTGCTTTTGGTTATGACTATGGTCAAATGTCCATGCAGCCACTTTATTTTGAAAGTCACCAACCATTTGTTGAAACATTTGAGCAAGTCTTAAAGGAAGAAGATAAAGGAAGTGCCATTGGTTTGATTGCTACTGGAGATTCTTTTATCGCGGGTCAGGACAAAATTGATGCCATTAAAGACCATTTTCCACAGGTCCTTGCCGTTGAAATGGAAGGGGCAGCAATCGCCCAAGCAGCCCACGCTTGTGACAAACCATTTATTGTTGTTCGTGCCATGAGTGACACAGCAGCACACGATGCCAACATGACCTTTGATCAATTCATCGTAGAAGCTGGCAAAAGGTCAGCCCAAACTTTAATAGCTTTCTTGAAAGCATTATAAACAAAAAGCACTTGGCTATTCCAAGTGCTTTTTGCTTAGTTTAGTTTGGTAACGAAAAGTTGTTTTGCAATTGATTCAGGTATGGTGACTTGTTTCTTATTAAAGGAAAGGGTAAAGGTCTTAGCATAGGCATCAATTTGAACCAATTCAAAATCAGTGTTAAGTTTTAAGTCTTGCTGTCGCAGATAATGAATTAACTCAATTTGATCATGAATGCGACTTAATCGATAAGATCCCAATACCATTATTTCAGCTAGGGTTTGATGGTTGATTTCAATTAAGGCTTGGTTCTTTCTAGGAATAGTTCCACCGTGTGGACAGAAAGTTGGGAAACCTAAATTCTGGTCTAGGCGATCAATAAAAGTATCTGAAACAGTGTGTTCTAAAATTTCCGCTTCCTGATGAACTTCTTCAGGGCTGTAATCTAAATGTTCAATCAAAAAAACTTCTATCAGACGATGCTTTCGGAAAAGGTTTGCTACAAGCTGTTCCCCTTTCGCTGTTAAGAGATAGCTTTTATTAGCATCTTTTTTGATCCAGTCTTCCTGGATCATTTTTTTAATCATTTCAGAAACAGCAGGAGGAGAGACTTGCATTCTTTCTGCAATTTGTTTGTTGGACATTTTGACTTCTAATTGCCCCAGCTCATGAATGCATTTAAGGTAATCTTCTTTATTAGGCGTCATTTAGCATAGCCTTTCTCTTATTTATAATCATTATTATAACAAAAAAATACAAAAAAATCTTGACAAAAAGAAAATAGTAATATACATTAATAATATAATTAAGTAAACTTAATAAAAATCATAAAGACAATTAAGGAGAAATAATGAAGAAAAAGCTGAGCTTTATAACCCTTGCACTCTTATCCTTGCTTTTTTTGGTTGCCTGTTCTTCAACAGCATCAAAAAATGCAAAAGATGAAAAATTAAATGTGGTTGTCACAAATTCGATTATTGCAGATATGACAAAGAATGTTGCCGGTAATCGTATTAACTTGCACAGCATTGTGCCAATTGGTCAAGATCCACACGAATATGAGCCCTTACCAGAAGATGTTGAAAAAACCAGTCAAGCTGATCTGATTTTTTATAACGGTATCAACTTAGAAGATGGCGGTCAGGCCTGGTTCAGCAAGTTAGTAAAAAATGCTGGTAAGAAGAAAAACATTGATTATTATGCGGTGTCAGATGGCATAGATGTTATATATTTAGAAGGTCAATCTGCCAAAGGAAAAGAAGATCCTCATGCTTGGTTGAATTTAGAAAATGGGATGATTTATTCTAAAAATATCGCTAAGCAGTTAAGTCAAAAAGACCCTAAAAATAAAGCATTCTACCAAAAAAACTTGAAGACCTACTTGGCTAAGCTAGAAAAATTAGATCGTGAAGCTAAATCCAAATTTGATAAAATTCCAGAAAATAAAAAGGTGATTGTTACCAGCGAAGGTTGTTTTAAATACTTCTCTAAAGCCTACAAAGTACCTTCAGCTTATATTTGGGAAATTAACACTGAAGAAGAAGGAACACCGGATCAGATTTCGGGTCTAATAGAAAAACTAAAGACTAAAAAACCATCAGCACTTTTTGTTGAATCAAGTGTTGACAGTCGTCCTATGAAATCTGTTTCTAAGGATAGTGGTATTCCCATTTATTCCGAAATTTTCACCGACTCAATTGCTAAAAAGGGTCAAAATGGCGACAGTTACTATTCCATGATGAAATGGAATTTAGACAAAATTGCTGAAGGATTAGCAAAATAAGACATAAAAAGCACATGGTCTTAGGGCTTGTGTGCTTTCTGTTTTTAAAGGAGAAAAAATGATACGAACAAAAGACTTGTCAGTTAGCTATGACGGCTGTAACAAGATTCTTGATAAGGTCAATTTAAGTATTGACGAGACAGGTATTATTGGAATTATTGGACCTAATGGTGCTGGAAAGTCTACCTTAATGAAAGCAATGTTAGGGTTAATCCCTTATAAAGGAGAGCTAGCGATTGATAATGATAGCCAGCAAATTAGTCAACAAGTAGCTTATGTTGAACAACGGAGTCAATTTGATTTACAATTTCCCATCACTGTTGAAGAGTGTGTATTGCTTGGGACCTATGGTCGTTTGGGATTATTTCATGTTGCAACGACAAATGAAAGGGCATTAGCTGCGCGTTATTTGCAAGAAGTTGGTTTGGAGGATTACTCTCAAAAACCAATCAAAGCTCTATCAGGTGGCCAATTTCAACGGATGCTGCTAGCAAGATGCTTAATCCAAGAACAAAACTACCTTTTCTTGGATGAACCTTTTGTAGGAATTGATTCTGTCAGCGAAGCCATCATCGTTAGCCTACTTAAAAAGCTTGCAAATCAAGGAAAAACAATCTTAATCGTGCATCACGATTTGAGCAAGGTCAAAGATTACTTTGACCAATTGCTCTTATTAAATCGAGGATTAATAGCCTTTGGACCAGTAGAAGAAGTTTTTAACCAAGCAAATCTCACTAAAACTTATGGTGAAAATAGGGTGATGACAGGAGGAGTAATCTAGTGTTGGAAAAATTTATTGATGGGCTTTTGAATTATCATTTTCTACAAAATGCTTTAGTAACCTCAGTTGTCATCGGTATTGTAGCAGGAGCATTGGGCTGCTTTATTATATTGCGTTCCATGTCACTAATGGGAGATGCTATTTCACATGCTGTGTTACCTGGTGTTGCTCTTTCTTACATGCTTGGGGTTAACTACTATTTTGGAGCTATTATCTTTGGATTACTTGCTTCTATTTTAATCACCTATATTAAAGAAAATAGTCTGATCAAAGGGGATACTGCTATTGGCATAACCTTTAGTGCTTCTTAGCTTTAGGTGTTATCTTAATTGGTATTGCTAAAAGTTCAACAGACCTCTTTCATATTTTGTTTGGTAATATATTAGCCGTACAAGATGCTGATAAGTGGGCTAGCATTGTGGTATCTGTTTTAGTTTTACTACTTATTGGCCTCTTTTTTAAAGAATTGCAAATCACTTCATTTGATCCAGTTTTAGCTAAAACTATGGGCATCAACGTTCCCTTTTATCACTATCTCTTGATGATACTTTTAACTCTGGTTGCTGTAACGGCCATGCAAAGTGTAGGGACAATCTTAATCGTTGCTCTCTTAATTACTCCAGCAGCAACAGCTTATCTCTTTGCTAAAAATTTAAAGAGTATGCTTTTACTTTCTTCAAGTTTAGGTGGACTTACGTCGGTCCTTGGTCTTTTTATAGGTTATAGTTTTAACATTGCAGTTGGATCTTGTATTGTTCTGACCTCAGCCCTTATCTTTAGCCTTTGCTTTTTCATAGCGCCTAATATGAGTAAATAAAAAAAGTCTTCTGTTCATGAACAGAAGGCTTTTAACTTAAAAGGCTGATTTTATTTTTTGAAAGTATAATCTTTAACAACAGTAACGGAAATAAGCTTAACATCTTTTGTAGGTTTGTCGTTGCCATCAATAGCTACCTTAGAAATACTGTCAACAACATTCATGCCATCAATAACTTGTCCAAAAACAGTATAAGAACCATCTAAATCAGGATTCCCCCCTGCTTTGTAAGCTTCCATAATTGGTTTAGGGAAGTGATCAGCTGACAATTTTTTTGATTGGTCTTCATTATTTTGGTTGATGAAGAATTGACTACCATTGGTATCGGCGCCAGCATTTGCCATGGCAATAGCCCCTCTAATATTATAGAGATAAGGGCTAATTTCGTTAGCAAAACCATTTCCTTTATCTTTTTTACTATCTTTTCCGTTCCATATGGATTCTCCACCAGTACCATCTCCATTAGGATCACCAGATTGAATCATGAAATTATTAATAACCCGGTGGAAAGTAAGATTATTGTAATATCCTGCTTTTGCATGTGTTAAAAAGTTTTCAACTGCAAGGGGTGCGTATTTAGGGAAGAGTTTTAAGGTAATATCCCCTTGGCTTGTTTTGATAAGAACTTTAGCCTCATCCTTTGTAACATCCTTAGATAATTGAGGAAAGTCTTTCTTATCAGCTTTGAGTGCTTTCTGAATTTCTTTCTCATAGGCTTTGGCTGAAGCAGAAGTTGCTTCCTTAGCCATCTTCTCATCAACATATTTATCACCTTTAATTAGACGATCCATCGATTCACAAGCAGTAAGACTAAGAAGTGACAGTGCTAGGAAGCTTATGGTAAGAACTTTCTTCATGATTTCTCCTCAAATTGTTTTCCTATATTCTATCACAAAGTTGCTTGAATGATAAGTATATTTCTTTCTCTCTAAAAAATGGTATAATATTTCTATGGCTATTAGAAATCAACATAAAAAAGGGACCAAAAAAAAGCGTCTCACTAAGGCAGAATTGGAGAAACAAAGGGCCATTAAACGAATGATTTTTTCATTCTTACTCGCTCTTGTTTTAATTTTTGCCGCAATTCGACTTGGAATATTTGGGATTACAGCTTATAATGTCATCCGATTCATGGTAGGTAGTTTAGCTTACCTTTTTATTCTTGCAGTTTTTATCTATCTATTCTTCTTTAAATGGTTACGTAAGCAAGAGGGCTTGGTAGCAGGATTTGTCATACTCTTTTTAGGACTCTTGATTGAATGGCAGGCTTACCTCTTTACCCTTCCAACGGTAAAAAATCATGAAGTCTTTACTTATACCGCTCGCCTGATCATGACTGATTTGGTGGCTTTTAAAGTCCAGACTTTTGTTGGTGGTGGCATGTTAGGTGCCTTAATTTACAAACCAATTTCCTTTCTCTTTTCAAATATCGGTTCCTTCTTTATCGGTGCCTTAATTATTCTACTAGGACTCTTTTTAATGACACCATGGGACGTTTATGATGTCTCTAATTATTTCAAGCTTTGTGGAAAGCTTCGCCGATCGCCAAAAACTCCGACGCGAAGAACGCTTTGTTCAACGCGAGGAAGCTAAAGCCTTAGCTGCGCAAGAAAAATTAGAGCAAGAGGCCCTCGAAGCCCAGTTGGCTAAAAATCAGTCTTTGGATTTGGAAACAGGCGAGATTTTCCCTCTACCACAAGAATCTTCCGTACTTGAAAATGAAGAGATTGTCCCAGAGATACCTGCTGAGCCAGAAATTGTGGCCTATCAATCACATCCTACTGAAGAATTTATTGATTTCCCAATTGAAGATTTGGAATCAGATTATCCAAGTTCAACAGAAGATTATCCTGAAGAAACAATGCCAATGATGGAGCCAGGTCTTGATGAGGACCAAATGGACGATGAGCCTGTCGAAGTAGACTTTACACCAAAAGCTAACTTGCTTTATAAATTACCGACAATTGATTTGTTTGCTCCTGACCGTCCAAAAGACCAATCTAAAGAAAAGAATTTGGTTCGCAAAAACATTACCGTTTTGGAAGACACCTTCCGCAGTTTTGGTATCGATGTTAAGGTTGAACGAGCTGAAATTGGTCCTTCCGTTACTAAATATGAAATTAAACCGGCAGTCGGTGTTCGGGTTAATCGTATCTCTAATTTGGCGGATGATTTAGCCTTAGCCTAGCAGCTAAAGATGTTCGTATAGAAGCTCCAATTCCAGGCAAATCACTGGTTGGTATTGAGGTGCCTAACTCAGAAATTGCGACAGTTTCCTTCCGTGAATTGTGGGAACAATCCAATACTTCTGATGAGAAATTGCTAGAAGTTCCGCTAGGGAAAGCTGTCAATGGCAAGGCACGGAGTTTTGATTTGACGCGCATGCCTCACTTGCTTGTAGCCGGATCAACCGGTTCAGGGAAATCTGTTGCTGTCAACGGAATTATTTCAAGTATTTTGATGAAAGCTCGCCCAGATCAAGTCAAATTCTTAATGGTTGACCCCAAAATGGTTGAGTTGTCGGTTTATAATGACATTCCTCATCTCTTAATTCCAGTTGTTACCAATCCACGCAAGGCCAGTAAGGCTCTTCAAAAAGTGGTTGATGAAATGGAAAATCGTTATGAGCTCTTTAGTAAAGTTGGCGTTCGTAACATGGCTGGCTATAATGCAAAAGTTGAAGAGTTCAATAAACAATCGGAACAAAAACAAATTCCATTACCACTTATCGTCGTTATCGTCGATGAATTAGCCGACTTAATGATGGTTGCTAGTAAAGAAGTGGAAGATGCTATTATCCGTTTAGGACAAAAAGCGCGTGCTGCCGGAATTCATATGATTCTAGCGACACAACGCCCATCCGTAGATGTCATCTCAGGTTTAATCAAAGCTAATGTCCCATCTCGGATTGCCTTTGCTGTTTCTTCAGGAACAGATAGTCGGACAATTCTGGATGAAAATGGTGCCGAAAAACTACTCGGTCGAGGAGATATGCTCTTTAAACCGATTGATGAAAACCATCCTGTTCGTCTTCAAGGTTCATTCATTTCGGATGATGATGTTGAACGCATTGTTTCTTACATCAAAGACCAAGCAGAAGCTGATTATGATGATTCCTTTGATCCAGGTGAGGTGACTGAAGCAGATATGGCATCAGGTTCAGGAGATTCAAGTGAAGGTGATCCTCTCTTTGAGGAAGCAAAAGCTTTGGTTCTTGAAACGCAAAAAGCTTCAGCATCAATGATTCAAAGAAGACTTTCCGTAGGTTTTAATCGTGCAACACGCTTAATGGATGAACTAGAAGAAGCAGGTGTCATAGGACCTGCTGAGGGAACAAAACCTCGCAAAGTCCTACAGACTCAATAAAATAGAAAATAGAAACAGGCTTGTCGCTAAGACAAGCCTGTTACTTTGTAAAAACAACCATGACTAGTACGAAATAGCCAAAGAATGTCATCAAAAAACCAATACGCCAAAATAACTTGAAAAAGCGAGGGTATGAAAAGCGTTGGCTGCGAATCACTAGCGTCAGAGTAATAATAATAGCTAAAAGAGATAGGATAATTAGATAATAGGGTAAAAAATTATTATCAAAAAATTTCCCGGAGACGATAGCAATCTCTATAGCAAAAAAGATGAAGGCTAAATCAGGGAATTTCAAACCATAGCGACCAAGTTTAAAGAGATTTATTAAAATTTGAGATATTAAGGGTGTTAAAAAGAGGAATACAAAAGCAATTAATTTATATGTCATCATAGCCTTATTTTAACCTTTATCAGATAAGTTGTAAATAAGGAGCAAAATAAAATTGAGGAATAAAAAAGACAACTTTAGTTTAAAATCGAGTGGTCACTAAGGTTTTTTGTTAGAATTTAGCCTTAAATTATGTTACATTAGTAGTATTAAAGGAAGAAAGGAAGACTATTATGAAACAGTTAAACACATTCCCAGTAGCTGAACTGCTTACAGAGACTCAACCTTTTATTTCAATTAGTATCGACTTAGATGCCAATTCGGGCTATTCCGAAAAGGACAGTCTTACTTTAGAGAACTTTTTAAAGGAAGCACAACAATTAGTGGCTGATTTAGGAAGTCAGTGGAAAGAGCAAATTGAAGAGGTTCGATCTGCTCAACGTCAATTAATAAGCGCTACAAGTAGCTTATTAATCTATATAACAGAAAATGAAACCTACTATTATTATATTGAGAGTCCGGTGGCGGACCATATGATTTTTGGTCAAGGTCCAGATTTAACACCATTGATTAAACACTATCAATTTAAGAGTGATTTCCATCTTTTAGTTCTAAATCAAGATAGTGCTCATATCTACAAGTTATCATCACAAAAATTAGAGGAAGTTACGGAAGGCCATTGGCCACTTGAATTGACCTCAGTTTTAGGGGAAGAGAAAGACGGTGGACAACTAAACCATACGGGCTCAGCTGGTCCAGGACAAGTAGGTATGCATGGACATAATGAGACAAGTGTAGAGAAAGAAATTGACCGTGAAAATTTCTTCCGTTCTGTTGACAACCAACTGATTGAAGATTTTGGACAAGAGTCAGAACGCCCATTAATCCTTTATAGCCTTACGGAAAATCAAGCCGCTTATCGTACCATTAGTAAATATCAGCCCTATTAGAAGAGGGGATTGAACTATCAGCTGCCAAAGTTTCCACTGATGAAATTGCAGAGCAGGCATACCAATTTGTCAATAGCTATCGCGGGGCATCATTAGCTTCACTAAGTAATCGATTTATTGAAACCAAACCTGAGTATCGGGTAACAGACCAATTAGAAGAAATTCAGACCTTGGCGCAAGAAAACCGAATCGATGAACTCATTTTAGTTGAAGATAAACTCAATGATCTCGTGACCAATGTGGATAAAAAAGCAGTGGTTAAAGACATCGTATCAGCAACTTATAAAGCAAAAGGGACAGTTTATATATTAACTTCTGACCAGTTGCAAGGTGATTTCACCATTAGTGCCCGTCTGCGTTATTAAACGTAAGAAAAAGGTATACACAATAAGTAGTCTCATCAAGCTGGCCAAAAGCCAGCTTGATGTTTTTGATAAAATAAAGAATTTTTACTTGATTTATTTCTAAAATGCCGTATAATAGAAAGGTATGCTATACGCATATCTGTGGGAGGTAAAAATCTTAATTACCGCCAAAACCACAACAGGAGGATTTTAAAAATGGCTAAAAAAGTCGAAAAACTTGTAAAACTTCAAATCCCTGCTGGTAAAGCTACACCAGCTCCACCAGTTGGACCAGCATTAGGTCAAGCAGGTATCAATATTATGGGATTCACTAAAGAATTTAACGCTCGTACAGCTGACCAAGCTGGTATGATCATCCCAGTTGTTATCTCAGTTTATGAAGACAAATCATTTGATTTCATTACTAAAACACCACCAGCTGCAATTCTTTTGAAAAAAGCTGCAGGTGTTGAAAAAGGATCAGGCACACCTAACAAAACTAAAGTTGCAACAGTTACTCGTGCACAAGTACAAGAAATTGCTGAAACTAAAATGCCAGATTTAAACGCTGCAAACATCGAGTCTGCGATGCGTATGATCGAAGGTACTGCTCGTTCAATGGGATTCACTGTTACTGACTAATCAGTCTTGAACCCTATTTACCCGCACGACTTCATCATAGTTTGATGAGTGACGTGGGAGATTTATTAATCAAATCGATATGACCACATTACAAGGAGAATTTTAAAAATGGCTAAAAAAAGCAAACAAATGCGTGCAGCACTTGAAAAAGTTGATAGCACAAAAGCATACAGCGTAGAAGAAGCTGTAGCATTAATTAAAGAAACTAACTTCGCAAAATTTGACGCATCAGTTGAAGTTGCTTACAACTTAAACATTGACGTTCGTAAAGCTGACCAACAAATCCGTGGCGCAATGGTATTGCCAAACGGAACTGGTAAAACACAACGTGTTCTTGTTTTCGCACGTGGTGCTAAAGCTGAAGAAGCAAAAGCTGCTGGAGCAGACTTCGTTGGTGAAGATGATTTAGTTGCTAAAATCAATGGCGGATGGCTTGATTTTGATGTTGTTATTGCAACACCAGATATGATGGCTATCGTAGGTCGTCTTGGACGTGTCCTTGGACCTCGTAACTTGATGCCAAACCCTAAAACTGGTACTGTAACTATGGATGTTACTAAAGCAGTTGAAGAGTCTAAAGGTGGTAAAATCACTTACCGTGCTGACAAAGCTGGTAACGTTCAAGCTATCATCGGTAAAGTATCATTTGACGCTGATAAATTAGTTGAAAACTTTAAAGCATTTAACGATGTTATGGTTAAAGCTAAACCTTCAACAGCTAAAGGTACTTACATGACAAACGTGTCAATCACTTCAACACAAGGTGTTGGAATCAAAGTTGACCCATCTACAATGTAATTAACAAGCTATCTTCGGATAGCTTTTTTTTTATAGAA
Organism: Streptococcus penaeicida; assembly: GCF_002887775.1. Taxonomy (GTDB): domain Bacteria; phylum Bacillota; class Bacilli; order Lactobacillales; family Streptococcaceae; genus Streptococcus; species Streptococcus penaeicida. The sequence goes on along the minus strand of NZ_LOCM01000024.1, from coordinate 49,490 downwards.
ATATAATCACCTATGGAAGTTCAAATCACTCTCAAGGAATTAAAGGAACTAGCACAATATTTGCTGAAATTAGAAAGAATTTACCGTCTCCATTGTATTGGCCTGCCAAAATGATGTGTTACGGACTTGACCAAGATAAAAGTCCCTAAATTTTCTCTCTGTCTAGTAGCTATTGAGCTATCAAAATCAAGTGATTTATGATAGAATAGGAAAGGACAAAATAAGGAGATAATCATTGTGGAACCTAAATATCAACGTATTTTAATTAAACTTTCTGGTGAAGCCCTTGCAGGCGAAAAAGGTGTAGGAATCGACATCCCAATCGTTCAAACAATTGCAAAAGAAATTGCCGAAGTTCATGCTTCAGGTGTACAAATTGCTCTCGTTATTGGTGGTGGTAATTTATGGCGTGGCGAACCTGCTGCAGAAGCTGGTATGGATCGTGTCCAAGCTGATTACACTGGTATGTTAGGAACTGTTATGAACGCCCTAGTTATGGCAGATAGTTTACAACATTTTGGCGTTGATACACGTGTTCAAACAGCAATTCCAATGCAAAATGTGGCAGAGTCTTATATCCGTGGTCGTGCACTTCGTCATCTTGAAAAAGGACGTATTGTTGTTTTTGGTGCTGGTATTGGCTCACCTTATTTCTCAACAGATACAACAGCAGCTTTAAGAGCAGCTGAAATTGAAGCTGACGCTATTTTAATGGCAAAAAATGGTGTAGATGGTGTTTACAATGCTGATCCTAAAAAGGATGCGAATGCTGTTAAATTTGATGAATTAACCCATGGTGAAGTCATCAAACGTGGCTTAAAAATCATGGATGCAACAGCATCAACCTTATCAATGGACAATGATATTGACTTGGTAGTCTTCAATATGAATGAACCGGGTAATATTAAACGCGTTGTTTTCGGAGAACATATTGGAACAACTGTTTCAAATAAAGCAATCGATTAAGAAATAGAAGTAAAAAAGGGGAATATCTCATGGCAAATGCAATTATTGAAAAAGCTAATCAACGTTTTGAACAATCATTTCAATCACTTTCACGTGAGTACGCAAGTATCCGTGCTGGACGTGCCAATGCAAGTCTTTTAGACCGTATTCAAGTTGATTATTATGGAGCTCCAACTCCTTTAAATCAATTATCATCAATAACAGTTCCAGAAGCACGTGTTCTTTTAATCTCACCATTCGATAAGAATTCAATTAAAGATATTGAACGTGCAATCAATGCGTCAGATTTAGGAATTACACCTGCAAATGATGGCTCAGTCATTCGATTGGTCATTCCAGCACTAACTGAAGAAACACGTAAAGACCTTGCTAAAGAAGTGAAAAAAGTTGGTGAAAACCAAAAAGTTGCTATCCGTAATATCCGTCGTGATGCTATGGACGAAGCTAAAAAGCAAGAAAAAGACAAAGAAATCTCTGAAGATGAATTAAAAACACTTGAAAAAGATATTCAAAAAGCAACAGATGAAGCGATCAAACATATTGACAGTATGACTGCTGAAAAAGAAAAAGAACTTCTATCTGTTTAAGATTTTAGAGATTCCATTCCTTCATTGTGAGAAAAAATAAACTATATAAAAGGAGGTAGGCAATCATTTCAGAAGCGTTGTTTTTTGACTGATGCCTGCTTTTTTAAAAGAAAGAAAAAGAAATGAATGAATTACTAGCAAGATACATTACCGGATTAATTAGGGAAGAAAACGATCATTCCTATTTCGTTCAAAAAGACGGCTTCATCTTGAGCTTAGACAAAGAAGAAGGTCTGCACGCCATTGGTGATATGGTTACAGGCTTTGCCTATTTAGATCAAAAGCAAAAATTGCGCCTTACGACCAAGGAAATCAAATCAACTTTGGATTCCTATGGCTGGGGTGAGGTTATTGACGTCCGGCGGGACCTAGGTGTTTTTGTCGATACCGGCATTCCAGACAAAGAAGTTGTAGTTTCGCTTGATTTACTTCCTGAGATGAAAGAATTGTGGCCTAAAAAGGGAGATCGCCTTTATATCAAACTAGATTTGGATAAGAAAGATCGCATCTGGGGTATCCCTGCTGAGCCAGAAGTTTTCCAAAAGATGGCTGAACCTGCTATAATAATATGCAAAATCAAAACTGGCCAGCCATTGTCTATCGCTTAAAAATGTCTGGCACCTTTGTTTATCTGCCTGAAAATAATATGTTAGGCTATATTCATCCAAGTGAACGCTATAATGAGCCCCGTCTTGGCCAAGTCCTCGATGCTCGTGTTATTGGTTTCAGAGATGTTGATAGAACCCTGAATCTATCCATTAAACCACGGTCATTTGAGATGTTAGAAAATGATGCCCAAATGATTGTGACTTATTTAGAATCTAATGGTGGTTATATGACACTTAATGATAAGTCATCTCCAGAAGATATCAAAGCAACTTTTGGCATTTCAAAGGGTCAATTCAAAAAAGCTTTGGGGGGATTAATGAAAGCGAAACGTATCAAACAAGATGCAAGCGGTACAGAATTAATTTAATAAAGTCAGATATGATAAAAAAGCTTTGCCTGAGGCAAAGTTTTTTGCTACAATGGGACCAATAGATTTTCAGATTGGAGTCCTTATGGAAAGAGCAATTTTTGCAGGTGGGTGTTTTTGGTGCATGGTTGAACCATTTGAAGAATTAGACGGCATTGAATCCGTCTTAAGTGGCTATACAGGCGGTCATACAGTTAATCCGACATATGAAGACGTTTGTGCAAAAACGACTGGCCATACGGAAGCTGTGGAAATTATTTTTAACCCTGAGAAAATAACTTATTCAGACTTGTTAGACCTCTATTGGCAACAAACAGACCCAACTGATGCTTTCGGACAATTTGAAGATAGAGGGGATAATTACCGTCCGGTTATTTATTACTTTGATTCTCGACAAAAGGAAATGGCTGAGCTGTCCAAGGCGCAATTAGAAGCCAGCGGCCGTTTCGACCGTCCTATCGTGACGACTATTGAAGAGGCGCAGCCTTTTTATCCAGCCGAGGACTACCATCAAGCATTTTATCGGAAGAATCCAGAACGCTATGCTTTAAGTAGCCAAAGCAGACATGACTTTTTAAAGGAGAATTGGCATTGAGAAAATCCTTTTACACTTGGCTAATGACCCAACGGAATCCCAAATCAAATGAACCAGTCGCTATATTGGCAGACTTGGCTTTTGACGATACCACTTTTCCAAAACATACGGATGATTTTGACCTTATCAGTCGCTATTTAGAAGATCAAGCTATTTTCTCTTTTAACTTAGGGGACTTTGATCGCATTTGGGAAAATTATTTGGCTCACTAAAAAATGATTCAGACCTTATCAATTGATAAGGTCTTTTTTGGACACTTTGTCTAAAAATGTTTTGTACCCACACGATTTTACGGTTTTTCATGGAAGTTCATTCTAGATAGGAGTAAAATGTAGGTATTTAAAAGATCATCTTAAAAAAGGAGGATTTCCTATGTATTATAGCAACGGAAATTATGAAGCATTTGCAAGACCCCGTAAACCCCAAAATGTCGATGGCAAATCAGTCTATATTGTTGGTTCTGGTCTTGCTGGATTAGCGGCAGCAGTCTTTTTAATTCGAGATGGGCAAATGCCTGGTGAGAACATCCATATCCTTGAAGAACTCCCACTTTCTGGAGGTTCTTTGGATGGTATTAAAAAACCTGAGATTGGTTTTGTGGTCCGTGGTGGCCGTGAAATGGAAAACCACTTCGAATGTATGTGGGACATGTACCGTTCAATCCCATCACTTGAAATTCCTGGAGCATCTTACTTAGATGAATTTTACTGGCTGGATAAGGACGATCCCAACTCTTCAAATTGTCGTTTGATTCATAATCGTGGTAACCGACTCGATACGGATGGTCAATACACTTTAGGCAGACAGTCTAAAGAAATTATCAAATTAGTCATGCAGACTGAGGAGTCTCTGAAAGATCAAACCATCGAAGAATTCTTTAGTGAAGAGTTTTTCAAATCCAATTTCTGGGCTTATTGGGCAACCATGTTTGCCTTTGAAAAATGGCATTCAGTCGCAGAAATGCGACGTTATGCCATGCGCTTCATCCACCATATTGATGGACTTCCTGACTTTAAAGCTCTTAAATTCAACAAGTATAACCAGTATGACTCAATGGTTAAACCGATTATTGCTTATTTAGAATCTCATGGAGTCGATGTGCAATTTGATACTAAGGTTAACAACATCAAAGTTGATATCAAAGCTGATAAAAAAGTAGCCAAGGAACTCTTGCTGACGGTTTCTGGCCAAAGCAAAAAAGTAGCTTTAACAGAGGATGATTTGGTCTTTGTGACCAATGGTTCCATCACAGAAAGCTCTACCTATGGTAGTCATGACAAGGCTGCTAAGATTACTAAAGAACTGGGCGGTGCTTGGAATTTATGGGAAAACTTAGCTGCTCAATCGGAAGACTTTGGGCATCCAAAAGTCTTCTACAAGGACTTACCTGCTGAATCATGGTTTGTTTCAGCTACCGCAACCATCAAGACGACTGCTATCGAACCATATATTGAACGCCTGACTAAGCGTGATTTACATGATGGGAAGGTGAATTCTGGCGGTATTATCACCATCACTGATTCCAACTGGTTGATGAGCTTTGCCATCCACCGTCAACCGCATTTTAAAGAACAAAATCCTAATGAAACCATTGCTTGGATTTACGGTCTCTATTCCAACATAGAAGGAAACTACGTCAAGAAAAAAATTGAAGACTGTAGTGGTAAGGAAATCACAGAAGAACTTTTATACCATTTAGGAGTTCCCGAAGATAAGATTTCGGATTTGGCTAGTCAGGAAAATGTTAATACAGTACCGGTTTACATGCCTTACATTACAAGTTACTTTATGCCTCGTTTGAAAGGTGATCGACCAGATGTTATCCCTAATGGTTCTGTCAATTTAGCCTTTATTGGTAACTTTGCGGAATCCCCATCACGGGACACTGTTTTCACTACAGAATACTCTATTAGAACGGCTATGGAAGCTGTCTATATGTTGCTGGATGTGGAACGTGGTGTACCGGAAGTCTTTAACTCAACCTATGATATCCGTGAACTCTTGAAATCCGTTTATTATCTCAATGACAAACATAAAGTTGAAGATATGGATCTGCCAATCCCACAATTGATCCGCAAAATCGGACTCAAGAAAATTAAAGGCACCTTTGTTGAAGAACTCTTGAAAGAAGCTAATCTAATATAAGAAAGTAAGAGGAGAAGTCAGTTTCTCCTCTTTTTTGGTCGGATCATGTAAAGCTTTAATTTTCCCCTTTCTAACTTATTTTTTGTTATAATGAAACTATAACAAGGAAGAAAAGGAAGACGCATTTGCAAGAATATTCAGTTGAGATTGCTTTAAATCATCCTGATGATGTATTGTCACTTTTTGGTAGTAATGAACGCCATTTGAAGTTAATTGAAAATCACTTAGATATTATTATTCATGCTCGGACTGAGCGAGTCCAAATTATTGGTGATGATCAGGAAGCTGTAGAGTTGGCACGGTTAACCGTTCAAGCTTTATTAGTTCTGGTCAATCGTGGTATGGTGGTTAATACTTCCGATGTTGTCACAGCTCTATCAATGGCCGAAAAAGGAACTATTGATAAGTTTGTTGCCCTCTATGAAGAAGAGATTATTAAGGACAACAGCGGTAAACCAATTCGAGTGAAAACACTTGGGCAAAAAGTCTACGTTGATAGTGTCAAAAAACACGATGTTGTTTTTGGGATTGGTCCTGCAGGGACGGGGAAAACTTTTTTAGCGGTAACGTTAGCTGTTAATGCTCTCAAGCGTGGTCAAGTTAAGCGGATTATTTTAACACGTCCAGCGGTTGAGGCAGGCGAAAGTTTAGGTTTCTTACCTGGAGACCTCAAGGAAAAAGTTGATCCTTATTTAAGACCAGTTTACGATGCCCTTTATCAAATTTTAGGGAAAGAACAAACGGCTAGAATGATGGAGCGAGAAATTATCGAAATAGCCCCACTAGCCTATATGCGTGGACGTACCTTAGATGATGCTTTTGTCATTCTTGACGAAGCGCAAAACACGACCATCATGCAGATGAAAATGTTCTTAACCCGTCTTGGCTTTAACTCAAAAATGATTATTAATGGCGATATCAGTCAGATTGACTTGCCGAAAAATGTTAAGTCAGGTTTGATTGATGCCAGTCAAAAACTAGCTAAAATCAGAGCCATTGACTTTGTGCATTTCTCAGCGGCCGATGTGGTGCGCCATCCAGTTGTTGCGGATATCATCAAAGCCTATGAAAGCAAAGCTCATCTCGAGCTACAAGCTAGCGCCAGCCATTCTCAAGAGGAAAATCAAAAGGATACTAAAGCAGAATCGGGTTTGACCTCTTACGAAGTGATTGGGGAATTGCCTGAAAAGCCAATTGACAAATAAAAGTAAGCTCTTCTTTGGAAGGGCTTTTTGTGAAAGGAATGCTATGTCGGATTATGTTTCATATATTAGATCAAAAGTAGGTCAAGACTCTATTCTATCACCTTTTGCTGCAGGAGTTTTGACAGATAATGAGGGTCAAGTTTTATTGCAAAAGCGTGCAGATATGAATAAGTGGGGGTTACCTGGTGGTTGTATGGAACTGGGAGAATCCTCTGTTGATACCCTTATCCGTGAATTTTATGAAGAAACTGGGATTACTGTTGCGCCTATTAAGTTACTCAATGTTTATACAAATTTCGAAACAATTTTTCCAAATGGAGATAAGGCACAGACTGTAGGAATTATTTATGAAGTAAAATCAACCTCCCCTTTTGATATTCATGGCATAAAAAATGATGAAACCTTAGAATTAGCTTTCTTTTCGAAAGATGATATAAAAATGCTTGAACTAGCAACTAGGCAACATCAAGTCATCATAGAAGAATTTTTTTCAGGCGAATTTAAACTAGGACATTAATCTCAATAAACAGAAAGGAATGCCCAATGGATAAGATTTTCAAAGCTATTATGGATGATAGGGAGAATAAGCAATACACTGAGCAGGGCATCGAACCCCTTTATTCAGCACCTAAAGCCGCAAAGATTGCAATTATTGGTCAGGCTCCTGGTATCATTGCTCAGGAAACTAAGATTTTTTGGAATGACCGGAGTGGTCTTAAATTAAGGGAGTGGCTAGGTGTTGACAACGATACCTTTTACCATTCGGATCAGTTTGCCATATTGCCTATGGATTTTTACTATCCTGGTAAAGGCAGGTCAGGAGATTTACCTCCACGTAAGGGATTTGCGGACAAATGGCATCAGCCTATTTTAGAAACTCTGCCAGAACTGGAGCTAATGATTTTAGTTGGTCAGTATGCTCAAAATTATTATTTGGGTAAATCCAAGAAGAAAAACTTAACCGAAACGGTCAAGCACTTTGAGGATTATCTGCCTGACTATTTTCCTTTGGTTCATCCTTCACCACGCAATCAAATCTGGCAGAAGAAGAATCCCTGGTTTGAAGATCAAGTGGTTCCTCAACTACAAAAGCGCGTGGCACAGTTGTTGAAATAGAAGTGTTGCATAGTTGTCAATTTGAACCAGTAACCCAGTAACCTTTGGCAACTAAGCAAAACTCCCTTTTTAACTCGTCTTATGGTATAATGGACTGACAAAAGCAATTGAAAGAAGATTTTATGTATATCGAGATGATTGACGAAACTGGATTGGTTTCGCAAGAGATTATGGAGCAAACAAAAGATTTGCTCGACTTTGCTGCAAAAAAAACCGGTAAAGAAGAAAAAGAAATGTCTGTGACTTTCGTGACCAATGAACGTAGTCATGAATTAAACTTGGAATATCGGAATACTGATCGTCCAACGGATGTTATTTCTTTGGAATATAAACCTGAAAAACCAATTCTATTTGAGAAAAGTGAATTGGCAGAAAATCCTGAACTTGCAGAGATGCTGGCAGAATTTGACGCTATATTGGAGAACTTTTCATCTCAATCGATAAAGCTAGAGAACAAGCTGCAGAATATGGTCATTCTTTTGAAAGAGAAATGGGCTTTCTAGCTGTTCACGGATTTTTACACATTAATGGTTACGACCATTACACGCCAGAAGAAGAAAAAGAAATGTTCACACTACAGGAAGAGATTTTGACTGCTTATGGCCTTACAAGACAATAAATCCCAACGTAAATGGAAAAATAGAACGGTCACCTCAAGCTTAGAATTTGCATTGACTGGAATTGTGACTGCGGTGCAAGAGGAGCGCAACCTCAAAAGTCATCTTTTATCAGCCTTGGTGGCAGTTCTAGCAGGAATCTTACTAAGAATTTCAGCCATTGAATGGTTATTCCTCTTTTTAGCCATCTTTTTAGTTATCGCCTTGGAAATTGTCAATTCAGCTGTTGAAAATGTTGTTGATTTGGCTAGTGATTATCACTTTTCCATGTTAGCAAAAAAAGCAAAAGATATGGCAGCAGGGGCTGTTTTAGTCATGTCTTTATATGCTGTCATCACAGGAATAATCATTTTTGCACCAAAAATATGGGCGCTAATCTTTTAAACATTAGAAACCGGAGAAACTATGTCATTTAAATCAGGCTTTGTAGCCATTCTTGGCCGACCAAATGTCGGAAAATCAACCTTTTTGAACCATGTTATGGGGCAAAAAATTGCCATCATGAGTGATAAGGCACAAACAACCCGTAACAAAATCATGGGTATCTACACTACAGAAGAAGAGCAGATCGTCTTCATTGATACACCGGGGATTCACAAACCCAAAACAGCACTTGGCGACTTCATGGTCGAGTCTGCATACAGTACCTTAAGGGAGGTTGATACCGTCCTCTTCATGGTTCCAGCAGACGAAAAGCGTGGAAAAGGCGATGAAATGATCATGGAACGTCTTAAAAATGCTAAGATTCCCGTTATTCTTGTTATTAATAAAATCGACAAAGTCCATCCAGATCAACTCTTAGAACAAATTGATGACTTTAGAAGTCAAATGGACTTCAAGGAAATTGTTCCAATCTCAGCTTTAGAGGGCAACAATATACCAACTCTTATGTCGTTATTAACAGACAACCTAGAAGAGGGTTTCCAATATTTCCCAGCTGACCAGATAACAGACCACCCTGAACGCTTCTTGGTCTCAGAAATGATCCGAGAAAAAGTGTTACACTTAACACAACAGGAAATCCCCCATTCAGTCGCAGTAGTGATAGAATCCATGAAACGTGATGAGGACACCGATAAAGTTCATATTCGTGCAACCATCATGGTTGAACGTGACAGCCAAAAAGGGATCATCATCGGTAAACAAGGAGCCATGCTCAAGAAAATCGGCAAAATGGCCCGCCGTGACATCGAACTCATGTTAGGTGACAAAGTCTACCTAGAAACATGGGTCAAAGTCAAAAAGAACTGGCGCGACAAAAAACTAGACCTAGCCGACTTTGGTTATAATCAAAAAGAATACTAAAAAAGTCCAGTGGACTTTTTTAGGTTCGAACCAAGAAACTGGAAAGTGAGAAGAAAGTCCAGTGGACTTTTTTAGGTTCGAACCAAGAAACTGGAAAGTGAGAAGAAAGTCCAGTGGACTTTTTTAGGTTCGAACCAAGAAATTGGAAAGTGAGAAGAATATCCAGTGGACTATTAATGCAACAATTAGATGTCGCATTAAAAGTCTCTTGGTTAGAATTTGAAAAATGAAGTTACCTTTAAGTCTAGTCGGCTTAAAGGTATTTTTATATAAGGAGCAAAGATGGAAAAAGATTATATCTCTTATCTGCGGTCAAAAGTTGGTCATGATAAAGTCATCATGACCTTTGCAGGTGGTATTTTAGAAAATGAACTAGGACAGATATTACTCCAATTAAGGGGAGATAAAAAAACATGGGCAATACCAGGCGGGGCCATGGAATTAGGTGAGAGCACTGTTGATACTTGTCAAAGAGAATTTTTTGAAGAGACTGGCATTCCAGTTGAGGCAAGCCGTTTTCTCAATGTCTACAGTAATTTTAGTGAAGTTTACCCCAATGGCGATCAAGTCCAAACAATAGTCTTTTTGTATGAAGTCAAAGCAAAGTCGAGTATAGAAATTACCGATTTTAGTAACGAAGAGACTCTAAAATTAAAATTCTTTTCAAAAGAGGACATTGATTCTCTAATTAATATGTCAGACAAACACAGGCTGATGTTAAAGGAATACTTTTACAACACTTTTAAATTAGGGTGGTAAGAATAAAGAGAAGCACAGCTGAAAGCTTGTGTTTTTTTTGTTGAATTTTTTGTCTTATAGTCAAAAAAATCGATTCATGATAAAATAGTTTTTACTCATTAAATGATAAAAAACTCATTTTATTAAATTTTTTTCGAATTGATAGTTAAGGGAATAACAAAAGAACAGAAATGAGGTGTTTATGATTAAACGTAAGATAAGTCTCTTTTTATTGTTAGCAAGCATTTTTGCTACAACAAATAGTGTCTTTGCTGGTGCAAGACAAATTGGTCAATTATCAAATTTTCGAATCACTCCATCATTTACTGGAACAGGATATTTGCAAAAGATGAACGATAGTTATTATGTTGTCAACTTAGATTCAAAGAACCCGCAGATTCGAGTTAAACATTACTTGGCAAATTCTCAAGGTGTTAAAAGAAGTGATATCGATATGACCTGGACTGGTCAGAGGGGTGTTTACACGAACTTTGCGAAAAGTAATTATATTTATAATTTGAACTTAGCTAGAGAAAACTTCTGGGATAAAGGTTTCTTTATAGATGGAAGTTGGTCTCCAGATTCAAAATAAATTGATTTAATAAAATAAAATATTTGTTATTCCCGATATTCTAAAGGAGAAAAAATGATTACGCTAAAATTATTGCCATATAAAAAAAACATATCTCTTGATCTGTTTACTATTTATTTTATTAATCTATAATCAAGCTTTCATTCATATCTTGACTTTTGATGACAGTGCTGCAGATATTACCAAAATTCAAGGAGTATCGGTAAAGCTAAAAATATTTTATGGTCTTTTATCTTTAAATAATACCCTTTTTGAGTATAATTTTTACCAAGCTTTTTTGTTTCCCTTGTTAATTATTTTTATTGGAAATGCTTATTATTACCTAAAAAATAGGTATTGTCGTTATTATTTGGGAAGGACACTATACTATTCTCTCTCAGTAAAAAAACTAAAGATTATGTTAGCCTTACTAAGTGTATTTATTTTTACAATTATTTTAGCCTTTATCATTACTGTTTCAAAAGAAATTGGCAGATTTGATTTAAGTGGAATTGAATATTATTTTAATAACAATTCTATTCTTTCTTTTTTTGGTAGCAATACCATTAGATATCTGATTTATTATTTTTTTGTGAAGTCTTGTGCACTTTTAGTAGAGTCATTCTTAATATTTAATATAATTGATTATTTTAATAATTTTACAAAATCAGCACTAGTTTATCTTCTATTTATGTGGGGAACTGCACCAATTTTATATAGCTTTCTTCCCTTTTACTTAGTTCCAATGACTCATATTATGATGACATCTTATGGGGATATTACTTTGTGGCAAGTTTTTTCTTCCTATTTACCATGTACTATCATCTTTTTAATCATAAAATATAAAAATTCATATGAAATTATATAAACTCCCCTATTACATCACTAAATTTATCACGACATTATCGATGTCTTATCTTTTATTGACTCACTATAACGAGTTTTCACATTCAGATATTGCTAGTTTAGTCGCCTCTCAATTAATTAATCCATTTATTTCGCTAAATGGTCAAGAGCTTAGTTTTCTTAAACTAGTTATGATTTTAGGATTATCTGTTACAAGTTTTTTAACAACATATGCATTTATGGCTGAATTATCTATTGGTATAAAGACAATGATTCGAGCTCATTGTAATAATCATCAAAGGTTTCAGATTTCTATTTATAGACTTCTAACAAGTTTGTATTTAAAGGAATTCATCCTTCAAGTTATTTGTATTTATAGTATTACGTTGGTATTATTTCAGGATATAGAACAGATCCTAAACTTAACTTTCTTATTACTGACATGGTATTTCGTAGATAGTATTTGCTATTTTTTAATTACATATTATATTTCAAACAATGTTCTCGTATTAATAGCAATTTGTTTAGAAATATTGCTTCGGTTTATCCTAGTTAAGCAGATTGCTATTTTATTATTTGTCATTTTTCTTCACCTATTATTGAATGTTTATTGGAGGTATCAATTTGCTAGAAATTAAAGGCGGTATTTTACGAAAAGGCCAAATGACAATATTAAATAATATTAATTTAGTATTTTCGAATTATCATGTCTATGGATTAGTAGGTATAAATGGTTCAGGAAAAACTATGCTATTAAGAGCTCTTTCAGGGTTAATAAGACTAGATCATGGAACTGTCATTCAAGATGGAATAAAGATTGGACAAAATGATTCAACATTATTACATGCAGGCTTAGTTCTTGGGAATCAAGATTTTATCAGCCATCTGACCCTAGAAGAGAACTTAAACTTGATTAAAAAAATATGTCCAAACAGTCAGTGTATTGATTTAGATTATTGGATAAATCTCTATCAAATTAAAAACTATAAGAATACACTTTATAAGCATTTGTCCCTTGGAACTCGAAAGAAAATGCTTCTTATTCAAGCTTTTATGGATAATCCAGAAATTCTGATTTTGGATGAACCTATGAATGCACTTGATACTAAAAGTGTTGATATCACTAAAGAACTCATAAGAAAGCATAAAGAAAAAGGGTTTGTCATCATGACTTCTCATTATGTAAGTGATATAGACGATTTATGTGACACAATCTATCATGTGAAAGAAGGGAAAATTGTTTCGGAAAAATATTAACACTATTATTGTACTTATTAGCAATGTAATATTTTGTTATGGAGAAGCTATAAAGCAGAAAGAAAAAAATAAATATAAGGATATAAAGTATAGTATTTCAGTTATTGGATGAAATCGTTTTATAGATGAACATGATATTAGAAAGGTTAAGATGAAAATTTACATTCTAGATGAAGATATTTATCAACAATGGAAGTTAGTAAATATCGTCCAACAAATCTGTGAGCAAAATAATTGGCATTTACTAGATATTGAGACTTTTTCCAACTCTAATAAGTTATTAAGAACGGTTACTCAAAGAGGAGGGCACCAACTTTTTTTTCTAGAGATGTCTATAGAAGGGGAACAATATAAAGGAATTGAAGTGGCAAAATCTATCAGATTAATGGACCCATATGCACATATTATTTTTGTTACGTTCCAAACAAATTGTTTCTCATTATTATTTCAAAATCAACTTTCGGTTCTTGATTATATTTCAAAAAAAATGAGTAAAACTGATTTTTTGATACGAATAGAGTTGGCTTTAAAACAAATAAATCGAATTGTTTCATTTAATGGAAGTAATGATGACTTTATATTTTTCGGTTCCAAAATGAGAATACAAGTACCATATTCAACTATTCTTTTTATTGAAACTTCGCCAAAATCTCATTGGCTTATTCTTCATACCATTTATGATAAATTAGAATTTAAAGGTACTTTAACACAGGTTATTAAGCAAAATCAACGTCTCCTAAAATGTCACCGCTCATTTCTAGTTAATCCAGAAAACATTATAAAAATTGATTTAAAAGACCGAATTTTATATTTTAGAACGGGATTAGTCTGTTACATTTCAAAATCAAAAATTCATAAACTGGTAAAGTTTATGAAATACAACTAATGAATAAAACTTCCCTAATTCATTTATTGAGAATAAAACTGCTTCTCAAAGAATGAATTAGGGTATTTTTGTAAGACTATAATTCATCATGAAATAATTTGTGATATGAACTTTGCTCATTATTCCATAGTTCCGAATGGGTACCCTCTTCAATAACTTTTCCTTGATTAAATACTATTATCCGATCAACTTTTCTTGCAATGCTGATTCGATGAGCAATAAAAATGATAGTTCTATTTTTTAATGTTAATAAGTAATCTATTATTCTTTTTTCTGTTAGTTGATCTAATCCACTAGTAGCTTCATCTAGGATTAATATAGGTGATTCAGTCAATAAAGCACGTACAAGGGCTATTCTTTGTTTCTGTCCGCCAGAAAGTCCTGAAAAATCAGATATTTCTGTATTAAATCCAAGAGGTAAACTCTGTATTTCATCATAAATACAAATCATTTTACAGATGTTTTTAATTTTTTCAAAATTGATTATCTGTTCGGCTCCGAAAGTTAAGTTTTCTAATATAGTACCTTTAAACAAATATACTTGCTGCGGGAGATAGTGAATATTTTGGCGAAGCTTAACTAAGTTGATTTTTGAAATAGGGCAGTTATCAATTGAAATTGTTCCGAATGTTGGTTTATAAAACCTAACGAATAATTTTGCTAAGCTTGTTTTACCTGAACCACTTGGACCAACAAAACATATTTTTTCATTTGCTGTAATTGTTATATTGATATCTTTTAATATGGCTTTAGAATTGTCAATATTAAGTGTTAGATTTTGACATGAAATTGTTTGTATTGAGCCAAGCTGATGGCGAGATTCGTCATGCTTGTTATTCTCTGCTTTTACATTAAATACTTCCTTCATTCTACAAGAGGCAACTTTTGCTGATTGAATTTTTGACTGTAAATTAATAATATTTTCTAAAGGAGATGTAAAAAAAACTAATAAACTTGTATAAGCGACTAGTAGTCCAATGGACATTAGATCATTAATAATGAGTTTTGAACCAAACCATAGAATAACTACGTTTAATACTAAATGCGTTGTTTGTTTTAAAGAACTTTGGATTGTTGATGTTTTATTTAACTTGAGAATTTCTAATAAATATAATTGAAGTTGTGTTTTAATTTGTTTAAGGCATTTACTTTCAGCAGTTAATGATTTTATTGTTTCTATTCCATTAATGTCGTCAATAATTGCAGAATTTAAAGAAGCGTTTGCTTCAAATACTCGTTTATTTAGTTTGTCAATAGTCTTAATAAAACAACTAATTATTATACAATAAATGGGCATTGATAAGAGTGTAACAGCAAAAAGTTGTTTATTTTGAAAAAACAAGAATGTTCCGACAATAAAAATTGTAGAAATGTCTAGAAACAAAGATAATATTGTTGAAGCTAGTGCTTCTATAATAATATTACCATCTGTAAAACGAGAAGTAATTTCACCTGTTTGTCTTGTGTCAAAAAAATTTAGCGGAAGATTTAATATGTGCCTTAGATAAGAAAATGCTATATCAAAACTTAGTCTCTGATTTAGTTGGGCTAAATAATAGTCTCTGAAAAAAAAGAAGAATTGTTGAATAATGTAAGAAGTAATAAGACTAAGAGTGATTATTTCTAATTGATTGAGTAACTTATTTGGAATATAATAATCGATTAATTGCTGTATAAAGAAAGAACCGATGATGCTTATAAAGGAGATCATCAAACTAGAAAATATTATTTTAAGAATTAGAATCTTTTGTTTTATGATTATTGGAAAGTAAGAGAAGAGACCAGCATTTCTTTCTTTGAAAACATTGTATTTTCCATTTGGTTTTAAAAATATTGTTACACCAGTCCATTCGTTTAAAAATGTTGTAAGTTCCATTTTAAATATTTTTTTATTTGGGTCAGGATCACCAATAACTAAGTAGTTATGTTGAATTTCATAGACAACATAATAATGTAATTGTTTACGATCCTTGATTACATGAGCAATAAATGGTGTTTCTAAATCCTTGATTTTAAAAAGACTTTGATTAGCTTTAATTACGTATGTATCGAATCCAATTTTTTCAGCTGCTTTTATTATGCCTAAAGCGCTAGTTCCATCTTTTGAAGTTTGAGCTAACTCTCTTAAAGTTGCTAATGAATAAAAGGAACCATAGTATTTAATAATGGAGGATAGAGCTGCAACACCACAATCTTTATTTTCAATCTGAAAAGTATACGATTGACGATATTTTTTTGAAATTTTATTAATCATAATTCTATTTTGACAAAAATAATAAAATAGAAATTTAACAAGCTTAAAAAGTGCTATTTGTGCCTAAAATGATGTAAGTAATATTTAAGATTTTTTTCACTTTTCTGTTCAGGCAGAAAACTAACTTTTCAGGAAACTAAAAATATCACGTCAATTTAAATGGTATATTAGAATTGTGATCGCGACACACATTAATAAATAAAGGAGGTATTTTATATGAATTTACATTTACTTGATCAATTCACTCAAATTTCTGATGAAAATCTTACTGAAATCAAGGGTGGAGCAGGATATCGTTGGCATTGCAGTGACGGATTTACCAGCAATTGGCATGCATTCAGCAATACTGCTAAAAATAATGCACGAGCTTATGAAAAAATTCATAAAGGAGTTACGTGTTCTGTAATGCATGACTAGAATAATATTTTTCGGAGTCAGCTTTTAAGCTGGCTCTGAAATTTTTGAAAGGAATTACGATGAATGAATTAATAATAAATGGATTAAGTAAACAGTATGGATCAAAAAGAGTGATAAATATGCTGTCATTCACCTTTACAAATGGAATCTATGGATTATTGGGAGCAAATGGAGCTGGAAAGACAACATTAATGAAGATAATTTGTCATCTTTCAAAACCAGATAGTGGAAAAATAACCTTTAACGGAAAACTGCCAGTTAAATATTATAAAGAAATAGGTTACTTGTCACAACATTTCTCTTATTACCCAGGCTTTACAGGTTTGGAGTTTATGGAATACATTTCAAGATTAAAGGGAGTAAAAAAAGAAAATTGTAAAATAGAATCTCAGAAATTATTACATGAAGTTGGCCTTTACGAAGTAAGAAATAAAAGAATTTCATCGTATTCTGGTGGTATGAAACAGAGATTGGGTATTGCTCAAGCATTAATTAACAATCCGAAGATATTGATTTTTGATGAACCGACAGTTGGTTTAGATCCAAAGGAGAGAATTAAATTTAAACATTTAATTTCTCAATTGGGAAGAGAAAGAATTATCATATTATCAACTCATATTGTTTCTGATGTTGAATCAATTGCAAAAGAAATCATTGTTCTTAAGTCTGGTAAAATAGTACATCATGGTGAGAAAGATAGCTTGCTTTCAATTTTAGAAGGTAAGGTTTGGGAGATTACAGTAACTTCCGATCATTTTTCAGATATTATTGACTCAAAGCAAGTGATTAGTGAGAGAACAGTTGATGACAAAACACTTGTTCGTATCTTTAGCGAAAATGAGCCTTGTTTTGAAAGTAAGTTATGTGTACCAAATTTAGAGGATCTTTATCTTTACTATTTTAGGGAAGGGAAGTAGAATGTTTAGTTTAATATCTTTTGAACTTAGAAAGTTAATTAGGAATAAAATAGCAATTAGTACAATTCTTTTAGCATTTGTTGTCATGTTTGGGATCCTCAACATGACATTTTTTTCTGGTCAGATGGCAGGTTCTAAAAGTAACCCAATTCATGGCATAGAAGCTATTAGGGTAAATACAAAGATTGCAAATCAACATTCTGGTTACTTGAGAAAAAAACAAATTCAGGATATTTTTGAGGACTATACTCAAAAAGCTCCTGATTTAGATAAAAAAGGAATATTCGATGTTTTTTCTCATATGGTTATCTATCAGTTTGTGGAAAATCCAACTGATAAGCTTGTGAAAATACACGGTAGTAAAAATATTCAAAAGTTTAAAAATGTAAAAATAAGAAATTTTGATAAATTAGGCGCTAAATTGGCTGTTGAAAAATTGAAGTTGGGGAACTTTGTTTCATGGAATACACTATTTTTAGCCTTAAATTCACTTTTTTTAATCATTGTAATGTCAACATTATTTATTACTTCTCCCGTATTTTCTGGGGATAGTATGAAGGGAATTGATGATATACTGCTAACTACTCAATATGGTAGAAATAAATTAACGATATCAAAAATGGTGTCTGTTTATTTGGTTGGAATATCACTGTTTTCAGTTACTTTAGGTATAGTTTTATTTATTTTTGGAAAATCTTTTGGTTTTTCGGGATGGGACACAAGTGTTCAGTGTAATCTATATTGGATAAATTCATTTTTAAATATTATGGCATTTCCGATAAAAATGAATCTTTTAGAAGTTTGTATTCAACTCTGTTTGACACAATTTGTGGGTTTGATTTTTCTTCTTAGTATTTGTCTATTTATATCTAGTATAACAAAAAATACGTTAACAACTTTTGGAATTGTTGTTTTATATTACTTTGCACCCGGCTTTATTATGCAAATATTTCCCAAAGGAATCGTCAACGAATTTCTTACAATTTTCAATATTTCAACTAGTCATTTTGAGGAAAATTTAATGAATCTATCTTCGGAAAATGGATTTTTACTAAACAGTTTTTATCAAAATATTATTCTGTTAAATGGTATAAGAATTCTTTTGACTGTATCTTTACTAATCATTATTTACAAAATGATAAAGGGTAAACAAATAAAAAATTAATTGTTTGTTAGTCGTTAAACTAGAAAATCTAAAAAAATAGTGTATAGAGTAATAGAGTTTACTATTTATCCTAATATAAAATGAATCAATATTGCAAAAAACAAAAATAGTGATAAAATAATTAATATTAAATTAATATAAATTAATTTTGTTAAAAAATAATTATTTATATCTTTAAAAAGGAGTAACCTATGTCAGATTTAAAATGGTTTTCAGGTGGTAAAGATAGAAAAGAAGAAGCAGTGACAATTCTTGAATTGTTGATAGCTTCGCATTTAAAAGGGAATAATCCTAGTCAGACTTTTATTAAAGTATTGCGTCAATACCGTGATGAACTGCAATCAAATGGGATTTCGGTGCCTTTAATTCTCAGTCGGCTGAATGTTGAACTTGCTTCAGTTCTTATAGAAGAAAAGATTTCCATGACACCACAAGAATCTGATTATTTGAAACAATTGCGGGCGATTTCCAATATCCGCTATGGTTATTAGTCATATTTTTATGCCACGCAAAAACAGGCAAGTCATCACATATGTGGCTTGCCTTTTTCATTTCTCAGCTCTCCATTTATCGTGTTATAATAGATGTATAATGTCATTTCGGTATTAGGCGATATTAATCCCAAATGATTGTAATCAAGAGACTCATTTTTAACATTTTGGATTCAAAAATAATGACTTAAATAAGGAGGAATCATGCCTGAATTACCTGAGGTTGAGACAGTTCGTCGGGGCTTGGAAAAATTAGTTATTGGGAAAGTGGTCAAATCGGTATCTGTAAATGTGCCTAAGATGATTACTTCTAATCCGGACACTTTTGCAGGCGATTTGATAGGTCAAGAAATTCTTTCTATTAGTCGTCGTGGCAAGTATCTGATTTTTCATTTTAGTGATTTGTCCATGATTTCTCACCTGCGCATGGAAGGTAAGTACTTGCTTTTTGAGGGCGGGATTCCGCAAAATAAGCATTTTCATTTCTTTTTCCATTTTACGGATGGCTCAACTTTGGTTTATCAGGATGTGCGTAAATTCGGCACCCTGGAACTGCTCGCTCGGGATGGGCTTGATATGTACTTCAGTCAGAGAAAGCTTGGTCCTGAGCCGACCAAAAATGAGTTTAAGCTGAAAGCTTTTGAGACTGCTCTGCGATTATCCAAAAAACCAATCAAACCTTTGCTTTTGGAACAGAAATTAGTGGTTGGTTTGGGTAACATTTATGTGGATGAGGTTCTTTGGGCGGCAAAAGTTCATCCTTTACGTCCGGCTTTAGAATTAAAGAAAGCTGAGATCAAACGCATTCACGACCAGACTATCGCTATTTTGAATTTTGCCATCGACAAAGGTGGTTCGACCATTCGGACTTATCAAAATACCCTTGGGATGAATGGGTCTATGCAGGATTATTTGCAAGTGTATGGCCAAAATGGAGCTCCTTGTCCGCGTTGTGGTACAGAAATTATGAAAATAAAAGTTGGAGGGAGAGGGACGCATTTTTGTCCCAAGTGTCAAAAATTATGACAATTATTGGAATCACTGGGGGTATTGCCTCGGGTAAATCAACTTTAGTGAAACAAGTGCGTCAGGCCGGCTATCAAGTGATAGATGCGGACCAGGTTGTTCATGATTTGCAGGCTAAGGGTGGTCGTCTATATGAAGCTTTGGTAAAGAACTTTGGCCCAGATATTTTGGCTGAGGATGGGAATTTGGATAGACCTAAGTTGTCTGCCATGATTTTTTCGAGTCCAGAAAATCGGGACCTCTCTGCCAAGATTCAAAATCAGATTATCCACCAAGAATTGGAAAAGGCTAAGGCTAGCTTGGGTGCGACTGAGATAACATTTTTCATGGATATTCCCTTATTAATAGAGTTGGGCTATCAAGACTGGTTTGACGCTATTTGGTTAGTTTATGTGCCAAAAGATATCCAAGTCAGCCGTTTAATGGCTCGTAACAATTACTCTGAGGAGGAAGCGCTAGTACGCTTAGCCAGTCAGATACCTTTAGAGGATAAAAAGCTATTTGCTGACCGGATTTTTGATAATAGTGGTGATTTACCTGCCTTTATCAGCAAATTGATCAGGCTTTGAATGAGCTTAATAAGGGGGATAAGTCTTGAAAAAAATGATACCCATGACTCCTTGGACAGGTAAATCCTACTGGTCTCTTGAGCCACTTTCCATTCTTGTTCTGATTCTAGGCTTAATTCTATATGGAGTTGGCGAGTCTTTTCTGGTTATTGCCAATTTAGGTTCTGCACCTTGGACTGTTTTATCGACTGGCCTTTCCCAGACGACTCAAATTGACCTGGGCTGGATGACTTTTATTATCAGCAGTCTAATCCTTTTTCTCTGGTTTCCTCTTCATATTAAGCCAGGTCTAGGGACGGTCCTCAATATTATCGTCATTGCTTTTGTCATTGGTCAGATGGTCAGCCATTTTGAAACTCCGACAAGCCTTATCAGTCGTGTTTGCTTGACCATAGCGGGCGTCATCATCGTAGGGATAGCTTCTGCTCTCTACCTGACATCCCATAAGGGGGCGGGTCCTCGAGATGGTCTCTTAGTTGGTTTGTGTTATGTCCTTGGTTGGCGCGTGGCCATTGTCCGCACCTTGATTGAAGGAACGGTCTCCCTTTTAGGCTACTTTTTGGGAGGGACCTTAGGTCTGGGCACCTTGCTTTTTGCTTTTGGGGTAGGATGGGCTATGCAGCTCAGTTTGGACTGCCTTTTTAAGCTATTTCCTCAGCTAAACAAGGACGAAATGGCCAGTGGCTAGCAGAATTGATTTTCCCTATAATGTGATATAATGAAAAAAATAGAAGTGTTTAACCATCGGTATTTCCGGTGAGAGAAAGAGGTCGTTATGGCAACAATTACCATTGCAAAAGGAAAAACCCCCATTGAGTTTCAATTAAACATGCTCAACCGTCATGGCTTAATTGCGGGAGCAACAGGGACAGGTAAAACGGTTACCTTGAAAGTCTTAGCAGAGCAATTGAGCTTGGCAGGCGTGCCAGTCTTTTTAGCAGATATTAAAGGTGACTTATCTAACCTAGCAAAAGCAGGTCAAGTCAATGACAAATTGCAAGCTAGACTTGATAAATTAGGGATTACAGACTATAGTCCCCAAGCCTTCCCTATTCGGCTTTGGGATGTTTTTGGAGAAAAAGGTCAACCAGTTCGAACAACCATTTCTGAAATGGGACCTCTCATGTTGTCACGCCTTCTGGATTTAAATGATACCCAAACTGGTGTATTAAATATTGTCTTTAAGATTGCTGACGAACGTGGATGGTTACTCATTGATCTTAAAGATTTGCAGGCAATCCTAAAAGAAGTTTCTGATCACGCCAGTGATTATTCTGGTCAATATGGAAATATTGCAAAACAATCTATTGGTGCCATTCAACGAAGTTTATTAACCTTGGAACAAGAAGGAGCAGAGCTCTTCTTTGGTGAACCAGCTTTGGAACTTGCTGACTTTATTCAGTTGGATGTAGCTAGTGGTCAAGGTGCTATCAATGTTTTAAATGCCACAAAATTATTTAACTCGCCAACCTTATATACCACTTTCTTACTTTGGATGCTATCTGAATTATATGAGTTGTTGCCAGAAGTTGGAGACATTGACAAGCCAAAAATGGTCTTCTTCTTTGATGAAGCGCATTTACTTTTCAATGATGCACCAAAAGTTTTCCTTGAAAAAGTAGAACAAATTGTTCGTTTAATCCGTTCAAAAGGTGTGGGGATATTCTTTGTTACCCAAAATCCATTGGATTTACCAGAAACAGTCCTTGCTCAATTAGGAAACCGGGTCCAACATGCCCTCCGTGCTTATACCCCTAAAGAACAAAAAGCCGTCCGCGTTGCTGCCGATACCTTCCGCCAAAATCCAGAACTGGATGTCGCCACAGTAATTACAGAATTAGAAGTCGGCGAGGCCCTCATTTCGGCCTTAAATGACAAAGGACAACCAAGTATAGTGGAACGAGCCTTTGTCATGCCACCTAAGAGTTCTTTCGATGTTTTGACGGATGGGGAATTGCAAAGCTTAGTGCAAGCGTCACCCTTCCAAAGCAAATACAGTCAGACCATCGACCGGGAATCAGCCTACGAAAAACTGGCAACCAAAGTTTTGGGAGAAGAAGCAGCTGCCAAGGAGGCTGAATTAGCTAAGGAAAGAGAAAAAGCCGCAAAAGAAGCTGCTAAAGAGCAAGCAGAGGCAGACCGCGCAGCGCGGCGTTCGGTAGGACGTCCCCGAAAAACCGTTGTTGAAAAAGCGACCGATGCCTTTATTAGCACCGCAGTTAGAACCATTGGTCGTGAATTGGTTCGAGGCTTACTAGGTTCCCTTCGTAAGTAAGTGATAAAAAAATTATATAATGTTTTCATTTGTAAATAATAGGTGATAGAAGGTTTATTAATTTTTCTTTGAAATAATAGGTGATAATCAGTTTATTTGTTTCTCTTCTTAAGTTTTAGTTTATAAATGGTTTATGTGTTTTACTACTTAAGTAAATAATAGGTTTGACAATAAATCTTTCTTACTTTTTGTCAGTAATCAGAATGCATTACAACTGTTCATTGGCCTTAATTTGTCAGTATACAAGAAACTGTAGTTGAATCATTATTTCCTGAAATTTCCTTTCTATTAGTTGGAAAGCTCAGTTCCATAACGGATTTGAAAGCCCCTTAATTCTTTGTGAAAAATATGTTATAATAGTAAAAGCAGTTTTTTGGAAAGAAGTGAAGTCTTATTGATGAGAATGTAATAGAAACCGTAAATTGGAAACAAAATTTGAAAGTGGCTTGGCTCGGTACCTTTTTTACTGGGGCAAGCTTTTCGCTTGTCATGCCTTTTATGCCCCTTTTTGTCGAGAACTTAGGTGTTGCGAAGGATCAAGTGGAGTGGTATGCAGGGCTAGCAGTAGCTATTTCTGCCCTTGCTTCGGCTGTTTTTGCTCCCATATGGGGGCGCTTAGCGGACCGCTATGGTCGAAAACCGATGATGGTTCGTGCTGCCTTAATGATGACCTTTACTATGGGTGGCTTAGCCTTTATTCCCAATGTCCATTGGCTGATTATTTTAAGGCTTTTAAATGGTGTTTTTGCAGGCTATGTCCCAAATTCGACGGCCATGATTGCCAGTCAAGTTCCCCGTGATAAGACTGGTTATGCGCTTGGAACGCTAGGTACTGGCGTGACAGCGGGGATGTTGATTGGTCCCCTCATTGGGGGGATTTTAGCAGAAATCTTCGGGATTCGGATGGTTTTTCTTTTAGTGGGTCTCATCCTCATGATTTGTACTGTCATGACCGTTTTCTTTGTTAAGGAAGATTTTCAACCTATTACCAAGGCTCAGGTAGTTCCTACACGTTTAGTTTTAAAACGGGTTAAGAGTCGCAAAATCATGGTTAGTCTTTTTGTAACCAGTATGATTATCCAGATTTCAGCTCAATCGGTAGCCCCAATTTTGACCTTGTATATTAGGCACTTAGGTCAGACTGAAAATCTGATGTTTGTTTCTGGTCTGATTGTTTCAGCAATGGGTGTTTCCAGTTTGCTAAGTAGTTCAACTTTAGGTAAACTAGGGGATAAAATCGGTAATCATCGCATGTTGCTGATGGCCCTCTTTTACAGTTTTATCATGTATTTCTTTACTGCTTTAGCAACCACTAGCTTACAATTAGGCCTTCTTAGATTTGCCTATGGTTTTGGTGTTGGTGCTTTGATGCCAAGTATTAATTCCTTGCTGACTCGGATAACACCACGAGAAGGCATTTCACGGATTTTCTCCTTTAATCAAATGTTTATGAATATTGGCCAAGTCATCGGTCCTTTCATTGGATCAAATGTGGCTATCCTTTTAGGGTATCGGTCCGTTTTCTTTGTCACAAGTGCCATCGTTTTGGTCAATCTTGTTTGGTGTTTTATTAATTTTCGAAAATATATTAAGGTTAAGGATATTGTGTGAGAGTTAAAATCAATTTAAAGTGTAGCGAGTGCGGAAGTAAAAATTATCTGACCAGCAAAAACAAGACCAATCATCCTGAGAAAATTCAGGTTCCCAAGTATTGTCCAAAAGAGAGAAAAGTAACCTTACATGTTGAATCTTAGTGATTATTGTGCTAAAATGAGAAGACTATAGTGGAGGAATAAACATGTACAACTTACTACTCACAGTATTGCTTGTTTTATCAGTTTTATTAGTGATTGCTATCTTTATGCAACCACAAAAGAACCCAAGCAGTAATGTTTTTGATAGCAGTGGTTCAGAAGCTTTATTTGAGCGGACAAAAGCTCGTGGTTTTGAAGCATTTATGCAACGCTTTACAGCAATTCTAGTCTTTTTCTGGCTAGCAATCGCACTTGTGCTTGCTGTTTTATCAAGTAAATAGAGAGTGAGCTTGACAGAGTTAGTCTAGCTCATTTTTTTATGAGATTAACAGACAATCAAACACTTAAAGAAATAGAAATTAGGTTTTATGAAAGAAAATATTATTAACTATCTAAAGGAAAACGGCAAGTCTAATATCAATGATATTGCTGCCGCTTTAGATATGGCTGGGGCAAAAAATTTCCCTAGTTTAATCAAAGCAATATCCAAGATGGAAAGTCAGCGTCTCTTACGTTTTGATAACGATGGCAGCATCAGTCTACGTAAACCACGTGAAGAGAAAAAAATGATTACGGTTCAAGGGACTTTCCGTGCCAATAAAGCAGGCTTTGGCTTTTTACAAGTTAGTGATACTGAAGACGATATGTTTATC
Organism: Streptococcus penaeicida; assembly: GCF_002887775.1. Classification (GTDB taxonomy): domain Bacteria; phylum Bacillota; class Bacilli; order Lactobacillales; family Streptococcaceae; genus Streptococcus; species Streptococcus penaeicida. Next base: position 24,159 of record NZ_LOCM01000024.1, on the reverse strand, counting down.
GGTCGCAATGATGTCGGCTATGCTATCGATGGTGACTTAGTAGAAGTTGCTATTAAAAAGCCTGCTGATCGTCTTAAAGGGACAGCAGCTGAAGCAAAAGTCGTTGGAATTGTTGAACGTGCCTTAAAAACAGTTGTTGGAAAATTTATTTTGGATGAAGATAAGCCAAAATATGCTGGTTATATTAAATCTAAAAACCAGAAAGTTCAACAAAAAATTTATATTAAAAAAGAACCTGTTGTCTTAGATGGTACTGAAATCATTAAGGTTGATATTGAGAAATACCCTACGCGTGGCCATGACTATTTTGTAGGGAATGTTCGTGATATCGTTGGCCACCAAGGGGATGTCGGGATTGACGTCTTGGAAGTTTTAGAATCAATGGATATTGTTTCTGAATTTCCTGATGCAGTTCTAGCGGAAGCTAATGCTATAGCAGATGCACCATCTGATAAAGATTTAGTGGGACGGGTTGATCTACGCAAAGAAATTACCTTCACCATTGATGGGGCAGATGCTAAGGACCTAGATGATGCTATTCATATCAAGCCTTTGGCTAATGGTAATTTTGAACTCGGAGTTCATATTGCCGATGTATCCTATTATGTGACTGAAGGCTCTGCTTTGGACAAAGAAGCCATTGCCCGTGGAACCTCCGTTTATGTTACTGATCGAGTAGTGCCAATGTTGCCAGAGCGCTTGTCTAATGGCATTTGCTCTTTAAACCCAAACGTGGACCGTTTAACCCAATCGGCTATCATGGAAATTGACCAAAATGGTCGCGTCATTAACCATCAAATTTGTCAGTCGGTGATTAATACAACCTTCCGAATGACTTATTCGGCAGTCAATGATATGATTGCTGGTGACGAGGAGACTTTGAATGAGTTTGCGGCCATCAAAGAGTCAGTTGACCACATGGTGGCCTTGCATAAGATTCTTGAGGCGATGCGGATTAAACGTGGCGCCCTCAATTTTGATACTTCCGAAGCTCGCATTATCGTCAATGATAAAGCATGCCGGTTGATATCGTTGTTCGTACGCGGGGAATCGCTGAGCGGATGATTGAGTCCTTTATGTTGGCGGCCAATGAGTGTGTGGCAGAACATTTTTCAAGGGCCAAATACCCATTCATTTACCGTGTCCATGAAGAACCCAAATCTGAAAAATTACAAAAATTTATTGATTATGCTAGCGTCTTCGGCATTCAAATCAAAGGGACTGCTACTAAGATTAGTCAAGAAGCATTACAGGACTTCATGGCCAAAGTAGAAGGCAAACCTGGAGCAGAAGTGCTTAATATGATGCTACTTCGTTCCATGCAACAAGCCCGCTATTCAGAACATAATTACGGCCATTACGGCTTGGCAGCAGAATACTATACCCATTTCACCAGCCCAATCCGTCGCTATCCCGATTTATTAGTTCACAGAATGATTCGTGAATATACTCAAGCAACAGATGATAAACGTGACCATTTTGCAGCAGTTATTCCGGAATTAGCAACCTCATCATCTCGATTAGAACGTCGAGCAATTGATGCTGAGCGACTCGTTGAAGCTATGAAAAAAGCGGAGTACATGGAAGAACATGTTGGCGAAACCTTTGATGCAATCGTGGCTAGTGTGGTCAAATTTGGACTCTTTGTTGAACTTCCAAATACCATCGAAGGCCTGATCCATGTTACAAGCTTGCCAGAGTATTATAACTATAATGAACGGACCATGAGTCTGCAGGGTGAAAAGTCAGGCAAAGTCTTTAAGGTCGGCCAACCCATCCAAGTCAAATTGGTAAGAGCTGACAAAGAAACTGGCGATATTGATTTTGAATACTTAGCCAGTGATTTTGATGTGGTGGAAAAATTGGCTAAGCCAGATAAGGGTGAACGAAGAGGAAGACGCAAATCGACTGCTACAGAGATTAGCCGAAAGGGCTCCGCTTCACAACAATCAAGAGACAAAAAGAAGCAATCTTCCTCAGCTAGAAAAGGAAAAGAACAAGCATCTTCACACAAACCCTTTTATAAAGATGCGGCCAAGAAGAAAAAGAAAAGGAACAGATAAGCTATGGTAAAAGGTCAGGGAAATTTACTGGCACAAAATAAAAAAGCAAGTCATGATTACCAGATTGTCGAAACCATTGAAGCTGGAATCGTCTTAACTGGAACCGAAATTAAAAGTGTTCGCGCAGCACGTATTCAATTAAAGGACGGCTTTGCCCAAATTAAGCACGGTGAAGCCTGGTTGGTCAATGTCCATATTGCCCCCTTTGAAAATGGCAATATATGGAACCAAGATCCTGACAGAACGCGCAAGCTATTACTCAAAAAAAGAGAAATTCAGCGCTTAGAAAATGAGCTTAAAGGTAGCGGTATGACCCTGATTCCACTTAAAGTCTATCTCAAAGATGGCTTTGCTAAAGTTTTGATCGGCTTGGCTAAAGGAAAACACGACTACGATAAACGCGAAAGCCTCAAACGTAAGGAGCAGGACCGGGACATCAAACGGGTTATGAAAAGTATTAATAGTAGATAAAAAAAGGACCTAGAAATCAGGAATGACTTCTAGGTCTTATTTTTATTTAGAATAATTATTTTTTACTTATATCAATGACTTCAATTTTGTAACCATCTGGGTCTTGGATAAAGTAGTAGGGTGCAGATGTTGCTGTTAAGCCTTTAATATCAGTGACTGGATACCCAGCTTTGACATGTTTGTCGTGGTCAGTTTGGAAATCGTCACTTCCTATGGCAATGTGACCGTATCCATTTCCTAGATTGTAGGCTTCATGGTCGTAATTATAGGTTAATTCTAATTCATATTCTTCACCTTCAAGGGCTAAGTAGACTAGGGTGAATTTTTTGTCTGGGAAATCACGACGGCGTGTTTCTTTAAAGGGAAATGCTTGTGTATAGAAGTTGACTGAGGCTTCTAAATCTTTAACGCGAATACAGGTATGTAATGCTTTCATAATAATTTTTCCTTAATCAAAATAGGTGATAACTTGTTCTCGAGGTTTACGGTTTTGTGGATGACGAGGGTCACGCAAGCGATATCCCAGGGATAACATGCTGGCGATACCTTCTTTTTCAGGGTCAATTACGCCATGTTTGGCAAGAATTTTATTGACTTTTTCATAATCAAAGCCTTCAATTGGGCAGGAGTCAATCCCTAAAAGGGCTGCATTGGTCATCATGTTACCAAGGGCAATATAAGTCTGTTTGGCAGTCCAATCAAATAGGGCGCGTGGACTGTCTGCCATGTGCATGTCGCGTTTTTGGAAGTCTTCGTAAGTTTTGATGCGACTGGTCATGCCCTCACCTTCTGTAATACCCCTGCGGACTAAACTTTGATACATGGAATCACCATCATAGCGAGCATTTTTTTCAGCAAGTAAGAGAATAAAGTGGCTTGCCGTTTCCAATTGGTATTGAGCACCCCAAGCAAATTCTTTAATTTCATTCTTGATGCCTTCATTATTTAAGACCACAAAGCGCCAACCTTCTAGACCTACGGAAGAAGGCTTCGCCATGCGGCATCCAATATCAGATTTAAATCCTCTTCAGGGATTTTTTGGTCATTATAGACGCGAACCGCTGTGCGGAAATAATATGCGTCTGCGATTACTTTTCTGATGTCATCCATCACAATCTACCTCCGAGTATTTTCTAAAATAATGATAGCATATTGGAAGGACTTAAACAAAAATATAAGTTTATAAGCTTGATTTATAAAACAATCAATCAATAGGTGTTAAAAAACATTGATTTTAAAGCATTCTAGGCAAATGCTAGCGGTTGTTTTTGTATTTTGTTACCATTTATGTTACCAATTTAGAAAATTATCTAAAAAATTAGGGAAAAACTGACTCCCTTATAAATTACCGATTGCAGTTTCAAAAAATGAGACTGCTTTTTTTGCGTTCTCGTTTGATAAGTGAGAATAAGTGTCCATTGTCATGGCAAGAGTAGAATGTCCAAGTCTGTGTTGCAACTCTTTATATGGCAAACCAGCATTCATCATCATTGATGCATGGGTATGTCTAAAACCATGAAAGCTGACATTAGAGACACCAGCATTCTCAAAATGTTTGTCTAGTCGTTTTCTCAGACTTGTAGCATAAGCATATTTTGTGATAAAAACCGAAAAGACAACGGTTTCCGTTTTGCCAAGTTGCCAAGCCTCGATTTGTTGCCTATTTTTGTATTGTTTTAGCATCAATAGAGTAGCCTTATCAATATCAATATTTCTAACACTTGATTTGGATTTTGGTGAATTGGTTTCTTGATATCTGTTTAAAGTCTTATTTATCTTTATGATAGAGTTCTCAAAGTCGATATCAGACCATTCGAGAGCTAGCAACTCGCTTATCCTGCATCCAGTAGCAAGTAATGTCTTATATAAAGTGACGTCAAAGAGTGTTTGATATTCTGATTGATCCAATCTATCAAGATAAGCTAAAAAGATTTTTAATTGTTCATTATCCAGGTATTTCAGCTTATCTTTTTCTTTTTGTCGTCTCCTTGGAACTAGAACATCTCGAGCGGGGTTAGATGGGATTACTTGCATTGCAACTCCATATTGTAAAATGCGATTATTTAAGTTTTGCAGTAAGTGATAGTTTGCAAATGCTCCATCAACCCTTTATTCGCCATATTTGCCCACTTATTGACCTGTGTTTGTATTAGTGGGGTATTTATCCTATTAAGTTTATAAGCGCCAAATACGGTCAAAATATGGCGTTTAACAATGCCTTTCATAGTTTGTCTAGTATTCGGTTTTACAGTGTTTTTGTAACTATCCCACCAAATATTGAAAAGTTCTTCATAGGTTTTGATTTGGACTTTTTGTTTAACAGTGCATCCATTTGAGATGAATTCATTTACTGCATCCCTGGCTTTGATTTTAACACCCTTTTTAGTTGATGCAGTGACATTTGTGCGGACTCTTTTTCCAGTAATTTGATCTGTGCCTAGATAGATGTTAGCACGATAGACGATTGTTCCATTTTTCTTTTTAATTTCTTTTATATTCATGTTTTTGTACCTTTCCATCAGCAGGCAAGCAAGATTTGGTTTGGTATTTTAACATGATGTAAATTAATTTTATTTATCGTTATCTTTATAACCGACTGAGTAACCACTATTGGCTTTTGCAGTTGTTTTTGCTAATTGTCTAATTGCTTTTTGATCATCTTTATTTGATAAAGAGTAGTTTGAAATTATTTCAAGAAATACACTATTGAAGTTTCGTTTATTTCTTAGCTCTTCGTAAATTTCAAACTTTAGTTCAGTTTCATCAAGTCCGAGCTCGTTGTATTCTTCCCAAGCATTATATTCTCTAGGAGTATAAGTTTCATAAGGTATTGCTTTTTTTGGAACGTCATAACCTAGAAGATATTGCAAACTAACATCAAAAACATCAGCAATCTCTTGTGCTTTCTCACTTTTAATTTGATGTTTTCCATTTTCCCAATTGGATATTGTCAGTTTAGTAACATTTATTTTATTTGCAAGCTCCTCCTGAGTTAGTCTTTTTGCTTTTCTTAGTTCCTGTAATCTAGTTTTGAAATTAACTTCCATTTTAATATCAGCTCCTTTTTTATTGATTATAACACAAAATATAGTTTTATATATAAAAAATAAAAAAACGGTTGACAACAGATAAAAAACTATATATTATATATTTAATAAGATATAGAAAACTATATCTACAGAAAGGAGTAAACATGAAGATAACAGAGGATCAAGCTAAAGCTGTTCGACGGAAACAAGCTGATCAGATGCTAAATGCAAAAGATGCAGCTGCTGAAATTGGTATCACTCAAGTAACTTATAGCAAAGTTACAAAGGGTGGTGAAGTCAAAAATACAATTTATGCTAAAGTCATGGAATGGCTCGCAAAAGGGTATTAAAAAAGCCATGTACGCATTTAGAAGTGGAGTACATGACTTATTAAACAAAAACAAATAAAGCAGGCAAGCAAGATTTGTTTTGAGATTTTCTCAAATTGGGTTTAAGAAAACTTTTCATGTATTTATTATACATGAAACCAGGTAAAAAAAGAAGTGGAGAATATATGGAACATAAAATTATTGCGTCATATTCAAGTCTATGTATTGAACTTGAGGATTTAATGAATGTAGTTGAGTTAGGGCAAGAAGATGGTGCACCTAACAAGATGGCAGCAACTCTAAATATTGTTGGCATGGCACTAAAAGGTATTATTTCCGAACACCAGGATAATATAAAAATGATGAATGAACATAAAAAGGAGTTTTAACATGGAAAAACAAGAAAATTCAGTTTTAGTTGACTATTTAACTTTAAAGCATCAACTTGAGGACATTTTAATTGTGAGTGATATGTCACTTGATGGATCAGATTTAGATGCAGCAAATGCAACATTGAGTGTAATTAATACTTTTTTACATTCTATTGCTGATGAACATAATAAAAAGATTTCAACTTATTTGGAGGATTAATATGTCTTGGTTATCAAATGATGCATTTAAAGAAATACTAGATGAAGTTGATAAACACTTGGAAAAGAGATTGGAACTTGAAAGGCAAAACAATGATGGTTGGGATTTGGTATCTCGGCAAGTTGTTTTGGAAAAGCTTGGTATTTCACAGGCTACAATTCTCAAGTGGGAAAAATGTGGTTTAAAATCATATCAATCACCTTTTGAAAATAGCAAGAAGATTTATTATCGGAAAAGTGATATATACAATTTCTTGTCAGTTGAATAGGAGGTGCTGAGTGGCTGAAGAAAAAAGGTATTGGTGGCTCCAACTAGAACATGATTTTTTTGATCAAAAGGAAATTAGAGCATTAAAAAGAAAAGAACATGGATATATCTTAACCACAATATATCTAGAATTAATGCTCAAAAGCTTAAAAACAAGTGGTTCGTTATTTTTTGATGGTATTGAAGATGACTTTATATCTGAGCTTGCACTTGAAATAGATGAACCTGAGGATAAGGTTGCAATTGTGTTTGAATTTTTGAAAAGCAAGAACTTGCTAGTTCAAGTTTCTGATGATGAAATTCAATTACCTAGTGCAATGACTAGAATAGGCTCAAAGACTCAGGCAGCAGTAAGGAAAGCAAAACAGAGAGAGAGGGAGAAAGCTCAATCAACTGTGACAGTTTCCGAACATGGTGTGACATTGTCACAAATTGGTCACGTAAAGAAGAAAAAAGAAGAGGACAATATAGAAAGAGAAGAGCTAGAGGTAAACGAACAATCTCCCACAACTGCCCCTATCATCAATCAAGATTTCTATGATCTTTATCAAGTATTTGAACAAGAAACAGGTAAACCACTAAGTCCAATGCAAATTGAAGATTTGAAATATATGCTAGAGGATTTTAAGCCTGATATGATTTTTGAGGCATTAAGAGAGGCAGTAAGTCAAGGTAAAGCGAACTTTGCTTATATTCAGGCTATTTTAAAGCGCTGGAGACAAGATAACTTGATGACAGTAGAATTGGTCAGAAATGCAAAAGCAGCGCGTGAGAAGTTAAAACAAAGCGAAAAAAGCATCAAAGTAAAAGGTTCAAGGTTTACTCAATCAGAATTAGATGAGTTGAAGAAACCTGATCCAAAATATGGGTTTTAGGAGGTGAAAAAATGGCACTAAAAGAGGCATTAGGTGCAATCGGTGATGGAACCATTAAAGGTATGATACAGTCAGAGTTTTTAATTGATACTGGAAAAACTTGTCAGATACATAGTGCACCAATATATCGTAGAACGAGACCAAAAGGAAAAGAAAGTGAATTTTGCATCGCTTGTCAACATAATGAGAGAGACAAAAAACGAGAGCAAGTTGATATCGCATATCAAAATCAAGCTATTCTTTCAAATGGATATAATGTGTTTAAAAGGGAAAGTATTTTCTCAAATGAATTAAAAAAAGCTGATTTTGAAAATTTTGAAATAATAAAACCAATTGATGATAGAGCAAAAAATTATGGGGATCGGTTAATCAGAGATTACATAAAAGGAATTGATGGTAATGCTATTATCCAAGGTGAACCAGGTGTTGGTAAAAGTTTCCTAGCAATGTCAATTGCAAAAAAACTCAATTTAACCTATAAAGATTTTCGTCAATCAAAATCAGTTATATTTGTATCAACATCAATGTTGGTTCGCTTGGTTCAAGATAGTTTCAAATACAGTGAGTCTAAATATTCTCAAGATAGAATTACCAAGTTATTGATTGATTGTGATATTTTAATACTTGATGATTTGGGAAAAGAGTCTAGCTCAGGATCAACTATTAAGCCAGCTGGTGACTGGACGTATCGATTTTTGTTTAATATTTTAGATAATCGAAAATCAACTATAATTACAACAAATTTCACTGTTAGAGAATTACAACAAATTTATGATAAAGCTTTGGTTGATAGAATATTAAAAGGTTCCAGAGACAAGATTTTTGTTTATCCCAAAGAAACCGAAAGCAAAAGATCTTAATAATTTTTGAAACAAAATTGGTAACAAATTAACACATTTTTACAATTGGAATAGTAAAGACAAGCGATTAAATAAGCCAGTTTTATAATTGGCAGAAATAAACAAGAAAAAAATTGAATTTTTGAGGAGGATTATTATGAATGAAGATGTGAAATTAGCAAGAGATTTGCTAGAAGATAACTGGATAATTTTAGGGAAAAATGGTATAATACATAGTGTTGAAGGTGTTGAATATGGTGCAATTACCGTTCATTATAAGAATGGTGAACCATGGAAATATACAAGATCTTTTGACACAATAATTCAATAAAACGCCAGAGGAAGAACCCAGCGCAAATTTAGTCTGTACAAGACTATTTGTGTTTGGGTTCTTTTTATTTGTCATAAGGAGGAGAATGTCATGACAGAGTCAATCGTATTACCACAAATCAAAGCAATCATTGCTGAGGTTAATCAGAAACGTGCAGCATTAGCTGATTATAAAACCAAGCTAGATGCTGCTGAGCAGGAATTAGAAGATGCAAAAATCGCAAGAGAACAAAATTTTTCATTTGAAACTGATAAGGTTGTTGTTGAAAAAGAAGGTTTTGTAAATCGTATTAAGCGCCGTTATTTGGAAGAAACCCAATTTTTCGAGAATGATTTGCCTAAAAAAGTAACATCTGTCGAGAGATTGTTTGATAAATACGTTCAGGAAATGTGGGCAAAAGATCCATCAGTTAGAGAACTGGAAACACAGGTTATTAATAGCTTTAAGCAAACAGTTGAATTATTAAATCAATATCAGGAAATGCCAGGCTTATTAAAAGCAAGTATTTTACCAAATGTTGTTGATGCTGATTTTAAAACTGCATTTAAAGGACAAATGTCATTTGTTGGTGTTAATACCTATGTATTAGCAAACAAAGTTCCTATTGGTTATGAAACTTATCGAGCGCTTTTCAGTGCTGGCCGTCAACTTGGAGCACATTTTGAATGAGTTACAAAAGGTATCATTTTGCATTAGTTTTTATTCTTGTTGTCGAAAAATTATTAAAGGATACTGAACTTGAGGAGAAATTATCTTTTTTACTAGGCGATTTAATCGAATATCAAAAAATTGCAAAGTATGATGTTTTTACTGCTAATCAGAAAGCTATTAAAATTTATCAATCGATTGAAGATGATAAATTACAAGTTCCCTATCCCAAAAGAGGTTGGAAAGCAAGATGGAAAATTATTAAATATTATTTGTTTAAACCGTGATTGAACCGAGATTTTTTTATGAAAGGAGTGTCTAATGTCGAAAAGGTCTTTGGAAAATTTAAAGCCATTTAATAAATTACCAAAGGGAGAACAAAAAAGGATATCTTCCAAAGCTGGAAAAGCATCCGGGGTTGCTAGACGAAAAAAAGCTGCTTTACGAATGGCATTAGATACTCTTTTATCTTTAGAGGTCTCAGATCCTCAAACTAAGCGACAACTTGAGGAAATGGGTTTGACACCTGATAATCAAACTTTGCTAGCTCTAAGCACCTTTCAGCAAGCTATAAATGGCAATCAAAAAGCGGCTGAACTTATTATTAAAACTGTATCAAATAAAGATGTTTTAGATATTGATGAACAAAAAGAAAAAATCAAAGGTCTAAGTTTTGAAAATAAAAAGACAGAATTACGAATGGCCGGATCTAAAAACTCTATTGTTATTGTTAGTGAATGGAAAGAAGATGTTGATGAAAGTTAAAACCAAAAATAAGTCAAATTTTTCAATTGTTTATAAAAAAGAAATAGAGTGGCTAAAATGGTATTTCAACAAGGACAAAAATATCCCAACCATGTCACTTTTAGATAAAAAAATACACGATTGTAATGTTATGAATGACCAAAGAGGTTATAAAAAGTTTAGTACTATAAAAAAAGTAATTGAGAATACTGTTGCTATTTCTGATGTTGATTTATTGAAAGCAGTGAAAGAAGTATATGTATTTAGGCGCATGTCAGTAATTGGTGCAGCTCAGTCTATTTTATTTTTGAGTCAAACACAGGCTTATGTCCATGTTAGGGAATGGTTTGAAGAATTTGAAATGCAATTATTTGATTTAATGTAGGAGATGAAGATTTTGAAAAAGAAAAAAAGAGTTATTAAAAGAGTCTTAATAGATGGTAAGGTATTTAAACTTGATTATTCTTGGGGAAATTTAGAAAAAATAGCAGAGATGCTAAAAGATAATGAGGTTGACACAATGATTAAGATGAACTTAACAATGTGCATGCTTAGTCATGATACATATTTTCAGAATTACCCACTTAAAAAAGCAATGGCTTTGGTTGAAAAATATTGGAGTAAAGAATTAAGAAATTATTCTAATGCGACGTTTTTAAAAGCTATGCTTATAGATAACCGTATCTATAAGAATATTAATTCTCCAAATTTAAAAAATAAACTATCGCATTAGTGGAAAGGGGGAATGAATGGCAGATGGAAAACTAACCATTCAAGTAGATCTTGACGGATCTAAAGCACAACAAGGTGTTGGCAGACTGAAAAGCTTACTGTTATCACTAGGTGGTGCATCATCATCAGGATTTGGTGCTGGTAGCAAATCAGCGTTAGGTTTTGGTGCGGCAATGGGTGCAGCCTCAGCAATTGTCCAAAAAGGGATTGGTATGATTACTAGTTCCATGGGAGGTGCAATAAGTCGATACGATACAATGAACAAATTCCCCAAGATGATGGAGTCTTGGGGATATTCAACTAATCAATCTAAAGCTGCAATTGATGCTTTGGCGAAAGGGATTGATGGATTACCGACTGCACTTGATGAAGTTGTTGGAACTACCCAAAGATTAACCATGATGAATGGAGATCTAGGCAAATCAACCAAGCTTGCCATTGCATTAAACGATGCCTTTCTAGCATCAGGTGCATCAGCAGGCGATGCTAGTCGGGGATTAACTCAGTTCACTCAGATGTTATCAACTGGCAAAGTTGATTTGATGGCATGGAAAACTTTACAAGAAACGATGCCAGTTGGGTTACAAAAAACTGCCGAGGCATTTGGATTTGCAGGTAAATCGGCTCAGAATGATTTATACAAAGCGTTACAAGATGGCACTATTACGTTTGACCAATTTTCAGATAAGCTAATTCAGCTTGATGGTGGATTAAACGGCTTTGCTAATTTAGCTCGTAAAAATTCAGACGGTATTGCTACCGCTTTTTCAAAAGTTAGAACCGCGGTTGTTCGTGGCTTAACTGATACACTTAAAGCAATAGATAGTGCATCAAAATCAAAAGGTTTACCAACAATTGCTCAGACATTGGATATGGTAAGAGTAGGAGTTGATAAAGCATTTGCTAACACTGCCCCAATTATCAATGGTTTTATGGGGATTATTGCCTCAGGGATAAACAAAGTAAAACAGTTTTATTCCATCTTTGAGGGTACTGGAGCAGTCTCAGCAATTCAATCAGCTTTTGGTGCTATTACTGATGCAATTGGGCATGTTTTTACTTCTTTAAATGTCAGCAAAGGAGATGTAACTAACTTTGCGACAAGTATTGGTAATGCATTTGTACAGATCGCTGGAAAAATTGAAGATATGGCAACTTGGATATCTAAAATAGATCCATCAATACTAAAAGGGTTAGCTAGTGCTGCCTTAGGTGCAGTAGGAGCGCTTAAAGGATTAAAGACAGGAGCAAGTGCCATACGTGCAGTAAGTACCGCTTTAGGGGCGATATCAGCTCATCCTATCGTCTCAGTAATTGTTATCATTGGTGCATTTGTTGGCTGGTTAATCCATGCATATAGAACTAGTGAGACTTTTAGAAACAAAGTTGATGCAGTTGTTTCAACTATTAGCAAAGTAGCAAAAGCAATAGGCAACTTTCTAAAAGGTGTTGACCCGGCGTTTATGATGACGGCAGGTGCTGGAATAATTGGGTTGCTGGGTAAGTTCAAAGCATTTAATTTCTTGAGCAAATTCAATCCATTTAAATTATTTAGAAAAAATGCCAAGGATGCCACTGATGGCGTTGGCAAAGATGCTGGCCAATCAAAAGGTATCATCGAACAAATTTTTTCAGGTATCGGAACAGTAATTGAAAAAGCTGGAACAGGTATCAGCACCGCGGCGCAAGGTATCGGTAAAGGTATTCAATCCGCTTTGGCTGGTGTGCCGGCGGTCGTTACATCTCTTGGTACTGCAATAACAAGTATCATCACAGGTTTAGGCACTGCAATAAGTGCAGTTGCAACTGGTATTGGTTCAGGTTTAGCTATTGCATTCCAAGGTTTAGGTGCAGCTATCGCAATTGTGCCACCAACTACCTGGCTAGCGCTTGGTGCAGCTATTATCATGGTTGGTATTGCCTTTGCTATCGCTGGTTCTCAAGCTGAGGGAATAAGTCAAATTTTCCAAACTGTTGGAAATGTGATTGTGTCTATTTTGCAACAACTAACAACGAGTTTATCAATATTGATACCAATCATTGCTAATGCATTGACTCAACTTGTTCCGGTTGTTGCCGGAGCAATAGCCACTATAATTACTGCCATAGCCGGAGGCATCGGGATAATTGTGACTGCGGTTGCCGGTGGTATCGCCCAAATAATTGTTGCCATTGCCACTGGATGGTCAATGATTATCAGTGCAGTTGCCGGTGGAATTGCAAGTGTTATCGGTGCATTTAGTGGATTAATTAGTGCCATAGCTGGATTAGTCAGTGCCTTTGGTAATGCATTTAGAGCTATGGGTCAAGGTGTCCAAGCCGCCCTTGATGGAGTTAGTGGAATAATCAGTGCCTTTGGTTCTGTAATTTCAAGCGTCTTTGATGGTGCATCTCAAGTTATCACATCATTCGGTAATGCGGTTAAGGGTGTATTAGATGGCATCTCAGGTATCATCACATCTGTTGGTAATGCGGCTCGTAATGCCGGTGCTGGATTTAAAGCACTTGCTCAGGGTGTCGTTATGATTACTAACACTAGGTTAGGTGATATGGCCGCCTCACTTAGTGCAGTAGCAGTAGGCGTTGGAAAAATAGCATCTAGTGGTGCCGGTTTATCCACAGTTGGCTCAGCAATGAGTCAGGTTGCATCAGGATTAAGCTTGATGTCAAGCAGTGCATCAAGTGCAGTTGCTGGTATGACAAGTATATCGACAACAATTTCGACGCTTAAAACAAGTCTAGCAAGCTTACCAGTAACATTAACTAGTGCAGCTAGTGGATTTGCATCATTTAGTGCTCAAGCAGTTGCAGGTGTTGCTGGATTATCAGCAGTTAATGCACCAATTGCAATGCTTAAATCTCAAGTGATGACAATTACACCAGCATTAATGTCAGCGACAACTGGCTTTGCTATGTTTGGTGCAAGAGTTGCCATGATTGGTGGGCAATTAAATATGGTTGCATCACTATTTGCAAGAGTTGGCTCAATGGCTGCAATGTCATCAGCTCAAATCACTCAGATTTCAACTGCTTGTCAAAATGTTGCTAGTGCATTTACATCAATGCAGGGTCGTGTGCAATCAGCTATGCAGGCTATTTTAAGCACTGTTCGCTCAGTTGGTTCACAAATGCAATCTCAAGGTACACAAATTGGTCGCAATACTGCAAATAATATCGCAAATGGTATTAGAGGTGGAATTGGTTCAGCAATGGGTGCTATGCATTCCTTGATGTCCGCCGTTCGGTCAGCTGGTATGTCAGGTGTTGGTGCTATGCGTGGAATTGGTGCAATGATAGGACAAGGTCTAGCTGCAGGAATGATGTCAGCATTAGGTGCGGTAACCGCGGCAGCAAATGCATTGGTTGCTCAAGCAGAGCGTGCAGCAAGAGCAAAAGCAATGATCCACTCACCATCACGACTATTTAGAGATAATGTTGGTCGTTATCTTCCAATGGGGATGGCAGTTGGTATTGAGAAAAATACCAAGTATGTCGATAAGGCTTTGGATGGAATGTACTCAAGGGTTAATGCCTTTAATTACAAAGCTGAGGATGTCCTCGGATTTGGAAATACCAAATTGACTAAGGTTATTAAAGTCAAATCTGATTTTGACCAAGCAGTTAGAACTAGGGTAGAAGTTGCAAAACAAAGATCAGAAGTACTTGTAGAAAAAGCGCTTGAAGTTGCTAAAAAAGCTACTGATGCAGCAGTTAAGGCAACCGAGCAACCAATTCACGTTGATGTTGATGGTCAAAATTTAGCAACTGCAACAAAGAATGAAACCTATAAGGTTCAAAAGGAAATGAAAGAAAATATTGATAGAATTGAGGGATTATTCGCTTAATTCCAATACAAAAAATCAAATTAAGAGCAAGTGGTGTTCTCTTAGTTTGATTTTTGTTTTTTATATTATAATTAAAGAAAAATAATCATTGGAGGTATTTATGAAATACGCAATTTTAAGTAATGGCATGCAGATGCCTATTGAAGAACTACTTTTAAATGATGATGACTTAGCAACTTGTGTTGGTAAATCCAAAAAGCAAGTTCAAAAGTTTTTGAGGGAAATGGAAAAAGACCCTGTTGGCCAACAATATATTAGCCATTTTGGGAGACGATCAACAAACTTTCCAGCTTTTAAAGCCTGGTTAGCCTGGTCTGATGATCAAAAATACAAAGCAAAGAAAGTACCTTTTAAATACAAAAAAGGTGACAAGATTAATTTATGATATATTGAAAAATATTAATAAAATGATATTATAAAGTTGATAGGTAGTAGTTTACGAGTTGAAATCCTACCACTCTATCAAACACAAGGAGTAGTATAGAGGGAGTACGCCTTGATTGAGGAGGCTCACGTTCAAATCGTGGCTATTGTGTTGTAAAGCACCCATTCTTAAGATAGGGTGCTTTATTAATATTAAATATTATAGGATGCATATGAAGAAAGAAAATTTTTGGAAAACAGTAGCATTTATTTCAGTATTAAGTTTTTTGATATTATTAAAATCAAGATTTCAATTTTCACAAGATTTTTCTGATGAACTTATGAAATCGATTATTTCAAGAGAGTTTATTTCAAACTTATTAGCAGTAGCTATTTCTGGCGGGTTATCAATTTTTATATTATATAAGCAATCAAAACATGCTGAAAAAAACTTGGAAATCCAAATAAAGAACCAGGAACAACAATTAAATCAACAGTTGGAATTATCAAAAACTCAGTTTGAAAATCAACAAAATGAGTCAAAAATGCAATTTAAGCAACAATTGGAGTTATCTCGAGAACAATTCAATAAACAACAATATCTAGATATAAAAAAAATCGAGCTTAATTACAATTTAGAAAATCTTGAAAATATAAAACGACTATTAAATGAACTTTTGAGTCTTTCAGAGTATAAGATTAAGCCATTGACAGAACGAGTAATTAAACAACATGATTATTGGTTTAACCCAAATGACTATGATTTTTCACCAAGAAAAGAAAATTGGGATAGAGATTATCAATATTTCATAGATTTAATTACAAGAGTACATGCTATAAACAATGAACTTAATACATATTCAAGAATATTTGACGGTAAAATATCTGATGAAATTTCAAGCTTTCTTAAGGAATTTTTTGGACTTGATTTTTATGAAAAAAGTATAAGTGAAGTATGGGAAAATATCGAAAGGCATAAATCGGAAAAATCCGAATTTAATTTTAGAGATGAAAATTTTGATTATATTGTACCCACAATGCAAATTCTCAATAAGATCTTCGTTTTAACCCAAATGGTAATTCCTGAACAAGTTGATGCTAACATAGTTGAATTAAAATCTTTATATTCAGAAGAAAAAAAGGTCACAAGTTAATGTGCCTTTTCTTGCCTGCTGAACTCATAAAATTGTTACCTTTTTTGTTACCAACTTAGTTTTTGATAATTAGTCACTCTCAATTACCAGCGGTTTTAAAATGATAATGAAACTCTGTATAACATTGTATTTTGAAGTGTTATTATTAATGTAAATAAGCTTGATTTATAAAATTAAATTGACAACGCTTACAGGTAGGGGTATAATAAAAAGAACAAAAATGCTCTCTGAAGAGGTTTAGACATGTTAGAAATACTATTAATCGTGTCCTCCTTGATTTTATTTCTGATTTTAGCCTTTATAATTATAAGAGTGAATATTAGAAATCAATCAAGCAGGGGCCATCAGTACATTATTCATTTTAAAAATTTGTCCAAGACTATTGACCTAGACCATCATGAGTCTTGTAAAGAAAAAATGACGATTTTGGCAAAAAATCCAGATGAAGATGCTTACTCTGTTGAAACACAACTAAGTGCGATTAAACTCAAGGAATTTTTGATGAAAG
Organism: Streptococcus penaeicida; assembly: GCF_002887775.1. Classification (GTDB taxonomy): domain Bacteria; phylum Bacillota; class Bacilli; order Lactobacillales; family Streptococcaceae; genus Streptococcus; species Streptococcus penaeicida. The sequence goes on along the minus strand of NZ_LOCM01000024.1, from coordinate 7,370 downwards.
AGTTTCAACTGACGCTTAATCAAGTAATCGTTTCACAAGCGACAATGACAATATAGAGGAAAGTAAAAGTTCTAGCTTTTGCTTTTTTTATTTACGGAAAAATCGAAAGGCAAGGTCATCTATTTCCGCATTGATACGGAAATAGTATGGCTTGTCTTTGTAAGCGTATACACATATAATTAAATTGTAAATAAAAACACATTATAGGAGGCAGTCATTATGACTAAAGCGTTAATTATTTGTGCCGGAGGCATGTCATCATCACTTATTGCAAAAAAAACTCAAACTTTGCTTGCTGAGCAAGGTGTTGAAGTGGAAATGAATGCAGTTGGTGTTCCAGAAGGAGCAAAACGTATTGCATCATCAGAATATGACTTATATTTAGTTAGCCCTCAAACAAAAATGCACTTTAAACAATTTTCTGATGCTGGTGAAAAAGTAGGCAAACCTGTTGTTCAAATTCCTCCTCAAGCTTACATTCCAATCCCAATGGGTATTGAAAAAATGGCTACTCTAGTTAAAGAAAATATCTAACTTATCTTCTCATTAAAGATTTAGTATAATTAGGATAAGAGATTTTCCCAAAGGAGACATGATGTTAGGCCAAAAAGAAAAACTTATCTTACAATACCTTCACCAAAAACGAGAAGAATTCGTTACAAGTAAGGAACTTGCAGCATATCTTGATTGTTCTGATCGAACGGTTCGTACCTATATAAAATCATTGATAACCTTCATCGACCAAGAAAGTGGTTTAGAAATTATTTCTAAGCAAGGGAATGGCTACCAATTGATTTTGGAGGATGAATCAGATTATCTAAACGTTGTTTCTGATAATAATATCAAAGTCGGAACAGAAAATATTGATATTAATGATCGTCATAATTTCATCATTAATAAATTAATATTTGAACAAGAAGATATTTTATTTGAAGATTTGATGGACCAGCTCTATGTTAGCCGGTCCACCCTATCTTCAGATTTTAAGAAAATTCGTCATCAATTTGCCCGCTACGATTTGAAAATTGAAAGTCGAGCAAATAAGGGCGTTTACGTTAGTGGTGCTGAGCACGATAAGCGCCATTTTATTATGGATTACTTCTTTAGTGGTTACTTCTTAAAGAATATTCACCAATATGTTGGTGATGATTTCTTTAAACTACCAATTAGTTTTGAAGAGTTAACCATCATCGTCTTAGACGAATGCAGAAGTCAATATTTAAAATTATCTGATTTTGTAATTCAAAATTTGATTGTCCATATTGCTTTAGCTATCACTCGGGTAACCGATGGTTTTAAAATTTCCCAACTTAATATTGACCAAAAGAAGTTTAAAACGGAAATATTAGTTGCTCAGAATATTTTAAGACGTGTTGAGCATGTGACTGGAACCAACTTTCCTGAAGAGGAAATTAATTACATTGCCCTACACTTGATATCAGAAAGTATCCATGCTGAAAATACGGATACTCTTGATCAGATTTCTTTGAGACAGGACTTGTTAGATGCTGCAACTGAAATTGACAACCGCTACGGTTATCAATTTAGTCAAGACTTTACTTTCATTGAAGGTTTACTAAAGCATTTAGAAGTCTTACTAGAGCGTGTAAGAAATAAGGTTCGTTTAGATAACCCCCTTCTAGAAGATATTCAAAAGCAATATAAAGAAGCTTACTTGATTTCTAGAAGTTTAATGAGTAAGCTCAAGTATTTTAAAGATTTTCATTTGTCTGATGATGAGATTGCCTATGTCACCTTACATTTACTAGCAGGTATTGAACGCTTTTATCAAAATAATAAGTTAAATGCCTTGGTTATTTGTGCTACGGGTTATGGTAGTGCTCAAATGCTTCGAATGCGCTTGGAAAATGAGTTGGGTAGACAATTAAATGTTGTTAATTTAGTTGGTTATTATGATATTACTGATGAAAAATTAGAAGGTATTGATCTGATTATTTCAACCATTGATTTATCAAATCTAGTTTTCTCAGTACCAGTCTTTACAGTTAGTGTCTTTTTGAAAGATGACGAAGTGCAAAGAATTAAGGATCAGTTAGCACAACTTGATTGCAAACACCATCATCGCCATCATACCAATGAAAAAATGACAGATGCAAGCATTTTTGATCATTATTTTTCAAAAGATTATTTTACAGTCTTTGAACAAAGTGATAAAGAATCCGTTTTGTCACATATGATAAAATCCTTGGATTCAAATGAAAACGACCAATACCAAACTTCCATGAAAGAATTGATTGCCAATAGAGAGTCAATGAGTACGGTTATTTTTGACCAAGAAATAGCAGTTCCTCACCCCCTCAAGGCCATTGATAAACAAGGTAAGATTGGGATTGCTATTATTCCGACTGGAATATATTGGGAAAAAGGATTTGAAGCCATTAAATTAGTCTTCCTAGTATCGCCATCCATCTATAAAAACGATGGTTTAGCTGAAATGACAAGACTAATTGTTAACTTGACTGAAAGTCCAAAAACAAAAGAAAAACTAATCGCCTGTCGGGATTTCGAAACATTTAAACACATATTATTAAACATGAAATAGGAGAGTATTAATGACAAACGATGAATTGCAAATGGCAGCCTTTGAAATTATTCTAAACAGTGGAAATTCAAGAACAACTGTTCATGAAGCTTTCGCTGCTATGCGTGAAGGTAACTATGATAAAGCAGCTGAATTACTTGAAGCTGCAAATGAAGAACTATTACTTGCCCATAAAGCTCAAACAAAACTCTTACAAGAGTATGCTGGTGGTACAGAAATTAAAATCGAAATTATTATGGTTCACGCTCAAGACCACTTAATGACAACAATGACTTTGCGTGAAGTTGCACTTGAAATGTTAGAACTTTATAAAAAAGTTAACTAAGATTTGATACTGAGAAGGAGTTTTAGATGAATAGAAAAGAAAAGGATAAGGCAAAAGTTGAAGAATTGCGGAAAACTAATGCCATAAAATCAATGTATTACACACGTTATTTTATGGTTCGCTATGTGGTAACCTTCTTTGGTTTTGCTAATCTCTATTGGGCAATTTTGCTCTATTTATCAAAAGCTTCTGCTGCAGTATTTCTCCCAGTCTTATTAGGAATTTTTGCTGCTTTAGCCATGTGGGAACAATATCAAATGTTTACCATTGATCAAAAGGAAGCAAAATTTAGTAAGGCTTACTTTAAAACAATTATCGCGGTTAATAGTTGTTTGGCTATAATGACCATTGCTGGTCAATCTGCTAGCTATATCCATTCTTAAATACTTCATTTGCAAGCAAGATGGTAATCTTATCACTCTTAGCAGCTGGAGCATTGCTTGCTTTTTGGATGCTAGTCAAAATTAACCGAATCGATACCAATAAGGATAAACAATACGTCCGTATTAATCGTTATTTGGAATCACTTAACCTTAGCAAACATTATTAATGTAAATAAATTAGGAGGTAAGATTAATGTTTGAATTTTTAGAGAAGTACCTCATGGGCCCAATGGGTAAAGTATCCACTTGGCGTCCTGTACGTGCCATTGTTGCTGCTGGGATGGCCAGTATCCCACTAACAATTGTTGGTTCAGCTTTCTTGGTTTTGGGAGTTCTTCCACAAGCCTTTCCATTCTTAGCAGGTATCTGGGCAGGATCATTTGATAAATTTGCCGCACTTACTTTGCTCGCTTATAAGTGTTCAATGGGTATTTTAACCCTTTACTTCGCATTTGTTATTGGTAATGAATATACTAAAATCTATGCTGAAGAAGATGGTCTCAATCTTGACCCAATGAATGGTGGTATTCTTGCGGTATTTGCTTTCTTCATGACTATTCCTGAATTAACATTTACTAAAGGGACTATGACTCTTGTGTCTTCTGAAACAACTATTAATGGTTGGACAGTTGGTGGCGACAGTTTAGCACGTTTAGGAACATCTGGTTTGTTTACAGGTATCCTTATGGCTGTCTTGGCTGTTCAATTGTACCGTCTTTGTGTTGTTAGAAACTGGGTTGTTAAAATGCCTGAAGCTGTTCCAGAAGGTGTCTCACGTTCATTTACAGCTTTGATTCCGGCATTCGTAGTAGCTCTTACAGTTATCTTTATTAATGGTGCTTTCATCATGATGGGTACAGATATCTATAAAGTTATCGCTATTCCATTTGGCTTCGTTAAAAACATTACTAACTCAGTTGGTGGTATCATCGTTATCTACTTCCTCGTTCACGCTTTGTGGTTAGTTGGTATCCACGGTGCCAACATCGTTATGGGACTTGTTAACCCAATTCTTCTTGCTAATATGGCAGAAAACGTAAACGGTGCACACTTTGCTTATGCTGGTGAGTTCACTAATGCTTATGTAACGATGGGTGGTTCTGGTGGAACACTTGCACTCTGCTTGTTCATGGCTTTCCTTGCTCGTTCAGAACAATTAAAAGTTTTAGGTCGTGCTGCTATTGGTTCATCAATCTTCAACATCAATGAACCACTTATCTTTGGTCTTCCAATCGTTTACAATCCAATTCTTGCCATTCCATTTATCGTTGCTCCTGTTGTAACAGCAGTATTTGCTTATATCGTTATCAACTTAAACATCGTTAAGGAAGCTATTGTCCAAACGCCTTGGCCAACTCCAGTCGGATTTGGTGCCTTCATCGGATCTGGTGGTGACATCAAAGCCGCTATCTTAGCACTTGCATGTTTCGCTATCTCTGGTGCAATCTGGTTCCCATTCTTCAAATACTATGACAATAAATTAGTAGCTGAAGAAAGAGAAGCAGCAGCTGAAGCAGCAACAATTGCTTAATCTGTAGCAATCAAATAAAATACCTTGACTCACTTTGTGGATTAAGGTATTTTTTTACTAAGGGAGGTAAACTTATGGGAAAATTAGGTATATCTATTTATCCGTCTAAGTCAAGCATGACTGAAATGAAAGCCTATATTGATTTAGCGGCTAAGTATGGCTATCAACGCCTTTTTACATCCATGTTGGAAGTGGCAGATAATGCTCAAGAAACAGTAGCAACCTTTACCGAAATTATTCAATATGGTAATGAAAAAGGCTTGAAAACCTCTTTGGATGTCAATCCAAAACTCTTCAAAGCCTTAAACATTAAATACAATCAATTAGAAGTCTTTGCACAAATGGGCATAGACGCTCTTCGTTTAGATGAAGGCTTCACAGGCTACGAAGAAGCTATGTTGACCCATAATAATTTGGGCATCAAAATTGAATTAAACATCTCACGCGGGCAACACTATATTGATATGGTTCACGACTTTGGTCCAAACCCAGCTCAATTAATTGGCTCACACAACTTTTATCCTCAAGCCTATACTGGACTGTCTTTTGACTATTTCCTCAAAACAGCCAAACAATACAAGGATTATAATCTCGAAACAGCAGCTTTCATCGACAGCCCAAATGGGAAAATTGGCCCTTGGCCTTTATCCGATCGTATGGTATCAGCTGAAATCCAAAGGGATATGTCTTTAAGAGCTCAGGTTTCGCTTTTGAAAATGAGTGGCCTGATAGATGACATCTTACTCTCCTCAAGTCTCTTGTCTGAAGAGGAGCTCAAAGCCGTGGCTGACGCCTACAAACAATCTTTGCCTGTCTTTCCAGTTAAGGTTCAGCAAGAATTATCGGCTGTGGAAAAAGAAATCCTACTCGATAATCAACATCTTTATCGAGGTGACAAGTCGGATTACATGATTCGATCAAGTCAACCTCGAGTGATCTATAAAGACCATTCAATTGAGCCATTCAATACTATTCCAATTAAAAGAGGAATGGTAACCATTGGTAATAATGATGCGGGTCAATATAAGGGTGAATTACAAATTGCTTTACAAGATCGACCAAATAATGGCCGTCAGAATGTTGTGGCTGAAATTTCAGCTGAAAATGATATCTTAATCGATCTCTTAAAAGTATGGCAATCCTTCTTATTTATTGAAGAATAATGAAAAGCGAAAACAGTTTAATCTGTTTTCGCTTTCTTGTATCAGTCGAATTCTACCCTTCAAAGTATTGTAATTCTTTAGTAGTTTTAGTAAAGGCTTGGAAGCCTGTTTTAGTAACGTGACCACAATCTTCAATACGGACACCAACTTTGCCAGGAATGTAAATTCCTGGTTCAATTGAAAAGCACATACCTTCTTCGATAACCATATCGTTACCGGCCATAATGGAAGGGAACTCATGGACATCCATGCCCAAACCATGACCGAGACGATGGTTGAAGTATTCACCATAACCAGCTTTTTCAATGACATTACGAGCTGCCGCATCAACTTCGGCCGCTGTAACACCGGGTTTAACAAATTCTTGGGCTGTTAATTGGGCTTCAAGACAGAGATTGTAAATATCTAATTTGAACTGGTCCGGTTTTCCAACAGCGACCGTTCTAGTCATGTCACTAGTATAACCCAAGGTTTCAACGCCTAAGTCAAAAAGAAGAAGGGCGTTGTTCTCAATTTTATTTGTCCCAGGAATACCATGGGGATCAGCTGCATTGTCGCCTGTAAGGACCATTGTTTCAAAGCTCATTTTACTGATACCTTGTTTTTTCATTTCAAATTCAATTTGGGCAATGATATCCGTTTCAGTAGCTGCTAATGAGATATTGTCAAAGCCAACTTTAACGGCTTTGTCAGCAAATTCACCAGCAACCATCATTTTGTCTATTTCATCAGCTGATTTAATTAAACGCATACCTTGAATAAAAGGTGTTAAATTTTCAAAGCGTCCTGAAAAAACAGTTTGTAATCCTTGGAATTTAGTGACATTTAAGTGATCAAACTCACCATAGATGCGTTTTGCTTTTGTATTTGGTAGCACCGCTGAGATTTTTTCCCATGGGTTTTCAGAATCCATATAGCCAAAAACTGAGAAGGAAACAAACTTCTTAGCGCGAGCGATTTCCAAAGCAGGAACAAAAAGAACTGGGGCTTGTTGATCATAGATAAAAAGGAACATTTGGCGCTCATGTGGGTCACAAGCGAAGCCAGTTAAATAGTTGACTGTAATTGGGTCTGAAAAGACTGCCAATTCGGCTTCATTTTTTTTCAAAAATTCTTGGATTTGGGTGATTTTAGTCATAAAAATACCTTCTTTCTACCTCTATTTTTCCAAAAAAAGCTTAAAAAATCAAAGTTTTCATTTTAGTTATTTGAAAAGTTTCAAAAAATTTACGAGTTATGACTTGAAAAGTTGGTTTCAAATCATGCTAGAATTGTTTTGGAAGCGTCATTTTCAAAATAGAAAGGAAGATAAAGTATGAACACAGATGATACCATTACGATTTATGATGTCGCTCGTGAAGCAGGCGTATCGATGGCAACAGTTAGCCGTGTTGTAAATGGAAAC
>NZ_LOCM01000023.1 GCF_002887775.1 Streptococcus penaeicida | reverse complement strand
CTAAAGTTTTTTTGACCGATACCAACTGGAGTCTCTATCCACTGACCTGATCGATACATGTTTACTGCATTTAATTTAAAATTATAATTATATTTCATACAAAAACCCCTTTCACTGGATTAGTCCATTAAAAGGGGTACATATCAATGATAGGCTCATTAGAGGTCTTTTTATCTTTGTTAATGTAACTCATGATTTAGTAGGATAGTTTCGATTCCAGCATTATCACTGCATAAACATATTTGGGTAAGAATGGGTCATAGGGATAGTCATAATCAAAAACAATAAGTGTTTCATGTTTCTTATCATGGTATTCAATTGATAGCTTGCGCTTATCATTCCGAATCAGTTTGAAAAGTAATATATTTTCTAATGGAAAGACATCTCTCAAGTTTTCGTCGATAATTTGCCAGAAAGTATCAATTATTTCAGGTGCAATCGAAGTAGCAACTCCAAAACTTGCATAGCGTTCTTTTGTATTTTGAAATGCCATAGGGTTATCCTTTCTAAGCGATAAGCAAAGCACTCCAAAGGAGGAGTGCTCAACTTTATTAACGATTCTTCAGTTCAAGATAACGTTTGTACCAAATTTTGATATAGGCTTTTGAAAAAGGCCCTTTCTCCTGATTAATCCAATCAACTAAAACCTTAACATTTTCTTTTAAGATATAATCAATATCAGCAGAGTAACACATTTTTTCCTTGTGTATCTCATATTCGTCTACATCTAATAATCTTTTTTCGCCATCTGCAAATACTTTAACGTCTAGATCATAATCAATATATTTGAGAGCTTCCCCGTCAAGAACATAGGGACTTGCTAAATTACAATAATAAGAAACCCCATTGTCCCTAATCATGGCAATAATATTGAACCAGTACTTTTTATGAAAGTAAACAACTGCAGGTTCCCGAGTCACCCAGCGTCTACCATCACTTTCAGTAACAAGCGTATGATCATTCACTCCGATAATAGCATTTTCAGTTGTCTTTAGTACCATAGTATCCCGCCAAGTGCGGTGTAAACTACCATCATGCTTATAACTTTGAATTGTAATAAAGTCGCCTTCTTTAGGTAATTTCATGCCTTACCAACTTTCTACAATTAAACTTATCTGATATATTTTAACACAAAAAAAAAATAAAATCACTCATTTTGAGTGACTTATAAGTATTCGCGCAAAGCACGGTTAATGGCATCAGAATCAAAGCCTTTCCGATAGAGAGCTGCAAAAAGTTTTTGCTGTAATTGGTAGCCGTCATAGCGCCTGCTAAATTTGCGGTGCTGCTTATCAAGTTCCTTTTCTAGAAGCGCATTACCATCTTCCTGATCAAGCTCAAAATGGAGGCTTCCCACAACAGCCTTGGCAGTGTCATAGGAGAAACCTTTAGTAAGAATTGACTTCGTAATTTTATCCTTCAAAGCTTTTTCCGGCAGACGACCCTGATAGTTATCTAAGAGTTTTTGGCCAAGCTTTACAGCTAGAGGGAAATAATCAAATTGATCAATGACCTGATCAATTAACCCCGCACTAATCCCTTTTTGCATTAATTTCTGCCTTAAAACCTGTGGTCCCTTATCACCGGACAAAGCATTTTGCCGTAAAAAGGACTCCACATATTTGGCATCATTAATCCAATTATTATCTTCCAAATCTTTAAGAATAGGGGCAATAGAAGCTTCATCAATATCATTCTTTAAGAGATAATCGCGAACCTGTTTCTTCGTACGCACCTGGAAAGAAATGAAATAAAGAGCTAGATTTTTACCGTAAGAAAATTGGGCAAATTCCCTGATTTCAGCTAATTCATCAGCACTTAACTCCTTATCTTTTGACAGCATGTATTTAACGATGGTATCTTCGGTAACATACAGCCTCTCTGAGTCATCGATTTCCAATAAATAAAGACGTTTTTTCTTTTCGATTTTGCTTATTTTCATACTAATCATTATAACAAATAAATGGTAAAATAGATGGTAAGAGTAAATTGTAATCGATAGAAATTTCTAAGAAAACGTGAAAAGGGAAAAGATGCCATACATAAAAGAGAAACAACGAATCAAACTAAAAATCAAGCGCATGGGCATTAACGGGGAGGGCATTGGCTATTATCAGAAAACCTTAGTTTTTGTCACAGGCACCTTGACCGGTGAGGAGGTGCTCTGCCAAATTACAGCCGTAAAACCTCGCTTTATGACAGCGAAATTAGTGACTATCCTCAAGGCTTCAAAAGATCGTGTTGAGCCCAAATGTCCTATTTATGAAGAATGTGGCGGCTGTCAGATAATGCACTTAGCCTATCCCAAACAATTGGATTACAAAGAGGATATTATCCGACAAAGTCTGAAAAAGTTTAAACCGGCAGGGTATGAATCTTATCAAGTGAGAAAAACATTGGCATGGATCACCCTTGGCACTACCGTGCCAAACTACAATTTCAGACTAGAGCCTTTGCAGGTAAAGTCCATGCGGGCTTATTCGCAGAGGGCAGTCACCGCTTGGTTACGATTGAAGACTGTATGGTTCAAGACAAGACAACACAAACCATTATCAATGATATTGTAAAATTATTAGATCGGCATAAATTGCCAATTTACAATGAACGTCAAATTGCAGGATTACGCACCGTCATGATTAGACGGGGCCAAAGTAGTGGCCAAGTGCAAGTAATATTTGTTAGTAGTTGTGAAATACGACTTGCCCCACTAATCAAAGACTTGGTCAGCATGCATCAAGATATCAAGTCAATTGCAATCAATATTAATAAAAGTAAAAGTAGTCAGATTTATGGCGAGGAAACTGAAATCATCTGGGGCCAAGAAAGCATTGAAGAAGAAGTTTTGGATTCTCAATTTGCCCTTTCCCCAAGAGCCTTTTACCAGCTCAATCCCCAACAAACACAGGTACTCTATGCCCAAGTTGTCAAAGCCTTAGATATCTCTGAAGAAGATCATATCATTGATGCTTATTGTGGTGTGGGAACCATTGGTTTTGCTTTTGCCAAGCAGGTCAAGAGTTTACGAGGAATGGATATCATCCCAGAAGCCATTGCCGATGCCAAAAGCAATGCAGAACGATTAGGTTTCACAAACACCTATTATGAAGCAGGTAAAGCAGAAGACCTGATTCCCAAATGGTATCAAGAAGGCTATCGTGCAGATGCCATCATTGTCGATCCACCTCGAACCGGCTTGGATGAAAAATTACTAAAAACCATCTTAACATATAAACCAGCAAAAATGGTTTATGTCTCTTGTAACACCTCAACCTTAGCAAGAGACCTAGTACAATTAGCAAAAGTTTATCAAGTCGAGTATATCCAGTCGGTGGATATGTTTCCGCACACTTCCCGTACAGAAGCTGTAGTTAAGTTGCTCCGCAAGTAGTAATACCTCCTCGCTTTTCCAATTTCAAAAGCTCAGTCTTTAGCTGTCCACTGGACAGCTAAACTTCCGCATACATCTAGAACTGAAGCTGTAGTTAAGTTGCTCCGCAAGTAGTAATATCTCCTCGCTTTTCCAATTTCAGTTTTGACTTGATGCTAACGATAAGTTATACATTATGATATTATTATCAAGTAAGAAAGTAATGATATCATAATGTAATTATCTGAATTTGAAAAGATGGTAAAAAAATTTGTACTATAAAAGTAGTATTCTTAATACTGGCAACTTGTATATTGAACAAATTGCTAAATTTGTTCTTTTCACAGATGTGCTTGTCGTACAATTAGCAAAAAAGATTGGAGGAGTATATAATGAGTATCACTTACAAAGATTTACTAATTGATGATTTAAACCGCGCTTACGAACGCTTTGAACGGGCTTTTGAAGGGGTAACCGTTGACCAAGCGAATGCCTTTCCAGTTGCGGAATCTGCCCCGCAAATTAAGTCCATGACTTGGCTTCTCTGGCATACGGCCTTGGTCCTAGACATCCAGATTGCAGAGTTGGCTGAGACCGAGAGTCTTTACAAGCAAGGATGGAAAGAAAAATTACCAGAAAATAAGGCAAAAAACCCCAGCTGGCTTCACACATTAGAAGATGCACAAACAATCACAGTAGATAATTTAGATAACCTATTTGCCTACTTTGTAGCAGCCCGAGACCAGGCAGTTTCATATATTAATAGTTTAACAGAAGACGATCTTGACGAAATAGTGGACGAGTCTTGGACGCCAGCCGTAACCTTAGGTGTGCGCTTAGTCTCAACGTTGGATGATATCACCATGCACTCAGGTCAGGTCTTTTATGCACGGCGCTTGCTGGGATTGGTGGATTAAGAGTTAATTAGAGACTATTATTTCAATGTTTATTTCTGACTGAAATCTAAATCCTTAATGATGTCGTTTTGGATTGTAATAGGATTCAATGTATTTACTGATTTCAAGTTGAGATAGTTCTATGGGTGCACAATATACTTCATTTAACGGACTTTTGAGTAAAGATGGCAGCTTGTAAAAGAATTCACGACATGGTACTCGACATAATAGAAAGAGATGGATAGGAACTCTTTGAAGTTGATTTAACCCATTGGTAAGTTAATGACTCTATCGTTGGTGATTTGAAGAATGATGTTCTAAAGCAGGTATATTGAAAATTAGGTTGGGGATTTGGAGAAAGTTCATCCTTCAAGTGTTTTGGGAAAGACTGTGTTTATCTAGTTTTTCCTTATTTCTTTCCAAAGGGAGTTTGTTAGTTTAGACAGAAAAAGTCACAAGAAGAGGCATACAAAGTTCTACGGCCCAAACAGATGATAAGTCGTGAAAAAACGACTTTGTTTTCAATTATTTTCAAGATTTCATATCAATAGAAATAGATAAAAATAACAAAATATGGAGATTAGCACAATTGTGCTTTTTCTTTTTATATTTTAAGAATAAATATTCTTATAAGGACATAAAAAAAGATTTTTTAGTAATTTCAGAGGATACGAAAAAATATATATAAAAGGTGTTGTTTTTGAATAAATACAAAAAAAATTAAAGGATAGTTATTATAATTATAAATTTTAAACTTTATTATAAAAAATTATAAAATATTTGATTTTAGCTAATTATTTTACAACTAAATAGCATGTGAATAAGATTAAAATAATTACAATAATTCTATTTTTTTGAATACTCCAAAGACTTTGAAAGCGGTTGCAAACTGACATTCCTTGTGATAAAATGAGGGCGAAATAAAGAAATAAATGAGTACAAAACTCTAAATTAGGAGGTCTGTCATGGCTAAATCTTATTCTAGTCATTCTACTTACGCTGATAGAGTTGTTAAAGGTTTATCAGCTTCATGCTTACTTCTTGCAACACTTGCTTTAGCACAACAAGCACAAGCAGAAGATGTTACAACAGTAGCTCCAACTGCTCCAACAACAACACAAACTGTAGCAGTTGCCCCAACAGCTACAACAACTGTTGCCCCAGTTGTTGAAGCACCAGCTCCAGCAACAACTACTGACACTAGTGTTACTGCACCTGTTGCTCCAGAAACAACCGATGCAACAACAACTACAGTAGATGCAACAGCTGACCAAACAACAACAGTAGCATCAGCACCGGCTACAACAGCTGTTACACCTAAAGCAACAGCAACTCCAACTGTTACAGAAGAAGTAAGTCAAACAGTTTACATGGATGTTACTAATAAAGTGACCATCTCTGCTCCAACAACAAGCCCAATAACTTGGACGATTCCAAACCTACCTACTAATACTTACGATATTAAAACAGGTACGTTTACAGGTGCGCCTTCATATACTGTGACTGAAACAAAAACGGCGACTGGAACAGACTATCAAATTGATATTGTCCCACTATTTGGTCCAGATCTTAGCTTACGTTGGCCAAATAACATCAGAAGAACTTATCGGGACTACATAGGTACTTATACCCTTCAAGGTGTAAGCCAAGATGGTTTAACAGTTATTACAAAAGAATTAATTCTTCGACCTTACGAAGACTATCAAACACATGAAGAACTCCTAAATACACTAGATGATGTTGCAGCAAACCATGCTACTGACCGTTTAGTTAAAGTAGAAACAATTGGTCAAAGTGCATTGGGCAATGATATTAAAATGGGTATTGTTGCTAAAGATCAAGCAAGTCTTGATAATTACCTTAATAATACAACCCCATCAATGTTACTAAATCCTGACCAAGCTTTAAAACTTTTGGCTCAAGGTCAATTTAATTATAAATTACCGATTCTCATCAATAATACCCATGCTGATGAACAACCTGGTATTGATATTGTAAGGGGATTATTTGAAGCTTTCTCAAGACAAACAGTGATTGACTATCAAACTGTTGACGCTAACAATACTCCAATGACAGTAACATTGGATATTCCAAAATTATTGGAAAAAGTTATCCTACTCTTTGATTTTACTGAAAATCCAGATGGAGATATCGCCAATACACGCGCTTTGGACAATGGACTTGATCCTAACCGTGATACAGGTTATCAAACCAATCCAGAAACACGTGCTATTGTTGAACAAATCAACAAATGGAACCCAATTGCTATCTTTGATGTTCACGGATTTGTAAAAGAATTCTTGATTGAACCATGTACACCTCCACATGATCCTAACTTTGAATATGATCTCTTTAAGGATAATCTAGTTGCTGGCGCACAAGCCATGGGTAATGCTGGAATCACTAACTCCCAATATGACAGCTACATCATACCAATGTTCGACTATGGTTCAGGATGGGATGATTCCTTCTCAGGTTACACAGCTGTTTATGGTTTATATCAAGGAATTTTAGGACATACCATCGAAGTACCTGGAACAAACCAAGAGTCCTATAAAGCAGGATACTATGCAGTATTAGCAGGGATTAATTATGATTTAGAAAATAGTGACCAGTTAATGAAGAAACGTTTGGAATTCTATTCTCGTGGTATTCATAAAGCTGAAGTAGAGGCTGCCGCTAACGAATTAGTCACTGTTGATGGTTCTGTTAAAGGAAGACCAACAAATGGGAACCCAACCTTCTTCCCAGATTATTATGTCATTCCAATGACACTATCAACAGAAAGTGATACAGACCAAGCCTTTAAGATGATTGATTACTTCCGTCGTAATGGTGTTATTCTTAACCAATTAACACAAGACGTAGCAGGCTACAAAGCTGGTGATTTAGTCATTGACATGGCACAAGCTAAGAGAGGATATGCCAACCACGTTCTTTACCAAGGAGCTAATGAGTCAGAATGGCCAGCAATGTATGCAGAATTAGTAATGAATTTCCCAGCAATGCGTGGTTTCAAAGCTGATGCTATCTATCAAGAAAGTCTTTTCGCAGGAAAACTTGGTAACGTAACCTTAACAAGTGCACCTCGTACAGCAGCAACCGACAAACAATACTATATTGTATCAAATAACTCACTGGCTGCAGTCCAAGCCGTTAATGCCGCTCTTATAGCAGGCAAAAATGTTTATTTAACTGACGATGGTTATGTAATGGATAAAGCAACATATGAAAGTGTTATTGCTACCTATCCACTATATGCTAAACCAACATGTATGGTGCCAGTTGGACAAACCCTTAAAGCAATGAATGTTTATGCACCTGGTAATCCAAATGCTTCACTTGGCTTTGATTCACCGGCTGAAGTTAGTCTTGCCTTAGCACAAATGGGCTTTAATGTTGTTGATTCAGCAGACCAAGCAGATGT
Source organism: Streptococcus penaeicida (assembly GCF_002887775.1). Classification (GTDB taxonomy): domain Bacteria; phylum Bacillota; class Bacilli; order Lactobacillales; family Streptococcaceae; genus Streptococcus; species Streptococcus penaeicida. The sequence goes on along the minus strand of NZ_LOCM01000023.1, from coordinate 51,720 downwards.
TATTGTACTTGATAATGACGAATTTGATGCAAGTATTCTTGGTAAAAAACCAATTATCGTACTTGGTGGTGTTGCCATGGCTAAACTTGAAAGTCTAGGTGTACTTCCAGGTTTCGATGCAGCTATGACAAATGAAGATGAAGGTTATAGCTACGAAGGCTTAATGAAGATTGACCTTGATACTAATAGCCCTTACACAAGTGGATATGGTTCTGATGCCCTCTACTATGCAAATTCTGGTTCTTGGATTCAAGGAATTCCGGCAGGATTTATGAGTTTAGCAAATATCGAGGCAAGTGACTTCTATGTATCAGGTTGGTGGCCACAACATGAAGGGTTAGCAAATAAAACAGTTGCTGTCAGCGGAATTTTCCAAGGACAACCAATGTTCATCTTTGCTGGAAACCCAGTCAACAAAACACATACCATTAACTTCTACCGTTGGGTTAGTAACGCTATCTTCGGTACAAACTTAACTGAATTTGTAGAAGGTGATTGCCATAAACCTGCAACTGACAATAACACAGTTGTAACAGTAGACCATAATGGACAACAAGTCCAAGTTTACCAACAAGTTGCTTACGGACAAGAAGCTCCAGTAGCTGAAAAAGCAGCAGGTTTACCAGAACTTGCTGACGGAAACAGCAGCAAGAAAGAAAGTCAAATCTTCTGGGTTACTGGCCTTCTCGTTGCAAGTGGTGGACTCTTCGCAGCATTAAAACGTCGTGAAGAAGAAGAATAAGATGTCAAAAAAATCTGATAAGACGCAGTAAGAAGCTAAGGGAAACCTTAGCTTCTTTTGCTGAGAATGATTCGTTCTGGATAAGACAGTATCATTTCTAATTTTTGATTTCCTAAGGCATGTTTTTTTAGAGTGACTATTATCTCATTTCTGCTATAATGGAGAAAATAAGTGGAAAGAGAGCTTTTATGGAAAAAATTGATGTCTTTGCCCATGTCTTATTACCCCAATTTAAAGATGCTATCTTAAAAATAGCCCCTAGTATCCCTGAAAAAATGCCTTTTGTCCAACATCCTTTATTAGCTAACATGGAAGCTCGACGTCAAGCAGCACAAGACCATGTTAAGCAAGTTCTGTCATATGTAAATACCAATCCAGAGGATTATTTAGAACCAGAGCAAGCTGCAACCATGGTTGAAGCTGCTAATCATGAATTATTGGCATTAGTGACAGCAAATCAGGATATCTTTTATGGTGCTGTTCTCATGTTACCCATGAATAACATTCCGGCTTGCTTAAAGATTATTGAAAGAGTTGTTAATCAGAAAGAGGCCTTAGGCCTGCAGATTTTTACCAGACATTTAGGTAAATCCATAGCTGACCCAGTATTTGCTCCTGTCATTGAGGCCTGTGCACAAAGGGAAATTCCATTATGGCTACACCCTGTCTTTGATGAACGTAAACCTGATAATAATATTATTTTCTCTTGGGAATATGAACAAACACAGGCCATGTTACAGCTAGTTCAAGCTGGCTATTTTCAAAAATACCCAGACCTAAAAATCATCGTCCATCATGCAGGTGCCATGGCTCCTTATTTTGCAGGACGCATAGATCATATCCTTGCACCGGAACTAGCCAAAGATTTCCGTAAGTTCTATGTGGATACTGCCCTTTTGGGCAATAGCAAAGCTCTAGAGCTAGCCATTGATTATTTCGGACCTGATCATGTCCTCTTTGGGACAGACGCACCATTAGGCATTGCCCCAGCTGGCGCAACAAAGGAAATTATCCAAGCAATTACTCAGATGGAACTGCCAGAATCAGCGACAGCAGACATTTTCCAAAACAATTTCTTAAAACTAATAGGGAGACAAGTATGACCAATCCAGAAAAACAAGCCCCAATCATGCGCCTCTTTGAGCTAGAACCTATCCCGTCAACTTTGGAGACTTTCCAAAAAGTGGGTAAAAATAATTTGTTGCAATCTATTGAAAATGAAGAGGGAACTCTAGTCATGGCCTCTTGCCACCATGATAATCCAGAGCAACAGTTGGTTTTTGAACTTTATCAAGACGAGGCTTCTTATCGGGAACACATCCAGTCTGACCACTTTAAAACCTTCTTAGATTATGCGACAGATGGCCTTAAAAGTCGCAAGGTTATTATCTTACAAGCGGAATTACTTTTTGAAAAGGCAACTAAAAAAGTCTTTGAAGATGCCTCATCATTGAATATTCGTTTGGCCAAAATTAGCTTAGACCCTGAAGATGCGGCGACCTTTAAAGGCATTCTTAGTGAAGAAATGGCCACTTCGATTGCTAAAGAAGAAGGGGTTTTGGCCCTATTTTGCGGTCGCAATTTAGAAGATCTCAGTCAATGGTATTTCTTTGAAGTTTATCAGGACCAAGATGCTTATGACAAACATATAACAAGTCCCCACTTTAAGAAATATATTGAGACTTCAAAAGCCATTGTTCAAGATAAAGAGCTAGAAGTTCTAAATGGTATGACCTTTGTCAGTCAAGGGACAGCACACTACATTCTATAAAGGACAGGCTTCAAAAGACAGACTTCGTCTTATTATTGACAAAGCTTTGAGGAGAATTTTTGACCTCAAAGCTTTTTTATTTTATACTAAAATTCTAAGGAGTCTTTTATGATACGATTTGCGAGTTCTGCTGATGCCGAGCAACTCTTAGCGATTTACAGTCCTTATGTGACCCAAACAGCTATTACCTTTGAATATGACATTCCTACAGTTGAGGAATTTCAGGTAAGGATGGTACAAATCCAGACCTTCTATCCTTATCTTGTCTATGAAGAGGACGGAAAGATTTTGGCCTATGCCTACGCCACAAGCTTTCACTCACGCGCAGCTTACGCTTGGTCTTGTGAGGTCAGTATTTATGTCGCCATGAATGCTCGCGGTAAGGGGCTTGGTCCCAAACTCTATCAGGCTTTGGAGGGCTACTTGTCAGCGCAAGGGATTTTAAATTGTAATGCCTGCATTGCGACAGCACCTAATGAGACGCTATTTTTAAGTAATATCAGTCAAGTCTTTCATGAAAAGATGGGCTATCGTTTCGTTGGTAAATTCCATGGGTCGGGTTATAAATTTGACCAGTGGTTTGATATGATTTGGATGGAAAAATGCTTGGGTGAGCACAAACAAGGTCTTGAGCCGCCCCGACCGATACATGAGGTAGTAAATAATGGAAAAGCCTATTAGCAGTTTGAAAGTCAGTCAGTTCTACTTATCAGAGCGGAAATTAAAAGCCATCGAAGAGTGGCTGACCGAAGATCCGGACTCTCTAAATGAACCAATCATTATCCGAAAAATTAATGGTCAGGATACGATTCTTGATGGTCATAGCCGAGCATTTGTAGCCTATCAAAAAGGCTGGCAGACCATTCCTGCCCAATATGATGAGCAAGATCAGTGGCCGCATTACCAAACTTGTGCAGAAGAAGCAGTGCGTCAAGGGATAAACAGTGTCCTTGACTTAAAAGATAGAATTTTAGACGACCAAGATTATCAGGAAAAGTGGATTGCTTATTGCCAATCCTTGTCTGAAGTTAAAGTCGTCAAAAAAATTCATTTAACTGGGGACAGCTTAATGGCTAGGCATGAAGATGCAGATCAACCCATGGTCAACCTCATGCTCCATGCTCTTGATGAGAATTTAGTCATTCATAACACAGCCATTTCTGGCAACTCAACTCGAGATTTGTTAGCCCGCTATCAGGATATGATTTTAGAAGAAGAATCAGATTACCTCTTTGTTTTAGTGGGGACAAATGATTTATCGACTGACCGAGATATTGCTATTGATGAATTTGAGGCCAATCTGGAACGTCTGATTGAAATCTTTGAAACCCGTTATCCACGGAAGCATATTCATTTTCTTTTACCGCCACCAGTAGATGAGAGTAAAATGCATCTAAGAACGAATGCCAATATTGCTGCATATGGGCATACCATTGTTGAGGTTTGTCAACGTAAAGGCTGTCAAGCCCTTGATTTGAACCAAGCTTTCAGAGATGCCGCCACTAAAGAAGTCCCACTAGACCAATTGCTGATTGGTGTCAAGGATGATGGCCTTCATTTTGGTCGTAAGGGTTATCATATATTGGCAAAGACCATTTATCAAGCTCTAAACTAAAAGCTTATGATTCCATAAGCTTTTTTTACTTACATTCAGGAAGAAATCAAGATGTAAAAAAGCCAATCCTTAAGATTGGCTCATTTGTTCGATTTGATATTGTTTAGAGACATAGTCAATAAAGTCTTGGATTGCTGGGGCCTGTGTCTTGTTGTTGAGATAAGCTAGGTAGTAGTAGCGTGAATTTTTGAGAGCGTCTACTTCTATGATGTCAACATCAATCGTCTTTAAGAAATCCATTTTTGGTAGGAGGCAATGCCAAAGTTTTGTGATACTAAGCCGGCGATGGTTTCATCCTCTTCAACTTCAAAGGTAATGTTGATTTGGTTTTTATAGTCTTTATAAAGCTCTTCGACAACTGGGCGAACCCCACTTTTTTTGGAGAACCAGATTTGAGAATAAGCTAGGGTATCTTCCAAAGTCACTTTTTCTAATTGACTAAGTTCATGTCCTTTGGGCACCACAATGACCATATCCTGGATAGCAATTGGAACAAATGTGATTTGTGGGTCGGTATCGATTTTTGAACAGAAGGCTAAATCATACTTGCCATCTATTAAACCTTTTAATAGGTCTGTTGTCATTCCGCTATCATTATAGAAGATAAAATTAGCGGGAGAATGAGGGTGCTTGGTTAAGAATCGTCTTGTTAAATTTGGGACGATCCGATGACTGAGGATTCTCAACAAGGCAATATTAATATCTAATTGATCTTGGTCAAGCGATTGCAGTTTTGAGACACTTTTATCAATAATATTGAGCGCTTTTTGAATATCTTTCGCAAACTCCCGGCCATTGGCTGTTAAGACCATATTTCGCCCTTGTTTTTCAAAGAGTGGTTGTCCTAGCTCAGTTTCAATCATATTGATGGCATGACTTAATGTTGGTTGCGTAATGTGTAGCTGCTGAGCAGCTTTTGTGTAATGTTCCAAATTGGCAAGTGTGATGAAATAGCGTAAGTGTTGTAAATTCATAAGCAACTCCTTCAGTTCATAATTCTATTTTAACAAAAACCATAAATTTTTTCTATGGAAAGCTTTTCAAAAATCAATTGGATTTTGTGATTTTTTTAACTTATAATAAATTTGTAAATGAATGTTAAAAGATTAACAAACTTTTGGAGGACTTATCATGTCAAAAGAATCACCTATCACCATTAGCTCTTGGACACTAGGAGAAACATGTCTCTTTGAAGATCGTGTCAAAGCTGCAAAAGAAGCAGGTTACGAAGGGATTGGCCTTCGTGCAGAAACTTATGTCGATGCCTTAAATGAAGGTTTAACAGACCAAGATATCTTGGCTATCTTAGCAAAATATGACATTAAAGTCACTGAAGTAGAGTATATTGTTCAGTGGGCTGAGGAACATCGTTCTTATGAACAAAAATACAAAGAACAAATGTGTTTCCATATGTGTCGTCTTTTCAATGTTGGTCACATCAATTGTGGCTTGATGGAAAACTATTCCATTGAGTATACTGCTCAAAAATTAAAAGAACTTTGTGGACGTGCTGGTGATTTAATTATTGGTGTTGAACCAATGCCTTACAGTGGTCTCCCAGATTTTGACAAAGCCTATGCGGTGGTAGACGCCTCTGGCTGTGATAATGCCATGTTAATTCTTGACACTTGGCACTGGGTCCGTGCTGACCAACCTTATCGTCAGCTTACAGCTGAGCAAGCCGCTAAGGTTATCTCGATTCAAATCAATGATGCTTATGATCGCCCATATGCGGCAGCCATTCTCCGAGACGAATCAATGCATGACCGTTTGGCTCCAGGAACAGGGGCTAAGGACACTCTTGGTTTTGTTAAGATGATCAAGGAAGCGGGAATTAAACCTAAGGTGATTGGTGTTGAAGTGATTTCAGATGCTATCTTGGCTCAAGGCTTAGATTATGCTAGTCAACATACATATGACAATACGGTTAAGGTGCTCAAGGAAGCTTGGCCAGAACAGTTGGTTTAAAAGGCTATCGGCAATTACTCTAAAATAAGCTATAATAGAAAGACAGGTAATATCATGACAGAACAATGGTTAGGTTTGGAAGGTAAAGTCGCAGCAGTTACAGGAGCTGTCGGCGGTATGGGAAAAACAATCGTTCAAGAATTTGCTAAGCAAGGGGTTAAAATCGTCCTTCTTGATATCAAAGAAGAAGAGCTTAATGCTTACGCTAAAGAAATTTCAGACACTTACGGTGTTGAAACACTAGCAATTGTCACTAACTCAACGTCAGAAGAAGCTGTTGACAATGCAGTTGCTAAATCTGTGGAAACATTTGGTCAGGTTGACATTTTGGTTAATACGGCAGCAATGCTTCGTGCCTGTCCTTTAGAAGATTTACCCTTGGAAGAATGGCGGCAAACAGTAGATATCAACTTAACAGGTTATTTCTTGGTATCTCAACGTTTTGGTCGTCAAATGATTAAACAAGGCAAAGGAAACATGGTTCATGTCTCAACCATCGCTTCTGTCTTCCCAGAAACTTATTCTGCAGCTTATAGTTCCACTAAAGCAGGCGTTAATATGATGTCTCGTCAAATGGCTGCTGAGTGGGGGCAATTTGGTGTTCGCAGTAACTGTATTCAACCATGTTTTGTAAAAACACCACTATCAGAAGCTTTCTATGCGGATCCTGAAGTTGAAAAAGGACGCAAAGCTTTAACAGCCAATAAACGTATTGGTAACACTATGGATATTGCTAATGCTGTTCTTTATCTAGCAAGTGATCGTTCAGACTATACAAATGGTCATGAGTTACGTGTTGAAGGTGGCTTCGGCATTATGATGGGTGACCAAACACCAAAACCTGGTGGACGTCGTGAATATGCTGAAAAAGAGCACAACGCCTACCTAGAGCGCATCAAAGCTAACAAGTAATTAAGGAGTCTGCTTAGTCAGGCTTGCAAAGGAGAAAAGATGTTTAAGAACAACAAGTACAATTTTACAGCGATCCTATTATGGATGACTTATTTCTGTCATGGGATTCAAGCCATCATTATTTCACAAAATGCAGATTTCTTCGCTCATAAATGGGGTGTTGCTGCCGCAGCCGTTTTTGCGGTTATTGCTTGGACAGGTTTAGGTAAGATTTCCTTCCTGACATTCTCTGGTGCTTTATCAGATAAAGTTGGTCGTAAACCCCTTATCGTTTTAGGTCTTATTGGTTATGTGATTATGTTTGGTTCTTTCTTAATTGCAACAAACTTAATGATGGCCAATATCTTAGCCTTTATCGGTGGTGCGATGACATCTCTTTATGATGGTGCCATTAACCCAGCTTTGTTTGAAATGTACCCTGAAAACAAATCAACAGCTTCAATCTTCAGTAAAGCTTTCATCTCAGTATCATCAATGCTTTACCCATTATTTGTAGCTTACTTAGTTAGTCATAAAATGGCTACTGAAATTGGAATCATGGTTCCTTTCATCCTTAGTATTGTCGTTTTAGTAGGTGTCTTAATCGCTCGTTTCCCTGATAATGATATTCGCAAAGAACAAAATGTTTCAGCTCGTGAAGCCATCAAAATTCTCGAAGCCAAACAAAGTACAGCGCAAACAACAACTAACCAAACAGCTAGTCGTCAAAATTCTGCTAACTTTGCTATTGATGGTGTTATCTTATCAGCTTTTGCTTTTACCATTTACTCAACGTTCTACTTATTCCAACAGGCATCTAAATTGTATGCACAGAATGTTATTCACATGTCAGAAACAGGAGCAGCAGCTGTTACTTCTTACTACCAATTGGGTGGTTTAATTGCCACAATCGTCTTTGCCTTCTTAATGGCGCGTGGTATTCGCGATATTGCCTTGCTTGTTATCAGTCCAATCTTTGCTGGCCTTGCTGGATTACTAGTATACTTTGTTCCAACAGCAGCAACCTTAACTTTTGCAGGTATTATCATTGGTTTCTTCGCTGCAGGTGGCTTATTACAAATGGGGAATGCTGTTCTTAACCAATTCTTTGATAAAAATAAAGGTCGTAATACAAGTATCTATTACTTTGTTATGGCACTTGGATCATACATTGTACCGATGTTAGCTTCTAAATTAATTGCTGCTAACCGTGCAGATTTAATCATGTTATTCGTATCAGTATGTGGCTTTGCTTCAGCAGCTTTAATGATGGTTGCTGGTAAACGTTACGGCCATATCTTTGGTGTTCCAGTCTTCTCCAATTCAAAAAAAGACTAAGACATAACGTTTAAAGAATATTATGCAAGGAGTATCATTCAATGAAAAATAAGTATGTGCCGACCATTGGGGCACTTTATATCAACTATATTTTTCAAGGAATTGCCGCCATTATTATTTCTCAAAATATGGTTATCTTAGAAGGTAGATGGCAAGCGTCTATCAGTCAAATTACCTTAGTCATTAGTGCCATCGGCTTTGGTCGTGTTTTGAGTGTTAACTTGGCTGGTTTAATTTCTGATGCTCTGGGTCGCCGTAAGGCAGTTTTGTTAGGTGTTTTATCTTACATCATTTTCTATTTAGGATTAATTTTTTCAACCAACTACATGATGGCATTTGTTTTTGCAATCTTTGCCGGTATTGGTAATTCTTTCTTAGATACTGCCACATATCCGGTTGTCGTTGAGGCTTTCGAGGAGCATAATAGTAACAGTGCCCTTTCAGTTCTTAATAAAGCCTTTATCTCCGTAGGACAATTTTTACTGCCTCTAGTGACCAGCTTTTTACTTCGCAATCATTTCTATTTTGGCTGGACTTTCATTGCTGCTGCTCTCTTTTTAGCAGGCAATGCCTTATTACTCTTGAAATTACCATTTCCTAAATTGCAAAAAGATACAAATAAAGAAGTGGTCTCCGAAGCTGAGCTATTGGCTTCTGCCAAACCTTTATGGAACCAATCACAATTTGCTATTGAAGGGGTTTGTTTACTAGTCTTTTCTCTAGTTTCAGTTTCTCTATTTAATATTTTTATTATTTGGATTCCGACCTTTGCAGAGAGTGTTGTTGGTATTGCCAGAACGGATAGCTTAATGTTTGTCAGTCTTTATAGTATCTTTTCTTTCGTTTCAGTCTTTATCACATCAGCCGTTGTTAAACGTGGTGTTAATGTTGTGGCTTACATGATCTTTTGTACCACTATTTCAGCACTTGCTTTAACAGCTATGTTGGTCTTTCCAACAATTTACACCTTAATTTTTGCTACGTTTGCCATTGGTTTCTTTGCTGCTGGTGGTATCTGGCAATTGGGGCTAGCGACTTTATTAGACTTTTTCCCACAAAGAAGAGGTCTGGTGACCAGTTACTATTCATTAGCGACATCAGTTTCTGTTATGGGTTCACCCTATATTACGGGTATCTTGGCCGAAAATAATATTCGCTTGGTCTTTTATCTAGTTGTTGGCTTAGCACTACTTGGAACTTGTGTTCTATCAATTGTTGCTTATCGTTATAAAAAAGTTTTCTTATCAGAAACTAACATTATCAGTCTTAATCAATAGAGAGGTATTATTATGTCAGAACGTTTATCAGGTCACACTTTACTTATTTCGTTAATTGCGACACCAATTCGCCATAGTTTATCACCAAAGATGCACAATGAAGCATTTGCCAAACTCGGACTAGACTATGCTTATCTTGCATTTGAAGTTGGTAACGAAGAATTAAAAGATGCTGTTCAAGGAATCCGAGCTTTAGGAATCCGTGGTTCAAATGTCTCCATGCCTAATAAACAAGCCATCATTCCTTATTTGGATGAAATCTCACCAGCAGCTGAGCTTGTTGGTGCTGTTAATACAGTTGTGAACAAAGATGGTAAAGGTCACTTGGTTGGTCATGTTACTGATGGTACAGGTGCTGTACGTGCCCTTGCTGAAGAAGGGGTGGACATTAAAGACCAAATTATTACCCTTGCTGGTGCAGGTGGTGCAGGTACAGCCATTGCTGTTCAACTTGGTTTGGATGGGGCTAAAGAAGTCCGTATCTTTAATCCTAAGGATGCTGCTTATGCCAATGCTGAAAAAACTGTTGAAAAAATTAACAGTAGAACAAATACTAAAGCTAGCGTAACCGATTTAGCTGATGATGCTGCCTTTAAACAATCCATCGCTGAATCATCTATTTATATCGATGCTACTGGTGTTGGGATGAAACCATTGGAAGATTTAAGTTTAATCAATGATCCAGAAGTGATTCGTCCTGATTTAGTTGTCTTTGATGTGGTTTACAGCCCAGCAGAAACAAAACTTTTGAAATTTGCTAAAGAACATGGCGCTAAAAAAGCATTAATGGTCTAGGTATGATGCTCTATCAAGGTGCTGAAGCCTTCAAACTCTTTACAGGTGAAGATATGCCAGTAGATTACATTAAAGACTTACTTTTTAAGGAAGAAAACTAAAGATAAGAAGAACAGCATGCTTAGTCATGCTGTTTTTGTTTATCTTTCAGAAATTTTGGTCCATGTAATCTATAAAAATTATCTATTGATTCACAAAAAAAGATGCATTAGATTTTAAAAATTCCTCATGCTATACTATTAGTGAAAAGTATCACATTTATCATCGGCTGATTTTGTTAGTTGGTAGAATGTGGTCCAGAAGCTTTCATGAGAATAGGAAAGGTATTAAAGATATGGTAAAAACAGTAACAATTGGAGATTTGGTCATTGGCCAAGGTCAACCTAAAATTATCGTACCCATCGTCGCCAAAAATACAGAGGCTATTATCCAAGCTGCCGAAGAAATAAGTCAGATTGATTGTGATTTTGTGGAATGGCGGATTGATCATTTTGAAAAAGTCCAAGACTTTGCAGAAGTGGCTCGTTTGTCAAAACAAGTTAAAGCAACATTAGCTAAACCCCTTCTGGTGACCTTTAGAACACACAAGGAAGGTGGCGTTTGTCCCTTATCTGATGAATCCTATTTCCAACTCTATCAAGAATTAATTGAGAATGGTAGTCTTGATTTATTAGACGTGGAACTCTTTATGCCAGAAGCTGGAGTCGCAGACTTAATCACAAAAGCACATGAAAAAGAGATCAAAATCATTATGTGTAACCATGATTTCGATAAAACACCAAGTCAAGAAACCATTGTTGAACGCCTAACTTTGATGGAAGAAAAGGGTGCTGACATCTGTAAGATTGCGGTGATGCCACAAAGCAATCAAGATGTTTTGACCTTAATGGCCGCAACAGCCCAAGCAAGACAAAAACTTGAACAACCCTTGATTACTATGTCGATGGGCTCACTGGGAATGGTAACACGTGTTTCTGGAGAGGCTTTTGGCTCTGCCGCAACCTTTGGTGCCGCACAAGAGGCATCAGCTCCAGGACAGGTTCCAGTTGCCTTATTACGCCAAATTTTGACAACCTTTAAATTGAACTAGGAAAAGGAAGAGATATGACCAAAGAATTACTTGATCAGCTAACATTACCAAATGGACAGTCTTTAAAAAATCGCATCGCCATGGCACCTATGACGACACAATCAGCTTATTTTGACGGTTCTATCACTGAAGAATTGATTAAATATTACGCAGAACGTTCTGGTACAGCAGGAACAATCATCGTTGAAAGTGCTTTTGTTGAAGACAAAGGCCGTGGTTTCTTCGGTGCACTAGGTATTGACCATGATGATAAAATTGAAGGCTTAAGTCGTCTCACACAAGCCATCAAAAATAAAGGATCAAAAGCCTTAATTCAAATCTATCACGCCGGACGTATGGCTTGGCCAGAGATGAATGGCGGTGCTAACCCTATTTCTGCCTCAGCAGTAGCAGCCCTTCGTCCAAATGCACCAGTACCAACCGAAATGACTCACCAAGAAGTCTTGGAAATGGTTGCCAACTTTAAAGAAGCTGTTCGACGTGCTATTAAAGCAGGCTTTGATGGTGTCGAACTCCATGGTGCAAATACCTATCTTTTACAACAATTCTTTTCGCCACATTCTAACCGTCGACAAGATGCTTGGGGTGGCAGCCGAGAAAAACGAGCTAAATTCCCCTTGGAAGTATTAAAAGCAGCCCACCAAGCCGTTAAAGAAGAAGGAGTAGACAACTTCATTATCGGATACCGTTTTTCACCAGAAGAATTGGAAGAACCAGGTATTCACTTCGAAGACAGCATGTACCTGCTCAATACTTTGGCAGAAGAAGGACTTGACTATGTTCACTTCTCAATGGGAGCCTATCTCAGAACATCAATCGTTGATACCAATGACTTAGAGCCAACCATCGCCAAATACCACAGCCTCAAATCAGAAAAATTATCCCAAGTTCCAGTCATGGGCGTTGGCGGCATCTTACAAAAAGCCGATGCTGAAGATGCCTTAGCAGCAGGTTACGACTTAGTAGCTATCGCAAAAGGATACCTGGTAGAGAATGATTGGGCCCAAGCCACCATAGCTGACCAACAAGTTCCTGCATATGCTGATATACATGACCGGGAAAAATTAGTTATCCCTACCCCATTGTGGAAATTTATGGATGACACCTTCTTCTTGGTGAAAGACACAGTTGCAGAAGCTAAAAAAGCGGAGCGTCTCAAAGAATTGATGACTAAACCATTGGAATATAAAGCTGGTGAGTATCGTGTCATGGCTCATGGACATAACAGTGAGTTGCCAATGAAAGTTACCTTTAGTGATTCAGCTATCACAGCAATTGAAATTGACAGTGCTGGTGAATCAGCTGGACTTTCTGATTTGGTCTTTGAAAAAATGCCAAAACAAATCATTGATTTCCAAACCCTTAATGTTGATGCCGTTTCTGGAGCATCCTCAACTAGCCAAGGGGTTATTGATGGGGTATCTGATGCCGTTCTTGAAGCCAGTGGACAAGATGCCGTTGATGTCTTAAAAGCGCGTCCAAAACCAACAGTGGTCCGTTCAACAGAAGTGGTTGAAGAAGCTGCTGACCTTGTTGTCGTTGGTGGTGGGGCAGCTGGAATTGCTGCTGCCCTTAGAGCTGATGAGTTGGGCTTAAAAGTTACCCTCGTTGAAAAACTCAGCTTTATCGGTGGTGCCATCTCCGTATCCGGTGGTAACCAAGTGGTTATGGGTTCACGTTTACAACTTGAAGAAGGCGTTCAAGATGACAGTCCAGAACTTATGTACGAAGACTTCATGGCCAATGGTAACCATAAAAACGTCCCAGAATTGCTTAGCCTATTAACCGAAAATGTTGGCCAAGCAACAGACTGGGTTCACGATTATATCGGTGTTCAGTATGACAAAGGCTTGCATATCTTAGCCGAGTATCGTAAAGACCGTGAATTGGCTTATGCCCATGGGGGACATGGCTTCGCAGATACAGTCCGTTCAAAAATGGCAGCATCAGGCGTGACCTTACTATTACAAACAAAAGCAGAGAAACTCTTACATGACGGCCAAGGGAATGTAACAGGCTTAGTAGCGGTAGAAGAAACAGGTAAAACCCACCGCATCCAAACCAAAGGGGTTATCTTAACAACAGGTGGTTACGGTAATAACAAGGCCCTTCTTACAGATGAACTTAAGGGTGTTCTCTTCTACGGAACAAGCTCATCAATGGGTGAAGGTTTAATGATGGCGCAAGTCCCAGAGATTGATGCCGCAAGTCGTCTGATGGAATTTGGTAAAATCTATCCAAATGGGGTCGAAGTAGCACCAGGTTATGCTAAATCAACCATTGGTGGTAACTTAGTTGTACTTAAACAAAATGGTCTCTTAGTCAACACCGACGGTCAGCGCGTGGTTAATGAACGTGCAAGTAACCATGACATCCTAGAGGTGCTGATGGAACAAAAAGCTAAATTATTGTACCTTCTTCTAGATCAAAGTCATTTTGATGTCTTTCGTAAAGAAATTGCTGAAGGTGGTATCTCAGAAGCTGAAGTTGAATCATGGTTAGCAGCTAACGGCCAAACAACGCCATATCTCTTCCACGCTGATACCCTTGAAGAATTAGCTGAATTGGCAGGAATGGATGCTACTAGCCTTGCTGAAACGGTAACTCGTTACAACGGCTTTGTTGAAGCTGGTCAAGACCAAGACTTCCACCGTGAGCTCCGCTTTTTACAAGAAAAAGTCGGCCAAGGTCCTTACTACATGATTGAGCAACGTCCACGTTTTGCCACAACCATGGGTGGACTTGTGGTTAACGATAAGCTGGAAGTTGAAAACAGTAAAGGCCATGTTATTTCAGGTCTCTATGCGGCCGGAGAAGTCGTTGGTGGGGTTATGGGAACAGACTCGCCATCAGGGGCAAACAATGCTTGGGCCCTTACTTCAGGTAAATTAGCAGCCGAAAGTCTGGCAGCCAAAATCTAAAGAATTTCCTCTAGCAAAAGCTCAGGTGAGTGATCATTTGGCTTTTTGATTGGTTCAATGGCCGAGCTGAGAATGTGGTATACTAGTAAAGGTAAAAAAGGAGTTAAAATGTTAGATATTCTCATCAAAGCTAGCGCTTTTGTACTGGTGGTCCTGCTAGGTTATTTATTTAAAATCGGAGGCATTATCTCGGATAAGGAAGGCAGAGCCATGGCCAAAGTGGTTATGAATGTGACCCTTCCCTGTGCTTTATTGATTTCCGCAAAAGCCATCACCATTACAAACCAATTGATTATTCCCATGCTCATTGCCCTTTTAGCAAATTTTGTCATGCTTTTGATTGGCTATCTCAAAAGTCGAGGGAAAGAGTCCGTTGCAGCTTCGCAAGAAATTATTCAGTTAGCTGGCTATAATGTGGGAAATTTTGCATTTCCTTTTGTTCAAAGTTTCTTCCCCGCCTCTTATTTGCTAACGGTTATACTTTTTGATATTGGGAATGCTATTATGGTCTTTGGTGGCAATGTCTCCATGGCTAGTGGTTTAGCCAAATTGGACGGACGCATGACCTTGAAGAAATTTTTGGCTAAACTGTTCCATTCCGTTCCCTTTTGCACTTATCTTTTCTGTTTCTGTCTAGCCTTACTACACCTAGAGTTACCTTCGGCCGTCCTAACCATTGCAAAAATTGGTGCTGATGCTAATCCTTTTATGGCTATGTTGGTCTTAGGGATTATGGTAGATCTTCGGATGAATAGAGAAGAAGTTGTCGAAATTGGTCGTCTCCTAGGACTTCGTTTATTGGGGTCAGGAATCATGATTGCCTTAGTCTATTTATTGCCAGTATCTGCAATAGTTAGAGATATGTTAACCATTTGTCTCTTAGCGCCAGTAGCTGTTGTTTCCCCGCTCTTTGCGCGTGAACTGGGGAGTAAAAGCCCTATTCCAGCGACCATCAATTCATTGACTATTATTACAAGCATTATCTTAATAACACTTTTTATTATGATACAAGCTTAAAGTGATCTGAAATGACGAATTTTTTCTCACATTTTATTAATCTACAGACATCATCTAAATTGAAAATACAAACTTCTTGATTACATATTATTTCTAGCCATTTAATCTTTGGCAAGTGGAGCTGATTCTGCCAGCAAAGCTTAAGGAAAGCTTAACTGACAGATTTGGAAATAACCTTTTCTGGTAATAGCCCTTTTTTTCTGCTATGCTATTACTTAGAAAAAAGAAAAACTAAAGGAATATTATGTTTACTGATTTTATTAATATGATTTTGACCAATTATGGTCTTTATGCATTTGCAATTATCTTTGTCATTATTTTTGTGGAAACTGGCTTGGTCTTTTTTCCCTTCCTACCTGGGGATTCGCTTTTGTTTATGACCGGTGCCTCTATTGCCAAAAGTGCCTACAATCCCATTATTTTTATTTTTATCCTAGCAATAGCAGCTATTATTGGGGATTATGTTAACTACTCTTTAGGGAAAAGATATGGGCTAGCTCTGAGAAGAGTACCTTTTTTCGGTAAATTTATTAAAGATAGTCATATTGCTGAAACGGAACAATTTTTTGTAAAATATGGTAATATTGCAATCTCACTAGGCCGATTTGTTCCCATCGTGAGAACTTTTATTCCATTTATTTCTGGAATCGGACGAATGGATGCTAAGAAATTCTTGCATTATAATATCATCGGTGGACTTGCTTGGGTCATCGTTGGGATTTTAGCAGGATTTTTCTTTGGTAGTATCCCTTTTGTTCAAGCTCACTTTGAACTGATCATGTTGGGAATCATCTTTGTTTCGGCATTACCAATTATTTTCGTAGCAGTTAAACGACAATTAAAAAGCAAATAAAAGAGACCAGTAGGTCTCTTTTTGATCAATCAAAAGCCTAGGATAGCTTAATCCTAGGCTTTTTTTTATATAATCTTCTTATTTATGGGCAAGTCCTTTTTTGAGTCCTTTAAAGAAACCGATATCGTCTGTTTGGAGAATTAATCCAGAGTATGATTTTCCGATAAAGTTGGTTAATAAGAAAGCACTAAGAGCTAAAATAGCTAAGGAAATCAGACTTTGAGTTAGATCAGCATAGCCATTAATTAAACGAATGGGCATAAAGAAGGTTGAAATAAAGGGAATGTAGGAGCCAATTTTGAGGAGAAGCACATCACTGCCTTCTTGTCCAAAGAGGAAGGAGCCGACAAAACCGGCGATAACCAGGTACATGACTGGTTGAGCTGCTTGTTGGGCTTGTTCAGGTCTTACAACCAGTGAACCGCAAAGGGCTGCTAAGATAACATAAATGAGGATACCAAGAACACCAAAGGCTAGAATGGACCAGTCTAAATGCTTAAAGACGCTTTCAATTAAGGGTTTACTTCCAGCAATCATGGCTTTCATATTGTCCATCTTATTAGCCAAATGATGGGTCACTAAACCACCAATCACATAAATAGAGACATGGGTTAGAATAACGGCAAAGATACCTAGGATACGACCGTAGAAATAATTTTCAGCGGAAACACTGGAAAAGATAACTTCCATGATTTTAGTCCCTTTTTCACTGGCAATTTCTTGTGCAGTTTGAGAGGCATAAATCAGAATAATAAAATACATAATAAAGATGACGCCGAAGAAAGAGATATACTTACTGATAGCATTGTATTGGTTCTTTTTCTCGGTCTCAACTTTTAGTTGTGGCTCTTGACTTAAGGTTTTTAATTGATCAGATGAAATCTGTGCTTGTTGAATATTGATTTGATTTTGGAGCAGTCCTAAACTCTGTTCTAACATAACTTTTTGACTAGATCCTAAGCTGTCATTACTTTTATAGCGGCCTTGAATTTGAGCATCTTTTGCTTCAACAATCAAATAGGCTGAAATCTTTTCATTTTTAAGAGCTTTGGCTGCAGTTGTTTCACTCTTATATGAAAAGGTTTTATCTTCAATGTTTTGAAAGGCTTTCTCCATTGCTTTATCTGGAACAACAATAGCTATTTTATCATTTTTTGAAGCTGAATTGCCACTGATATAACCGACTCCCATTGAAAAGGCGATAAAGATAAAGGGTGAGATGACCATGAGTAAGAAAGACCAAGATTTAACTTGTCTTAAAAAGGTTTCTTTACAAACGATTAGTATTTCTTTCATGAGAGAGCTCCTGACTTCAGTTTAAAGATATCATCAATAGATGGGGCTTGTTGGTCAAAAGTTGATAGATAATGGCCAGCAGAGACACGATTAAAGATTTCTTTACCGATTTCTTCATTGGCCAAAATGAGACGCCATTGTCCTTGATTTGTTTTTTTGATTTCTAGGATCTCAGGAATATCTTTTAAACTATCAATAGCAACTTCAGGTGATAAATAGAGTCTGGTTTTGCCAAAACTATTGCGAATGTCGGAAATGCTACCATTAAGGGCAATTTGGCCATCTTGAATCATAATCAGTTGGTCACACAATTCTTCAACATTGGTCATGACATGGTCAGAGAAAATGATGGTTGCCCCACGTTCTTTTTCTTCAAAGATAACATTTTTAAGAATAGCTGTATTAACAGGGTCTAATCCAGAAAAGGGCTCATCGAGAATAATTAAATCAGGTTTATGGATAAGGGTAATAATCAATTGAATTTTTTGTTGATTGCCTTTTGATAAACTTTTGATTTTATCACTTGGCTTGCCTTTCACTTCTAACCGTTCCATCCAAAGTGGAAGTTCTTTTTTGATTTGGGCGTCAGTCATTCCCTTTAAACGAGCTAAGTAAGAAACTTGTTGAAAGACACTCAGTTTAGGCATTAAACTGCGTTCCTCAGGTAAGTAGCCAATTTTAGGATAGGTCTTTTTGGTTATTTTTTCCCCATCGAGGCTAATGTGTCCTTGATAAGTGACAAAGTGCAGTAAGGAATGGAAAAAAGTTGTTTTCCCGGCCCCATTTTTCCCAACAAAGCCACAAATACTTCCTGATTGAATGTCAAAGGACAAATCTTTCAAAACGGGAGTATTACCATAGGATTTGGTCAAATGTTCTACAGTCAGCATAGTCAATCTCCATCTTTCTCATTTTAGTAAAGGTTGCTTTACAAAAATAGTATAAGCAACTTTACATTTTTTGTCAAATGATTTTGTCATTTTTAGCAAAAATTTGACCAAGAGTCTTTATTTTCATACAATATTATTAAAAATGAAAGAAGGATTAATATTATGTCTGCTTTTGAAGAATTAGCCAAAGCATTAGCTAAAAAGAACATTTCTTATGATATGGTTGAACATCCTGCAGCTTTCACTACAGAAGAAGCTGATGCTTACATTGAGGGTCATGAAGGTGTCCGAACAAAATCCATGTTTCTGACCAATAAGAAAAAAACAGCTTACTATCTTGTAATCATGGATGATAGCAAACCATTGGATATGGATTCTTTCAAAGACTTAGTCCATGCCAATCGGATTAGAATGGCTTCTCCTCAGAGTCTAGAGGAGAAAATGGGCTTAAGCCCTGGGGTTGTTTCCCCCTTTGGCCTAATTAATAACAGTGAAAAAGACATTCACGTTTATTTTGATACTGAAATTTTGGATCAGCCCATTCAAACCTTCCATCCTAACGACAATACAAAGACCATCTTTGTCAAAACCGAAGATGTTCTGCGCTTTATTGAAGACTTGGGATTTGAAGTACACAAGGTTAACCTATAAAAGGAGATTTATTGACACCTACAACCAATATTTTTGTTTTCGATTTAGATGGCACTATTGTGTTTAATTGCCGAGCAATTGAGCCAAAGATAAAAGAAAAATTATTAGCATTACAGAAAAAGTCCACTTTGATCTTTGCTTCCGCTCGTCCCATTCGCGATATGTTGCCCCTTTTGGAAGATTTCCCAAATTGTGATCTTATCGGGGCTAATGGAGCTATGTACCGGCAGAATCAACAGATTCATCTGACAAAATATCTTAATACTAATACTATTAAGACCTGTTTCCAATTGATTGAGACCGAAAACTTGGATTATATTGTGGATTATGACTGGGACTATAGTGCAAAAATTACGAATCCCCAGCATCATATTTTAGGAAAATTAGATCCAGGACATTTAGCTCAACAAGTTGCACTAACAGAAGAAAATGTGAGCAAAATAATTCTCTTCAATGTTGAAGCAGAAGAAGCTCAGCTCCTGGAATCAATGCCAGATTCAACGGTTCTCTATCACCAAGCAGAAAAAGAGCTGGTTATCACCGCAAAAGACATCAATAAATATTCGGCCTTGCAAGCTTTGATTGGCCAAGAGGATTACTACGCTTTTGGCAATGATCATAATGACATCATGATGCTTAATCATGCTAAGCAGGCCATTGTCATAGGAAATTTGATAGCATCGGAAAAATACCAATCGATAGCAGTTGAAGACGTGGTAGATGATTTAGATAAATGGGTAACGAAATGAAAGAGACTATTAAAATATTGTAATCACCTAATCCACTACAGAAACTAAAGGAACAAAAAAACCAAGAGAACATTTTCTTGGTTTTTTGACTGTTTTATACTTTATTAACAAGTTAATGCCTATTCATTTTTTGTTTCCTGAAAGAATTTTCAGCAATGTCGGTAACTTTCAAATTTATTTAATTTTTTAACCATAGTATAAGCGGGGTAGCGTACACCTTGAATCAGCTGTCTTAACTCAAATCCTGCCTTCAGATACATATCCCGAGCAATCGGATTAGGTTGATCAACTAGCAAGGTGATGTATTCAATATGAGGAAAGTGTTTCTCAACAAATTCAGGCATCTTTAATAAAATCTCGCCGGCATATCCCTGCCGTAAATGACGCTGATCAATGGAAAAAGAGCGAACATAAATACTATTATCTAAGTTAAAGCAATCCTCAAATTCACTATGCTCATGAAGGACAAAAAAGCCAAGGCATTCCCCAGAATCCGCCAAAGCAAGAACTGGCATTCGATTGGAATCATTGTTAGCTGTCTCCACGTTTTCTTGGGGTCTTTTGACAAATCGCAGTTGCTCTTTAGATAGCTGATAGCCATCAATCAGAGTTTGACAATCAATTGAATATTTTTCTAGATGCATCTTTACCTCAAATCTTGGATAGTCATTAGGTTTAGTGTGAAAGAATTAGTTGTCCATTGATCTTAAGAAGACTTCTTAGACAACAATTTCTCAAACCGTTCCTTATTCTTTAAAGACATTTCTATTGGGAAATGAATTTTTTCTGTGCCGGCTTCAATCGCTGTTTCATAGTACCAACATTTATGGTTCACCATTTCCATGGCGCTTTGTAGCTTTTGCATTTCTTCTTCTAAAAGAGCTTTTTGAGTTAAAAACATTTGATAACGATCATTTAGGCTTTGGTCACCCAATTCGGTTAGTTTGGCGTAACTTTTGATATCCTTGATAGACATCCCAGTCGCTTTTAAGCATTCAATGACACCAAGCATTTCAATTTCTTGACTGGAGAAGAGTCTGTAGCCGGACGCTTTCCGTTCAAGAGAAGGAAGGAGACCTTCCTTGTCGTAGTAGCGAAGTGTAGAAGTTGGAATATCAAGGGCTTTAGAGACTTGAGCAATGGTAAATTTCATATAGTACCTCTGTTTAATCAGTTATTGTCGGTTTTAGATTGACTTTAAAGTTAACTTTAATGTTAGTATACTAATAGGCAAGTAAAACTGCAAGAAAAACTATCATCTTTCATTAAAATTAGTTTACATAGGAGTATATCATGCAAGCATTAAACACTTTATTTCCCGTATTTTTTATGTTAGGACTAGGCTTCCTGACAAAAGTAAAAGGATGGTTAACTAATGAACAAAAAGCAGGTGCCAATACATTAGTATTTTCTATTTTATTTCCAATACTTGTTTTTAGTCTTTTAGCGAGTGCGCAGTTGCAACTTGAAACGATTGGTATTATTTTATATGTGACTGTGGCCTTTGCCTTAGCCATTTTCCTGGGACAAAAGCTACATATGTTCACAGGTAAGGATAAAAGTCATTTTTCTCATTTTCTACTGACTTCAGTTGAAGGTGGTGCTGTCGCCTTGCCACTTTATTTATCAATTGTGGGTAAGTCAAGTAATACAGTTATTTATGACCTAGCAGGTGCCATCATTGCTTTCTTAGTCGTTCCCATTTTAGTTGCTAAGAAAACTAATAATGGTCAATCCAAATCACAACTAGTAAAAGATATTTTGGGTCATCCTTTTGTCATTGCTATTATTTTGGGTTTAGTTGTTAATCTAACTGGAATCTATAGTTGGATAATGCAATCAACCTTTGCTGATTTATATCAAGCAACTCTAGCAACCGTTACGGGACCAATTTTAGGAATTATCCTCTTTGTCTTAGGATTTGATTTTTCAATAAATTTTAAAACTTTAGGTTCAATGATGAGCTTAATAGTTGTCAGAATTCTTTTTTACCTATTCGTCATTACAGGGTTCTTCCTTCTTTTTCCTCAATTAATGGCTGAAAAAAGCTACATGATCGGTGTACTCATTTACTTTATGAGTCCAACTGGATTTGCCATGCCACTATTGATTGAAAACCTATACAAGACAGATGATGACCGTCATTATGCTGCCACCTATATTTCCTTATTTATGTTGGTAACTCTTTTTGTTTATACGATAGTAGTCATTTTTATAGCATAATAAGTTTTTTTGGAAAGTATCACCATTTTAGGTGCTACTTTTTTTGTAACTTTAGATGATACAGACTGTAGCTCCTCATACTAAAGCTTTTGCAACAATTTGTAGCAAAAAAAGTATCACCTTTTGATTGTAAATAAAGTGGGATTTGAGATAATAGAATGGTTGTTTGACGTGACGAATTGTTACTAATGATGGTGCTACAAAGCATTTCTAGGAAGTCAATAATATTTTCTATAAGATAAGAGTAAGGAGCAGTAGAATGAACATTGGTGAGTTATTAAAAGCCTATCGGAAAAATAGTGGTTTCACACAAGAGGAGGTGGCAAATAAGATCCAAGTATCTCGGGCAACGGTTTCTAGTTGGGAGACTGGAAGAACCTTTCCTGATATTGAAAAAATAATTAACCTTTCGGATCTCTGCCATGTTTCCTTAGATCAATTATTAAGAGAGGAACCTCGAATTATGGAAAATATCAAAACCGAACGTAAACGTCTCAAACACTATCTTCTGATTAAGAAAATAGCGATGGGTCTTGTTGCGATCTTATGCGTATATCATCTTTTTTGGTTAGTAACCATACATCCTAAAAATCAAAAGTTGTCTAACTGGCAGGTAACAGAATCGGGTTATGTTATGACAAAAAATGATTACACCTTTTCAGCACAAAAAATCGATTATCTTAGAGCATTAACACAAAGAAATATTGTTATATCTACACAAAACCAGGCTCCATTTAAAATGATTTTGAAGGGAGATAGTCTTTATGTTCTAGTCTTTAAAACTAATGCTAAAGAAAAAGGTGGTAGTAGCATAAATCCACCTAAAGATTTTCACTTTATGGCGAAAATGAAAAAAGATTCTATTAACGATTTAGAATTTGAACATTATGAGGGAAGTATCAGTGCGAAAAAAGCCAAGGCTTTTATTAAATCCAATCAAAGTTCCTTTAATCAAGAGTACCATACCCTAGATAGTGTTTGGCAAACCGTAAATAAATAAAGTCTTTCAAATATAAGGGGGCTATCAACAGGTTATTTAACTATTTATCAAAACACAAAAAGCAACCCATTTTCAGGGTTGCTTTTACTTTGCCACCACCGAGAATCGAACTCGGAACGAAGCATTACCATTGCTTTATTATACCATTTAACTATAGCGGCTACTCTATCTATATTACTATAAATTGAACTTGGGTGCAAGACTATTTTTTCAAAAAGTCATCCACAAAAATGCTTTTTTTTGAAATTCAATTTCACACTTTTGAGGAAAATGCTGGATTTGTGAAATTTGGTTACAAATTGAGGGAAATCAAATTGTTTAGGCATTTTAATTATGGTAAAGTAAAAGAAAAAAGCCATCCTCCTTCAAAAAAGGATGGTCAATCAGGAGGAAAACATATGACATCTGGACATAAAGCCTGGAAGGTCTTAGTAACATTATGTGGTTTATCAGCCGCGACAATTGGTGTTTCCATTAACACTTCTGGTGTTTTTTATGGAGTTGTGTCGGAAGCATTAGGCATTTATCGTGGTTCATTTGCCTTTCATATGACCATCTTTTCAATCGTCACAGCCATTGCGGGACTCTTTGTCATCAAACTTTTGGAAAAGGTTCCCTTCAAGTTGTTGATGTGGGTCTCAATTGCTGTAGGTTTTGCCTCAACAGCTTTGATGGGCATGGCCACGCAATTATGGCAATTTTATTTGCTCAGCTTCCTACGTGGCTTTAGCACGGGGATGTTTTCTATCATGACTTTGACTTATATCATTAACTACTGGTTTAATGAGAAAAATGGTCTAGCGACCAGTATCACCTTAAGCTTCAGTGGTATCATTGGCGCACTAATATCGCCTGTCCTGGCAAAAGTGATACAAAGTCAAGGTTGGCAATTTGCCTTCTTGGTTCAAGCTTTAATTTTCTTGGCCTTTTGTCTGCCTGCTCTGCTATTTCCTTTCAAACTAGACCCTAGACAAGAAGGGCTGACAGCTTATGGTTTTAAAGAAAAAGAAGAAGTGGTTGATGAGTTAACAGACCTTGAACCAACCAGTCACTTCGCTATCAACAGTACCTTAATTGCCATGATTATCTTCGGTGTTAGCTTAAGCTTTATTACCAGTATGGCTCAGCATTTCCCAGGTTTTGCAGAAACCCTCAACTTAGATGTCACTGTTGGAGCAAGTTTACTGTCAATGGCCATGCTTGGCAATATCCTTTCAAAATTGGCAGTTGGTTTCCTTTCTGATAAAATAGGAGCTATCAAGCCAACTTTGTCCTTATCTTTGCCCTAACCCTTGGTATTCTATTGCTGATCATCGGCAAAACACCAAGTCTCTTAATGCCAGGAGCATTCTTACTCGGTGCAAGTTTCGGTATTCTAGCCGTAGCCACTCCGCTAATCACGCGCCATATCTATGGTGTCAATGATTACGGTAAAGCTTACCCATTAATTGGTTTCGCCTCAAACCTTGGTGCAGCCATCGCCTTCTCAGCCATTGGTTTCATCTACGACTTCACCAAGTCTTATTATCCAAGTCTATTTCTATTCCTCGCCTTAATTGCCATTGGTAGCTTTGCAGTTATCTATGCCAACAAGAAAGGCAAAGCCTAAAAGGAGAATCCTATGTCAGTAACATTTAGCCCAGCAGGTCAAGCAATGCCTGAAAAAACCGTCAATCTCCCCCTTTCAGCCTTCGACAAAATTGAAGGTACAAAAGTCTATTGGTTAGGCAATGCCTCTATTATGATCAATAGTCGGGGAACCATCTTACTGATTGACCCAATCCTTGATAGTTTTGACATGCCTTTGTTAATTGACATGCCAATTGATTCCAAAACCATTCCCAAAGTCGACGGGCTCTTGATTTCGCACATCGACAATGATCATTTGAGTTTTGAGACTTTGGAAAATTGCAAAGCAGTTACAAAAACTTACCATGCCCCAACACACGTGGCAGGAGTCATGAGTGAGAAAGGCTTCGCGACAGAAGAACATGCTGTCGGCGCAACATTCATGGTCGATGATATTAAGATTACCACAACGCCAACACGTCATAACTGGCAAAATAGCATGTCTAAGTACAATTACCGTGAGTGGAAAGAAGAAGAGTATGTGGGCTTCTGGATTGAAACAGCAGACGGTACCATCTGGTTGCCATCTGATACAAAATTGATGCCAGAACACTTAGAAATGCCTCAGGCAGATATGATTCTCTTTGATTTCAGTGATAACGACTGGCATATCACTTATGATGGTGCCATCAAAGAAGCAAATACTTATCCAGATTCGGATTTAGTGACTATTCACTGGGGATCTATTGATGCACCAGATTGGAATACCTTTAATGGTAACCCAGAACAGTTGCGTCAAGATGTCGTTAACCCAGACCGTATTCATGCCTTGAATGTTGGTGAAGGCTTAGACTTAGTTAAAAAGTAAAACTTTTTAAATCTTAAAATGACATTCACTAAAAAATCCAAGCTCTTTAAAAAGAGTTTGGATTTTTTGTTAGTTGATTTGGTTTTATGATTAGACTTCATCAGCTCTTAAGTCATGAGGCATCCGCTTGAATTCTCGTCTTAAGAAATAAAAGGCTGAAACAAAGGCAATAAAGTCAGAAATTGGAGCAGCATACATGACCCCTTCAACTCCCATAAAATGCGGCAGAATGAAGAGTAATGGTAGAAGAACGATGACCTGTTTCATCAAGGATAGAAAGGCACCAATTCTGGCTTTACCAATGGCTTGGAAGAAGGTCGTTGATGCAATTTGGATACCATTGACAAAAACAAAGAAGAGGAAAACACGTAAATACATGATGCCAAACTGAAAATAAAGTTTGGATCCAGTTCCAAAGAGTTCTAAGAATGGTCGGGTGAAAACTTCAAAACTGAAGAAAGCAATAACAGAAATGATGGTTGCTGTTTTGAGAAGCAAGACAGTTGTTTCTTTAACGCGCTCAAGATTTTTAGCCCCGTAGTTGTATCCGATAATCGGCTGAGCCCCTTGGACCAGTCCGATAATGATGGCAATAAATAAGCTATTAATTTTCATGACAATACCAGCCACAGCGATTGCGATATCGCTACCATAAATGGACTCGGCACCAAAGCGACGCAACATGTTATTGCTGACAATTTGAATCAGTAACATAGAAGACTGGAAGATAAATGAAGAAGAACCCACAGAAACAATAGCCTTGAAGATGTCAGCCCTTATTTTAAAGTCATTGGCGACCAATTTAACAGATTTGAAATGACGGAAATAGAAGGCCATATAGAGGGCAGAGAGGATTTGACTGATTAAAGTTGCAAAGGCTGCCCCTTTGATTCCCCAATCAAAAACAAAGATAAAAATGGGTACCAAAATAGTATTGAGGACAGCCCCAAAGATAATGGCTAACATAGAATGGTTGGGACTGCCGTCAGCTCGGATCAGAGGGTTAAGACTAAAGGTGAAAAGCAAGAAGGGCATGCCAAAAGCGGTAATGGAAGTGTAGTCTTGGGCATAGGCCATAGTTGCATCTGTGGCCCCAAAAATGATCAGCAATGGTTTCAAAAAGATGATAATCAAAGCAGCAATAATAACACCTGAGAGGACAGAAAGAGATACGGCATTGCCGACAACTTTACTAGCTTTGTTCATTTGACCGCGACCTAAAGAGAGGTTGAAGTTAGCAGCTCCACCTAGACCGAAGGTTAAGCCAAAGGCTAAGCAAAGAATGGTTAAGGGAAAAGCCACACTGGTTGCCGCATTACCTAAATAGCCAACGCTGTGCCCAATAAAAATTTGGTCGACAATATTATAGAGGGAGTTGACTAAATTGCTGTGATAGCCGGCATAGCCATTTTAAAAAGGAGTTGGGGAATGGGTTTTAGTTGAAAATCGTTTGCTTGCATGGGTACCTCTCTATTCTATTCCTGATGATTTTCCTGTAATTTGTTTAATAAGTGGCGTAAGGTCTCTTTTTCCGAATCAGTCAGAGCAGCAGTGAAGCTTTCTTCAATCTGATCACTTGTTTCCAAAATAAAAAGACTAGCATTTTTAGCCTTGTCGGTTAAGATGATGACCTTTGAACGTTTATCCTCAGCGTGACTTTGTCGATAAATCCATTGATTCTTCTCAAGATTTTGAAGAATACCAGTGACAGTTGGGTTTGACATAGAAAAGTAATTTTCAATATCAATCTGTCGGACGCTGGCTTCAGGTCTTAAAGTAACGTATTTTAAGAGTTTAAATTGACTAGGTGTCAAGCCTTTTGGCGTTAAAACCTGACTAGCAGTCTTATCAAAAGCTTGACTGGTTTTTTTGATTAAGATTCCAATATGGTCTTTGTACATGATAATTGCATAGCTTCCTATCTAAATGATAGTCTTATTATAACATAGCTTCCTATCTTTTTTGATAGAAATCACTAAAAATGTGAAAAAATTTTATTTTTGTAAAGTGACCACACATATATTGATACAAGTGGGTTTCTTATAGATACAGAAAAAGACACAAGTATCCATGTAAGCCTTTCCAATGGCTAACAATAGCACACTCTGCCTACTTATGATATAATTTGTCTATCAATTGAGGAAGGAAGGTTTTATGTCTTTCGAAAAAGAATTTATAAAAGACTTTGAAGAATGGGTCCAAACGCAGATTCAAGTCAATCAAGTCGCAATGACGACAAGTCAACAAATTGCTCAGGAAGATGGAGACGAGCGTGCTAAAGATGCTTTCATTCGTTATGAAAGTAAATTAGACGCCTATCAATTTCTTTTAGGCAAATTTGACAATTATCACAATGGTAAATCCTTCCACGACATGCCGGATGATTTATTTGGAAAACGAAACTATTAAAATAGAAAGTAGGAAAGAATTATGGCTAAAGTAAAAAATCGTAAAAAAGAATTGAAACAAGAATTAAAACGTCAAGGTATTATTGGTCAAGAACATCCAAAAGTAATTTCCCTTGATGCAAATACCGATATTACAGCAATCCCTACTGATGCTGAAACAGTAACCATTACTGAGAAACCAAGTTTAACAGAATTTGCTGAAACACCAGAATTAGAAGGTGTTCGCTCAGACGCTGTCGAAAACATTTACGACAAGGGTGTCACATCTACTGACGAGTTAAAAGACATGTCAGAAGATGACTTGCTTGATGTCAAAGGTGTAGGTCCAGCAACAGTTGAAACCTTAAGTGAAAATGTTGGTATTGATGGCAAGTTGAGCCTTGAAGACTTCTCAAACCTTAAAGAGGTGAAAGAAATCCGTTCAGACTTGGTCGAAATGCTCTACCATGAAGGTATCAAATCGAAAGCTGATTTCAAACAATGGACAGAACAAGAAGTTCTTGATATCAACGGAATTGGTCAAGGAACCATTGATAAATTAGTTGAAAATGGCGTTAAATTTAAAAAATAAGCTATCCATGATTGCCTAAAAGCTGCTAATCTGATAGAATAACAGTAATCAGAGTCCTAATGAGTTTGTCTGTTACAGGAAGCGGCAGTATTGAGAAACCCGCACAGATGTCAGAAGGTGTTGCTGAGGCTAACATCATCAATAACAAAGTTGCACATATCAAGGATATGTGAATCTGGGTGGTACCGCGGATAAGCATATTCGTCCCTGTCTAGCTCTTGCTAGATGGGGATTTTTTGTATTTGAAAGAGGAGGGAAAGAGATGATTGAACGTCGCTATACCAGTTTTAAGGATCCTGCTTTGTTTGAAGAAGCTATCGCCTTAACCATGGAAATCAACAGCCACTATCATACACCAGAAGAAATCAGAAACCTGATGTCACAAGTGACAGGGCAAAAAGTGCCGGACAGTCTCCGAGTCTTTCCCCCTTTCTATACTGATTTTGGCAAAAACACGACCTTTGAAGAGAATGTTTTTCTGAATTCGGGCTGTCATTTCCAGGATCAAGGTGGGATACATATTGGTGAAGGTAGTCTAATTGGCCACAATGTGGTACTGGCAACCGTTAATCACGCCATAGAACCAAGCCAGAAACGCAAGAATTCATACGACTCCATCGTCATCGGCAAACATGTCTGGATTGGCTCCAACGCCACCATCCTCCCTGGAGTAACCATCGGCGATTGGGCAGTCATCGCGGCCTCAGCCGTCGTCACCAAAGATGTCCCAGCTTATACCGTCGTCGGTGGCGTCCCAGCCAAAGTCCTTAAAAAAGTAGACCCAGAAAGTTGAGGTGGAGGATGATCAAAATAAAAGGTGACATTGAAAATAATCAACTCCCAGATATCGAGACGGAGAGGTTAATTCTTCGGGGTCGTCGCTTGTCAGATGCTGAAGCTATCTTTGCTTTTGCAAAGTTGGCAGAGGTCTCATATCCCGCTGGTTTTCCACCCGTTGCGACTATTGAAGACGAAATTCACTATCTGGACACCATTTACCCAGAAAATCTCAAAAAAGAAAAACTCCCATCCGGTTACGGCATCACGCTCAAGGATCAAGATAAGGTCATTGGCTCTGTTGATTTTAATCACCGCCATGAGGACGATGTCTTTGAAATAGGCTATCTCTTGCACCCAGATTATTGGGGACAAGGAATCGTACCTGAAGCGGCTCAAGCTCTTTTAGAATATGGTTTCACCAAACTTAACTTGCACAAAATTGAATTAGGCTGTTACAGTTACAACAAGCAAAGTCAGGCGGTCGCTGATAAACTTGGCTTCACTCTAGAAGCAAGAGTGCGTGATAGAAAAGATGCCCAAGACAAACGTTGTGATGATTTACGCTACGGATTACTCAAGACAGAATGGGAGAAAAAGCATGAAAACATTTGATACCAAAGAATTAACTTGGACACGCCAGCCCAAATCATACACCATTTCTGATCAGGAAATTGTCATTGAAACCTTACCACACACCGATTTGTGGCAGCGGACTTATTACCATTTTCAAAATGATAATGCACCCGTTTTGCAGATGACCATTGAAGAAGATTATTTCTCCTTTGTGGTCAAAACTAGTTTTGACAGCAAACACCGCTTCGATCAATGTGGACTAGTCCTGTATCTGGATTCCGAAAATTGGATAAAAGCCTCTATCGAGTATGAAAATGAAGACTTCCAACATTTAGGATCAGTCGTCACCAATCAGGGTTACTCAGATTGGGCAACTACCGAAATCGATGCCTCAATCAAAGAAATGTGGTACCGCCTCAGCCGCAGAGAAAATGATTTCCGCCTGGAGTGTTCACAAGATGGTCAGACCTTCAAACAAATGCGGATTTGCCACATGGCCAAAGCCACAGGTCCCATCCAATGCGGTATCTATGCCTGCAGCCCTGAGGATTCTTCCTTCACCGCTCGCTTCACTGAGCTAGAAGTGATGGAATGCCAATGGCCATCTCACGACGGACAGGCACCGGATGAGGCAGTTGAATGAATTTAGTCATTATTGGAGCGCAAGCTTCTGGCAAAATGACCATCGGCCAAGAAGTCGCTAAACTGACCGGGATGACCCTGTTTCATAATCATGAAACCATTGACTTCGTCCTCAAGTTTATGCCCTGGTCCCAAGATGCTACAGATTTGATTTCTAAAATCCGTTTTGACTTTTTTGAGACTTTTGCAAAAATAGGACAGCCAATGATTTTTACCATCGTCATCGATTTCAGCAATCCAAATGAAGTAGCCTTCTTAGATGCTCTTCAAGGAACTTTTGAAGCAGAAAAACAGAAGGTCCTCTTTGTAGAATTAGAAACCTCTCTAGAAGAACGCCTTGTCCGCAATAAAACGGAAAACCGACTCAAACACAAACCCTTTAAAAGAGATATTGCCTGGTCGGAAAAGGATATCTTAACGACAATGGATTATGTCACTTTTAATAGTGAAGTTGCACCAGAAAATCTTACCCATTACTACAAAATCAATAATACTCACAAAAGTGCCCAAGAAGTGGCATTGGAAATAGTGGAAGAGATGAAGAAAATAGAAAATTAGAGAAAAGCATTCTTATTTTCTAAATTGCTAATCAAAATTAGTACCTAGAACTAAAAAAGGTTAATTTAGCAAAAATGTCATGTTTATTATGATATTTTCTAAAAATTAACTTCACAGCGCAGCTAGCATCGATACTTTCCGCACCACTTCAGGAAAGTATCAAAATCAAAAATATACAAATTAAAGTTTTAATTTTTAAGAATTATGAAAGGACAATTATGTCAAAAGAACTATCACCAAAATACAACCCAACCGAAGTTGAAGCAGGTCGCTACGACAAATGGTTAGAAGAAGATGTTTTCAAGCCATCAGGCGATAAAACAGCTAAACCTTATTCCATCGTAATCCCACCACCAAACGTTACTGGTAAACTCCACCTTGGTCATGCTTGGGACACAACCCTTCAAGATATTATTATCCGCCAAAAACGGATGCAAGGCTTTGATACCCTTTGGTTGCCTGGTATGGACCATGCGGGAATTGCGACGCAAGCAAAAGTTGAAGAGCGTCTGCGTGAACAAGGCATCACCCGTTATGATCTTGGTCGCGAAAAATTCCTAGACAAGGTTTGGGAATGGAAAGACGAATATGCAGCGACTATTAAAGAGCAATGGGGCAAGATGGGGATTTCCGTGGATTATTCACGTGAACGTTTCACCCTAGACGACGGCCTCTCTAAAGCGGTACGCAAGGTTTTCGTTGACTTATACAAAAAAGGCTGGATTTACCGTGGTGAGTTTATTATCAACTGGGATCCTGCTGCCCGCACAGCTTTGTCCGACATCGAAGTAATCCATAAAGACGTCGAAGGTGCCTTTTACCATATGACTTATATGTTGGAAGATGGCTCGCGCGGCTTACAAGTGGCAACCACTCGACCAGAAACCATGTTTGGAGACGTGGCTGTTGCCGTTAACCCGGAAGATCCTCGTTATAAAGATTTGATCGGTAAAAATGTTGTTTTACCAATCGTGAATAAACTCATTCCAATCGTCGGTGACGAACATGCTGACCCTGAATTTGGAACAGGTGTTGTTAAAATCACGCCTGCCCATGACCCGAACGACTTCTTAGTTGGTCAACGCCATAACTTACCACAAGTCAATGTTATGAATGATGATGGCACAATGAACGAGTTAGCTGGCGAATTTGCTGGCATGGACCGTTTTGAAGCCCGTAAAGCAACCGTTGCTAAATTAGAAGAACTCGGTGCCCTTGTAAACATCGAAAAACGTGTTCACTCAGTAGGTCACTCAGAACGCTCTGGCGCAGTGGTTGAGCCTCGTTTATCAACCCAATGGTTTGTTAAAATGGATGAACTTGCTAAACAAGCCATGGATAACCAAGACACTGAAAACCGCGTTGATTTCTACCCACCACGCTTCAATGATACTTTCATGAGCTGGATGGAAAATGTCCATGACTGGGTTATTTCACGCCAATTATGGTGGGGACACCAAATCCCAGCATGGTACAATGCGGAGGGTGACATTTATGTTGGCGAAGAAGCCCCAGCTGGCGACGGTTGGAAACAAGACGAAGATGTTCTTGACACTTGGTTCTCATCTGCCCTATGGCCATTTTCAACTATGGGTTGGCCTGATACAGATGCTGAAGACTTCAAACGTTACTTCCCAACATCTACATTGGTAACAGGTTACGATATCATCTTCTTCTGGGTTTCACGGATGATTTTCCAATCCCTTGAATTCACAAATGAACGCCCATTCCAAAACGTTCTCATTCATGGTCTCATCCGTGACGAAGAAGGTCGCAAAATGTCTAAATCATTGGGCAACGGCATTGACCCAATGGACGTGGTTGAAAAATATGGTGCAGATGCTCTCCGTTGGTTCCTTTCAAACGGCTCTGCCCCAGGACAAGACGTTCGTTTCTCTTACGAAAAAATGGACGCTTCATGGAACTTCATTAACAAGATATGGAACATTTCCCGTTACATCCTCATGAACAATGAAGGTTTGACACTAGCAGAAGCAGAAAGCAATGTGGCTAAAGTCGCTAGCTCAGAAGCTGGAAATGTGACCGATAGATGGATTCTTCACAACCTCAATGAGACTATCGTCAAAGTTACCGAAAACTTTGACAAGTTCGAGTTCGGTGTTGCCGGCCACATCTTGTACAACTTCATTTGGGAAGAGTTCGCCAACTGGTATGTTGAGCTAACTAAGGAAGTGCTTTATTCCGACAATGAAGACGAAAAAGTCATGACCCGCTCAGTCCTTCTTTACACCTTGGACAAAATCTTGCGCCTCCTTCATCCAATCATGCCTTTCGTAACCGAAGAAATCTACGCTCAATATGCCCAAGGCTCAATTGTTACAGCAGCTTACCCAGTCGCTAATGATTCTTTTGAGAATGAGGTGGCCCACCGCGGGGTTGAGAGCTTGAAAGACCTGATCCGTGCTGTCCGCAATGCGCGTGCAGAGGTGAACGTTGCACCAAGCAAGGCCATCACCATCTTGATTAAAACGTCAGACAAAGAGCTAGAGGACTTTTTCAAAGCCAACGAAAACTACATCCGACGTTTTACAAACCCTGAAAAATTAGACATCTCAGCTGACCTCCAAGCCCCAGACAAGGCCATGACCAGCATCATCACCGGCGCAGAAATCTACCTGCCACTAGCAGACCTCCTCAACGTGGACGAAGAGTTAGCTCGCCTGGACAAAGAATTTGCCAAATGGCAAAAAGAACTAGACATGGTTGGCAAAAAACTTGGCAACGAACGCTTCATCGCCAACGCCAAACCAGAAGTCGTAGCTAAAGAGCGCGAAAAGGAAGCTGACTATCGAGCTAAATTTGATGCGACTCAAGAGCGTATCGAAGAGATGAAGAAACTTGTTAAATAGTTAAAACCATTCACTACTTCCTCAGAGCCCTGTCGCTAGACCATCAGTCTATGTGACAGGGCTCTTTGTCGTATTGAAATGATTTTAACTGATTTAACTTAATAATCTTATGAAAAAAATGAGCGATACTTGCCCTACCATTAGTACTGCTGCATCGGACTGCCTCGTCTCAACTGCTGATGGAATGTCAGTAATACAAATTAGAAGTACTAATGTTCTCAAATGGGTGATTATTGAGATAAAAAACAACTTTTAAAAAATGTAATTTTATAAAAACGCTTTCAAAAGGATGAAATAGTTGTATAATATAATTATTAGGAAAAAGGAGATTCTTATGAAAAGAAAAAATTTTATTGTCATTGGTGCCCTGGCCTTGTTTTCAGTAGCAACTTTATCTGATTTAGCGATAGTAGGTCAAAACCAAAACCAAATTGTTTACGCTGCTAAAAAGAAAAAAGTTAGTAAGAAGCAAAAAGTTAGAAATAATTTTGACAAAATTATTGTTGGAGATATGGCAAATATGGGTGAAGGTGGAAGCACAGTAGATGAGCTTAAGAAAATGTTTGGTGAACCAAATTCAACTAGTACTAGTCAAATTGACGGTGTAAATTCACAAGACCTTACTTGGAGTAAATCAGGTATTACAATTACAATTCAATTTATAGAAAATAAAGCAGTTGCTCGATCAATTACTGGTTTCCAATATCTTAGAAAAGATGTCATTGGACTTAAAGAATATAATGCATTAGCAGATGGTACAAGCTATGAACAAGTTGTTTCACAATTTAAACAGCCAGATAGTATTACTGAAACGATTATCATGGGTTCAAAATCAACAATGGCAACTTGGGTTACAGGTGTTAAAGGTGGATTTGGTTCTGATATGGTATTAACATTTACAGATAATGCACTCACAGGAAAAGCACAAGCTAATTTGAAAGATTAGTATTCAGTAATATTATTACTTTTTTTCGTATTAACAAAATTTCAAAATAACATTATACCGCCCCTAGGGGCGGTTTTTTTCTGTCTAAGAAAAAATTATTTGCACAATCATGCAAATAGTTAGTAAAAATCACAATTATTTGCACAATCATGCAAATAGTCTCGCAGTGTGATATAATGTTTTTGAGGTGAATCGAATGAAATATATTAAAAGACCAAGCTATCAAGCCTTTTTAAATAGGCATCGTGAGAAACAAGTAATTAAAGTGGTAAGTGGTGTTAGACGTGCAGGTAAATCGGTACTTTTCCAACTCTATAAAGACCAACTCTTAGCCTCTGGTGTAAAACCAGAACAGATTATTGCAATCAATTTTGAAGATTTAGCCTATTTTGATTTACGTGATTTTAAAGTACTCAATGATTATATTGTGGATCGATTATCTGAAGATGAAATGAATTATGTCTTTCTCGATGAAGTTCAACATGTCGACCAGTTTGAGTTGGTTGCTGATAGTCTTTTCATAAAAAATAATGTTGATCTTTATTTAACAGGTTCAAATGCCTATTTTATGTCCAGTCAATTAGCGACAAACTTGACGGGGCGTTATGTGCAGTTAGAAGTTTTGCCTTTATCATTTAGTGAGTTTGTTGCCGGAATGGGGCTTCAAGGAAGTCAATTGAGTAAAACAGAACTCTTTAATACATACTTATTTAGTGCTTTCCCTTACCTCTTACAGACTGAAACTTATCAGGAAAGAATTGACTATCTACAAGGGATTTATAATTCAATCCTCTTACATGATATTGTTCCAAGAATAGGCAGTCCAAGTCCGATGTTGATTGAAAAAATTGTCCGGACACTATTAAGCAGTATTGGTAGTCAAGTTTCAACCAATAAAATCAGAAACACCCTTATCAGTCAGCAAACACAAATTTCCCATCATGCATTGGATAACTATTTGGACACCTTAACAGACAGTTTGCTTTTTTATGCGGTACCACGCTTTGATGTTAAAGGTCGGTCATTATTACAAAGACTAGAAAAGTATTATCCCGTCGATTTAGGATTTAGAAATTTATTGTTACCTGATCACCAAGAAGATTTAGGTCATATGATTGAAACCATTGTTTTTCTAGAATTAAAGAGACGTTACCATAAAGTTTATGTGGGCAATATTGATAAATATGAAGTTGATTTCGTTGCTGTGACAGACCTTGGGGAATATGCCTATTATCAAGTCAGTCTTACAACCTTAGATTCAGCAACTTTGGAAAGAGAATTGAGACCATTACAAGCTATCAAAGATCAGTATCCCAAATACCTATTGACATTAGATCAGATTCAAAGCCAAGCCAATTATGAAGGAATTGAGAAAGTAAATCTTGTTGATTGGTTATTATGAGATATGAAATCTTAAATTCAATTAAGGTAGGTTATCCAAGCCGTATCGTCTGAAAGGGCGCCGCAGCCGGCTTGACAGCCAATATTTTGTTGCTGAAGGTGTAGGAAATTGGAGAAAAATTAAAAGCCACACACGTGGCTTTTTTGATGATTATTTGAAGTAGAAGAAGATGAACTTATTCGATAACTTTATTCTTTTTTGCAGAAAATTCTTTACTCTGCTTCTTTAAAAAATCAAGTAACTCAGGGCTAACCGACTCACCTTCAATAATAAAGGCTTGAATATCATTGATAAAGAGATAAATAGTAGTATCCGTAATGTTCATTCTAAAAACATCTGAATAGCGATAAGAAGCAGACCCTTTAGATTGAACTGTCTTAAAGTGATCTTGAAAAAAAGAATAGTGAATCTCTTCGTTTTGGATACTTTTCGTTTGAAGATAATATTTTTTTGCTCTCCAACTAACCATCCCCTTCATGATAAAAGGAAAAGTAATTGCAAAGAGAAGAAGAAATAGGAAAGAACCATAAGCTTTGGATAGAAATAGTAAGAGTATAACAGAACCCAAAAAGAGACAATACCAAAGACGATATTTTCTCACTTTCATCACAAAAAGAGTGCGGTTCATAGCTAAATAAGTCTCTAGAGTAATCTGAGCCCTAGCCTCAAACAAAGGAATTTGACTGTCCATACTGCCTCCAAATAAGATATTCTCAAGAGTATTTTAGCATAGTTTGGTGAAAGGATAAAATAATATTAGGAAGAATAAAAAATATGCACTTGATCATATGATCTTTTCGGGAGATAATAGAATTATTAAATATAGAGGTAATTTTATGATAAGGTCTGACTTTGAGAATCAGCTGAAAGAATCGTTACATTACGGTTTTATTAATCAATCAACCGTTGAAGTGGGAAATTATTCTCCTAAAATAGTTATTAATAACCCAGAAAATAATCAATTTGTATTATCAGATATTCATCAGGAATTAATTCAATCCACAGGGTTTTATTTTTCTGTCGCTTTCGTCACCCAATCTGGAATTGCCTTAATTAAGAGTCAATTGGCAGATTTAAAGGCAAAAAATGTATTTGGAAAAATTCTGATATCCCCTTATTTAGATTTTAATGATCCCTTGGCAATGAAGGAACTTCTAAAGTTAAAAAATGTTGAGGTTAGAGTATCTCCAAGTGAAATTCAATTGCATTCAAAATTTTATTTATTTGAACAAGGACAAAAACAAGTTCTTATTTCAGGAAGTTCCAATTTAACAGGAAATGCTTTAAAGAAAAATTATGAGTGGAATATCAAATTAACGTCTACTGACAACGGAAATATTATTTCAGAAACAAAACGTGAATTTGAAAGGGTTTGGCAAAAATCATCGATTTTAAATGAAGATTGGATAAGTAACTATTCATTACGAAGAAGTCCACTTGTTAAAGAAATTATTTTTGAAGAAGAAACACAAATTGAATTTTCTTCAAAAATTAAACCAAATGCAATGCAGGAAAATGCTTTGGCAGGATTAAATAATGTCAGAGAAAATGGAGCAAAAAAAGCTATCGTTGTGAGTGCTACTGGTACAGGGAAAACATTTCTTTCAGCCTTCGATGTCCAACAAGTTAACCCTGAAAGAGTTCTATTTATCGTTCACAGAGAGCAGATTCTAACAAAGTCTCTGGAGAGTTTTCAAAGAGTATTGGGATTTGATGGAAAAGATGCTTGTATTTTTAAATCAGGAATGGATATTTCTCAAAAGAAATATGTTTTTGCCACGATACAAACAATCTCAAAAGCTGAAAATCTAGCTAAGTTTGAAAAAGACTGGTTTGATTACATATTAATTGATGAAGTCCACAAAGCAGGAGCTAATACATACAAAATTGTCATGGATTATTTTACCCCACAATTTTTATTGGGGATGACTGCGACACCAGAAAGAACAGATGGTCAAAACATCTATGAACTCTTTGATTATAATTTAGCATATGAGATTAGGCTACAGGAAGCATTAGATAATGAACTTTTATGTCCTTTTCTTTATTTTGGTGTCACTGATCTCATTATTGATGGAAAGTTAATTGATGAGAATGCTACGTTTTCTAAATTAATTTCAAATGAACGCGTAAAACATATTCTAGATAAAATCGAATATTATGGTCATGATGGTCAAAAAGTTAGGGGCTTGATTTTCTGTTCGAGTAAAGATGAGGCGCGTGAATTATCTATTCAATTTAATCTTCAAGGTTTGAAAACAAAGGCACTAACTGGAGATGATAACCAAAAAGTTAGGGAAGAAGCGGTAAAAGCACTAGAATCAGGTCAGCTTGATTATTTACTTACAGTTGATATTTTTAACGAAGGAATTGACATTCCAAGTGTTAACCAGGTTGTTATGCTAAGAAATACCCAATCTAGTATCATTTTTATTCAGCAATTAGGAAGAGGACTTCGTAAACACTCTAGTAAAGAATTTGTTACTATTATTGATTTTATTGGTAACTATAAAAATAATTATTTGATTCCAATTGCATTGTATGGTGACCAGTCAATGAATAAAGACAATCTGAGACGTGATGTTCGTTCAGAAAGTTTGCTTTCAGGTTTGACAACTATTAATTTCGAAGAAATCGCTAAAAAACAAATTTTTGATTCAATCACAAATACTACTTTATCCAGTATGAAAATATTGAATGATAGTTTTGTTGAACTGAAAAATAAGTTAGGTAAGACTCCTTATTTAATTGATTTTCTAAAATATGGTAGCTTTGATCCATTGGTGTTTTTTGAAAATATCCAATTCAGATCTTATGTAGATGTGTTGAATAAGTTTGCAGATAAGAATATTGTGTTATCAACTTTAGAGAAATCAATGCTAGAATTTCTGACTTTTGAATGTCTCAACGGAAAGAGAAAACATGACTTACTTTTACTGAAATTATTACTTGAAAATAATGGCAAAATTACCAAGTCATTGTTCCTGAATTACCTAGTAACTGAAAAACTAGATATTTCAGAACCATTGATATCGTCTGTAGAAAGGATATTAAATTTGACCTTTCTGAAAGGTCAAGAATTGAAACGATTTGGAGATGTTTCTTTAGTTGATTTAATTGAAAATGAATATGTTCTAAACAAAGATATTATTAAATCATTTAATAGTAATAGTGATTTTAAAAAATTAGTAAGTGATATCGTCTTAAGTGGTCTTGAAAAATCAGTTCAATACCCTGAGATTTTGACAATTGGTCAAAAATATTCTCGAAGAGATGCTTTGAAACTATTAAATTTTGAAAAAGATAATACCCCTCAAAATATAGGTGGTTATGTAGTAGATAAAAAAGCAAAAGCTTGTCCAATCTTTATCACTTACCATAAATCAGATGAAATTTCTGAAACAACTAAATATGATGACGAATTTTTAAGTGAGTCAGTATTAAAATGGTTCTCGAAAAATAATAGGAGGCTGACTTCTCCTGATGTGAAGAGTATAATGAGTTCTTTATATAAAGAAATGCAACTACCTCTTTTTGTCAAAAAGGATGATGGAGAAGGAAGTGACTTTTACTATCTTGGAAACATGACTTATATTGAATCTTCAGCGGTTGAAGAAGTTATTTCAGAAAAACCAGTTGTAAGGATGCACTTTCAGCTTGAACATCCGATTGAACGGACTTTATATGATTACTTAACAAAATAAAAAAATAAAGATTCATTTGAATCTTTATTTTTTTATTAATAGTTCAACAGCTGGGATATCAACTGGAGCCCAATTAAGTGTATGGAGTTCTGATGGATAGAGCCACTTCGAATCTTGATGCTCCAATAATTCGAGTTTATCTGAAACCAGTTCAGAAAGATAGGTTTTCATCACAACTGTACCGAACTCATAATCATATGAGGCTTCATTCATAAATTCTTTGACTTCAATAGTTGCATTAAATTCTTCCATAATTTCACGTTTTAATGCAGTTTCAGGTGATTCACCAGCTTCAAGTTTACCACCAGGAAATTCCCAATACCCACCAAGTGATTTATCTTCTGGTCTTTGAGCACAAAATATTTTACCGTCTTTTACTATGGCAGCAGCAACGACATTGATCGTCTTTTGGGACATTTTCTTCTCCTCAATTTGAATTATTCTTATCTATCATAACATATTTTAGGATTACTATTTTAAATAATCAATTTTGTCACCGTTTACATTCCTTTCTCATCTTGATATAATCATTTCATAATTAAAAGCATGGTAACATGCTTTTTTTGCGAGGTTTTTGTGATGGGTATTGTTGATCATAAGGCTGGGCTTACTTTTAAAGAGAAGTTGCGGCTTGAGATTTTGGCTGGTTTTAAGAAGACGGCTTTGGTTATTGGTTTGAGTTATGTTTTGGTACTGACTTTGTTTATTCTTTTAGT
The DNA here is from genome assembly GCF_002887775.1 of Streptococcus penaeicida. GTDB lineage: Bacteria > Bacillota > Bacilli > Lactobacillales > Streptococcaceae > Streptococcus > Streptococcus penaeicida. The sequence goes on along the minus strand of NZ_LOCM01000023.1, from coordinate 11,026 downwards.
GCAATATAGTCAGCTGATTCAAGGTCATAGGGGGACTGTGTCATATTTTGATACGATCCATTTAAAAAGCAATCGGCTTTTTAGTAATCTTGAGAAGCGTAGTCTTCGTCAATTCTTGTCGGGGCACCTGAGTGAGCGCGAAATGTTCAGACAGGTCTATCAAGAATCGAGTCGCTTGCCTTTTCGCTCGGCAATTTCTATTTATAAGCCAAGTGGAGATTTGCTTTTGAGTACGCGTTTGCCAAATCGGGATGGGCTTCGTGATGATGCTTTTGTTAAAATTGCTTTGCCTCATATTCAAAAGAGATCTGAGTATCGTTTGATGAAAGATTATCAGGGGAATCCTTTTCTCTTAAAAATGAGTGCTGTTTGGTCAAATGGGGTTAAGATCGGCTATTTGGTGCTCTACATTGACGGGAATGATTTTGAGTCTGGTCTTAAGGTTGATGCGACCCAATATATGATTGCAGACCAATATGATCACTTGTTCACCTCTAATAGTTTCCAGGATACAACTTTGTCCTGGCAGAAGGTTGATCCGACTGATATGAGAAACCCTATCAGCATTCGTCATGGGAATATTGTCTTAAAAAAATGGGCTCACCTTAGTAAAGGCCTCTATTTATATAGTTCCATTATTGCTGTTCCTTTATCTTATCTTTTATTCTTTATTTGCTTTTTTGTTTTGATTATCATGCTCCTTTTAATTGCCTTAGCTCGGAATCTTTCAGAACGTATTTCGAGTCATAGTAGTGATAGTGTTGCTCTTTTAGTTAAGGATTTAGATTTAATTGTTGGTGGTTACCAAGATAAAGTTGTGGTGAGGTCTCAGGATGAATTTGGTTATTTGGCTCAAAAAATTAATAGTTTGATTGATACCTTAGACCGTCTATTCCGACAGATGTTAACTTTGGAACAGGAGAAAACCACGGTTCAACGCAAACTTTTAGAAGCTCAATTTAATCCCCATTTTCTCTACAACTCTTTAGAATCGATTAAGATTTTAGTTCATTTTAATCCTCAAAAAGCAGAACAAATGATTTTAGCCTTGAATAGGGTTTTAAGGTATAGCATTTCCTCTCAACATGAATATGCGACCTTATCTTCTGATTTAGCGATTCTTGAAAATTATTTAGAAGTCAATCAAGTTCGTTTTGAAGAACTTGACTATTCCATTACTTTTTCGGAAAGTTTGAAATTATTACGTGTGCCAAAGTTGGTATTATTGCCCTTAGTCGAAAATGCTATTAAATTTGGTATGCAGTATCGACATGATTTGCAGTTAAAAGTGGAGATTTCTGAAACGAATTCTCATGTTCAAGTATATGTCTTAGATAATGGTCCTGGTTTTGATCAGTCTTTCAAAGATCATTTTTCGTCCTATTTGAAAGCGGGCCATACGGAACATGGGTTAGTGAATTCTTACAGTCGATTTGCCATGTTATACCCAAGCACGTCTATTGAGCTCTGCCAGGTGGATACCTTGCACGGTGTTTTAATACAATTTGAAAGGAAACAAGCATGTTACGAATGATTATTGTCGAAGACGAACATCTCATCAGAAATTGGTTGTGTCATGTGATTGATTATAAAGAGATGGGAATAGAGTTGCTAGCTTGTGTTCGTGATGGGCAGGAGGGTATTGAGGCTATTATGACCTTTGATCCGGATATTGTTTTGACCGATATCATGATGCCTCGAAAAACGGCTTTTGATATGTTTGAAGCAACGAGGAAATATGATTATCAGAAAATCATTTTATCTTCTTTTAGTGATTTTAAGAATGCTAAGAGGGCAATGCAATATGGTGTTATTAACTTCTTGGAGAAGCCACTTGACACAGATGAACTTCGCGACTGTCTTTGGCAAATTCGTTTGGATTTATCTAAGACTTCTAGGTCAGAAGACTTGAATCTGCAATTTCCAAACATTCGTCTGCCTCTTGTTGAGGATAAACAACTGTCAGCTCAAGTTGTTGCTTATTTGCATCATCATTTCAATGAAACTCTTTCAACAGAAACGATTGCTCACCAGTTTGGTTATAGTGAGAGTTATTTATATAAAAAGGTTAAAGAAGAGTTGGGCATTACTATTAAAGATTATCTCAATCGTTATCGTATGAGGCAAGCTATTAAACTGATCTTAGAGGCGCCTCATCTCCTTGTCTATCAGGTTTCGGAGGCTGTGGGTTACTCTGATTATAACTATTTTGGCAAGGTTTTTCGTCGATATACGGGGCTTACTTTTACAGAATTTAAAGAGAATTTTACTCATTGAGGATAGAATCGTCCTATAATTAAAGCGCTTTCTTTTGTAGAATTGAAGTATCAAAACATTAAAAGGAGCATGATTATGCGGAACAAAAGGTTAACAGTCTTTATGGCTTCAGTGGCACTTCTAAGCTTGTCAGCTTGTGGTTCAAAAGCTGAAAATAAGAAAGCAGCAAAAGCAAGTGACAAATTAGTTGTCTATTCTCCAAATTCTGAAGGCTTAATCAATGCCACGATTCCAGCTTTTGAAGAAAAATATGGTATCAAGGTAGAATTAATTCAAGCTGGTACTGGCGAGCTGTTCAAAAAAATTGAAAGTGAATCCAGTAAACCGGTAGCGGATATTGTCTTTGGTGGTTCTTATACTCAGTATGCGCAACATCCAGAACTTTTTGAAAAATACACTGCTAAAGACAACGATAAAGTTCTTAAAGATTACCAGAATACAACTGGTTATTCGACTCCTTATACTTTAGATGGTTCTGTCTTGATTGTAAATCCTGATTTAACGAAAGGCATAAAAATAAAAGGTTATAAAGATCTTTTAAATCCTGAGCTTAAAGGTAAAATCGCTACGGCTGACCCAGCTAATTCTTCTAGCGCTTTCGCTCAGTTAACCAATATGCTGCAAGCCACTGGCGGATATGACAAAGACGCTTCTTGGGACTACGTTAAAGAATTATTTACTTTAGTTGATGGTAAAATTAATTCAAGTTCATCCAATGTTTACAAAGCAGTAGCTGATGGGGAAATGGCTGTTGGGCTTTCTTATGAAGATCCTAGTGTTAAATTGTTAAACGATGGTGCAAATATTAAAGTGATTTACCCTTCTGAGGGTTCCGTTTTCTTACCTGCCAGTGCAGCCATTATTAAGAAAGCTCCTAATAAGCCAAATGCTCAAAAATTCATAGATTTCATTGTTTCTAAGGAAGCTCAAGATGCTTTGGGAACTGAGACAACCAATCGTCCGGTTCGTAAAGATGCTAAAGTGAGCAAAAATATGAAGCCTTTGAAAGATATCAAGACTATCACTGAAGATTATGATTATGTTATTAAACATAAAGATGATATAGTTAAACATTACAGTGACATTTTTGTTGATATTCAGTCTAAATAGGAGTCACCTATGAGTCAGATTACCATAAAAAATGCCAAAAAAGTTTATCATGATACACCGGTTATTGAAAATCTCAATCTGGTTATTCCTGATGGAAGCCTCTTTACTTTATTAGGTCCTTCTGGGTGTGGGAAAACAACTTTATTACGAATGATTGCTGGTTTTAATTCCATTGAGGGTGGAGATTTCTATTTTGGAGAACAACGCATTAACCAAATGGATCCCAGCCACCGTAACATAGGAATGGTATTCCAAAACTATGCTATTTTCCCTCATTTATCAGTAAAAGATAATGTCGCTTTTGGTTTAAAACAGCGAAAACTTAGTAAAGAAAAAATGGAGCAGGCCGTTGATAAATACCTTAAATTGATGCAAATTGATCAGTTTAAAGATAGAAAGCCTGAAAACCTTAGTGGTGGTCAACAACAGCGGGTAGCATTAGCTCGTGCCCTAGCTATTAGTCCAGATGTCTTATTAATGGATGAACCTTTGAGTAATCTAGATGCAAAGTTACGTATTGATATGCGTCAAGCCATCAAAGAAATTCAAAAAGAAGTTGGGATTACAACTGTCTATGTTACACATGACCAAGAAGAAGCAATGGCTATTTCAGACCAAATTGCAGTTATGAATTTAGGTGACATTCAACAGATTGGGAAACCCAAAGAGCTTTATCATCGTCCAAGTAATGAATTTGTGGCTACTTTTATTGGTCGAACCAATATTGTACCTGCCAAATTAGGACATCAAGATGGTCAAGCCATTCTACAATTTGAAGATGGGTATACAATCTCCTATCCACCTTTAAATGATATAGAAGCTCAAGATGTACGAGTGAGTATCCGTCCAGAAGAATTCATACGTCAAAGTGATGGACCGATTGAAGCCACCATTAAAGATAGTACCTATCTAGGTTTAAATACAGAGTATATTGTAGAAACACCATTTGCCAGTCGTTTACAAGTGACTGAAGAATCCACTTTAGATGAAGACTTTGGTTCCGGTGATACAATCCGTTTAGCAATTAATGTCCAAAAAATTAACGTCTTCTCAGCTGATGGTAAGGTGAATTTACTGGAGGTGAAGTAGATGATAAAAAACCTTCAAAAAATGAATATTTGGATTGTGTCTTCGATTATCATTTTTATTTCCTACTTGCTCTTTTTGATCTATCCTATTATTACTATCCTTAAACAAGCTTTATTTGTTGATGGTCACCTTTCTATCCAGAATTTTATGACCTTCTTCGCTAAAGACTATTATTTTGACACGCTTTTAAACAGTTTTAAAGTATCTGTCGCAGCGACGATACTTTCACTCGTGGTTGGAACACTTTTAGCATATTGCTTTGCCATGTTCCGTTTTAAAGGGAAAAAATATTTACAAATTTTGGTTATTATTGCCTCAATGTCTGCACCATTTGTCGGAGCCTATTCATGGATCTCTTGCTAGGTCGAAATGGTGTGATTACTAAATGGCTACAAATGACTTTTGGTTTACCCAAACTAGATATTTACGGCTTTTCAGGAATTGTTCTTGTTTTTACTTTGCAACTTTTTCCACTTGTATTCTTATATGTTAGTGGGGCATTAAAGAGTATGGATAATTCCTTACTAGAAGCAGCTGAAAGTATGGGGGTCAAAGGTAGTAAAAGATTAACAAAGATTGTATTACCATTATTGGTACCAACTCTCTTAGCTGCTGCCTTGCTTGTCTTTATGAGAGCATTTTCTGATTTTGGAACCCCAATGCTTATTGGTGAAGGCTATCGCACCTTTCCAGTTTTGGTCTACTCCCAATTTATAAGTGAAGTTGGGGGGAACTCTGCTTTTGCATCAGCACTAGCCATTATTGCGATAACCATTGCCTTAGTGATTTTCTTAGTGCAAAAATATTTATCCCAAAAGCACAGCTTTAGCATGAGTTCTTTACACCCAATTGAAGCTAAGTCAATCAAGGGATGGCAAAAAGTAGTAGTTTATCTTTGGGTGTACGGGATTATTGGTTTGTCAGTCTTACCACAGACCTACTTAATTTATACTTCCTTCTTAAAAACGTCAGGTATGATTTTTGTTCCGGGATACTCACTTAATAGTTACCAACAAGCATTTGACCGTATGGGAAACAGTATCTTAAATACTCTTCGCATTCCCATAATGGCTCTATGTTTAGTACTAGTCTTTGCAACCTTTATTTCATACCTCAGTGTTCGTAAACGTAATCCATTTACCTCACTGATTGACAGTATGAGTATGATTCCATATATAGTACCGGGTACTGTTATGGGTATTGCTTTTATTACAGCTTTTAATACAGGAATTGGTGGAAGTGGCTTTTTAGCAATTATTGGGACCTCATTGATTATGGTGATTTCATTAGCTGTGAGAAGATTACCTTACACCATTCGTTCATCAGTAGCATCCCTTCATCAGATATCACCAAGCATCGAAGAGGCTGCTTCTAGTTTAGGTAGTTCTCGACTTAATACTTTTGTTAAAATAACAATTCCAATGATGTTATCTGGGATTGTTTCCGGAGCTATTCTTTCATGGATCACTATGATTTCTGAATTATCCACCTCAATACTTTTGTATAACATTAATACTAAAACGATGACTGTCGCCATCTATACAGAAGTACTACGGGGTAATTATGGCATTGCTGCAGCCCTATCAACTCTTTTAACAGCATTCACAGTCTTGTCTCTCTTGCTCTTTATGAAAGTCTCTAAGAGTGATAGTATTACCATGTAAATTGAAAAACTTAGTCATAAAATGGCTAAGTTTTTTTGTTATTTCTTAATGTTTTAAGTATTGTTCTTTAATGTGGACAAACTTGTCATTGTTCCTTTAAATTTGTTATTGTAAACTAATTAATAAAACATTTCATTCTTGGAGGAATTTATGGCTCATTTTTTAGTTATTCATTTTGAAGAAGAACTTGATGCTGAGTTGTCTTATTGGTCAAATCAGTTAGGTATGACGAAATCGCAGTTTATTCGTCAAGTTTTGGAAGAAAAATTGAATTGTATCAAAGAATATCCTATTGGGTAACTATTTTTTCTTTCTCCATTATTCAACTGCCTCAAATTGTCTAAAACTTTGTGAATTTTTCTGGTCACTTTTGCCCTTAGTTTCTGCCATTTTTTGCTCAAAATGCTATAATGAAATTATAATAGCGAGAAATGGGGCAAGTCTATGGAAAAGGTCAAGTATGGGATAGTGTCAACTGCGCAGGTGGCGCCGCGATTTATTGAAGGGGTTCGGTTAGCTGGCAATGGTGAAGTGGTTGCTGTTTCTAGTCGTTCGATTGATAAGGCGCGTGTTTTTGCCTCTAAATATAGAATTCCTAGGGCTTATGGTAAGTTATCTGAGATGTTGGCGGATCCGGATATTGATGTCATTTATGTGCCGACTATTAATAAAGATCATTATAATTGTGCTAAGAAAGCCCTTTTGGCGGGTAAACATGTTTTGGTTGAGAAGCCTTTTACGTTGACTTATGGAGAGGCGCGTGAGCTCTTTAATTTGGCCTACCGTAAAGAGTGTTTCTTGATGGAAGCTCAGAAATCGGTTTTCATTCCTTTGACCGATGTCATTAAGAAAACTATTCAAAAGGGGGAGTTGGGGGAAATTCTTTCGATCAGCTCGACGACTGCTTATCCCAATATCGACCATATTGAGTGGTTCACTGATCTCGATGCTGGTGGTGGGACGGCCCACTTCATGGCACCTTACGCTTTCTCCTACCTTCAGTATCTTTTCGATTGCCCTATTGAAAAAGCTGGTGGTATGGCTAACTTTCCTGAAGGAAAGAGTGATTGCCAGTCCAAGATTCTTCTTCAGTTGGAGAATGGTGTCATGGTAGATATTTTCTTGACGACTAAACTGAAGTTGAAGCATAAGATGACTATCCGTGGGACCAAAGGGACGCTAGAGATTCCGAGCTTTTGGAAGACGACTATGGCAACGCTCATTCATGAGGACGGTAGTCGCAAGTTGCTGGAGGCTCCGATGGACAGCGATTTTGCTTCCGAAGCCTACCATGTCAGCCAGATGATTCAAGAAGGGGCGACGGTTAGCCCCATTATGAAACCAGAGATTACCCTTTTGACCATTAAGATTATTGAAGAACTTTACCGGTCATGGGGGAAAGGTATTTAATGATAATATAAAAGAGTTTAGCCTAGCTAAACTCTTTTGGGTTATTTTTTTATGAAAAGTTGAGATTCTTCTCTATAAAATGGTATTTGTAAAAAATGTATATTTTTACATCTTTAATGCAAAATGACATATTCTTACACTTTTAACTTGTACATTTTTCTGATTTAGTTGATAATATAGAAAATGTCTAGAAGGAGTCAGCTTATGGAAAGTGATAAGAATTTAAAGAAAAAGATTTCCATTATCAATGTCGATCACTTATCGGCTGATGATCAGGAAAATCTATCGCAGCTTGGCCCATCTGGCAGGAGATTTTGGATTATGCCCAGGATGACAACGAAACGGCCTTCGTCAAAGAGGACGATGGCCGGCTGATTTTGGTTTATCAATTATTGGAGGACAAGCTTGTTTCTCTGAGTGACGGCAGCATTCCCAGAATCATGCCAATGACTTTTGTGGCTGGAGAAAATAAGTTGCTGATTTTGCATACGGATGCCACTGCTCAGCTATTAGCTAAAGCAATGGACAAGGTCAGTCCAGCTGAGGATCCAAAGGAAATGCTCTTGCAGCTCTTAACCTTGTTTACCAAGGGCTACTTTAAAGTGGTTGAGGGCATGGGGCAAGAACGCGACAATCTGATGAATCAACTACGCCAGCGCCCGACCAAGAAAAGTTTGACGGGCTTGGCTAATCTGCAGAGTGGCTCGGTTTATGTCATGATGGGGTCGCAACAAAACGGGGAGATGTTGGCTGATTGGCAGGACTTGCCGGGTTATGAGAACTATAGTGACCGGGTTAAGGAGCTTTTGCGGGATACCATGATTGAGGTCAAGCAGTTGTCCAACAATTGTTCCTTGCACCAGCGGATTTTGGAACAGATGGCTTCTTCTTATAATAACGTTTTGAGTAATCGCCTTAATGATAATGTGACTTCTCTAACCATTTTAACCATTGGTTTAACCATAATTACGACGGTTACCAGTTTTTACGGTATGAATGTCAAGTTGCCTTTTGCCAAGGTGGATATTGTTTGGCTGATTATACTGGTCATTACGACGGTGATTGCTTGATTGCTATGCATTTCTTGCGTCGTTTTGTCAATGGTGGCCATAAAAAGCTTTAGAAAGTTAGTGCATGTCGATTGAAGAGAGTGTTTTTAAACAAAAAGTTTTAGAGAAAGATAAATTAGAAAGTTTCGGCTTTCTTAAAAAGTCTGACCAGTCTTATGTTTATCAGACTAAAATCATGGATGACAGTTTTCTGGTTCAGGTGACTATAGATGCTGGGGGCAACTTGTCCAGCCGTGTCCTTGATTTGGACATGGATGAGGACTACCTGGCTATCCATTTGGAGAATACGGCTTCTTCCTATGTGCGGCAGGTTCAGGCTGCTTACCGGCAGGTGCTGGAAGAGATTGCGGTGGCTTGTTTCAGCCATCTGCCCTTTCTTTCTGACCAGATGAATCGCCTACACGCCCGCTTGCAAGGGGAGTTTGGGGATTTGCTTGATCAGCCTTTTGACAAGCACCCTGACTACCAATCTTATCGGGTTGCGGGCAAGTGGTACGCTTTGATTTACCCTTTGGACTTAGACAAGTTGGAAGGGATTGGGGACAAATACAAGGGGCAGAGGGCTGAGGTGGTTAACTTGAAAGTTAAGCCTGCGCAGCTGGATGCCTTGCTAGATTTGGAGGGCGTTTACCAGGCTTATCACATGTCGAAAAAATCCTGGGTCACGCTAATTCTGGATGATTCTTTGTCTGATTCGGCCATCTGGGAACTCTTGCTTGGGAGCAGGGCCCTTGTCGCGCCAGCTATTCTCCCAAATCCAAATGGGTCAGATTATTGGGTCATTCCGGCCAATCTCAAGTTCTACGATATTGACAGTGAGTTTGCGGCGAATCCGGAGATTTTGTGGACCCAGAAGGCTTCGATTAAGGCTGGAGATTTTGTTTTTATTTATATTACGGCGCCGACTAAGGCTTTACGCTACGCTTGTCGGGTGCTGGAGGCCAATATTCCCAATCAGGGTTATCGGGATCGTGATGGGATTGAGACCTTGATGAAGTTGCAGTTGATGCACCACTATGAGGACCAGCTCTTACCTTTGGCCTTATTGCAGGAACAAGGGCTTAAGTCGGTTCGGGGACCAAGGCGTTTGCCGCCTCAATTGGTTGCATTTTTGCAGGAAAAAGGGTATTTTAAAGAGTAGTAATGGTAGTTACATGAAGGAGGTAGCCAAATGGCACGTTTTTTAGCTGATCAATCCTTTTGGGATTTGTTTCCGGATGCTCAATTAGGAGTTGTCCTTTTGCGCAATTATCAGTCTTCGGGGGAATCGCCTGAAGAGATTAAAGATTTACTGAAAGAAAGCCACTCCATAGCGGAAAAATATCTGACTGAAGATAATTTCGCGGAGAATGAGGTTATCCAGACCTATCGAAAAGCTTTTCAACAGTTTAAGACCAAAAAGGGTGCCCGTTCTAGTATTGAAGCACTTTTGAAACGTGTTTCTAATGGTAATGAGATTCCCTCCATCAACCCTTTGGTGGACATTTATAATGCTGCTAGTCTACGTTATGCTTTACCTGTTGGAGCTGAAGATTTAGATTCCTTTGTGGGTGATTTGCGCTTAACAATTACAGACGGTGATGATCCATTTTATCTGATTGGTGATGAGAATAATTCACCAACTTTGGCTAATGAACTTTGTTACAAGGATGATGCTGGTGCTGTTTGTCGTTGCCTCAACTGGCGTGATGGAGAACGGACCATGATTACAGCTAATACCCAAAATGCTTTCCTCATTATAGAATTATTGGACCCGAGTAAAGCTGATCAGCTGGTCGAAGCCTTGGATTTCATTGAGGGTCATGCTAAGATGCAGTTAGGGGCTGAAACAGAGAAATTTGTCCTGACACAAGAAAATGCTTGTATTGATTTATAAAAATTTATAGGAAATCAAAAAAGAGGCTGGGACAAAAGTCTTCATAACTAATAAAAACAGAGAGTCACGTTTGATGTGAGTCTCTGTTTTTAATTTCTTATCATTCTCTTATTGTATTTCAGTAGATTATTGGCCATGAGGACCAATCCCATATCAATTTTTACTTTCCCTTTTCCTCTCAGGTTACAACGTTTGTAACCTAAACAAGCCTTTATCTGACCAAAGACAGGTTCTACATCAATCTTTCGTTTTGCAAAGATGTGACTGCCTTCTTCAGATAAAAGCGCTTGACTCTCTTTTCTTTTTAACTCTTGGTATCTCTGATTCACATAAAGACCTTTCTGAGGGGCTAAATCAGGATATTCTGCCTTATAAACTCTGATCTCTTGTTGGAATCCAGTAGATGTTCTAGTCTCTTTGATATAGTCAAAATGATAATCCCAACCATCCGGATGCGTGTAGGTATCACTAACCTCATCGTAAAACCAATTATCTAGATTCTTTGTAGACTGTTTCTGCTTTCTTTTCTG
>NZ_LOCM01000022.1 GCF_002887775.1 Streptococcus penaeicida | reverse complement strand
GGTAGCCTTTCTAAAGTGTTTTTAGACAATTCTATTTTATCAAGACTATCGCAACCATGCAAAAAGCAACGGCAAAAACCGTTGCTTTTTTGTTATAGTCGTGTAGACTTTTGTCCCAGACTCTTTTGTTGATGTGAAAAACCTTAACAGACTTGTTAAGGTTTATTTGTTACTGAAGAAAAATGGTGGTGTGTAATGGCTGAGGGTCTCAAAACAAGCTTTTGCTCCCTCATTGTCTTCACAGATGATCAGACAGGTGTCGTCACCACAGACTGTTGCGACGATTTCTTGTATTTGCATGGCATCTAAGATTGATCCGAAGGACTGGGCTAGTCCTGGCAAGGTTTTTAGGACAATTTGATTCTGGACGATTTTGAGCATGACCAATGCATCTTCCATATAAAAGCGCAGGCGGTGTTCCCAGCGACTTTGACTGATAGATAAGGTTTCGTAATGGGTGGATTCACCATTAGAAACTTTAACCAAGTTCAATTCTTTCATATCTCTTGAGAGAGTTGCTTGGGTAATGTGAATGCCGTTTTTTTCTAAGCGACTTTGTAATTCTTGTTGCGTGTGGATGGTCGTCTCGGAAATCAGGGAGCGAATGAGCTGATGTCGGATTTCTTTTTTGTTCATTTTTTCTCTTATCCTTTATAAAAAATTATTCAATAATTAACCCGAGTATAACAAAAAGCGATAGACCTGTAAAGAAAATTTATAGAACCGCTTACAAATAGCAAACCTTTGTGATAAAATATTAGGGATAGAGAAAATTGGAGGTGTCATTTGATTAGAAGAGAAGATTATCAATATTTAAGAAAATTAAATGATTTTAAGTTTTTCTCCATTGAAGAATTTGATAAAATTGTTGGTCAAATGGAGCGCCGTAAAGTGCCTAAAGGCCATATATTGTTTTTTGAGGGAGATAAGCGCGATAAGCTTTTTTTAGTGACTTCCGGTTATTTCAAAGTTGAGCAAACGGATCAAACCGGATCCTTTATATATACAGATTTTATTCGTCATGAAACCATCTTCCCATATGGTGGTATGTTTACGGACGAAGTGTATCATTTTTCTGTTGTAGCAATGACAGATGTTACCTATTATTATTTGCCGACTGATTTATTTGAGGAATTTTCAGCAAATAATCCCAAACAGCTGGTCCACCTCTACAGTAAATTATCTAGACTTTTAGAATTACATGAATTGCGCGTTCGTAACATGATCACTTCTAGTGCTAGTGAAAGAGTGATTCAGTTTTTAGCCATTCTCTTGATTGAGATGGGAGATGACAACAATCAATTGCCTTTCCAATTGACAGCTCTTGATATCGCTAGCATGAGTGGAACGACAAGAGAGACTGTCAGTCATGTCCTAAGTAAATTGAAAAAAGAAAAGCGGATAGAAAGTAAGAACAAATATCTAACATTTACCGATCGTGACTACTTTTTAAAACATACTTAAGAAAATATAAAAAACTTTTTTAAAGTTTTTTATATTTTTTTGCTTTTTTTTAAATTTATAACTATTAATTTTTTCGTAAAAATGTAAAAAACTTACAAGAAACCGGATACATTTTTATAAAATTGCATATTTTGAATAAAAACTGTAAACGATTTCACATTTTAAGAGTGAAATTTACCGCATAATTTATATTGTTAAAAGGTAAACTATGTATGTAAGCAAGATTAGTAAATCTTGATATGTGAATTCACAAAATCTTATATTTTAGAAAGAGGTTAAAAGTTATGACTGCTAAATCACCGATTCATGTTTATTCTGAAATTGGCAAACTTAAAAAAGTTATGCTCCACAGACCTGGTAAAGAAATTGAAAACTTAATGCCAGACTATCTTGAAAGATTATTGTTTGATGATATTCCTTTCTTAGAAAATGCTCAAAAAGAACATGATGCATTTGCTCAAGCTCTTAGAGAAGAAGGCATTGAAGTACTTTACCTTGAAAAATTAGCTGCTGAATCACTTATTAATGATGACGTTCGTAAATCTTTCATCGACGAATATATTGAAGAAGCTAACATCAGAGGACGCGCAACTAAAGAAGCTATCCGCAATTTGCTTATGTCAATCGAAGATAATCAAGAATTGATTGATAAAACAATGGCTGGTGTTCAAAAATCTGAACTTCCAGAAATCTCAGATGAAGAAAAAGGTTTAACTGACCTTGTTGAATCTGATTACCCATTCGCAATTGATCCAATGCCAAACCTTTACTTCACTCGCGATCCATTTGCAACTATCGGTGAAGGTGTTTCATTAAACCACATGTTCTCTGAAACTCGTAACCGCGAAACACTTTACGGTAAATATATTTTCACTCATCACCCAGAATACGGTGGAAAAGTACCAATGGTTTACGATCGTAGCGAAAACACTCGTATCGAAGGTGGAGATGAGTTAGTTCTTTCTAAAGATGTTTTAGCAGTAGGTATTTCACAACGTACTGACGCAGCATCAATCGAAAAACTTTTGGTTAACATCTTCAAAGAAAACTTAGGTTTCAAAAAAGTATTGGCATTCGAATTTGCTAACAACCGTAAATTCATGCACTTAGATACAGTTTTCACAATGGTTGACTATGATAAATTCACAATTCACCCAGAAATCGAAGGCGACTTGCGTGTTTACTCAGTAACTTATGAAAACGACAAACTTAAAATTGTTGAAGAAACTGGCGATTTAGCAGAACTTCTTGCAGCAAACTTAGGTGTTGAAAAAGTTGAATTGATCCGTTGTGGTGGTGACAACATCGTTGCTGCTGGACGTGAACAATGGAACGATGGTTCTAACACACTTACTATCGCACCAGGTGTTGTAGTTGTTTATAACCGTAACACAATCACAAATGCTATTCTTGAATCTAAAGGATTAAGACTTGTTAAGATCGAAGGAAGTGAATTAGTTCGCGGTCGTGGTGGACCTCGTTGTATGTCAATGCCTTTCGAACGTGAAGATCTATAATCTAGAAATTCATTAGAATCAAAGGAGTCATAAGCTGGGGTTAAAATCTTTCTACTATTAAATACAGTATCTTTCATTCACAATAGTAGAAGTGATTCAACTTAGACTTTTGTCCCTTTACATTAAGTAAATCAACACGTTGTGTTTAGGGAAAGAGCAGTGGTTCATATGGGCGCTTCCATCCCGAATCTCTCTCATTTCCCTTGACGCAATCTGTTAGTAACGAGATAAAACGACATGAATTTTATTATAATTACAGCTATATTAGGCGGGTTTATTGGCCTTTATCTCTATCAAGATCGAAACAAATAAAACATTTTCAAGGAGAATAAAATGACTCAAGTATTCCAAGGACGTAATTTCCTAGCAGAAAAAGATTTCTCACGCGAAGAATTCGAATATTTAATCGACTTCGCAGCACACTTAAAAGACCTTAAAAAACGTGGTGTTCCTCATCACTACTTAGAAGGCAAAAACATTGCTTTACTTTTTGAAAAAACTTCTACACGTACACGTGCAGCTTTTACAACTGCAGCAATCGATTTAGGTGCACACCCTGAATACCTTGGTGCAAACGACATCCAACTTGGTAAAAAAGAATCAACTGAAGATACTGCTAAAGTTCTTGGACGTATGTTCGACGGTATCGAATTCCGTGGATTCAGCCAACGTATGGTTGAAGAATTAGGTGAGTACGCTGGTGTTCCAGTATGGAACGGTCTTACTGACGAATGGCATCCAACTCAAATGCTTGCTGACTACTTAACAGTTAAAGAAAACTTCGGCAAACTTGAAGGTTTAACTCTTGTTTACTGTGGTGATGGACGTAACAACGTTGCTAACTCACTTTTAGTAGCTGGTACTTTGATGGGTGTTAACGTACACATCTTCTCACCAAAAGAATTATTCCCTGAAGAAGAAATCGTTAAATTGGCAGAAGGATTTGCTAAAGAATCTGGCGCTCGTATCCTTGTAACTGACAATGCTGATGAAGCTGTAAAAGGTGCAGATGTACTTTACACAGACGTTTGGGTATCAATGGGTGAAGAAGACAAATTCAAAGAACGTGTTGAATTACTTCAACCTTACCAAGTAAACATGGATCTTATCAAAAAAGCTGATAACGAAAACCTTATCTTCTTACACTGCTTACCAGCATTCCATGACACTAAAACAGTTTATGGTAAAGACGTAGAAGAAAAATATGGCGTATCTGAAATGGAAGTTACTGATGAAGTATTCCGTAGCAAATATGCTCGTCACTTCGACCAAGCTGAAAACCGTATGCACACAATCAAAGCTGTTATGGCAGCAACTCTTGGAAATCTTTTCATTCCAAAAGTTTAAGATTAAATCGGTTTACTCTAATTAATACGAAGCTTACTAATTTAACTTTTCAAACAAATGACTAAAGATATCAACTAATGTCTGAAGTCAAAACACATTATATAACTCCTTATATTTATAAAACAATTTAACAATTCCTTTAAGTAACTCCTTATGCTTAAAGAACTACATTATTTAACTCCTTATAACTAATGTAACAATGTAAAAATAAACTCCTTATAATTAACGTAACAAAGTAACTACTAAAAATTAGTCGTTCTGGTTCTGGCGACCTTGACCGGAACTTGAACGACTTTTTTAATTTAAAAAAAGAGGTAAATATTATGACAGAAGAAAAAAAACGGGGTTTTAAAATTCCTTCTTCTTACACAGTTCTCTTCCTTATTATTGCTTTGATGGCAGTATTAACATGGTTTATTCCAGCGGGTGCCTACGATACAGCTAAAGACGGTAGCGTCGTATCTGGAACATATCATGCTGTGAAATCAAATCCTCAAGGGATCTATGATATCTTCATGGCTCCTGTACGTGGGATGTTAGGAACTGACAAAACTGATGGTGCTATCCAAGTTTCATTCTTTATCCTTATGGTAGGTGGATTCCTTGGTGTTATTAACAAAACTGGTGCCCTTGACCAAGGTATTGCATCAATTGTTAAAGGCAACAAAGGTAGAGAAAAAATGCTTATCGCTATTTTGATCCCTATCTTTGCCCTAGGTGGATCAACTTACGGTATGGGTGAAGAAACAATGGCCTTCTATCCATTACTTATTCCAGTAATGATTGCCGTTGGTTTTGATACGCTTGTAGCCGTAGCGATTATCTTGATTGGTTCTCAAATTGGATGTTTAGCATCTACAATTAACCCATTTGCAACTGGTGTTGCGGCCGATGCTGCGGGTGTATCAATTGCTGATGGTATGATTTGGCGCTTGATCCAATGGGTTGTTTTAGTAGCAATTTCAATCTGGTTTGTTTATGGCTATGCTAGCAAAATTGAAAAAGACCCAAGCAAATCTTTGATTGCCGATAAAATGGCTGAACACAAAGAAATCTTTAAATTACAAAACACTGACATGGACATGACTAAAGCTCAAAAACATGTTATCTGGTTGTTCATTATTACATTCTTAATCATGATCTTAAGCTTAATCCCTTGGGAAAACTTCAACATCATGATCTTCACAGACTTCAATAAATGGTTGACTGGTCTTCCAGTTTTAGGAACTCTTATTGGTAAATCTGCCCTTCCAATGGGTTACTGGTACTTCCCTGAAATCACTATGCTCTTCATCATGATGGGTATCTTGGTAGCAATGGTTTACAGAATGTCTGAAGATGATTTCATTTCTTCATTCATCGCAGGTGCTGCTGACCTACTTAGCGTTGCAATCATCTGTGCGGTTGCTCGTGGTATCCAAGTTATCATGAATGATGGTATGATCACATCAACTATCCTTTCTTGGGGTGAAAAAGGACTTTCAGGTCTATCTTCTCAAGTATTCGTATTATTAACTTACTTATTTTACTTACCAATGTCATTCTTAATCCCATCAACTTCAGGTCTTGCTGGAGCTACAATGGGTATCATGGCACCTTTAGGTCACTTCTCACATGTTCCAGCTCACCTTGTTATCACTGCATTCCAATCAGCATCAGGTGTTCTTAACATGATTTCACCAACATCAGCTATCTGTATGGGTGCTCTTGCTATTGGTAAAATTGACCTTCCAACTTGGTGGAAATTCGTTGCTAAATACATGGTTATCGTTGTTGTAACCAGCGTTGCAATCTTAATGGTAGCTACATTCTTTAGCTAATTCATAATCGCCAGGTAATATGGAGGTATAGAAATGAAAACCTATATTACAGAAACACACCAAGCAGCTTGTGTCAAAGCGATTAAAGAGGTCGTAGCCTTCCCTTCTGTATGTGCAGAAGGGGAGAACGGCACTCCCTTTGGTCAGGCTATTCAAGATGTTTTAGAACATACCCTTGCACTTTGCCAAGGTCTCGGTTTTAAAACAGTTATTGATCCTGAAGGCTACTATGGCTACGCTGAATTTGGTGATCAAAAAGAAATGTTGGCGATTCTTTGTCACTTAGATGTTGTCCCAGAAGGGGACCGCTCTTTATGGAAAACAGATCCATTCGATTGTGTTGAGAGAGACGGAAAACTTTATGGTCGCGGTACTCAGGATGACAAAGGACCTTCAATGATGGCCTTGTTTGCGGTCAAAGCTTTGATGGATGCGGGCGTTACTTTTAACAAACGGATTCGTTTTATCTTTGGAACTGACGAGGAAACCCTATGGCGTTGTATGAACCGTTATAATGAGCGTGAAGAACAAGCCACCTATGGCTTCGCTCCAGATTCAAGTTTCCCGCTAATTTATGCTGAAAAAGGCTTGTTACAGGCCAAATTAACCGGTCCCGGAAGCAAAGCTTTGAATCTTGAAATTGGCAACGCTTATAATATTGTTCCTGCTCGTGCAAGCTATCAAGGGGACCTATTAGAAAAAGTAAAGGAAGAGTTAGACAAGCTTGAATTTGAATATGTCATAAAAGAAGACAGGATTACTGTTTATGGCTTAGCCCAACATGCTAAAGACGCTCCTCATGGTATTAATGCCTTAGTTCGTCTAGCAAAAGCCTTAGCACCTCATTGTGATGAACCGACTATCGATTTCTTGGCTAATGTTGTCGAAGAAGATGGTAAAGGCTTGAATATCTTTGGTGCTATTGAAGATGAGCCTTCAGGAATTCTTTCATTCAATGCTGCTGGTTTAACCATGAATGCTGATTTAACAGAAGTTCGGTTAGACATTCGCATTCCAGTCTTAGCTGACAAGGATCAACTTGTTGCTAAATTAACTGAAACTGCAAAAGCTTACGGTTTAACTTATGAAGAGTTTGACTACTTAGCACCGCTTTATGTTCCTATTGATAGTGAATTAGTGACAACACTAATGGCTGTTTATCAGGAAAAAACGGGTGATATGAGTCCAGCTATTTCATCTGGTGGCGCAACTTTTGCAAGAACTATGCCTAATTGTGTGGCATATGGGGCAATGTTCCCAGATTCTATCCAAACAGAACATCAAGAAAATGAAAATATCGTGTTAGAAGATGCTTATCGTGCTATGGATATTTATGCCGAGACCATCTTACGACTAACGACTTAAAAGGAGAATTAATCGTATGACTAAACAAAAAATTGTTGTCGCTTTAGGCGGAAACGCAATTCTTTCAACTGATGCTTCAGCTAAAGCACAACAAGAAGCATTGATTTCAACATCTAAATCACTTGTTAAATTAATCCAAGATGGTAACGAAGTTATCGTTACTCACGGTAATGGACCACAAGTTGGTAACTTACTTTTACAACAAGCTGCAGCTGATTCTGAAAAGAACCCTGCAATGCCTTTAGACACTTGTGTGGCTATGACTGAAGGTTCAATTGGTTTCTGGCTTGTTAACGCTCTTGACAATGAACTTAAAGCTCAAGGGATTGAAAAAGACGTTGCTGCTGTTGTAACTCAAGTTATTGTTGATAAAAACGATGCTGCTTTCAAAAACCCAACTAAACCAATTGGCCCATTCCTTTCTGAAGAAGATGCTAAAAAACAAATGGAAGAAACTGGCGCTAACTTTAAAGAAGATGCTGGTCGTGGTTGGCGTAAAGTCGTACCTTCTCCAAAACCAGTTGGCATCAAAGAAGTTAACGTTATCCGTAGCTTAGTTGACTCTGGCGTTGTTGTTGTCAGCGCTGGTGGTGGCGGTGTGCCAGTTATCGAAGATCCAGAAACTAAAGTTCTTACAGGTGTTGAAGCCGTTATCGACAAAGACTTCGCTTCACAAACACTTTCTGAACTTGTAGATGCTGATATGTTCATCGTCTTAACTGGTGTTGATAACGTATTTGTTAACTACAACAAACCTAATCAAGAAAAATTAGAAGAAGTAACAGTTTCTCAAATGAAAGAATACATTGGACAAAATCAATTTGCTCCAGGAAGCATGTTACCAAAAGTTGAAGCAGCAATTGCTTTCGTTGAAAACAAACCAGAAGCAAAAGCAATCATCACTTCACTTGAAAACATTGACAAAGTTCTTTCTGAAAACGCTGGAACTCACATTATCGCTGGTTAATTTTTGCTAAAATTAATAAGTTATTAAAAGTGTCAATAAAGGCTAAATTTTCTAAATTTAGCCTTTTCTTTTAACCCTTTTAAGTGTATAATTAGCTTTATATTTTTCAATTTTTAAAGCGTAAAAACCCTTGAAAATGAAGAATCCTGACTGTGTCAGAAAAAAATAAAAAAAGGAGGAGCTATGAAGAAAAGCTTTATTCATCAACAAGAGGAAATTTCTTTTGTTAAAAATACATTTACGCAATATTTAATTGCAAAGCTTGACGTTGTTGAAGTGCAAGGACCTATTTTAAGTCGGGTCGGGGACGGTATGCAAGATAATTTAAGCGGTATCGAAAATCCCGTATCCGTTAATGTTCTTAAAATTCCAGAGGCTAAATTTGAAGTTGTCCATTCGCTAGCAAAATGGAAACGCCATACCTTAGCACGTTTTGGATTCAATGAAGGAGAAGGCCTTGTCGTTAATATGAAAGCCCTCCGCCCTGATGAGGATTCTTTAGACCCTACCCACTCTGTTTACGTCGATCAATGGGATTGGGAAAAAGTTATTCCAGACGGAAAACGTAATCTTGCCTATTTAAAAGAAACTGTTGAGACCATTTATAAAGTCATACGCCTAACGGAGTTAGCTGTTGAAGCACGTTATGATATCGAAGCTGTCTTACCTAAAAAGATTACATTTATCCATACGGAAGAATTAGTTTCTAAATACCCAGATTTAACACCTAAAGAACGTGAAAATGCGATTACAAAAGAATTCGGTGCTGTTTTCTTAATTGGTATTGGTGGTGTTTTACCTGATGGTAAACCTCATGATGGCCGTGCGCCTGACTATGATGACTGGACTTCTGAATCAGAAAATGGTTACCATGGGTTGAACGGCGATATCTTGGTTTGGAATGATCAATTAGGTTCTGCCTTTGAACTTTCATCAATGGGTATCCGTGTTGACGAAGATGCCTTGAAACGCCAAGTAGCCATTACTGGAGATACTGACCGTCTTGAATTTGACTGGCATAAATCTTTATTAAATGGTCTTTTCCCATTATCTATTGGTGGTGGTATCGGACAATCACGGATGGCCATGTTCTTACTTCGTAAAAAACATATTGGGGAAGTTCAAACATCTGTTTGGCCTCAAGAGGTTCGTGAAACTTACGAAAATATTTTATAAGTTTGTTTTTATTCTAAGTGGAGACAAATAGATTTTGCCTTCACTTTTTTATTTGGGAATTGTAATTTTTTCAATTTAAGTCTCCAAATTTCTTTTAGAAATGCTTTTTCCTATTTTCTGAAAACTCTTAGATTATAATTGACAAACAATTTAATCTTTGGTAAACTGAATGAGTCTAGGAATCTTTTGTTGTGTTTTCTAGCAAATATAGACCTTTATTATGCCTACGGACAGGCGGGTCGAATGCCGAAGCGTGGTTAAAAGCCACATTATTGATTGAGTTAGAAGCTCAAATTTTATAAGTTGATTACTTAATAATCAGTGTTGTCAAAACACATCATCTTGTGAAACGGTCAATAAAGTACGTAATATTTGCACTTGAGAGTAGGAAACATTCGCCCCAGACACTCAGATAGAACAAAAATTAAAACGTCAAAAAATCGATTGTAGAGCAGGTGAATACCTGCTCTTTTTGTATGATGTGAGGAGTCTACAATTAGTAGAAAAGAAGGAGTCTATCTTGAATAAAATGAATCAAGAAAATGCACCAATTTATAAAGGATTGGTTGATTTACGGAAAAAACGTGTTGTTCCCTTTGATGTTCCTGGCCACAAACGAGGAAGAGGAAATCCTGAGTTAGTGGAATTACTAGGTGAAAAATGTGTTGGCATCGATGTTAATTCGATGAAGCCACTAGATAATTTAGGGCATCCTGTTTCGATTATTAAAGAAGCTGAAGAATTAGCAGCTGATGCTTTTGGAGCAGCGCATGCCTTCTTGATGGTTGGTGGAACAACGTCAGCTGTTCAAAGTATGATTTTAGCAACCTGCAAGGCTGGGGACAAGATTATTCTTCCTCGTAATGTCCATAAAAGTGCTATTAATGCCTTGGTTTTATGCGGAGCTATTCCCATTTACATTGAGTTGAGTGTTAATCACAAAATTGGCATTGCTCTCGGGTTAGAAAATGACCGCTTTGCGCAAGCTATTAAAGAACATCCAGATGCTAAAGCTGTCTTAATTAATAACCCAACTTATTATGGCATTTGTTCTGATTTAAAATCCTTAACACAAATGGCTCATGAAGCTGGGATGAAGGTTCTAGTTGATGAAGCCCATGGGGCTCATTTGCCATTTACAGATCAATTGCCATTATCTGCTATGGAAGCAGAGGCAGATATGTCAGCTGTTTCGATGCATAAATCAGGTGGTTCTTTAACACAGAGTTCAATTTTACTTTTGGGTCCTGGAATTAACCAAGAATATGTGCGACAAATTATTAACTTGACCCAATCGACAAGTGCTTCTTATCTTTTGCTTTCAAGTCTTGATATCTCACGTCGCAATTTGGCCCTTCGCGGAAAAGAGTCTTTTGAAAAAGTTATTCAGATGCTGAATATGCCCGTCAGGAAATTAATGCGATTGGTGCTATTACGCCTATTCTAAAGAGTTAGTTGATGGTGTTAGTGTTTATGATTTTGATGTCACTAAATTATCCATCTACACGCAAGGAATTGGTTTAACGGGGATTGAAGTTTATGATCTTCTGCGTGATGACTATGATATCCAAATTGAATTTGGGGATATCGGTAATATTCTAGCTTATGTCTCTATCGGCGATCGTTTGCAAGATATCGAACGTTTGGTCGGTGCTTTGGCTGATATTAAAAGATTGCATGCGCGGGACGGTAAAGACTTAATGTCAGGAGAATACATTCAACCTGAGCTTGTCCTTACCCCTCAAGAAGCCTTTTATGCGGAGCGTCAAAGTGTAGCCTTAGAAGAGGCGGCAGGTTTTGTTTCTGGTGAATTAGTCATGGCTTATCCTCCTGGTATTCCAATTCTTGCTCCAGGGGAGCGCATTACTCAGGAATTAATTGATTATATTATTTTCGCCAAAGAAAGAGGTTGTTCACTCCAAGGAACGGAAGATCCTGATGTTGCCTTTATTAATATTTTGAAGGGGGATTATTAAGATGATGGATTTATGGTTCTCAGAATTACATACGGATGATGTTAAGTTATCTATGAAAACAAGCCAGCAACTCTTTGTTGGTCAGAGTGAGTGGCAGGATATCGCTGTTATTGAAACGCCATCTTTTGGCAAAGTTTTGGTTTTAAATGGTCATGTTCTCTTTTCGGATGCTGATAACTTTGTCTACAATGAAATGGTTATTCATGTGCCCATGGCCGTCCATCCAAATCCTAAGAAAGTTCTGATTATTGGTGGTGCCGATGGTGGTGTTGCTCAGGTATTGGAAATGTATCCTGACATTGAAGCCATTGACTTAGTTGAGCCAGATGAAATGTTGGTGGATGTGTGTCGTCAATACTTCCCTGAATTTGCCGCTGGTTTAGATGATGAGCGGGTTACTATTTACCATCAAGATGGTCTTCGTTTTCTCCGTAATTGCGAAAATGAATACGATATTATTATTAATGATGCGACAGATCCTTTTGGCCATACCGAAGGTCTCTTCACTAAAGAGTTCTATGGTAATAGTTACCGTGCCCTCAAAGAAGATGGGATTATGATTTATCAACATGGTAGCCCCTTCTTTGATGAAGATGAATCGGCATTTAGAAGTATGCACCGTAAAGCTTCACAAAGTTTTCCAATAAGTCGGGTTTTCCAAGCCCATATTCCAACCAGTCCTGCTGGCTATTGGTTATTTGGTTTTGCCTCAAAAAAATACCATCCTTTAACAGATTTTATGCCTGAAAAATGGAAAGAGCGTCAACTAGAGACTGAATACTATACAACAAATTTACATCATGGTGCTTTTATGTTACCGAAGTATGTTGAAGATATTTTAGAAGAAGAGGAAGAAAAATAATGAGCCGTTTATTAGTTATTGGCTGCGGTGGTGTGGCCCAAGTAGCGATCAGTAAAATTTGCCAGGATACTGAAACTTTTTCAGAAATCATGATTGCAAGTAGAACCAAGTCAAAATGTGATGACTTGAAAGATAAGTTAGAAAAGAAGAAATCAGTAACAATTGAAACAGCCCAATTGGATGCTGATAAGGTTGATGACATTGTTGCCTTAATTAATGCTTATAAACCGAAAGCTGTTTTAAATGTGGCTTTGCCATACCAAGATTTAGCGATTATGGATGCTTGTTTGGCAACGGGAGTGCACTATATCGATACAGCAAACTATGAATCAGAAGACACTGAGGATCCAGAATGGCGTGCGATTTATGAGAAACGTTGCCAAGAGTTAGGTTTTACAGCTTATTTTGATTACTCATGGCAATGGGCTTACCAAGAAAAATTCAAAGAAGCTGGGTTAACGGCATTACTTGGTTCTGGCTTTGATCCAGGGGTAACGAGCGTCTTTTCAGCTTACGCTTTGAAACATTATTTTGATGAAATCCATACCATTGATATTTTAGACTGTAATGGTGGTGACCATGGTTATCCTTTTGCAACCAATTTTAATCCTGAAATCAACTTGCGGGAAGTTTCTGCTCCAGGTTCTTACTGGGAAAATGGCAAATGGGTTGAAGTAGAAGCCATGTCAATAAAACGGGAGTATGATTTCCCTGAAGTTGGTCAAAAAGACATGTATCTTCTTCACCACGAAGAAATTGAATCCTTGGCAAAACACATTCCGGGTGTGAAACGGATTCGTTTCTTTATGACTTTCGGACAGTCTTATTTGACGCATATGAAGTGTTTAGAAAATGTTGGCTTGCTTCGTACAGACCCAATTACCTTTAATGGTCAAGAAATTGTCCCAATTCAATTCTTAAAAGCTCTTTTACCGGATCCAGCAAGCTTAGGCCCACGTACTGTCGGTAAAACCAATATTGGTTGTATCTTTACTGGTGTTAAAGACGGACAAGAGAAAACCATCTATATTTACAATGTTTGTGACCACCAAGAGTGCTATCGTGAAGTTGGCTCTCAAGCTATCTCTTACACAACTGGTGTACCGGCCATGATTGGTACGAAATTGGTTATGAATGGGATTTGGCAAGAAGCCGGCGTCTTTAACTTAGAACAATTGGATCCAGATCCTTTCATGGAAGCTCTTAATCAATATGGCTTGCCGTGGGTGGTTGTTGAGAATCCACAAGTGGTTGAGTAATGAAATTAGAACAAGTACCAACTCCTTCATACGTGATTGATCAGGGGCAGTTGCTAAAAAATTTGCAGATTCTAAAAAAGGTTCAAGAAGAAGCTGGTTGTAAGATTTTACTGGCACAAAAAGCTTATTCCTTTTTTGCCACCTATCCTTTGATAGGCGACTATTTGGCGGGGACAACTGCCAGTGGCTTATACGAAGCTAAGTTGGGTTATGAAGAAATGGGGGGCGAAGTTCATATTTTTGCCCCAGCTTTCAAAGACAGTGAGATTGATGAGATATTGGCTATTTCTGATCATATTGTTTTTAATTCCCAAGCGCAGTTGTTGAAACATTTGGAGAAGTGTAAGGTTAGTGGCATCTCTATTGGTTTGCGTCTTAATCCCGAATGTTCAACCCAAAGTGACCATGTCCAATATGATCCCTGTGCTTACGGTTCCCGTTTTGGTGTGACAGAAGCTAATCTTGATCCAAGTCTTTTGGAACATCTCGATGGTCTTCATTTTCATACCTTGTGTGAACAAAATGCTGATGACCTGGTTACAACCTTAAAAGCCTTTGAGGAAAAATTTGGTGCCTATTTATATCAGATGTCATGGTTAAATATGGGTGGTGGTCATCACATTACTCGTGAGGATTATGACCGCGAGCTCCTGGTTTCTGAAATTAAGCGTCTTAAAGAGACCTATCAGGTCGATATCTATCTGGAACCCGGCGAAGCGATTGCCCTAAATGCAGGCTACTTAGCGACGGAAGTACTTGATATTGTGGAAAATGGGATTTCAACCTTGATTTTGGATGCTTCGGCCACTTGCCATATGCCGGATGTGATTGAAATGCCTTATCGTCCGCCTTTGATGAATAGTTTTGAAGCTGGAGAAAAGGACTTTAACTACCGCCTGTCTTCTAACACCTGTTTAACAGGAGATATAATTGGGGATTATTCCTTTGATAATCCGGTGAAGGTTGGTGATCGTCTTTATTTCCAAGACATGGCTATCTATTCCTTCGTCAAAAATAACACTTTTAACGGCATTGGCTTGCCAGACCTTATCTTAATGGATGAAGCAGGTGATTGCCAAATCGTTAAAAGCTTTGGCTATGACGATTTTAAGATGCGACTTTCCTAAGGAGAAGACTTTATGATGACACCAAAAATGCAAGGTTTTCGAATGCCTGCGGAATATGAAAAACATCATGGAACCTTAATGATTTGGCCGACAAGACCCGGTTCGTGGCCTTTTGATGGGCTTGCTGCCAAAAATGCTTTTAGTCAGATTATTTTGGCATTAGCTGACAAAGAAGAGGTCTACCTTGTGGTTGAACGCAAGTATCTGGCAGAAGCTCAAGGTTATTTGAAGGATAGTGTCCATTATCTTGATATAGCAACCAATGATGCTTGGGCGCGTGATACCGGTCCGACTATCCTTGTCAATGCCCAAAATGAGGCTTTAGCCATTGACTGGTCTTTCAATGCCTGGGGTGGTGCCTACGATGGCTTGTACACTGACTATGAAGAAGATGATTTGTTAGCCAGTCGTTTTGCTGATTACCTTAAATTACCTACTTTTGATGCTCATCCTTTTGTCTTAGAAGGCGGAGCTATTCACAGTGATGGGCAAGGGACGGTGTTAGTGACAGAGGCTTGTCTGCTCAGTAAAGGTCGTAATCCTCATTTGACCAAGTCGGAAATTGAGGAAGCTTTGAAGAACTATCTAGGTGCTGACAAAATTATCTGGTTACCTTTTGGTATTTATCAAGATGAAACCAATGAGCATGTGGATAATGTCTGTGCTTTTGTTGGTCCTGCAGAAGTCCTTTTAGCTTGGACTGATGATGTTGAGGACCCACAATATGCTATGTCAAAAGCTAATTGTGATTATTTACTGTCGCAAAGTGATGCCTTGGGTCGTTCCTTTAAAATTCACAAACTGCCAATTCCAAAACAGACTCAAGTCATCAGAGCCGAAGATTTGCCTGGTTATGCATATGCAGCCGGCGAAGAAGAGCGGTATTTAGGCGAACGCCTGGCTGCCTCCTACGTGAATTTTTACATTGCCAACGACTTGGTTTTAGTACCGCAATTTAATGACGTCAATGACCATCTTGCGCTGGCTATCTTGGCGCAGCTATTCCCCGATAGGGAAGTTAAAGGGATTCAAGCCCGAGATATTCTTTTGGGTGGTGGCAATATTCATTGTATTACGCAACAAATTCCAGCTTTTAAGAAAGGAAATCTATGAGAACAGTAGCTGTAGCAGCGATTCAGATGGCATGTCAGGCAGATGTGTCGGAAAATATTAAGAATGCTGAAAAATTAGTAAGGCAGGCAGCCGAAAAAGGGGCTCAGCTTATCCTCTTGCCGGAGTTGTTTGAACGCCCTTATTTTTGTCAGGAGCGTCAGTATGACTATTATCAGTTTGCTGAATCTGTTGAAGAAAATCAGGCTATCCAACATTTCATTCCAATCGCCAAAGAATTGCAGGTGGTATTGCCAATCAGTTTTTATGAAAAAGATGGGAATGTGCTTTATAATTCGATTGCTGTTCTTGATGCTGACGGCTCTCTTTTGGGGGTTTATCGCAAAACTCATATCCCAGATGATCATTATTATCAAGAGAAATTTTACTTTACGCCTGGCAATACAGGCTTTAAGGTTTGGTCTACGCAATATGGGAAGATTGGTATTGGAATTTGTTGGGATCAGTGGTTTCCAGAAACTGCTCGTTCCTTGGCTCTTGCTGGTGCGGAAATATTGCTTTTCCCTACAGCTATTGGTTCCGAGCCAATTCTAGACACAGATAGTTCGGGCCATTGGCAACGGACCATGCAGGGACATGCTGCTGCCAATATTGTTCCTGTTATTGCAGCCAATCGTTATGGTCGTGAGTCTGTTTTGCCATCCCCTGAGAATGGTCATCAAGAATCATCTTTAGTCTTTTATGGGTCGTCCTTTATGACCGATGAGACAGGCTTAATGCTAGAAGTAGCTGGTAAAGAGGGCGATGCTATTCTCTGTCAGACTTACGATTTGGATCAAATCGCTAGTGACCGATTATCATGGGGACTTTTTCGAGATCGTCGACCAGAAATGTATCAGGCCATAAGCAAGTAAAGAGTTGATGTCATTCAACTCTTTTTCTCTTGGAAAAAATGATCTTTTTGACTTGGATGCATCTATTATTCTGCTATAATAGAATTTATGAGAATTGTATCAGGTGAATTTGGTGGGCGGCCGCTTAAGACCCTCCCAGGAAAGACAACGAGACCGACTTCGGACAAGGTTCGAGGCGCGATGTTTAATATGATTGGCCCTTACTTCGAGGGGGGTCGCGTTTTAGACCTCTTTGCTGGCTCAGGAGGCTTGGCTATTGAAGCTGTTTCTCGCGGGATGTCTCAGGCTATTCTGGTGGAAAGAGACCGCGGTGCGCAAGCCATTATCCAAGAAAACATCAAAATGACCAAGGCTGAGAGTCAGTTTAAGCTATTGAAAATGGATGCCAAGCAGGCTTTGTTGCAGTTTGACCAGCCTTTTGATTTGGTGTTTTTAGACCCTCCTTATGCTAAGGAGGAAATTGTGGCCACCATAGAGGAATTGGATCAGCGGAGCTTGCTCAGTCCTCAGGTCATGATAGTTTGTGAAACGGACAAGTCTGTCCAACTGCCTGAGGAAATAGGATCAGTCGGTATCTGGAAAGAAAAAATTTACGGAATTAGCAAGGTAACGGTATATGTCATCTAAAATCGGACTTTATTCAGGGTCGTTTGACCCTGTGACCAATGGTCATATGGATATTATTGAAAGAGCTAGTCAGCTCTTTGACCACTTATACGTGGGTGTTTTTTTCAATCCCGATAAGAAGGGCTACTTTGATTTGGCCATGCGCATGCGGATGTTGGAAGAAGCTTTAGAGCACTTAGACAATGTTTCAGTTGTATCTGCCCAGGACAGCTTGGCGGTTGCTTTAGCTAAAGACCTCCATGTGACCCATATGGTTCGTGGTCTACGCAATCCAACTGACTTTGAGTATGAATCCAATTTAGAATACTTTAATCACCGTTTGGAACCTTCGATTGATACGGTTTACTTCATTGCTCGTAATACCATGAGTCCTATTTCGTCAAGTCGGGTCAAAGAACTGGTGCATTTTAAATCCTCGATTGAAGGCTTAGTCCCTCAGTCTGTCATCGACCAATTGGAGCGTATGCATGAAAATCCTTAAATCTATCAAATGGTGGCTGATTAGCCTTTTAGCAGTAGTAGCCATCCTCTTTGCCCTCTTTTTCCCACTGCCTTATTATGTTGAAATGCCGGGTGGCGCCTATGATATCCGTTCTGTCTTGCAGGTCAACAACAAAAAGGATAAGGAGAAGGCTCTTACAATTTCGTTGCAGTCAGCCTTAGCCGGGCCAGTCTTGCACAAATCCTTTATGCCTGGGCAACACCTTTCACCGAGATCTCTTCAGCAGAAGACACAACTGGTGGCTATAGCGATGCGGACTATATGCGAATCAACCAATTTTACATGGAGACCTCTCAAAATGGGGCTATTTATCAGGCTTTAAAATTAGCCGGTAAGCCTGTTTCTCTGGACTACCTAGGGGTTTACGTCTTAGATGTGAGCAAGGACTCTAGCTTCCGCGGCGTTTTGAATATTGCCGACACCGTAACAGGCGTTAACCAGAAAGAATTCAAGAGTTCAGCCGACCTGGTCAAATATGTTTCAAGCCTAAAACTGGGCGATAAGGTCACTGTTCAATATACTTCTGGACAAGAAAAGAAATCTAAAAGTGGAAAAGTCATTAAACTGAAAAATGGTAAAAATGGTATTGGTATAGGTCTAACTGACCATACAAAAGTCCACACCGACCAAAAAATCGACTTTTCAACCGAAGGCGTCGGCGGACCAAGTGCAGGTCTTATGTTCACATTAGATATTCTTGATCAAATTAATAAAGAAGACCTGCGCAAAGGCCGTAAAATTGCCGGAACAGGAACAATTGATCAAGATGGGAAAGTAGGAGATATTGGAGGAGCTGGGCTCAAAGTCGTGGCCGCAGCCAATGAAGGCGCAGAAATCTTCTTTGTCCCAAACAACCCAGTCGATAAAAGAGTCAAAAAAGCTAACCCAGACGCAGTGACCAATTACAAAGAAGCCCTCAAAGCGGCCAAACAACTCAAAACTAAGATGAAAATCGTCCCAGTCAAAAACGTCAAAGAAGCCATCACCTACCTTCAAAAAACCAAATAAAGGTTTAAAAGTAGTGGAAACTTCCATATACCATCAAAAACTTCTAGATTATTCTGGAAGTTTTTTGACTTTCTAATAGGCGACAGGACTAAAATGCCCGAAACATTTTCATTATGACAATTAATTAAAAAAATGACGCAAAATAAAAAATTTGGTCTTGACAGTCAAAAAGAAAACGGTTACAATTACAAATGTGAGAACGGTTCCATAAAATTTTTAGGAAGGGGTCAAGAATGTCTACGATTAAAGAAGTAGCTGAAGAAGCAGGCGTTTCAAAGTCAACAGTTTCGCGTTATATTTCGCAAAACGGGTATGTGTCAGAAGATGCGCGTGAAAAGATCAAAGCGGCCATTGAAAAACTTCATTTTAGTCCAAATGTGATTGCTCAATCCTTAAAAACCAATCGGAATCAATTGGTGGGTTTATTGTTACCGGATATTTCCAATCCCTTCTTCCCAAGACTGGCTCGTGGCGCTGAAGTCTTTTTGAAAGAAAAGGATTACCGGGTCATGCTTGGTAATATTTCTGACAGTAAAACGTTAGAGGAAGAATACCTCAAGGTCCTTCTGCAAAATCGAGCTGCCGGTATCATAACAACGCATGACTTTACCAAAGACCATCCGGAAATCGACATTCCAGTTGTGGTCGTTGACCGGGTTGATAAAGATAGTCGCTATGGGGTCTTTTCTGATAGTCAAGAGGGTGGTCGTCTAGCTGCAGAAGTTATCTGGAAGGCCGGAACCAACCGTGTCCTCTTAATCCGAGGTCCTTTGGATCAGGCTGACAATATCAATGAGCGTTTTAAAGCCAGCCTTCAGTTCTTGAAAAGTAAAAAGGTCGATGTCCGAATCTGTGATAGTTCGAGTTTTGATTTTGACCAGATTCAAGCAGAAGCAAGACGCAATTTGGATTGGTTTGTGGGAATCGATAGCATCATCGCACCCTCAGATATCCATGCCATTGCTTATATCCACGAATTGCATTCCCGAGGCTTGCGCATCCCCGAGGATGTTCAAATCATAGGTTATGACGACATTTTAATGAGTCAGTTCATTTACCCGTCATTATCGACAATTCACCAAGCTTCCTATCGAATGGGACATTATGCCGCGGAATTAGTTTATAAAATAGCCAATCATCTCCCAGTCGAAGAAGAACGGATTAAATTACCTGTTCACTATGTCGAAAGGGAAACTATAAGGAGAAATATATGAGTAAAATCGTCATCATTGGAAGTATTTCAATGGATTTAGTCATGGTCACCAACCGGGTCCCAAACCAGGGAGAAACAGTCTTCGGGCAATCCTTCTCCATGGTTCCGGGCGGTAAAGGGGCAAACCAAGCAGTGGCTGTCGGTCGTCTAAGCTCTGAGAAAGATCAGATTAGCGTGATGGGTGCTGTCGGAAATGATTCTTTTGGTCCTCTATTATTGGATAATCTCAAAGCCAACAAACTCTTTGTGGATCATGTGGGAACGGTACCATCATCTTCTGGAATTGCCCAGATTACCTTGTTTGAACAAGACAATCGGATTATTTACTGTCCAGGAGCTAATGGTCTGGTTGACACATCCAAATGGACTGAGGAGTGGGATGTCATCGGAGATGCTGAATTAGTCATCCTCCAAAATGAAATTCCTCATCAAGAGAATCTGCCCATCGCCAAATTCTGTAAGGAAAAAGGCATCAAAGTTCTCTATAATCCAGCTCCATCACGCGCAAGTGACTTAGAAATGTTACCTTATGTATCCTTCATGACACCGAACCAACATGAATGTCAGGAACTTTTTCCAGGGCGCCAGCTTGAAGATATCTTAAGAGAGTATCCAAATCAATTAATTGTGACATTAGGCACCAAGGGGTCTACCTATTGTGATGGTCAAGAGATTAAACTCATTCCTGCAATTAAAACTGAAGCGGTTGATACAACCGGGGCTGGAGATACCTTTAATGGCGCATTCGGAATGGGCTTATCAAAAGGACTGGATATTGCCCAGGCTTTAGAATTTGCTACTCTGGCCTCCCATTTATCCGTCCAAAAATTTGGAGCACAAGGTGGTATGCCAACAATTGAAGAAATGAAAGGACACCCAGCATATGTTGAAACATGGAATTTTGAATAGTGACTTAGCTAAATTAGCGGCTGATTTAGGACATACCGATCGTGTTTGTATTGGTGACTTGGGTCTCCCGGTACCAGCTGGTATTACTAAAATTGATTTAGCCTTAGTACCTGGGACACCAAGTTTTCAAGACTTACTTGATGTTTATCTAGAAAATATCAAGATTGAAAAGGTCATTTTGGCAGAGGAAATCAAGAGCATTAATCCTGAACAACTACAAGCTGTGTTAGCTAAACTGGATTCCGAAGTGGTCGTTGAATATGTCAGCCATGAGGACTTGAAAGAGCTTAATAAAGAGGCTAAGGCTGTTATTCGAACTGGTGAAAACACACCTTACTCCAATATCATTTTGCAATCAGGGGTCACCATTTAGAAAGGAATTATCATCATGAAAATTGACATGAGAGATATTTCCAAATCGTTTGGAAACAATAAGGTTTTAGAAAAAATTGATTTGAGTATTGCATCAGGTCAAATCCATGCCCTGATGGGAGAAAATGGAGCCGGCAAATCAACCTTAATGAATATTTTGACAGGACTCTTTCCAGCAACATCTGGCCAAATCTTTATTGATGGTAAGGAGATGACCTTTGCTAACCCGCAAGAAGCTGAAGAGTTTGGCATCTCTTTTATTCACCAGGAAATGAATACCTGGTCAGAAATGTCAGTCCTTGATAATCTTTTCCTGGGTCGTGAAATCAAAACAGGCTTCGGAATCTTAGATAAAAAAACAATGACCATAAAGGCCAAAGAAGCCTTCAAGAGACTTGGTGTTAATATCCCTTTAAATAAGGCTATTGGTGAGCTTTCAGTTGGGCAACAACAAATGATTGAAATCGCTAAATGTCTGTTGACCAAGGTTTCCATCTTAATTATGGACGAACCAACTGCTGCCTTAACCGAACGGGAAACGGATAATCTCTTCCGAGTGATTCGAAGTTTGAAAAATGAGGGTGTAGGCATTATTTATATCTCTCACCGGATGGAAGAGATTTTCAAAATTACCGATTTTGTTACCGTGATGCGTGACGGCTTAGTGGTTGATACGGTGCCAACAGCAGAGACCAACCCCCATCAGTTGGTGCAAAAAATGGTTGGTCGTGAACTC
Source organism: Streptococcus penaeicida (assembly GCF_002887775.1). Taxonomy (GTDB): domain Bacteria; phylum Bacillota; class Bacilli; order Lactobacillales; family Streptococcaceae; genus Streptococcus; species Streptococcus penaeicida. Next base: position 14,985 of record NZ_LOCM01000022.1, on the reverse strand, counting down.
AATGATTTCTACCCAAAAAAGACATCTACAATTGGTGACGTGGCTTTTGAAGTCAAAAATCTCAGCGGTCAAGGCTTCGAGGATGTTTCTTTCTCCGTCCGTAAAGGTGAAATCTTAGGCTTTTCAGGACTAATGGGTGCTGGCCGTACGGAAGTGATGCGGGCTTTGTTTGGATTGGATACCAAAAAAGCTGGTAAAGTTATCATTGACGGGCAAGAAGTGGACATTAAGAATCCAGCTCAAGCTATCGCTAAAGGAATTGGCTTCTTGACCGAAGATCGTAAGGATGAAGGCTTGATCTTAGATTTTTCGATTCAAGATAATATGACCTTACCAAGTACCAAGGAATTTAGTAAAAAAGGATTCTTTGATGAGAAAACAAGTCAAACCTTTAGTCAACAATTAATTGACAGATTAAGGATTAAATCTGGCAGTCCGCAGTTGCCAGTTGGCAACCTATCAGGCGGAAATCAACAAAAAGTTGTTTTGGCCAAATGGATTGGGATAGCTCCCAAAGTGCTCATTTTAGATGAACCAACTCGAGGCGTCGACGTCGGTGCCAAACGTGAGATTTATCAATTGATGAATGAACTAGCAGAACGTGGGGTTCCAATCATCATGGTCTCATCTGACTTGCCAGAAATTCTTGGTGTCAGCGATCGGATTATGGTCATGCATGAAGGACGGATTAAAGGCCAGTTACGTCGAGAAGAAGCGACCCAAGAAAAAGTCATGCAATTAGCAACAGGAGGAAACTAAGGTGAAAAAAGTCATGAACTACGTATCAGAGTTAACCACTCTGGTCGCATTGGTAGGATTAATGATTGTTATAACAATGCTTAATCCTAACTTCTTAACAACCAATAACTTGCTCAATTTATTGTTGCAAGTAACAGCCAATGGCTTTATTGCCTTTGGGATGACCTTTGTTATTTTAACAGGGGGTATCGATCTATCAGTCGGATCCATCTTAGCCCTTTCAAGTGCTTTGACAGCAGGTATGATTGCTAAAGGTATCCCAGTTGGCGTTGCAATTTTGATTGCACTTGCACTTGGTGGTATCTTTGGAATGTTGAATGGTCTCTTTATTTCTTATGGGAAATTAGCACCCTTCATCGTAACTTTAGCAACCATGACCATTTTTAGGGGAGCAACCTTAGTTTATACCAATGGTAATCCTATTACCGATGGTTTATCTGATAGCTTCCTCTTCCAGTTTATTGGCCAAGGCTACCTTTTTGGTATTCCTTTCCCTGTTATTCTGATGTTTCTTATTTTTCTTATCTTGTATGTTCTTTTACATAAAACAGCCTTTGGGAAATCTGTCTACGCGCTAGGGGGGAATGAAAAAGCAGCGTATATCTCAGGTGTTAAGCTTAATAAAGTTAAAATCATTATTTACACAATTTCAGGTATGATGGCCGCAATCTCAGGTCTTATTATTACCTCTCGTTTGAGTTCCGCGCAACCAACTGCTGGAGCTAGCTATGAGATGGATGCCATAGCTGCTGTAGTCCTTGGTGGAACTTCTTTGTCAGGTGGTAAAGGTCGGATTATTGGGACCCTAATTGGGGCATTAATTATCGGGGTTCTAAATAATGGTTTAAACATTATTGGTGTCTCAGCCTTTTGGCAACAAGTCGTCAAAGGTATTGTTATCTTGATTGCTGTCTTATTAGACCGCTTCAAGGTTGCAAAAGCTTAGCTATTTTATAAAAAAGAACAAAAAATAAAAAAAGGAGTCTCACATGAAATTCGGAAAAAAACTTGGCTTTTTAGCCTCTTGTTATCAATGGTTCTCGTTTTAGGTGCTTGTGGTAAAACTGGTTTAGACAACTCTTCAGGTTCGTCGTCTAAAGAAGTGACTAAAAAAGCAGCTAAAGATTTGAAATTAGGTGTGTCAATCTCAACAACAAACAATCCTTACTTTGTTGCTATGAAAGACGGTATTGATAAATATGCTGGTAGCAAAAAAGTTTCAGTTAAAGTGGCAGATGCTCAAGACGATGCTGCCCGTCAAGCAGACGATATTCAAAACTTTGTCAGCCAAAATGTGGATGCTATTTTGATCAACCCAGTTGATTCTAAAGCAATTGTAACTTCAATCAAAGCAGCTAACAAAGCAAACATTCCAGTTATTTTGATTGACCGTGGTTCTGAAGGCGGTGACGTTCTTACAACAGTAGCATCAGATAACGTTGAAGCTGGTAAAATGGCTGCAGACTTTATCGTTAAAACATTAGGTGAAAAAGCTAAAGCTTTCGAACTTTCAGGTGTACCAGGAGCTTCAGCAACTGTTGACCGTGGGAACGGCTTTGGTAAAGTTGCTAAAGAAAAATTAGAAGTTCTTTCTAGCCAATCAGCAAACTTTGACCGTGCAAAAGCATTGAACACTGCTCAAAACATGATTCAAGGACATAAAGATGTTCAAGTTATCTTTGCTCAAAATGACGAAATGGCACTTGGTGCTGCGCAAGCCGTTAAATCAGCTGGCTTGAAAGATATTGTTATCGTAGGTATCGACGGTGAACCAGATGCCCACGCAGCTATTAAAAAAGGTGAATTGACTGCTACAATTGCACAACAACCTGCTAAAATGGGAGAAATTGCTATCCAAGCAGCTATCGACCACTACCAAGGTAAAAAAGTTGCTGAAAAAACAGTATCTCCAATTTACCTCGTAACAAAAGACAATGTTGATAAATACAACTGGTAATAAATGAGAAGAAGCATTTCGGTGCTTCTTTTTTGCTTTTTTTTGGGCAATCGCAGAGCTTCTTAGGATATCAAAAATCAGAAATGGCAGCAAAAAAATGCTATACTAAATGTAGTCTAAGACCCAGTCTTCAAAGCAGCTTAAAGGAGGCCACCAAGCGCATCATGGAAGAATCCATCCGTATCTTACACCTAAATGACTTGCATTCTCATTTTGAAGCCTATCCCAAAATAGAGCGTTTTTTTGCTGTAGCTTCAGAAACGGATGCTGAAGTGATTAAAGTTGATATTGGTGACAATTGTGATTCTAGCCACCCTTTGACGGATGCTACGCAAGGCCGAGCAAATGTCCAACTGATGAATCAATTGGGCATCGACTATGCAACTATTGGCAATAACGAAGGTATCGGCCTTTCTAAAGCCTCTCTGAATCACCTTTATGACCAAGCAGATTTTCAGGTCATCTTAGGTAATTTGACAGATCAAAAAGGTAGGCCAGATTGGGCTAATCCTTATTGGATTCATGAAAGCAAGGCTGGCACAAAAATTGCTTTTTTAGCCTATACTTTCCCCTATCATAAAACTTACAATCCCAATGGTTGGCAGGTGCAAGACCCACTTGAGGCCTTGAAGAGAGATTTAGCTATACCTGAGGTGGCCCAAGCTGATATGCGAATCCTTCTGAGTCATTTAGGGATTCGAGTTGATGAGAGAATTTGTCAGGAAATTGAAAATTTAGATTTGATTATTGGAGGACACACCCATCATGTCTTTGAAGATGGGGTCTCTCTCAATGGAACCTATATGGCTGCGGCTGGAAAATATGGTCAATATGTTGGTGAAATTAACTTAAGTTTAATCGACCATCGACTAGATAGCATCCAGATGATTGCCCATGAAAGCAGTCATTTTGCTAGTTATAAGGAAGATCAGGCCTTTATTGAAGGACTTGCTCAAAAAGGCAAAGCTTTATTAGCCCAAAGACAGGTTGATACTTTTGATAAGGATTTAGATATGGAAAGCTCTCTGCCTTATTAACTGCGGCTATGAAAGATTATGCCCAAGCTGACTTATGCTTGATTAATTCAGGCTTGCTGGTCCAACCTTTTGCGGCTTCGGTTACTGCTGAAAACTTACACCAGGCTCTTCCTCATCAGATGCGGTTGGCAAAATTGGAAATTACGGAAGAAGAACTTCAAGTTATTTGTCAAGATATTTATGGCCAGGAAGAATTCTTAAAAAATCAGGAAATTAGAGGAATGGGCTTCCGAGGCAAACAATTTGGCCAACTTTATAGCGACGGCTTTCGATACAAAAAGGGAAAAATAGTGTATAATGATAAAGTTATGGGTCAATCTGACAAACTAACTTTAGTCCTTGTCGACCAATATTATTTTGCTTCTTATTTTCCAAGTATTAAAGAAGTAGAAGTTGAGTTATTATTTCCAGACTTATTAAGAGAAGTCGTCGAAAAATACCTGATAAAAAGAAAAACCTGAAAGGAGTGCCATGAAAAAAGAGATTTCCCCTGAAATGTATAATTACAATAAATTTCCAGGGCCAGAATTTGTGGCATTTGACACTGTTGTCAAAAGTGATGAGCTTACCTTTTCACTTTTAGAAAATGAAAAGGATGCCTTTGACGCAACGGCATTTAGTCAACGATTTACCGAAATTCTCCTCAAATACGACTACATTGTTGGTGATTGGGGAAATGAACAATTACGTTTAAAAGGCTTTTATAAAGATTCCAATGAGGTCAGAAAGTCAAGCCGTATTTCCCGCTTAGAAGACTATATTAAAGAGTTTTGTAATTTTGGTTGTGCTTATTTTGTCCTTGAAAATCCAGAACCTGTAGAGATTAAATTTGAAGAGGAAAGAGCACCACGACGACGTAAAAATACCCGGTCATCAAACAGTAAAAGAAGAAGTCAAACGGCTGATAATGCTAAAACGCGCTCTAACAATAAGGATAGTTTAAATGCTAGATCTAAGGAGAGTCAGGAGCAAAGATCACGGTCTAAAAAGAAATCCAAGGATAAAGAAGGATTCAAAGCAAAACCAAAAGGCAAACCGAAAGCTAATCCTCGTGTCAAAGAGGATGATAAAGCTTCACAAAATTTTACCAGTAAGAAACGTCGGTCACCACAAAAACCAAGACCTAAAAAAGAAAACCCAGCAGCAAGCTCTAAAGCAGAAGCTTCAAATGATCACTTTATCATCAGAAAGAAGGATAATCATTCATGAAACCATCAATCTACAGTCTAACCCGAGACGAGCTTATTGCTTGGGCAGAGGCTAATGGCCAAAAGAAATTTAGAGCAACGCAAATTTGGGACTGGCTTTATAAAAAACGGGTCCAATCTTTTGAAGAAATGACCAATATTTCTAAAGACTTTATTGCTCTTTTGAATCAAGAATTCTGTGTCAATCCTTTAAAACAAAGAATTGTTCAAGAATCAGCTGATGGAACAGTTAAATACCTTTTTGAATTGCCAGATGGTATGTTAATTGAAACAGTATTGATGCGCCAGCATTACGGACACTCTGTTTGTGTTACCACACAGGTTGGCTGTAATATCGGTTGTACATTCTGTGCCTCTGGACTTATTAAAAAGCAACGTGATTTAAACAATGGTGAAATCACTGCGCAAATTATGTTAGTGCAAAAATACTTTGACGAACGTGGCCAAGATGAACGCGTCAGCCATGTCGTGGTTATGGGTATTGGGGAACCATTTGACAATTATACAAATGTCATGAAATTCTTAAGAACTATCAACGATGATAATGGTTTAGCAATCGGTGCTCGTCACATTACCGTGTCAACATCTGGATTAGCTCATAAAATCCGTGAATTCGCCAATGAAGGTGTTCAAGTTAACTTAGCCGTTTCCTTGCACGCGCCTAATAATGACTTACGCTCAAGTATCATGCGTATCAACCGTTCCTTCCCCTTGGAAAAATTATTTGCTGCTATTGAATATTATATTGAAACAACCAATCGTCGGGTAACTTTTGAGTACATTATGTTAAACGAAGTCAATGACGGTGTTGAACAAGCTCAAGAATTGGCTGATCTGACAAAGAATATTCGTAAATTGTCCTATGTAAACTTGATTCCTTACAATCCGGTTTCAGAACATGACCAATATAGCCGTAGTCCTAAGGCACGTGTTGATGCATTCTACGATGTTTTGAAAAAGAATGGCGTTAACTGTGTGGTTCGTCAAGAACATGGTACGGATATTGATGCAGCTTGTGGTCAATTACGTTCTAACACCATGAAACGTGACCGTCAAAAAGCAGTGGCGGAAGTGGCTGAATAATGTTTTGGATTGATAATCCAATGGCTTTGCCGAAAGGCTGGCTGAGACTTCTCAAGCTTCTTCTGGTCTTTTATGCTTTAGCCATTGCCATCATGTGTTTTACGCCAAATCCACAGATTTTTGATGGTATGGAAACCCCAAATATTATTTATTACGGTCGATTACATTTACTTTTAATCCCGTTTAATTCAATTGTAGGCTTAAAGGAAGTGACTTCCTTATTCCAATTGATCTGGATTTTTTGTCAAAACCTCTTAAATATGTTCTTGCTTTATCCTCTGATTTTGTTGGTCCATATTTTAAGTAGTCGTTGGCATACTTATCGCAAGAGTCTATTGCTTGCCTTTTTAATCAGCCTCTTTATTGAATGTAACCAATTGCTCCTGGATTTTGCTATAAATGCCAATCGTGTCTTTGAAATTGATGATTTGTGGACAAACAGTTTAGGAGGCCTCTTTGCTTCATGACCTATCTTTTGATTAGTAAAAATCGTATCAAAAGAAACTGAGTTCTCTCCTCTGGGAGAGACTTTTTTTAGCTGAATGAAATGAAATTTAGCGACAATTTAAAACTTGAAAGGAAGCTTATGTCAATCATAAAAAACCTCTGGTGGTTCTTCCGCCAAGAGAAGGGACCTTACTTAGTAGGTATTATCTCACTCAGTGTGGTAGCTTTACTGAATTTGATTCCGCCCAAAATTATGGGTTCCGTCATTGATGGAATTACAAGCGGTCACTTGACCAAAAATCAATTACTGCTGCAGTTGTTCTGGTTAGTTCTGTCAGCACTAGCCATGTATTTCTTGCGTTACCTGTGGCGCATCTGTATCTTCGGAACTTCTTACAGACTGGGACGCATCATGCGATTCCGCCTCTTCGAACACTTCACGAAAATGTCACCTTCCTTCTACCAAAAATACCGGACAGGTGATTTGATGGCTCATGCCACAAATGATATTAATTCCTTGACGCGTTTAGCTGGCGGCGGTGTTATGTCAGCTGTTGATGCCTCAATCACAGCCATCGTGACCCTTGTGACTATGTTCTTCAGTATTTCTTGGCAAATGACCCTAATTGCCGTTTTGCCACTCCCAATCATGGCTTATGCAACTAGTCGCTTGGGGCGTAAAACCCATAAAGCCTTTGGTGAGTCACAAGCAGCTTTTTCGGATTTGAATAATAAGGTCCAAGAAAGTGTTTCTGGAATTAAGGTAACTAAGTCTTTCGGCTATCAAAGTCAGGAACTGGCCTCATTCCAAGAAACTAACCAGAAAACTTATCTCAAAAACATCAAAACCATGACCTATGATGTCATGTTTGATCCACTGGTCCTTTTATTCATCGGGGCTTCATATGTGCTCACCCTCTTAGTTGGGGCTTATATGATTAAGGGGAATCAAATCACCATAGGGAGCTTGGTCACATTTATCACATATTTGGATATGCTTGTTTGGCCGCTCATGGCCGTAGGCTTTTTATTCAATATGATACAGAGAGGATCAGTTTCCTACGAAAGAATTAATGACCTCCTCAGCCAAGAATCAGATGTTAAAGATCCTGAAAATCCGGTTAAAGAAGTTGCGAATGGTCCTTTGGATTATCAAATTGATAACTTCCATTACGATAATGAAGAAACCTTAAATGCTATTCATTTTCATCTTGAAAAAGGTCAAACCCTAGGGCTGGTTGGCCAAACCGGGTCTGGAAAAACAACTCTGATTAAATTATTACTTCGTGAATATAATGTAACCCAAGGAATGATAAAACTAAACGGACATAATATTGAAAATTACCGTTTAGAAGATTTACGTCGCTTGATCGGTTATGTCCCCCAAGACCAGTTCCTCTTTGCAACCACCATTCTAGAAAATGTCCGCTTTGGGAATCCTAATCTATCACTTGAAGAAGTGGAAGAGGTAACAAAATTGTCACAAGTCTATGATGACATCATGGCCATGCCAGATAATTTCAACACCCTAATAGGTGAAAAAGGCGTTTCCTTATCAGGTGGACAAAAACAACGTTTGGCTATGAGTCGAGCTATGATTTTAAATCCAGACATCCTCATTTTGGATGACTCCCTTTCAGCTGTCGATGCTAAGACTGAACATGCTATTATAGAAAATCTAAAAGAAACACGGCAGGAAAAGACAACCATTATCACGGCTCATCGACTTAGTGCCGTTGTCCATGCCGATTTGATTTTAGTTATGCAAAATGGTCGTATTATTGAACGTGGCAAACACGAAGACTTGATTCAACAAAATGGTTGGTACGCCAAAACCTACCAATCGCAACAAATGGAAATGGAGGTGCAAGAAAATGGCTAAAGATAATCAATGGCACGTTTTTAAACGCCTTATGTCCTATTTGAAACCTTATAAGTGGTTGACAGCTTTGGCCTTGGGACTTTTGCTCTTAACGACTGTTGTTAAAAGTTTTATTCCTCTAGTGGCCTCCCATTTTATTGATAATTACCTCACTCACATCAACAATACAGCCTTTTTGATTTTAATTGGCTATTATGGTTTATATGTCTTGCAAAGTTTGATTCAATATTTTGGTAATCTTTTCTTCGCTAAGGTTTCGTACAGTATTGTTCGTGATATTCGTCGCGATGCCTTTGCTAATATGGAGAAATTGGGCATGTCTTATTTCGATAAGACGCCAGCAGGTTCCATTGTTTCTAGAATTACCAATGATACCGAAGCTATCAGTGATATGTTTTCAGGTCTCTTATCTAGCTTTATTTCAGCAATCTTTATCTTCACGGTAACCCTTTACACCATGTTGATTTTGGATGCCAAGCTAACAGCTTTAGTTGCTATTTTCTTGCCATTTATTTTCATACTAGTAGATTTATATCGTAAAAAATCTGTTAAAGTGATTGCGAAGACCAGAAGTCTGCTTTCAGATATCAATACCAAACTAGCGGAAAGCATTGAAGGCATCCGGATTATTCAAGCTTTCGGGCAAGAGGACCGTCTTAAAAATGAATTTGAATTAATCAATGAAGAACATGTGGCCTACGCCAATCGTTCTGTTGCTTTGGATTCCATTTTCTTACGTCCAGCCATGTCCCTCTTGAAATTATTAGCCTACGCTGTTCTGATGACATACTTTGGTTTCAAGGGTATGGAAGGTGGCTTAACAGCTGGTATCATGTATGCTTTCATTCAATATGTCAATCGTCTATTTGACCCTTTAATTGAAGTAACGCAAAATTTTTCAACCCTACAAACCTCAATGGTTTCAGCTTCTCGCGTCTTCAAATTAATTGATGAAGTTGGTTTTGAACCAGCCCAAGAAGGTCAGATTGACCAAATTGAAGAAGGGCATATCCAATTTAAAAATGTTTCCTTCTCCTATGACGGTCAGACGAAAATCCTCAATAATATTTCTTTTGATGTTAAAAAGGGTGAAACCATTGCCTTTGTCGGCTCGACAGGTTCTGGTAAGTCCTCAATTATCAACGTCTTTATGCGCTTTTACGAATTCGCTGAAGGACAAGTTTTGATTGATGGCAAGGATATCCGCAAATATAGTCAGGAAGCCTTGCGACAAGCAGTTGGCTTAGTCCTTCAAGACCCCTTCCTCTATCACGGCACCATCGCCTCAAATATCCGCATGTATCAGGATATCAGTGATCAGGAAGTTGTGGAGGCAGCAGAATTTGTTGATGCCAATTACTTTATTGACAAACTACCCGAAAAATATGATGCTCCTGTATCAGAACGAGGCTCAAGTTTTTCAACCGGACAAAGACAATTGTTGGCCTTTGCCCGTACCGTTGCTAGCAAGCCCAAAATCCTCATCCTGGATGAAGCAACAGCCAATATTGACTCAGCAACCGAGCAAATCGTCCAAAATTCCCTTGCAAAAATGCGTAAGGGCCGGACAACCATCGCCATTGCTCACCGTCTATCCACTATTCAAGATGCCAATTGTATCTATGTATTAGATAAGGGCAATATCATTGAAAGTGGTAGCCATGATGAGCTCTTAGCTAAAGGTGGTACTTACTATAAAATGTATCAATTACAGGCTGGTATGATGGAGAATCGCTAAGCTGTAAATCAAGTCTGGAAGAAATTCCAGGCTTTTTAAGTTATCAAAAGTAGTATTAAAAGGGCTGCGCTGAGAAAGGGGATGAAGGGCAGTACTTTTTGTTTGGACCAGAAAGAATAAACTAAGCCCAGAAGACAAGCAACTTGAATGGTCCAGAGAATGAGACTTAAGGGATAAAAGAGAGCCAGTAAAGCCAAGTAGAAGAAGTCTCCACTACCTATTTTGATGGGTTTTATAACAGCTAAGAGACCTATGAGAAGAAAGAAGATAGACAATAGCTTAATACCACAGACTAGAAATCCAATTCCGTATGCTAGTAGCCAAAAAAGCAAGGGATAGGAACGAGAATAGTAGTCATAGATAGAGAGAAAGAGTGACAAAGATAGGATTGCCAAATCAGTATAAGTTAGAAAATGGAAACTCAAACAGAGAATAAATAGGATTCCATAAGCTGTTTCAATCAGACTATAAATGGGACTGATAGTCGTATGACAATAGCGACATTTGTATCTGTTCAGATACCAAGAAAGTATAGGTATCAGGTCACGAGCCCGTAGTTGATTCTGACAGTTGAAACAATGGCTTGGCGGCCAAATGATAGACTTTTGAGGGAACCTATCGTAAATTAATCCTAAGAAGGAACCAAGGCTTGCACCTAGTAAAAAATAGAGTAAGTAGGTCATACCTATTCATTCGAAAAGAAAAGTGAAAAAGTAGAAAGAAAATAGGAAAGCGATTGCCTAATCTTCTTGAAAAAAATCTGATAATTTGCTAAACTCTACTTATATGAAAACATTATATGACGTGCAACAGTTACTGAAAAATTTCGGTATTTATATCTATATTGGCAAGCGTCTTTATGACATTGAGGTCATGAAAATAGAGCTTAAACGGCTTTATGATAATGGTCTAATCGACAAGATGGATTATTTGAATGCTGAACTGATTTTGCGACGTGAGCATAGATTAGAATTAGAAAAAGAAGGACACGAAGATGAGTCAAAAATTAATCGGGATTGATTTAGGTGGAACCACCATCAAATTTGGTATTTTAACCCTTGAGGGTGAAGTGCAAGAAAAATGGGCTATTGAAACCAATATTTTAGAAGATGGTAAACATATCGTACCTGATATTGTTGCATCCTTAAAACATCGTCTTGAACTTTACGGCTTAAGCAAAGACGATTTTGTCGGCATTGGTATGGGCTCACCTGGTGCTGTAGACCGTGAGAAAAAGACCGTTACTGGTGCTTTTAACCTTAACTGGAAAGATACACAAGAAGTTGGTTCAATTATTGAACAAGAGTTAGGGATTCCTTTTGCCATCGATAATGATGCTAACGTTGCAGCCTTGGGTGAACGTTGGGTTGGTGCTGGTGACAACAACCCAGATGTTATCTTTGTAACCCTTGGTACAGGTGTTGGTGGCGGTATTGTCGCTGACGGTAACTTAATTCATGGTGTTGCCGGAGCAGGTGGTGAAATTGGCCACATGATTGTTGAGCCTGAAAATGGTTTTGCATGTACTTGTGGATCATATGGTTGCTTGGAAACAGTGGCGTCAGCGACAGGCGTTGTTAAAGTTGCTCGACTTTTAGCCGAAACTTATGAAGGTGACTCAGCGATTAAAGCAGCCATTGATAATGGCGAAGCTGTGACAAGTAAAGATGTCTTTGTGGCCGCAGAAGCTGGAGATTCGTTTGCTGATTCAGTGGTTGAAAAAGTATCTTTTTACCTTGGATTAGCTACAGCTAATATGGCTAATATTCTTAACCCAGATTCTATCGTTATTGGTGGTGGTGTATCAGCTGCAGGTGAGTTTTTACGCTCTCGCATTGAAAAATTCTTCTTGAAATTCACCTTCCCACAAGTTAAAATATCAACAAAAATTAAAATTGCAGAACTTGGAAATGATGCGGGGATCATTGGTGCAGCAAGTTTGGCAAGTCAAATAGAAAGTAAATAGGAGGACGTCATGTCAATCGTTACCATAATTGGATGGATCATTTTAATTGGAACAGTGGTCTACTTTACTTGGAATTATTTTGCTTTTAAAAGAATGGCTAAGCAGATCGACAATGAGACATTCAAAGAAATGATGCATTACAGTCAAATTATTGATTTACGTGATCCAGTGGCTTTTAGGAAAAAACATATCTTAGGGGCTCGTAACTTCCCATTACAAACTTTTGATGCGTCTATCAAAGCCTTACGTAAAGACAAACCCGTTTTAATCTATGAAAATGTGACAACCCGTTTAGCCCCTAACGCCATTCGCAAGCTGAAAAAAGCAGGATTCACAAATCTTTATCTTTTAAAAGACGGCATTGATTATTGGGATGGTAAAACAAAATAAGATAGAAAGAAATCAGATTTTCCTGATTTCTTTTTTCATCTCAGAAGCTATATTTTCATGTAATAACCAAAATAAAAACTGAAAACATTTACAATAAGACAATTTCTGTTTTTTAAGAAAAATTGTGTTATACTAACTAAGTTAAAAAATTTATATGCTACAAGAGGAAAAAATGACAGAACTAAGAAACGATATCCGTAACGTTGCCATCATCGCTCACGTTGACCACGGAAAAACAACACTAGTTGATGAATTGCTAAAACAATCTCACACACTTGATGAACGTAAAGAGCTTCAAGAGCGTGCAATGGATTCAAACGATATTGAAAAAGAACGTGGTATCACCATTCTTGCTAAAAATACAGCTGTCGCTTATAACGACGTTCGTATTAACATTATGGACACACCAGGACACGCGGACTTCGGTGGAGAAGTAGAACGTATCATGAAAATGGTTGACGGTGTTGTTCTTGTCGTTGATGCCTATGAAGGTACAATGCCCCAAACACGTTTCGTTTTGAAAAAAGCCTTAGAGCAAGACTTAGTTCCTATTGTAGTTGTTAATAAAATCGATAAACCATCTGCACGTCCAGCTGAAGTTGTTGATGAAGTTTTAGAACTTTTCATCGAGCTTGGAGCAGATGACGAACAATTAGAATTCCCTGTTGTTTATGCTTCAGCAATCAACGGAACATCTTCACTTTCAGATGATCCTGCTGACCAAGAGCATACAATGGAACCGATCTTTGATACCATCATTGACCATATTCCAGCACCAGTTGATAATTCTGAAGAACCTTTACAATTTCAAGTGTCATTATTAGACTATAATGATTTCGTTGGTCGTATCGGTATCGGACGTGTCTTCCGTGGAACTATCAAAGTCGGTGATAATGTAACCCTTTCTAAATTGGATGGTACTACTAAAAACTTCCGTGTTACCAAACTTTTCGGTTTCTTTGGTTTAGAGCGTCGTGAAATCCAAGAAGCAAAAGCTGGTGATCTCATTGCCGTATCTGGTATGGAAGATATCTTCGTTGGTGAAACAATCACCCCAACAAATGCTGTTGAACCATTACCAATCTTACGTATTGATGAGCCTACCCTTCAAATGACTTTCTTAGTCAATAATTCACCTTTCGCTGGTCGCGAAGGTAAATGGGTAACATCACGTAAGATTGAAGAACGTTTACAAGCAGAATTGCAAACAGACGTTTCCCTTCGTATTGACCCAACTGACTCTCCTGATAAATGGACTGTTTCAGGTCGTGGAGAACTTCACTTGGCTATTCTTATTGAAACAATGCGTCGTGAAGGATACGAATTGCAAGTATCTCGTCCAGAAGTTATCATTAAAGAAATTGATGGCGTTAAATGTGAGCCATTTGAACGTGTTCAAATTGATACTCCTGAAGAATACCAAGGTGCGATCATCCAATCCCTTTCAGAACGTAAAGGTGATATGTTAGATATGCAAATGGTTGGTAACGGTCAAACACGTTTGATTTTCTTGATTCCTGCTCGTGGTTTGATTGGTTATTCAACTGAATTCCTTTCAATGACACGTGGTTACGGTATCATGAACCATACATTCGACCAATACTTACCAGTTGTTGGTGGAGAAATTGGTGGACGTCACCGTGGTGCCTTAGTTTCAATCGACCAAGGTAAAGCAACAACATACTCAATCATGCGTGTTGAAGAACGTGGAACCATCTTTGTTAATCCAGGTACTGAAGTTTATGAAGGTATGATTATCGGTGAACACTCACGTGATAACGACCTTGGTGTTAACGTCACAACTGCAAAACAAATGACAAACGTTCGTTCTGCTAACAAAGACCAAACATCAGTTATCAAAACACCACGTATTCTGACATTGGAAGAATCTTTAGAGTTCTTGAATGATGATGAATACATGGAAGTAACACCTGAGTCTATTCGTTTGCGTAAGCAAATCTTGAACAAGGCTGCGCGTGATAAAGCTAATAAAAAGAAAAAATCAGCTGAATAAGCTTAGCTATTAAATTGAATAAAAAAGATTTTTGAAGAGCCTCGCTTTTTAAAAGTCTTTTTATGTCTGAGCAAAGGTTTCAGCGCTTATCAGATATTAGGAAAGAGGACAGGAGTGTTTTATTTAATTATTGCCGTTTTAATAGTTTCATACTATCTTTTTATGGCACCTAAAAGCATCAAGAATACCCTGTCAATGATTGGGCTAGTAGCTCTGGTTGCGCTCTTGATTGTCTTAGCTGGGATGAGTTTAGTGAAAATCTTGCAGTCACCGCCAGAAGTGTTCATTGTCTTGGCCATGATTGCTGTTTGTTACCTAGCTCTTCGGGATATTTTAAGAATGCCTCCCAAAAATTAATAATAAAGACTGGCTTTTGAGGCTCTTTGTCAACTGTAGTGGGTAGATGAAAAGCTAAGATCTAGAGAGTATCAAATTGGTACTCTCTATTTTGATGTTCAAAGCAATCAAAATACGTTTTTTAAAGTTTTCAAAGTTCCGAAATCC
>NZ_LOCM01000021.1 GCF_002887775.1 Streptococcus penaeicida | reverse complement strand
GGTTTGGTCCTCATGGCCAATAATCTACTGAAATACAATAAGAGAATGATAAGAAATTAAAAACAGAGAATCACATCAAACGTGAGTCTCTGTTTTTATTAGTTATGAAGACTTTTGTCCCAGCCTCTTCTTATTGTTTAACCAAACTAGAGCCACCTAAAGGATAAGAGTAGTCAAATTCTGAATTGATACCTGTTTGCCACAAAACTGGAAGAAGACTTGTTCCTTGCAGTTGGAAACCAAAGGTATATTTAATATTAGCCCCACCAATACCACCAGGAATCATAATAGCTTGGTTATAGCCATTATTACCGACTAACTCATAGTAACCATTACCACGATCATAAACACCATTAAAATAGGCAGTTTGAGCTTGAGCATAACGGACATATCCTGACGACTTGTCTACCCGTGTAACGGTTCCATCTGCTGAAATCGTAATTGTTACTAACCAATCTGTATCTGGCTGAACAGTCCAAGTCCCAACCAAAGCAGCAGGTATTGGTAAAAGGGTTGGGGTAACTACAGTATTAGCTACCACTTCTTGGCTTTGACTAGTTGTGTTAGTTTCGGCACTTGCATTTGTTTGTGCCTTAGTGACACTTCCATCTGAAAGACTAGCTTCAGAAATAACTTGGGAACTTGCTTTTGAAGATTTTTCTGAAACAGCATTTGCTTGACTAACTGTATCGCTATTTAGAGTTTGATTTTCTGAGCCTTGAGCAGTCACTCCATGCTCTTCTTGTGGGAGACTAATATTATTTTGAAGACTGGAAATTGTAGCTTTTTTACCGTCAACTTTTTGACTATCCTTTACAACTGCTTTACTTGCGGCTTTTTGATGACTAACTGGAATAGCTTTGTTGTTGAATTGTTCTTGAGCACTCTCTTGATCTTGACCAAGACAAAGAATACTTGAACACGCCAATGTAAGAACTACTGCACTAATCATAATTTTCTTTTTCATTTTTTCGCTCCTTATTATCCTATTTTTTTATTTTCAAATAGGTCTTCTCTCCATTACTGTTTAAAAAATGGATGTTTATCAGCTTCTATGGATTGCCCCATTGTGATGGAATCTTGATTATAGACAGTACCTATATGGGCGTTTTTCACTCCAGCTGGTGTAACCAATAAGCCTGCCCCCGTTATACTAGCAAGGTAACAATTTTCATGGATATAGCCATTACCAATTTTGTCTTGAGCTCTAGTTACTGTATCATCCGTCTGTTTATAGTCACGTGTGAAACTGCCGTCAGCAGCAATAATTAAGACTTCCCCTAAATCATTTTTCCAGGTTCCTGCAATTGGGGAATAGTCCTGTTTTTGTAAACTTGTTAGTAAGGTTTGTGCTGAACTAACTTTTTCATTTCCTGCTTCATTAGAAGGGCTTGTAGATTGGCTACTGCTTTCCTGACTCTGAGGCTGATCGGTTTGACTTGTGTTTTGTTGACTAGTATTAGTTGTTTCAGATTTAGAAGACTTTGTCTTATCTTCACTTTCACTTGCTTTTACTTTTATGGATTTTGCTTTTTTAACTTGGGTTTGGCCAAATTCTTTTTTAGCCTCCGTCTCTTGAGAATTCGAGGACAGCATTTTAAAAGCGAAAAATAGGCTTAACATTATTCCAAGTACTGAAAGTGCAATAGCTAATCTCTTTTTCATAATAGGACTCCAAATGTCTTTTTATTTTTATTTCATTTTCATTATAGCACTTAAAAATTAATTTGCAACACTTTCGTAATATTTTTGTAACAAAAGTTACTTGTAAGTAACTTAAATGCACAAAAAAAGCTAAACCTGACTGTTTAGCTTTTAATATATTTACATTTTTTCTTCTAATTGAACATCTGGTTATTTGTCTGCAAACCAACGAAGGGCGAAATCATTTTCAAATAAGAATACAGGTTGATCAAAGCGGTCCTTAGCCAGAATATTACGACTTGAAGACATGCGTTGATCTAGGTCTTCTTCTTTAATCCAACGAACTGTTTTCTTGCCCATAGGTGTCATCACGACTTCAGCATTGTATTCGCCTTCCATGCGGTGTTTGAAGACTTCAAACTGCAGTTGTCCGACAGCACCTAACATATACTCACCAGTTTGGTAATTTTTATAAAGTTGGATTGCGCCTTCTTGAACCAATTGTTCCATCCCTTTATGGAATGATTTTTGTTTCATGACATTTTTAGCAGAAACCTTCATAAAGATTTCTGGAGTAAAGGTTGGAAGAGGCTCAAATTCAAACTTATTTTTACCAACGGTTAAGGTATCACCAACTTGGTAAGTACCTGTATCATAAACCCCGATAATATCACCAGCAACGGCATTTTGCACATTCTCACGAGACTCTGCCATAAACTGCGTCACATTGGAAAGTTTAACACCTTTACCCGTACGACTTAAGTTAACACCCATCCCTTTAACAAATTCGCCCGAAACAATCCGAACAAAGGCGATTCGGTCACGGTGACGAGGATCCATATTAGCTTGGATTTTAAAGACAAAACCAGAAAAATCTTTATCTAAAGGATCAATAACTTTTTCTTCTGTTGTTTTATGGCCATGCGGCTCTGGAGCAAATTCTAAGAAGGTATCTAGGAAAGTTTGAACACCAAAATTAGTAAGGGCTGAGCCGAAAAAGACAGGTGTTAATTCACCAGCAAGAATGGCTTGCGGTGAGAATTCATTTCCCGCTTCTTGGAGTAACTCGATATCATCAAGGACTTGTTCATAAAAGGGATTATTGGCAAAGAGTTTAGCTCCTTCGTCAAATGCGGCAAAGCGTTGGTCACCCTTATAAAGTTCTAGTCTTTGGTTATGAAGATCATAAAGGCCTTCAAAAGCTCTTCCCATACCAATCGGCCAGTTCATTGGGTAAGAGGCAATTCCTAGAACTTCTTCTAGTTCTTCTAACAGTTCTAAGGGTTCACGACCATCACGGTCTAATTTATTAATGAAAGTAAATACCGGAATACCGCGGTGTTTAACGACTTCAAAAAGTTTTTTAGTTTGTGCTTCAATACCTTTGGCTGAGTCTACAACCATGACAGCAGCATCGACTGCCATTAGGGTACGGTAGGTATCTTCTGAGAAGTCCTCATGCCCTGGTGTATCAAGAATGTTAACCCGTTTGCCTGCATAATCAAACTGCATCACAGATGATGTAACAGAGATTCCCCTTTGTTTTTCAATGTCCATCCAGTCTGATTTGGCAAAGGTTCCTGTTTTCTTGCCTTTTACGGTACCAGCTTCACGAATTTCACCACCAAAATAGAGCAATTGCTCAGTAATTGTTGTTTTACCAGCATCCGGGTGACTGATGATGGCAAAGGTGCGTCTTTTTTTAATTTCTTCTTGTATTGACATAGCTCTTCCTTACATACTTAGGCTTCAATTTTTTTTATCATTTGGCGTCGTTCATGCGACTGATATCTTTTTCTACATGGGTCTAGTCCTTCATCTCTTACTATCAAAAAAGAGTTGTAATTTCGACAACTCTTTTATTATATCGGAATTTAAAGGCTTTAGCAATGACTACCCTTTACCAATCGGAAACAGTATTTCGTCTGGCATGAAATAGCGCTGGTAAGCTAATTCTACTAGCTTAGCTAAAAGCGTCAAGACTAGAGTGACTGCTGTAAAATTAAAAATCAGATTATGACTATGGATTAGGGGGAATTCATAACAAAACCATAATTGCCTTTTGTCAGAAGGTTGACCAAGATCAAACTTAGGTTGAGAGAGGCTAAGAAAGTTAGGTTGAATTTCACAGAGCTCATTTGGGGCTGATAATGAATCAACAGATAAATTAATGCATTGACCATTAGGGCATAGTGAGCTAAATAAAAGGCAATATTTGTGGCATGGGTCATTGGATAGGGGTAGAGATCCGGCGATAATAAGGCTAGGATTGGACCGCCAACTCCTAAAAGCATGAACAGTTGTTTTGCTTTAGTTTTATTTGGCAGAAGAAAAACGGCCAACATACCCATTCGACAATGATATAATGGCAAAGCTTCGTTGAGGGGGAAACCTTTGAGGATATACCAACCGTACAGAGTCACAAGTTGTGTCAATTGAAGCACTAAAAAGAACTGGCGAAAGCTGGCATTTTGATAATAACGGATGGTTAAATAAAGTAATATAGGAATCAAAGCAAGTGTAAGCAGATAAAAACTAAGGGGTACTTGAGGGATTCCACTTGGTTGCAATGCAAAAAAAGTCATAAAGCTCCTTTCTTGATTTTTTCATTATACTAATCTTGTTTTAAGGACAAGATGGTGGGTAAACTAATAATCACAAGGAGTTTACGACTTTTGAACTTTAGGTTAAATCTTTGACCAGCTGAGCCAAATTCATTGAATTACTACCTTTTAGAAGAATTTGATCATGGCTTCCTAGGATTTCTTTAAGGTGTTGCTTCATTTGATCAAATTGATCAATCTCATCTGTTTTCTTAAAGAAATAAACTTTACCGATGGGATACATTTGACTAGCTAATTGTGCTAACCCTTCAATATCGTCACCATAGAAAATTAAGTCTTGGATCTGATCTGGATTTAGAGCTGTTATCAACTGTTTATGTAAGTCTACTGAAGTTGGTCCTAACTCTTTCATATCAGCTAAGACGGCAATTTTTTTTCCATCTTTATTGGCATCAATTTGGGCAAAAGTTTCTAAGATTAAGCGCATAGCAGTTGGATTTGCGTTATAAACATCAGATAAGATATCTGCTCCGTTTGCTGCTACTTTCCACTCTGTACGGTTTTTTGTGAGTTGAACATTTTCAAGAGCTTCGACAATATCTTCATCAGCAACTGCTAAAAGTTTACCGACATAAGCTGCCAACATGGCATTGGTTGCATTGTATTTACCAGATAGTGGTAAGGTAACAGCCTTGTCTAAAACATTTGTTGTAAAGGTAAGGCTGTTTTTGCTTTCTTGAATGTCTTTAACATAGATTTCTTGTTGGTCACCAAAACGAATAACCATTTGATTTTCAGGTAAATAAGGATCAACAATTGGATCACCAGGAGCTAATAAGATACCATGAGAATCCATGCCTTCAGTGATCTGCATTTTTCCTTCAGCAATTTTTTCACGACTGCCAAAAAATTCTAAGTGGGCTTCACCAATAAGCGTCACTACTGCAATGTGAGGCTCCGCAATTTCTGAAAGCAGTTTGATATCACCCATATGGTCTTGCCCCATCTCCAGAACAATTTTTTCAGTATCATCTGGCATATGGAAAATGGTGTAAGGCAAACCAATTTCGTTATTGTAATTACCTTGTGTTTTATATGTTTTATAAGTCGTTGCAAGAACGGCTTCAATCATGTCCTTGGTAGAGGTTTTACCATTAGATCCTGTAACTGCGATAACATCTAGACGCATTTTTTCAATGTAATAATGAGCCAGTTGTTGAAATGCCTTTAAGCAATCTTTGACCAAGATATACGGTCTACCTTCAATAACTTTCTCAGAAAAAGTTGCGGCCGCACCATTTTCAAAGGCCTTATCAATAAAATCATGACCATCCATGGCTCCTTTTAAAGGAAGAAAAAGGTCGCCTTTTTCAATTTTACGGCTATCAAATTCAATTTGATACAGGGGAACGTCTTCGAATTCGGAAATAGAATTCTGAGCCTCCACAACTTTGGCAACTTCGTGTAATGATAGTTTCATATTTATTCCTTCTTTTTCAGTGACAAAAAAATGTTACTCCTATTATACCATATTTCACATGGAAAGTTAGGAGATTTTCAATTGAATCAACTTATGCTATAATCTTTCCTAGAAAGTTTTTGATGACTTTCTAACAGAGTAGATGATTTGCGTCAAGTGTATGTGAATGGGATGTCGTCACATAACGAAGCTTTTAGCGCGGTAAATCATTGCATCCGCTGTTACTTAGTTAACAGCTCCCATTTTATATAAAGGAGCCTTATATGTCACCTATTTTTAATGGACCAAAAATGTCCGTTCAACGTCTTGTCTCTATCGCTATGCTAATTGCCCTAACCCTAGTCATTAGCAAATTTTCAATACCAGTTATTCCGCAACAATTGGTTATTAGTTTTGCCTTTATCGGTAATACCATGATTGGCATGATTGCTGGTCCAATTTGGGCTTTTATTTCCCTAGCCCTAGTTGATGTGGCTGATAACCTAGCCAGTGGGTCAGGTAATTTCATCATTTGGTGGACCCTAATGGAGGCTGTTCAGGGGCTCTTGTATGGTTTTTTCTTCTACCGGAAACCACTGTCAACAGCCAATAAAAAAGACTGGCTTTATGTTAGCCTAGCAACAATTATCATCATGTTGTTTGGAACCTTCATCTTTACACCTCTTTTGATTCAAATCTACTTCCATGTCCCATTTTGGGCTCAATATGCAGCAGGAAGATGGTTTAAAGTCTTTGAAATCCCTCTTCGGGTCGTTATCACCATGTTATTAGTGCCAGCCCTTCAAAGAATACCTGAAATCAAAAAATTAAATCAAGCCTAAGAAAAAGAACAAAGTGTCATCCCCACTTTGTTCTTCTTTTTTTAAATTAAATGACTTTCGCGTTTTTCAAACATTTCAACTGCCAATGCAACTAACTCTTCAATGAGATCAGAATAAGCCAGCCCCATGTTTTCCCATAATAATGGTACATTGACCATTGGGTAAAGCCAGGCATTGTGTTTAACTCATTGAGGTAAATTTTGCCATCCTTGGTCATGAAGAAGTCACAGCGTGACAAGCTACAACCTCCCAGAGCTTTAAAAGCACTTTCAGCATAGTGACGCATTTGGTCAACAATGTCATCCTCAATTTCAGCTGGAATAGCCATGGTAATTTTATTATCGATGTATTTGGCTTGATAATCATAGAAGGCCACATCCTTAACAACTTCTCCTGGAAGTGTTGATTTAACATGAACATTACCTAATAGACCGACTTCAATTTCACGCGCATCCACGCCTTGTTCAATGAGAATACGACTATCATATTTCAAGGCCAGTTCAATAGCCGCCTTTAAATCATTCTCAGAATCAGCTTTAGAAATACCAACTGAAGAACCCATATTGGCTGGTTTAACAAAAATCGGAAAAGTTAATTTTTCCATCGTTTCTTTTAAACAAGCTTCAAGTGAATTACCTTCAACATAAACGGTATAGGCTACTTGTGGAACACCTGCAGATTCAAGAACACGTTTAGTTGTAATTTTATCCATAGCAACACTTGAAGAAAGGATATTAGTACCAACATAAGGCATTTTCAGAACTTCTAAGAATCCTTGAATAGAGCCATCTTCACCCATAGGACCATGCAATACAGGGAAGACAACAGCTTTTTCTTCATAAATATCACTAGCCTTAATTTTGACTTTTTCATCAATGGTTTGGTTCGTCATCAATTTTTCATCTTGAGCAGGTGTTTGATTGAATTCCTGTGTTTTATAAAAGTCACCAGCTTGTGAGATAAAGTAGGTTTTTACGAAAAAGCGATCATAATTAACAGCACGCATAACACTTTCTGCTGATAGAACTGAGACTTCACGTTCTGCTGAACGACCACCATATAAGACTACTAATGTTTGCTTAGACATTTCTATTTTCCTATCTGAATTAAATTTCTATTAATTATAACAAAAATTGTAAAGCATTTCAAAATCAAATATGAAATAATAAAAGAAGTTGGTCTGCTTATCTTCTCCCCCCATTTTCTTAGATTTAAACTAAGTTTTCTGGGCAATAAGACATTCCAACTTCTTGAATGAGCACAGAGTGAAAATACTGTCATTATTCTTTTGATACTTTTCTATTGTAGTTCAGACGGCAGCGACTAACCTTGTGATTCCATGCCTAAATCTTGAGCCTCATGTCTCAAGATTTCTGAGTGACTTTTAATTAAAAAAATTTGTCACTACACTACGATAGAAAAGTATCTTATTGCAATACCTCAAAAGTAAAATTAGATAATTCTTGAAAAGAAATCAAACCCGATAGTAACAATTACTTACCTTGGAATATTTCTCCAATTTACACTAGGATAATATAATACTAAGATCAAAACTATTATTCTAGTATAAAACTGCTAGTTTTTCTTTAACAGTCACTTCCTTGAGTGTTAAAGGCGTCAATTTTTCCTATGGAAATAATTCTAATGATTTTTAGTAAAAAGACTTTTCTTACAATTCCGTTCGATTTTCGATGGCTCTTAAAAGAGTTACTTCGTCAGCATATTCGATATCTGAACCTACTGCTAGTCCTCTTGCCAGGCGAGTTACTTTAATACCTGCTGGTTTTAGGACTCTGGAAATATACATTGATGTCGCTTCACCATCGGCAGTAGCGTTGGTCGCAATAATGACTTCATTGACTTCACTATCCATAAGACGGGTAATTAATGTTTTTAAATTAATATCATCTGGTCCAATACCATTCATAGGAGAAATTAAGCCGTGTAAGACATGATAAAAACCGTGATATTCTTGAATTTTTTCCATGGCTGAAACATCTTTAGCATCTTCGACAACCAAAATCTTACTTTTATCGCGGTTTGGATCCTGACAAATTGAACAAGGGTCTTCATCTGTGAGATTACCACAAATCGAACAATAACTTAATTCTCGCTTTGCCGCTAATAGATTTTTGGCAAAATCATTAACGTCATCGTCATTCATCCAATCGTGTAAAAAGCTAAACGTGTAGCTGTTTTTACACCAATACCGGGTAATTTCGAATAGGATTCAATTAATTTTGCAATCGGTGTAGGGTATAACACGTCTTCTCCTTTATTGACCTGCTTCTTTGGACAGGTACAAATTAATAATATCTCTTGCCATATGTTGATGGGCTTTTGCTAAGGCATCACTTGAATGAGGGTAAAGAACTGCTACAGCAATCTGCGGTTCGGTACTTGGTCCATAAGCAACCACATTTAAGTTAAAGGTTGCTTGGACATTGCCGTCCTTATCTTTGTAATAGGTCTCGGCTGTTCCGGTTTTTCCACTAATTGTAACCGCCGTTCCGGCCAGATCTTTACCTGTCGCATAGGCACTGCCACTATTAACCACTTGATAAAAACCTTGTTGAATAATGGCCAACTGTTCTGGTGTCAGAGCGACTTGATTCAATTCTTTTGCAGATAAGTTGCTCTCTAATTGACCTAAACCCTTACTGCCATCATTTTTATAGACACCTTCAACCAAATGAGGTGCAAGGCGTTTGCCGCCATTAGCAATGGTTGACACATATTGGGCTAGTTGCATAGCAGTATAGTTATCGAACTGCCCGAAAGCTTCGGTAACCACATTAGATACTGTATAGTCTTTGGCAAGATAACCTGTTGACTCACCCGGTAAATCAATACCCGTTGGAGCACCCAGGCCAAAGCTAGCATAGGTGGCACGTAAAGCCTCCATAGCCTTCTTCATGCCATCAGTCGTCAAGGCCATACCGACATGGTAATCTTGACCCATCATTTTGAGGGCAATTTGGACCATATAAGTATTTGACGAATATTCCAAGGCTTGAATAGCTGAAATATTTTGTTGACCGGCCGTAAACCAAGAATTAATGGGCTTAGAATTACCAAACTGGATAGGTTGGTCTGTCAGAATCTGGTCGCCAGCAATAACACCCGACTGCCAGCCGGCTGCCAGAGTCGCACCCTTAACAACGGAACCTGGCGTAAAGACATTGGTAATGGTACCTAGAGCGTTCTTTTCCATTTTACCAGATTCAGGGTCGCGTTCCAAACCAGACATGGCTAAAACAGCACCCGTCTTAGGATTCATAGCTACAGCATAGGCTCCCTCAGAGTAACGTCCATTACCATTGCTAACTTCTGCGCTAAAATATTTTTTGACAATCTTATCAACCCCATCTTGAAAATCAGTTGAAATGGTTAGTTTAAGATTTTTCCCCTTTTCACCCTTATGCGTCACCTTATTTGAAACAATTTTACCATTGCGATTGGTTTTTATCTCCCGAATTTCCCTCTGCCCCTGCAATTCGGCTTCATATTGTTTCTCTAAATAAGAAGTTCCGACACGGTCGTTGAGAGCATAACCCTTTTTCAAATAATCCGCCGCATCTTCTTGGGGAAGACCAGCCTCGGGACTAGAAACCTTACCAATGATTGAAGACAGACTAGCATCCTTAGCAACCCGATTCCAATCTTTTGTTAGAGAGATTCCTGGAAGCTTGGCTTTATCGGCTACCAGCATAGCCATTTCTTCTTCTGTCAAGTCACCAGTACGTAAATTAACAGTATAGAAATTAGCTGCCGCATTCATTTGATCAAAAATGGAAATAATTTTTTCTTCCTCTGGAGAATAATTTAATTCCATCTTCTTAACCGCAGCCACTGCATTTTGATAAATACGTCCTTCTGTGAAACTATTTCCAAAATGATCGGCTTTTTTGGCTTTAGGTAGTTTTTCAACCACTTTGGCGTAAACATCTGGATCTGCCAAATAATAATCAATCTTAGCTCTTTCAGTTACCTTTGTATCTGTAAAAGGAACATAAGTTTGTAAATCATGAGCTAATTGCTTTAAATCTGATGCGGAAACCGCAGGACTTCTGGTAAAAGCAATCGCATCTTTGACATCATTGTCGACCAACAGTTTACCTTTTTGATCAAAAATCATCCCTCTAGGTTTTGATGTTTTAACACGGTAAATAGTCGAAGCCTTTAATTTAGCATCGTAAAATGCTTTATCTTCGATCTGCATTTGTGATAGTCGCAAGACTAAAGCAACAAATAATATAACAATAATTAAAAATAATAAATTGATACGTCGAGGTATACTTGCCTTCTTTTTAACAATAATCGATGATGAAACTTCTTTTTTGATGACACTACCTCCTTTTGAAACGTCGCCTACTATTTTATCATATTTTACAAAAATAAGACCGAGAATCATTTCTCGATCTTAAAATTTTAGGTTTCTTAATCATGCTCAGGATGATGAAAAGCGAGGTAGTAAAAGAGACTCACAAAAACGGCTCCACCAATAATATTTCCAGCATAAACAAAGGTGAAATTTTGTATGAATTGTAACCAGTTGGCTCCACCTTCAAAAATGGCAGCTGGGATAACAAAGGCATTAGCTACACTATGCTGGAAGCCCAAAGCTACGAAAGTCATAACTGGGAACCAGATGCCTAAAACTTTACCACTGGCATCACTAGCTCCATAATTGAGCCATAAAGCTAAGCCAACAAACCAGTTACAGCCGATACCGGAAACAAAAGCTTGGACTGGACTAGCCGCAATTTTAGCCTGAGCGACATGTATCACTTCTTCTTTAAAAATACCTGTTGACGTCAGACCTAAGAAATGACCAAAAACAAAGGCTACAAAGAAGGCGCCAATGATATTAAAGATGGTAATGGTTAACCAATTTGACAGTAAGTCTTTCAATGATATTTTTTTGGCAAAGAAAGTCGCTGAGACAGCCATCATATTACCAGTAATTAATTCACCACCCGCCATCAGAATAATGATTAAGCCGATTGGAAAAGCGCAAGCCCCGAGAATACTTGAGAAAGCACCGAAAGTTTCTAAACCACTAGCAGCAATCCGGACATAAAGCAGGTATCCGAGACTGATCATGGCACCACCAATAAAACCTAAGATAGCTTTAGCTAAAAATGACTTCTCAATTTTATGATGACCTATTGCAATCGTCGCCTTCAATATTTCTTCTGGACTTTTCATATTTACCTCAATTTTTGTTATAGATTTCACAATACTGTATAAGTATACCAATTTATTAAAAAAATGCAAGCCCTTTCGAGGGCTTGCATCCTATTAATTGGTGGCAATTTTTAAGCCTAACTTTTTGGTTAAGGTCACCCATAACCATGAAGCTAAGAAGAAGTCGACCATACCATGGATTAAGGTTCCTAAACCAACAAGTCCAAGAATGGACCAAATGTAAGACATTTCTGTATGGGCTGTTCGCGTCAGCAGTAAGACTACTAAAAATTCAGCCAAAGCATGAATGAGATTGATAATCAGTGCAAACGGTACTAACTGTACTGGGTTTTGTAGGATTTCAGGTCTCTTTTTGATAAGTACAGCAGCAATACCTGCGAAGGCTAAGTGAGAAAAAGCACGCATCACTATCACAATTGGAAATCCTGCTAAAAAGAAACCTAAAGTTGTTCCTAAAGCTACAAAAATGGCTACTGGAAGTGAAATAAAAGTGGCTAAAAATAGAGGTAGATGACTAGCCAGAGTAAAAGAAGCTGGGCCTATAATAATTTTAACGGGCATAATCATTGGAATTAAGATGCCAAATGCAACCAAAATTGAAGCATAGGCAATAGTTTGAGTTGGTTTTTTTGTCATTATAATCTCCTTTTTATATAAATGACATTATAACCAAAAACATTACAGGTGTCAAGACACCTGTAATGTTTTAGTTTTGATAGAGAATTCCCGCTTCTAATAAGTCTTTTTTTATCTTTTCAAAACCAGCCTGGTCTTTACAGGAAACCAAGTGACTGTGAAGGCCATTAGTCAATGAAGATAATAATTCCGCCTGTGACTTCTCAACTTTTTTGATAAAATCGACAATGTCTTCCTGACTTCTGATATTGAGAGGTGCCGTTAACATGCCATAGATAGGATGTTCTACTTCGACTGTCGAAACGATTCCCCCATTAGTTACAATAATGGACAGCTCTTCAAAGGTTTGCGCCTCAGTATGTTGACAAACTAAGCGTGCCGTAAAGGCATTTGAATAAAGAGATTTGCGCATTAAGTAGCCCTTTGGCGTCGAAATAATATCATTCTGTGACGCCCTCAATAAAGCCACGTCGCCCACAATGACTTGACGACTGACCTGCATTTTCTTGGCTAATTGACTAGCTGAAATTGGCTCTTGCTGCTCCTCTAGGATAGCCAAAACTTCTTGTCTTCTTTGCTCTGCTTTCATCTCATTCCCTTTCACTGCTTTCTTGCATTCTATCTTACCACATTTTCCTTTTCTGGACTATGCTTTAAGAAATCGCGGAGCACTAAAAAACGCTGTTTGGTTGACTCTCTTGTTCTACTGTCAAGTCAGCTGGGAACCTTTGGGATTCCCTAAATTAGAAACAAAGTAAGATTTAAAACCAAGCCAAAAGTCACAAAAAAAGCCCTCAAATGAGAGCTAATAGCTTATTCACCACCTAAGTAGTATTCAGCAGTAAGATTTAATTTTTCGTCAAATTCGAAAACAAGTGGTGGGAAGTTAGGGATTTCAACGTCCATAATTTCGTCATCGTTTAAGCGTTTGATGTGTTTCACAAGAGCGCGGATTGAGTTACCATGTGCTCCGATGAAAACATTTTTGCCGTCAACTAATGCTGGCGCAATTTTATCTTCCCAGAAAGGTAAAGCACGTTCTAAGGTTACTTTTAAGTTTTCAGCATCTGGAATTACTGAGTTATCCAAATGTGCGTAACGACGGTCAGTATGTGCTGAATGCTCGTCATCTTTAGCCATGTCTGGAGGCAATACATCGTATGAACGACGCCAGATGTGAACTTGCTCATCACCGAATTGTTCTGCAGCTTCAGCTTTGTTTTTACCAGTCAAACCACCATAGTGACGTTCGTTTAAACGCCATGATTTTTCAGTTGGTACCCACAATTGGTCTGAATATTCAAGAGCAAGGTTAGTTGTTTTGATAGCACGTTTAAGAACTGATGTGAAAGCAAGATCAAATTCAATACCAGCTTCTTTAATCAATTTACCTGCATCAATAGCTTGTTGAGTTCCTTTTTCTGAAAGATCAACATCAGCCCAACCAGTGAAAAGGTTAGCTTTATTCCATTCTGACTCGCCGTGGCGAGCGAAAACCAATTTAACCATTAGTTAATTCTCCTTTTATTTAAGGTTTTACACCTTTTTACAGTTACTATTTTACAAAAATTAGAGGAAAAAAGCTAGTCTATAACAGATAAAATTGAAAAGAGAATGCAAAGGGATTGAAAGCGTTTCATTGTTCGGGAATAAATAAATCTTTCATTATTTTTTCAGATTTTTCTTGCCAAGCATATGTCCAAGTGATAAAATAGAAAAAATTTGTCTAAATTCTGGAGGAAATCATGGTATCTACTGCTACGCAAATTGCTGGTTTTAACTTTGACAACTGCCTAATGAATGCTGCCGGTGTTTATTGCATGACCAAAGAAGAATTACTTGAAATTGAAGCTTCTGCTGCTGGTTCTTTTGTCACTAAAACCGGAACCTTGGAAGCCCGTCAGGGTAACCCTGAGCCTCGCTATGCTCCAACAAGTCTTGGTTCCATTAATTCCATGGGACTACCAAATATGGGCTACGATTACTACTTGGATTTTGTTCTTGACTTAGAAAAAGAGCCAAATTCAAAAAATCATTTTATTTCAGTTGTTGGCCTCTCACCAGAAGATACCCATACCATCCTAAAAACCCTTCAAACTTCAGCTTATCAAGGACTTGTCGAACTCAACCTATCTTGTCCAAACGTTCCCGGAAAACCACAAATCGCCTATGACTTTGAAACGACCGAAAATCTTTTAACAGAGATCTTTGCTTATTACACAAAACCATTAGGCGTTAAGTTACCCCCTTATTTTGATATCGTTCATTTTGATCAAGCAGCTGCTGTCTTTAACAAATTCCCCCTTGCCTTCGTCAACTCTGTTAACTCAATCGGTAATGGACTCGTCATTGATGACGAGAGTGTGATCATCAAACCCAAAAATGGATTTGGTGGAATCGGGGGTGATTACATCAAGCCGACAGCACTTGCTAATGTCCACGCTTTCTACCAACGCCTCAACCCTTCCATCCAAATTATTGGAACAGGTGGTGTTAAGTCAGGACAAGATGCCTTTGAGCATATCCTCTGTGGAGCAAGCATGGTCCAAATCGGCACAGCTTTACAAGAAGAAGGACCAGAAATCTTCACGCGCATCACTGAAGAATTAAAAACTATCATGACCGAAAAAGGCTACGAAAGCCTTGAAGACTTCCGCGGGAAATTACAGTATTTAAACTAAGAACAAGAGACAATCATATCAGATCCTGAATAGGGTCTGATTTTTTTAAGACTAAAACTAAAATGCTCTAATCTTTCAAAGTGTTAATCCTTTTTGAGTGTTATAATAAAAGTAAGAATGGAGACTTGGGCAATGAATCGAAAAATCTTTTACCTCTTACCACTAAGTTTGCTTTTAATATCTTGTGCATCACCTGCTAAAAACACGACAAGCAGCTCTAAAAAAACTGACAAAATCGCAAAGACAAATGCTAGCTCAAATCAGAAAAATAACTCATCACAAGTTAAAAACCAACAAAAAAATGAAGACTTATATGCTGATATTCTAGCCAGCTATCCTAATCAATACTACTCGCCTTCACACGCCTTTTACGATATCAATCATGATGGTGTTGATGAACTCATTATTGGTAAAGCGGATTTCGCTGAAGCCTCTATTATTTAGTTAACGAACAGCCCACTTTATTAGCCTCATCGATTGTCGCTAGTGCCGGAGGCAATAGACAAGGCTTCACTATTTTTGAAGATGGTAAAGTTCTAAGCAGTCAGTGGTCTTCTTTAAGTCCGCTGGCAGAAAGTAAGGTTTATCAAATCCCTGATAACGGTGGAAAAGCCTACATCATTGCTAGCGATGACCAATATAATATTCATGACAATGACCTGAGCCAAGTTGGTATCACTAATACCCAAAAACTAAACTTAGCAACTCTGACATGGATAACAGCTAAAACACATGCATCACAATCAGAAAACCCTAGTCCCTCAACTTCAAATTCAGAAGCCTACCAAACAGATGTCTTCCCAAGCGCCTGGCAATCAGATACCAAACTAAGAGATGGCTTCTACATCAGTTTTATCGAAAACACAGAAGCAGCCGACACCCATATTTCCCAAATGACCAACATGAAGGAAACAGATGTCGTTGTTGTCCCCAATGGCCAAGCTCATGCTTCCTAGACTGGATACGGCAAACAGCCCCTGACGGAACAACCAAAAATGGACTGGAATCCAATTACCAGTATTGGCTAGAGAATGTGAAGAAGTAAAAAAAGGATAAACTCGTCTTAACTGCCATATAGTTTCACACATCCTTTGACAGTCACTCCCCTGACTGTCAAACCCGTCCGAACCACTACCGAAAAGTATCGAAAATCAAATCAAATAAATTAATCTAAAAAAAGACCATTTCATCTGAAATAGTCTCTTTTTAAATTTTTGAGCTGGGCTGATTTTTTGATCGCCCTTTTTTAAATAATAGGTTTTCTTACTAGCTTTTTTAGCAACTTTAGGTAAAAACTTGTCAGATAACTTTATGAATAAGAAAATTTTACCAAGTGAAAAGATTGCTAACCCTACTAATACTGCTTCCAATCCTAATTCTAATTCTAACATTGTTTCTACTTTCTATTATGACTTTAATAATAGTATAAACGCTTTCATGTTTAGAATCAAGTTTATCTCATTTTATTTAAAGGATAAGAGACGGAGACCGTTTAGAATAACTAAAATCGTTGAACCTTCATGACCGACAACACCTAAAGGTAAATTAACAATTTGGAAGACATTGGCTAGGATTAATAAACTAATGACTGATAGGGCAAAGATAATGTTTTGTTTAACAATCCCTTTCATCTTCCGAGAAAGTTTAATAGAGAATGGAATTCTGGTTAAATCATCCATAATAACAGAATCAGCACTTTCCATAGCAATATCAGATCCCGCACCGATGGCATAGGAAACATCAGCTTGAGCTAGAGCTGGCGCATCATTGATCCCATCACCAACCATGGCTACAAAACCATATTTTTCTTTAATTTCAGCTAAACGAGCAACCTTATCTTGAGGCATACAGTTAGCTACGACATCATCAATCCCTAATTTTTCAGCTACATATTTAGCTGTTTTTTCTTGGTCTCCAGTCAACATAACTGTTTTAATACCAAGATCATGCATCATTTTAACAGCTTCTAAGGATTCTTTCTTGATATCGTCAAGCAATGCATAGTAAGCCATTAATTCCTTATCACGACTAACAAAGATTAGGGTTTTCCCTTGACCTTCAAAGGTATCAATTTCAGCTTCTAAATGGTCAATATGATTAACCACTTCTAAAATAAAGGATTTTTTCCCAATACGCCATTCATGTCCTTGATAACAGAAGATAAAACCTTTACCGGAAATTTCTTCAGCATCTTCAATAGCAAGGCGATTGATGTCACCAGTATATTCTAGCAAGGCTTTTGAAATCGGATGAGTAGATGCTTCTTCTGCTGTTTTCACCAAGGCATCAATTTCCGCCTTGTCACCCACATAATGGGTATCAACAACAGATGGCTTACCTTGCGTTAAAGTACCGGTTTTATCCATAACGACGGCTTTAATATCACCCATATTATCGATGATATCTCCGCCTTTAATGACCAAACCTTTTCTGGCAGCGCGGCTGATAGCAGCTAAACTTGCTGGTGTAGACGAAGCAACTAAAGCACATGGTGAAGCAACTGTCAGTAGGATCATTCCCCTGTAAAATGCAGACAACCAAGTCCAACCAAGGACAAAGTGACAAAAGAGGATGAAGATAGGCACTAAAAGCAGAACCATTTTCACATAGTTATCTTCCAGACCTTCAATGAAGGTCGCTGTTTTACTTTTTTGGGTTTGAGCAGATTCAACCAGGTTGACGATCTTAGCAAAGAGGGTGTCCTCATTTTCAACTGTTACCAACATCTCGATGGTTTGGCCCTCATTAATGGTACCGCCAATCAAATTGTCTTTAGCTCCTTTATCAACTGTAATTGGCTCACCCGTCACCATGGATTCATCAAATTGCCCAAAATCACTGAGCAACTCCCCGTCAATAGGAACAGACTCCCCTTTACGGACCTGTAATTTATCCCCAATTTTTAAATCTTTAGTGCCAACTTCTTCAATAGAACCGTCAGCCAAAATTTTGCGGGCAGTATCCGGTGTTAGGTTCATTAAGGCAGAAATGGCATTTTTACTTTTTTCCATCGCCATTTCTTCCAATGTATTGGAAAGGGAGAATATGAAGATTAACAAGGCCCCTTCTAACCAATAACCAATGATACCAGCCCCAATAGCTGCAAGAATCATTAAGACGTCAACAGAAAGATGCTTATTAACAAATAAATCCTCTAGTCCTGCTTTAGCAGATTCATAACCCCCAATAAGGAAGGCAGCGATAAAAAAGTATGATGCCAGACTAGGATTTGAACCAAATAGTGGTAAACCAATTAAAATTAATAGTAAGCATGTTATCGTTTCCAATAAATGAATATGCTCTTTGATCCAAGTCATAAAATTTTCCCTCCAAGCTAGAAATATTCTAACTATTTAATTTATCTTAATTATAATAATTCTAAATAAAAAAGTCAAGTACTTTAGAATAATTCTAATTAAGCTTAACCAGGAAAGTAATTTAAGTTCTAATCAAGGCATCTATTTAGCATGTTTGAGTGGATTCTAGCCGTTTGCCCCTCTTTTACCCCAAAAATGCCCCAAAAGTAAAAACTCATCAAAAAAAAAGCCTATTGAGTAGGCTTGAAAGCTTGCTACAATAGGCTTTTTGTATATGCGATTATTTTACTGCGTCTTTAAGAGCTTTACCTGCTTTGAAAGCTGGTACTTTAGATGCAGCGATTTTGATTTCTGCACCAGTTTGTGGGTTACGACCTTTACGAGCTGCGCGTTCGCGAACTTCAAAGTTACCAAATCCGATTAATTGAACTTTTTCACCTTCTGAAAGGAATCCTTCAATTGCTGAAAAAACTGCGTCTACAGCTGCTGCTGAATCTTTTTTAGTAAGTTCAGTTGCTTCTGCAACTTTTGCGATTAAATCTTGTTTGTTAGCCATTTAACAAATCCTCCAATTAATTAATAAGCAATATGCTTTAACAAGTACAATAATATCTAAAAAATGCTTATAGGTCAAGTATTTAACGTTATTTTGCCTATTTCTTGTAAATATCAAAGCTAATTTTATCATTTACCAAGTCAATCTTTTTAGCCATAAGATAAATGTCAGCATCATTCTTGATTTTACTGAGGTTAACAACTAGTGATGATTCCTTCGGTTTGACCTTAACAAAAGCTGGCAAATCATAGCTTGATTTAAGATATTGAAGGACTTCTGCTTCTGGTAATGGTAAGGTTCCTGCTGAAATCGATGACACTTGTAACTGAACATTTCCATTAGCTAAAGCAATGGGCTGGAAGTAGACGTAAAGAGGGACTTCGTACCCTAGTAGCTTGTATTTTCCCTCAAAGACAATTGATGTGCTAGAAGCATAAATATCGTAGGACATGTCCTTATTCTGATAGTCTTTTAAATATGAAGCTACCGTTTTATTCAGTTGTTGCCGATTGGTCGTAACGGTTCCAACTCTGATATTTTTCTGTTTACTGACCTTGATATGTTCTGTTTCAGGTTCGCGAATTTGAATTAGGCGGCTACCAATGACGACAACAAAGGCGATGTTCATGGCTAAAATCAGCAAGCAGGCCCACTTCCACCAATTAATTTGTAAATTTTTGTTCATGTTTTTTAATACTCTCCATTACTGTGTCTGACATGATTTGATAGCCAATATTATTGGGATGAAAATGGTCGCCAGAATATAAGACATCATTTAATATCCGTTTTTTATCCCCTTCTGACTGGACAATACCTTCTTTGCCATCAATTCCCTTGTACAATTGGTCATTAATGGGAACAAAGTGGACATTTTTATATTGTGACAAGGTTTCTTTTGTCTTCTGATTCCAATTATCGACAATTTCTTGCATCTGAGTCATTTCTGGAAAATTGAGGTAAAAAGGATTATAAATACCAAGAACATAAATATGGATATCTTTATTGCTCTTCTTTGCTATTGCGATAATTTTTCCCAATCTTTCCTGATAATCAAGCATAGGCTGATCAAATGAAGACATGTCTAAATTGGTCAAGTCTTTACGTATGACAGCCATAACATCGTTCCCACCAACTGTTAGGGTCATCAAATCTGCTTGTTTTAAATCGGCTTGCAGGCTTCTGTCCTGACGCATTCGTTTTAAAATTTGCAGACTGGTGTTGCCAGATACTCCATAATTTTGTATTTGAATTGTGACTGGGTAATGCGCTTCAATATCTTTTTTTAGTAAAGGAATAAAGCCACCCTGACCAGTTGAATCACCGACGCCTCTGTTAAGGAGTCGCCGATTGCAATATAAGAAAGTTCTTTCTTTTCCTGATTTAAAAAATCACTAGCTCTTAATTGAGACTGTGATTTGGGAATAACTTGGTTAAAAAATAATAAGGATAACAAAAGTGACAAGGAAAAGAAAGCTAAGATTTTTAGCAATTCTTTATTATTCATATTGTATCATGACGGCAAAAGCGCCTTCTCCTGTATGTGTTTGGATAATAGAACCAGTTTCCAAGACAGAAACAGGTCCTGAGTAAAAAGGTTTTATTCTTTCGAGAAGCTGATCTGCTAATTGGCGGTCACCTGCATAGGAAATGGCCAGTTGAGCAATTGGTTTTGCTGCCAATTCCGTCATATGTGCTTCCAACCATTTGAAAAAGGTTTTATTCCCTCTTCCTTTGGCAATTGGTTTTAGCTGATCAGGAATTAATTCCATTAATAAACGGATATTTAATAAGCTGCTGATTGCTCCTGTGACACGACCAATTCTGCCACCTTTTACAAGGTTTTCAAGTGTAGACACGCCAATGTAGAGGCTTGTTTTTTCTTTGACTTCAGCAACTTTTGCAAGTATTTCATCAAGAGAAGCCCCTTCTTGAGCCAATTTTGCTGCTGCAATAACCTGAAATTTGAGAGCTTGGTCAGTAAATGATGAATCAAGAACATGAACAGGTGCCCCAGCTATTTCAGCCCCCTGACGAGAAGCTTCGATGGTTCCAGACAAAATCGGATTTAAGTGAATAGCAACAATATCAGTAGCGCCGTCAGCTACTAATTTTTCATAGTAGTCGGCAAATAAACCTACTGGGGGCTGACTGGTTTTTGGGAGTTGATTGCTAGCTTTCATAAGTGAGAGGAAATGACCTTCTTCTTTAAGATCATTGTCTGAATATAATTTACCATCAATCATAACAGATAGTGGTACGACAGTAATATCGTATTGTTCGATTAATTCTTTTTCAATGGTTATTGATGAATCCGTAACAATTTTAATCTTTCCCATGTTTTTTCCTATCTAAAACGAAACTATTATCCTTATATTTTAGCACTGTTTCGGCAATAAATCAAAAGTTCTCACACTAAAAGACAGAAGAAAAAGATGATATTATCATCTTTTTCTGACTTATTTCTTCTTAATGATTTTCCAGCAAATCACGGGCCTGTTGACGAGCCGTTTCTGTAATATCAGTTCCTGCTATCATTTTAGCGATTTCTTCGATTCTTTCCGCTTTATCCAAAAGTCTTGCTTTAGAGACCGTACTATCATTTTTACTTTCCTTAGAAATGTAAAATTGGTAGTCGGCAATGGCAATGACTTGCGGCAAATGGGATATCGCTAGAACTTGGCTGTTTTGACCAATCTTATAAATTTTTTGCGCAATGGCATGGGCTACTCTGCCTGAAACCCCTGTGTCGACCTCGTCAAATACAATGCTTGTTTTATCTGCCTTACTTGAGATGGAAGCTTTAATTGCCAACATCAGGCGTGACAATTCTCCCCCAGAAGCAACTTTCACCAATGGTTTAAAGCCTTCACCTGGGTTTGTCGAGATATAAAATTCAACAGCTTCATTACCATTTCGATTAAACTTGGAAGGCGTCATCTGAACTTTAAAGTCAGCTTTTTCCATGTAGAGGTCTTGCAATTGTTTTTTGATATCAGCTTCTAAAAGACTAGCCAATTGGTGCCTTTGCTGACTCAAATCAGCTGCTTGAGCGACCAAGGCCTTTTCTTCTTTTTTCAGTTCGACCTCTAAATCTTGGCTGGAGCTTTCACTGCCAGTTAGGAGTTGGTATTCCTTATCAATATTGGCATAATAGTCCAAGAGATTGTCGACTGTTCCCCCATATTTGCGAGTTAAACTATTAATAATATCCAAGCGGCTCTCAACTTCCAAAAGTCTACCTGCATCAAAATCCAAATTATCAATTGTATCTGTTAGCTGCTTATTAACATCTTCAAGAATATAATAGGCTTCCGAAATGTTACTGGCCATCTGTTTATAGTCAGGATCGTAATTTTCAAGCGCCAACAAATCATTCATACTAGAGCGAATATTAGCTAGACTTGATAGTTCGTCATTATCTAGCATGACAGCTGCATTGGTTAAAGTATCAGCAATCAATTTATGATTCATCAAACGGTCACGTTCAGCATGCAGACGGACATCCTCACCAGCCTGCAAATCAACTGCCTCAATCTCGGCAATTTGAAAGGCTAGCATGTCAATCCGTTCCTTATGCTCACGAGCATTCTTCTGCTTCTCAAGAACTGCCTTGCGCAGGTTTTTATAACGGTCAAAAGTATTTTGATAAGACTCTTTGGTTTTTTGAAAATGGGAATCGCCAAAGGCATCCAAGATTGCTAAATGGTGAGCTGGACGCATTAATTCTTCCTGATCGTGTTGGCCGTGGATGTCCACTAAGAATTGACCAACTTCCTTTAAAGTTGATAAGTTAACCATTTGGCCGTTAATCCGGCTGACGCTCCGCCCATTTGCGAAGAGGTCACGGCGTATAATAAGTTCATCTTCCACCGCAATGCCATTGGCTTCTAAGGCAGAAACCAGTTCTTCTTTTTGATCGATAGAGAAAAAACCTTCAATTTCAGCCTTTTGAGCACCATGGCGAATAACATCCAGACTAGCACGAGCCCCCAACATCATATTCATGGCGTCGATAATGATGGATTTCCCGGCACCCGTTTCACCTGTCAAAACAGTCATGCCATTTTCAAAATTAAGGGAAATCTCTTCAATAATTGCAAAATTCTTGATGGAAATTTCTAAAAGCATATGGCTGACCCTTTCTTTTTATGATTTTTGATTCATCCATTCTGAAACTTCATCGCGAATGATATCCTCATCAGCTTCACTCTTTGTTAGAATCAAGATACTATCATCGTCGGCGATAACACCAAAAAGTCGGTCCGCAAAATCTTGACAAAGGTAGCGTTTAATAACCATAGCATTTCCTGGCACCACCTTTAAATAGAGGTGTTGTTTTAAACTTGGATTTTTTTCAGAAATAGACAATATGGTTGAACGTATAGACAAGGGACGTTGGCTAATCTTTTTCCCAGAATCTTGCGATAAACCGTAGATGTAGGGACCAGAACCTGAAGGGATTTTAACAATCCCAATTTCATTCATATCACGTGAAATGGTTGCTTGAGTTAACTCAAGCCCATGTTCTCTTAAGAGCGCCAACAATTCATGCTGAGTTTCAATATCATGAGATAAAACAATTTTCTTAATTAAATTCAAGCGTTCATTTTTCTTCATTTTTCTTAAATTCCTTATGTGCTTTGTCAACAAGTGCTAGGATATCGACTGCCTCAGATTGCAAAGAAGTGTCCGATTTTTGCAAATGTAATAAGAACTCAATGTTACCATGACCACCTTGGATTGGCGAAAAATC
This sequence comes from Streptococcus penaeicida, assembly GCF_002887775.1. Taxonomy (GTDB): domain Bacteria; phylum Bacillota; class Bacilli; order Lactobacillales; family Streptococcaceae; genus Streptococcus; species Streptococcus penaeicida. Next base: position 30,429 of record NZ_LOCM01000021.1, on the reverse strand, counting down.
AAGTCCTTTAATGATAAATCCGAAATTTTCGGCAAAGGCCATAACATCCTCAATAACTTTTTGATGGACAGCCTTGTCCTTGACAATACCATTTTTACCAACCAATTCACGGCCAGCTTCAAATTGGGGTTTAATTAAGGCAACCACTTGACCTTGTTCAGCTAAGATAGCATGTAAAGCTGGCAAAATCAGACTCAAAGAGATAAAAGAGACATCGATACTTGCAAAATGAGGTTGGCCTTCTGTGAAGTCTTCTAATTGGGCATAACGAAAATTATATTGTTCCATACTACGCACACGGTCATCTTGTCTTAATTTCCAGACCAATTGATTGGTACCCACATCCACAGCATAGACTAATTTGGCACCGGACTGAAGCATGACGTCTGTAAAACCACCAGTTGAGGCACCAATATCAATAGTCACCTGATCCTTAACCGAAATGGCAAAGACATCTAGTGCTTTTTCTAATTTGAGACCGCCACGACTCACATATTTAAGTTTGTCACCTTTAAGTTTGAGTTCAGTGTCCTCATCAATTTTTTCACCTGGCTTATCATAGCGTTGACCATTTAAGACAGCAACAACTAAGCCGGCCATAACGCCACGTTTAGCTTGTTCCCGAGTCTCAAATAGGCCTTGTTTAAAAGCCAAAACATCAACTCTTTCTTTAGGCATGAAGACGCAACCTTTCTATCAAATCCTTGACGGCATCTGCTTTAACGATTTGAGCCATTTCTAATTCAGCTAAAATCGCCAAACTCTGATCAATATCCTGATTCAAAATCTGGTAGGATTTATTAAGCCCAAGCAAACTTGGATAAGTCATTTTATCAGCCGCTAAATCTTTTTCCGGCGTCTTCCCTAAAAGGTCAAAATCAGCAGTCACATCCAGAATATCATCACGAACTTGAAAGGCATGACCAACCAAATGACCAACTTGAAGAAATTTTTCTTGAACCTCTTCTTGGGCATCCGCAATTCTTGCTCCTGCCCAAAATGGGAAGGCCAGTAAACAGCCGGTCTTATGGCGGTGAATGGCTTGCAGTTGGTCTAAAGACAACTTTTGACCTTCCGCTTTCATATCTAGCATTTGACCGCCAACCATGCCGAAAGTCCCTGAAGAATCAGAGAGACATTGAATCAAGTCAACTCTAACTTGAGCAGGAAGATCAGTTCCAGCCACTAAAGCAAATGGATCCAAAAAAAGGCTGTCGCCAGCTAAAATAGCTGTGGCTTCATCAAATTTTTTATGGTTGGTGAGGCGACCACGACGGTAATCATCATTATCCATAGCAGGTAAATCATCATGAATGAGACTACCTGTATGAATCATTTCTAAAGCAGCTGCTACCGCAAAATGACTTTCCTCTAAAGGGATGGAAAAAGCTTCTAAGACATCTAATAAGAAAAGGGGTCTGATCCGTTTGCCACCAGCATCTACTGAGTAAAGGATAGCTTCAATCATCTCAGTCGAAACAGCAGCTTTGCTTCGGTAAAAAGAAGCAATGGTTTGGTTAATCTTAGCTAACTTATCCATTAGTTTTCCATCTCAACTTCTGTACCATCATTTTGCATGACCTTAACCAAGGTTTTTTCAGCTTCTTGTAAGGTTTTTTGCAAGCCTTTTGATAAAATCATCCCTTTTTGAAATTCAGTCAAGGCTTCTTCTAAGGGCACATCACCATTTTCAAGTTTGCTGACGATAGCTTCTAATTCTTGTAAACTTTCTTCAAATGTTTGCTTCTTTGACATTTTTAACCTCTACTTCTAATTGTCCATCTTTCAATTCCACGGCTAATAAATCGCCAGCTTGCGTTTGCTTAATGGAGGTAAGGACTTTATTTTCTTTGCGTAAGATACTATAGCCTCGGGCGATAATTCTTTGGGTATCTAAGGATAATAAGGTATCTTGAGCTTTCTCAAAACGCGCCAAGCGCTGATCAAAGCGTTTTTGCATATCCACTTTCAGCCACTGCTCAATGTAGGTAACTTTCTCTTGGTACCGGTTGATTTTTGTGACCATATCAAGTGATTGGAGACCATGTCGGGCTTGGATTTCTGCTTGCTGTGCTTGCCCAATGGTTTGCTTTATACTGTACTGTAGTTGCGACTGCAGGCGATCAATTTTTTGCAGGTAGCCATCATATAGGCGGTCTGGCTGTCTAAAGATAACTGATTGTGACAGTTTTCTTAGGTTGTCTGATTTTTGTTTAATCAGCCTGAGATTAGCCTGATAAGCCCTGTTTTGCTGATCACTGATCCAAGAGATAATATCGCTTTTAGTGACCGGTGTCGCTAGTTCAGCTGCCGCTGTTGGTGTGGCTGCTCGGCGATCGGCCACAAAATCAGCCAAGGTCACATCTGTCTCATGCCCAACGCTAGAGATAATCGGGAGGCGTGACTCAAAGATTGCCTCGACCACGATTTCTTCGTTAAAGGCCCAAAGGTCCTCGATAGAACCTCCGCCCCGTCCGACAATCAACAAATCCAAGTCGTCTCTTTGATTGGCCCTTTGAATATTGGCAACAACTTCTTGAGCTGCGCCTGCCCCTTGGACCTTAGTAGGGTAGAGAAGGATTTCAACTCCAGGAAAACGTCTTGATACTGTTGTGATGATATCTTTGATGACGGCCCCACTAGGACTAGTGATGACACCGATTTTACTGACAAATTGGGGCAATGCCTGTTTATGACTGTCATTGAAAAATCCGGCTTGGGTTAATTTTGCTTTTAATTGCTCAAACTGAATCGCCAAAGCACCAATGCCATCTGGCTCAATTTTTTCAATAATGATAGAGTAAGAGCCAGAAGGCTGATAGATTTGAACACGACCCACGACATTGACTTTCATGCCTTCTTCCAAGTCAAATCCTAATTTTTTGTAGGTTCCTGCCCACAGTGTTGCTTGGATAACAGAACCTTCATCTTTTAAGGAAAAATATTGATGACTAGGTCTTTTTCGAAAATTCGAAACCTGACCTGTTAAATAAACCCGCTCTAAATAGATCCCGATCAAATTTTAATTTGAGATATTTGGTTAGTTGACTAACGCTTAAATAATCAGACATCAGATTCCTTTCCTTATTTTTGGTCAGAAAGACCAGTATATACAAGAGCCATTATACCATTTTTCCCCTTAAAAAGCTTGGCTTAGATACAAAAAAAGGAGCCCTAGGCTCCATAAGATTTAGGATTTTTTAGCAAATGTCTGCATCCATTTGGGGATGACTTGACTAATGCGACTTGGCAAAACCACGTAGGCTTCTTTTGCCTCTTGTTCAGCAATATAAGCATGTAAATAGGTCGCAGCTTGAACCTTTTCAAAAAGACTGGCCTGCGGAAATTGGCCACTAAAACCAGCAATCATGCCAGCCAAAGTGTCTCCCATACCGCCTGTCGCTTGGTAGGGACCACCAACTGAAAGGTGATAAATGGATTTCCCTTGAATTAATTTGGTTTGATGACTTTTAGCTACTAAAATAGTTGCCTGTGGAAACTGCTTCAAAGCCTCTTGGCTGGTCGCTTCGGTCTGCTCATTAATAGCCAAACCTGATAGGCGTTCCCACTCTTTTTCATGGGGCGTCAGGATTAGATTCTGACCGACTTTTAGCTTGGGTTTTCTTTTGGCCATGAGGTTAATTGCGGAGCCATCCAGAATGAGGACTTGCTCTTCTGACAGATGCTCCATGACTAAATCAAATAGGCTCTCAGCTTTGCTATTCTCCGAAAGACCAGGACCTAACAAGACACTATCGGCAGCTTTCAAGGTCTGTAAGAATAAACTTTGGTCTGCGACGTCTAAGGCCATAGCTTCTGGCAGGCGAGCGTGGAGAGGACTAATGGTCTCTTTTTCGCTTGCCACTGTGACCAGGCCAGCCCCACTGGCTACTGCTGCTTGTGCGGCCATAATAATAGCACCTGCATAAGGGTAAAAACCACCAATCAGTAGCAAACGACCGTAATCGCCTTTATGACTTTTACGAGGGCGTTTTTGAATGACCTGGATCAGGATACTTTCTTCCAGAATCATTTGCTAACACTTCTTAGGGCTGCTTGATAAGTTTGTTCTAAGAGCATGGTAATGGTCATCGGGCCAACTCCTCCTGGTACTGGGGTGATATAGCTAGCTTTAGCTGCCACTTGGTCATATTCCACATCACCAATCAGTTTGCCATTGTCATCGCGATTCATGCCGACATCGATGACCACTGCTCCTTCTTTGACGAAGTCAGCTGTCACGAAGTGACCTTGACCGATGGCAACAATTAAGATGTCTGCTTGGCTTGTGACTTGAGGCAGATGACGGGTGCGAGAATGCGTAAGGGTCACCGTTGCATTTTTATCCAAAAGCAATTGCGCCATTGGCTTCCCAACAATGTTTGATCGGCCAATGATGACGGCATGTTTGCCTTCTAAATCAATACCATACTCACTAAACATTTCCATAATTCCAGCTGGTGTACACGGTACCATCAGCGGGCGTCCTGACCAGAGGTGGCCAGTATTCATTGGGTGGAAACCATCGACATCTTTTTTAGGATCAATGGCTAGGATGATTTTCTTATCATTGATATGGCTTGGTAAGGGAAGTTGTACCAAGATGCCATGGATAGATTGATCCTGATTGTATTGCTCAATAATGGTGATTAGTTCTTCTTGGCAAATGGATTCTGACAAACGAACCGTCTCACTTTTAAAGCCTGCAGCTAGAGCGGATCGTTCTTTATTACGCACATAAACTTGACTTGCGGGATTATCACCTACCAAAATGACAACTAAGCCTGGAACAATCCCGTGTTCTGCTTTCAATTTTTGCACTTTTTCAGCTAATTGGCTCTGCATCTTTTGTGCTAAAGCTTTACCATCAATAACTGTTACCATTTATTACTCCCTTAACTACTTTTTGTCTATTATACCAAAAAAACGAGGAAGCAAAGTCCTCATTAATTTGAATCTTATCTTCTAGTCTAATTTTCTAAAATCTTTACAGCCTTTTAAAGTATTTTACTCAAAAAATCTTGAGTTCTGACCTCTTGAGGATTTTCAAAAATAGCCTTAGGATGCCCCTCTTCAAGAATTTGTCCCTGGTCCATAAAAATAACCCGGTCAGCTACTTCCTTAGCAAAGCCCATTTCATGCGTTACAATCACCATGGTCATTCCTGATTTGGCCAAATCTTGCATAACTGCCAGAACTTCACCTACCATTTCCGGATCAAGAGCTGAAGTTGGCTCATCAAAAAGCATGACATCTGGCTCCATGCTAAGCCCCTTGCAATAGCAATCCTCTGTTGCTGACCACCAGAAAGACTTGCAGGATAAGCCTTTGCCTTATCTCTTAAGCCAACCTTATCCAAGAGCTGATAAGCTTTCTCTTGAGCTTGCCCTTTGCTTAAGCCTTTTGTTTTAACAGGTGACAAGGTGATATTGTCTAGAACTGTCATATTGGGAAATAAATTAAATTGTTGGAAAACCATGCCCATTTTTTCCCGCATTTTAAAAATATTGTTTTTTTTATCCGTAATATCAAGTCCTTCAAAAAGAATAGTCCCTTGACTCGGTACTTCTAAGAGGTTCAGTGATCTTAACAAGGTCGATTTTCCAGATCCAGAAGGGCCAATAATAACCACTACTTCACCTTCTGCAATACTTAAATCAATCCCTTTTAAGACCTGATTTTGGCCGAATGATTTGGATAAACCTTTAATGTCAATCAGTGATTTTGTCATTACATTGCTCCTTGTCCCAATTTCTTCTCTAATAAGCCCAATAAATAGGACAAAAGTGTGGTTAACATCAAATAGTAGAAAGCCGCAAAAAGCAAGGGTGTTACAGGTGAGTAAGTTGAAGCCACAACAGATTGAGCACCATTCCACAACTCCATCACCCCAATTGTTTGTAGCAAGGCACTATCCTTGATAATAGTGATAAATTCGTTGCCAAGAGCCGGCAAAATGTTTTTAAAAGCCTGTGGCAAAATAACATAGCGCATAGCATTTTTTGGGACAATACCCAAGGAGTAAGAAGCTTCAAGTTGCCCTTTGGGCACAGCCTCAATCCCCGCTCGAACAATTTCCGAGACATATGCTCCGCTGTTAAGCGATATTATAATAATACCAGGTAGCAAGCGGGAATAATCCAAATCCAAAACACCAAATGAAATGGTTGGCATTTGATTAAAGTGCATCCAGGCAAAGGCAATCATAATCTGTACAACCATGGGAGTACCCCTGAAAATCCAAATATAAAAATTCGCTAACCATTTAAAAACTCTATTATTACTACGTTTCATAAAGGTCAACAGAACTCCAATAATGGTTCCAAAAAAAACGACACATACTGAAATGAGGATGGTGATAAGCACACCATCATTAAAATATGCCCAATATTTAGGTAAAAAAGAAAAATCCATATATGTCCCCTAATCATTTCTAAAACAAAATAATAGAAATAATTATAACATCAACTGAATAAAAATACAATAACAATTTTCATTTTTTCACTCTTAAGCAAAACAAAAAAACTCACTGAACGTAAGCTTTTTTAAAAATAGTTTAAGGACGGATTATTAATATAATAAGTCGTAGATTTCCATAGCAATTAAATCAATGCTATCAAATGAATATGATTCACGCGCTTCAACATCACGTAATGTGAAGACAGGACCATTGTCAGGATCGTTTGAAAATGAAACTTCAGCAACAACTACACCTTCACGTTCAAAATTTCTTTTTAAATTTCCACCATCATTGACCATTAATTCAAGACGATTAATGATTCTCACTAAATGTGATTCCATTTCTTTTCTCCTATTCGTTTTATTATCCCCTATATTTTAACATAAAAATAAGTAAACCAACACAAAAAGGACCATTTTTATTTGTTTTTTCACACTCATTTTCATGTAAAGTGACTGGAAGGAGGTTAGATAGACTGTATTTATCACTCTTAACTAGCAAGTGCTAATTTTTGAACTTTTTACTTGATTTCCATATCAAGGGTGCTATAATATGACTATAAAGTTTGACCATTATTGACTAAATGGTTCCCTTTTTATTATTTGCCCTAGGAGGTAACTTATGCTTTGTCAAAATTGTAAATTAAATGAAGCGTCTATTCACTTATATACAAATGTGAATGGCAAACAAAGACAGATTGATCTTTGTCAAAATTGCTATCAAATTATGAAAACTGATGCAAACAACCCTATCTTAGGAGGCATGCATTCTAAATCTCAAGAACAAAGAGATTCCCTAACTCCCTTCTTTGATGATTTCTTCGGAGATCTTAATAACTTTAGAGCCTTCGGTCAATTACCAAATACGCCTCCAACGCAGGCAGGAGGCCAAGGTGGGGGTAATGGTGGAAATAACCACCAAAATGGACAAGCCGCAAGACCTGGTTCAAATCCACGTCCTGCTCAAAGAGAACCAGGACTTCTAGAAGAATTTGGTATTAATGTTACTGAAATCGCTCGTCGTGGCGACATCGATCCTGTTATCGGTCGAGATGACGAAATCGTTCGTGTTATTGAAATTTTAAATCGTCGCACCAAGAACAATCCCGTTCTTATTGGAGAACCAGGTGTTGGTAAAACAGCAGTTGTTGAAGGGCTTGCTCAAAAAATTGTGGACGGAGATGTTCCTCATAAATTGCAACATAAACAAGTTATCCGTTTGGATGTGGTTAGTTTGGTCCAAGGTACTGGTATCCGCGGTCAATTTGAGGAGCGGATGCAAAAATTGATGGAAGAGATTCGCAATCGTCAAGATGTTATTCTCTTTATTGATGAAATCCATGAAATTGTTGGTGCCGGTAGCGCTGGTGATGGCAACATGGATGCTGGCAATATCTTAAAACCAGCCTTAGCACGTGGTGAATTACAATTGGTTGGTGCTACTACTCTTAACGAGTACCGTATTATTGAAAAAGATGCCGCACTAGAACGCCGTATGCAGCCAGTTAAGGTGGATGAGCCTTCTGTCGAAGAAACCATCACAATTCTAAAAGGGATCCAAGGTAAATACCAAGACTATCACCATGTTAAATATAGTCAGGATGCTATCGAGGCAGCCGCAAACTTGTCCAATCGTTATATCCAAGATCGATTCTTACCGGACAAAGCGATTGACTTACTTGATGAAGCGGGTTCAAAAATGAACTTGACCCTAAACTTTGTTGACCCTAAAGAAATTGATCAACGCCTTGTAGAAGCTGAAAATTTAAAAGCGCAAGCCACTCGTGATGAAGATTTTGAACGCGCAGCTTATTTTCGCGACCAAATCGCCAAATATAAGGAAATGCAAAAGCAAAAAGTGGATGAGCAAGATATTCCTATCATCACTGAAAAAACCATTGAAGCCATCGTTGAGCAAAAAACCAACATTCCAGTTGGTGATTTAAAAGAAAAAGAACAATCACAATTGGTGAATCTGGCTGCTGATTTAAAAGCCCATGTTATTGGTCAGGATGATGCTGTTGATAAGATTGCTAAAGCAATCCGAAGAAATCGTGTTGGTTTAGGTAGCCCAAACCGGCCAATTGGTTCTTTCCTTTTTGTTGGTCCTACTGGGGTTGGTAAGACAGAATTATCTAAACAATTAGCTCTTGAACTCTTTGGTTCAGCTGATAACATGATTCGCTTTGATATGTCCGAATACATGGAGAAACATGCTGTTGCTAAATTAGTTGGTGCCCCTCCAGGCTATGTTGGTTATGAAGAAGCTGGTCAGCTAACCGAAAAAGTAAGACGAAATCCTTACTCTCTAATACTTTTAGACGAGGTGGAAAAAGCCCATCCTGATGTCATGCACATGTTCTTACAAGTTCTGGATGATGGTCGCTTAACTGACGGCCAAGGTCGCACTGTAAGCTTCAAGGATACCATTATTATCATGACTTCAAATGCTGGAACTGGTAAAATTGAAGCTTCAGTTGGTTTCGGAGCTGCCAGGGAAGGTCGTACTAATTCTGTCCTAGGAGAACTAAGCAACTTCTTTAGTCCCGAATTTATGAACCGTTTTGATGGCATTATCGAATTCCAAGCTTTAAGCAAAGACAACTTGCTTCAAATTGTTGATTTAATGTTGGATGATGTCAATAAGCGCTTAGCTAATAATAATATCCACCTTGATGTCACTGCAAAAGTCAAAGAAAAATTGGTTGATCTTGGTTATGATCCAAAAATGGGTGCTCGTCCATTAAGACGTACCATTCAGGAACACATCGAAGATGCTATCACCGATTTCTATCTAGATAACCCAACAGAAAAAGACTTAAAAGCCATGATGTCCTCAAATGGTAAAATTGTCATCAAGTCAGCTAAAAAAACCGAGAAAAAACAAAATGTGACGGAAGTCATTGAATAGTTTACAAAGAGTGCTATTAGCACTCTTTTCTTATTCTTATATGTGATTTTTTTCTAAAAAATACAAATTTTTATAAGATTATTCAGCAAATTTTTAGTATAATAGATTAAAGGAGGGGGCTTATGACAGTTCCAGTTTTCGGCGAAATAAAGAATGACCAAGACTATCAGTCTCGATTTGGCGTCTATGCCATCATTCCAAATAAAGAAGCTAACCAAATCATTTTGATCCAAGCTCCAAATGGTGCTTGGTTTCTACCAGGTGGTGAAATCGAGGAAGGTGAAGATCATATGGCTGCCTTAGAACGGGAGTTAATGGAAGAACTTGGCTTTTCTGCAAAAATCGGTTATTACTACGGTCAAGCCGATGAGTACTTCTACTCTCGTCATCGTGACACTTATTATTATAACCCAGCATACCTCTATGAAGTAACCTCATACAAGATTGAGGACAAACCCTTGGAAGACTTTAATCAATTAGCTTGGTTCCCTGTCGAAGAAGCCATTGATAAACTTAAAAGAGGTAGCCACAAATGGGGTGTGACTGAGTGGCAAAAGCATCATCATTAATCGTTAATATAAATTCATCTTAATTTGGAGGATAGTATGAGACTAATCAATACAACTAGTAGCCATCCTGAACTTGTTCAGAATCAGCTACGAAATACAGATGCCCAACTTGTCGAGGTCTACTCTGCAGGGAATACAGATGTTATTTTTACAAAAGCAGCAACCCACTATGAACTATTGATTTCCAATAAATACCGTGCCATAAAAGACGAAGAGTTAGATGCTATCCGTCAATTTTTTCTGAAGCGGAAAATTAATCCTGAACACATTGTTCCAGGTCAATCCAAAACGCTTCACACCAATAATCTCATTGAAATGTCATTCCAAATTAAAGAATAAAAAAAGTGCCACTCTTTACAAGAGTGGCTTTTCTAGTATCTAGAATCGCTTATCAAAAATCACAAAAAAATCCCTACTTTAGATAGGGACCCTTTATTTTTGAAAATTTGTATCCTTTAGCTTTATATGTTGTCTTAAAGGACTACCATTAAACCGAGCATTACTAGGGCAAAGACACCAATAATTACCATCAATGGCCAAACAAATTTGAACCAACGGTCATATGTAACACCAACTAATTCAAGAGTTACCATGATAAGTCCAGTTGGTGCGATGAATGCCATCCATCCTTGACCTTGGTTATAAGCAGAAACGACTACTTCACGACCAACATTTACCACGTCAGCAAGTGGTGCAACGATTGGCATTGAAAGTGTTGCAAGACCAGATGAAGATGGGATAAAAATTCCCAAGAATGAGAACAAAATCATTTGTACAGATGAGAACATAACGCCGTTAACATTTGAGATTAAACCTGATGCTGCGTTCAAGATGGTATCAGAGATTGCTCCGCCATCCATGATGATATTAGTTCCGCGAGCTACAGCGATAATAAGACCAACACCGACTAAGCTTGCTGCTCCTTCAATAAAGACTGAGATTGCTTTTTTCTCACCTAGGTTTGATAAAAACATATTGATTAAACCAATTCCAAGGAAGAGTGTAGTCAATTGTTCGAACCACCATCCACCAACTGAAACTCCCCAAATAAGAACTGGGAAACCTGCAGCAAAGATAGTTAACATTAAGATGCGACGCCAGTCAAATGGAATTTCCAATTCTGGGTTGTAGTCTTTTAAGAAATGGTCTTTAATCTCAGGCATCATGTCCGCAACAATTGATTTGCTTGGATCAGCCTTTACTTTTTTAGCATAACGATGAATGTACAATAATGTAATGAGTTCAGCGATAAATAATGAGACAAGTCTAAATCCAAGACCAGTTGAGAATGAAATGCCTGCTGCATTTGATGCGATAACAACTGAGAATGGGTTTGTTGTAGAGAACATTGTTCCGATAGCTGAGCTTAGGAAGAGTGCTGAAATACCGACAATAGCATCATAACCAGCAGCTAGGAAGATTGGCATAAGAATTGGATAGAAGCGATACATTCCTCTGCCATACCAAATGTTGTTCCACCAGCTGTTACTAAAAGTGAAACAAGAACAATGAGAAAGAATTCATGACCTTTTGTTTTACGAGATAATGAAGAAATTCCTGCAGCAAAAGCACCAGTTTCATTTAGAATAGCAATGTTACCACCTAAGATAAGAACAAAACCAATGATATCAATACTTCCAGTTAAACCAGTTACAGGAGCACTCAATACAGCTAATAACCCTTGAGGACGTTGTTTAATTTTTTTGTAAGAGTCTGGAATAGCAACAGGTTTTTTTACAGAACCATTTTTAAAGTTTTCTAATGGCACTGTGATATGGTATTTATCTAATGTTTTTTGTGTTGCTGGTACTTCTTTAGTACCCCCATCTACATCGGTTAATGTGAAGGTTTGAGTTTCAGGAGTGTACAGTAAACGTTCAAATGAACCAGCAGGAACAACATAAGTTAGAACGGCTGCTAACAACATAATGATAAATAATACTGTAAAAGCAGAAGGAAAACCTCTTTTTTTCTTTGCTTTAGCTTCTTGAGTCATAAGAATCTCCAATCTTAAATGAAATAGTGAAAAAATACATTAATGTAATCGCTTTACATTAGAAATTATAACATTTTATATTTTTTAAAGCAATATGAAAAATAATTTTTTTTTATAAAAATTTTATTGTTGTTATTATAAAATCAATTTTTCTCTAGACAATTAGGATTTTCTCTGTTACACTTTAAGTGATAAAAATATAATTTTTTTTATAGGAGATGCATTATGACAACTTTTGCAGAATTTAAGTATCAACGTCCAGATATTGACAGCATCAAGACGCAACTTCAGTCTCTCATTCAAGAAATTGCTGAAGCTGAATCTGCTGATCAAGCCTATGCTAGCATTTTGGAATTCCAGAAAATTCAAAATACGATTCTTACTCAAGAATATTTAGCTGGAATTCGCCATTCTATTGACACTCGTGATGAGTATTATAGAACTGAATTTGATTTTTGGAATGAAACATCTCCTATTATTAGTGAATGGATTACAAATTACTATCGGGCAGTCCTAAAATCTCCATTCCGTAAAGAATTAGAAGAAAAAATGCCAATTACTTTCTTTTTAAAAGCTGAACAAGGACTCAAAATCTTCACACCAGAAATTATCCCACTGCTTCAAAAAGAAAATAAACTGATATCTGAATACAACAGTTTAATGGCTGGTGCCGAAGTAGACTATAAAGGCGAACGTCATAATTTAGTTTCACTAAGTGCTTTTGAAAAATCACCTGATCGTGACATTCGTAAAGATGTTAGCCATTTTACAGGAGAATTCCTATTAACCTTACAACCTGAACTTGATCGTATCTTTGATGATCTTGTTAAAACGCGTAACCAAATCGCAAAAGCTCTAGGATTCAATGACTTCGTTGAAGTTGGCTACCTTCGTATGAATCGTCTTGACTTTGACCGTCAAGCTGTTGAACAATACCGCAAAGATATTGTCAAATACGCCGTGCCAATTGGACAAAAAATCTTCAAACGCCAACAAGAACGCTTAGGTCTTGATAGCTTCAAATGCTATGATCTCCCATTAAACTTTATTGATGGCAATGCTAAACCACAAGGAACTTACGATGATACATTAGCAAGTGCTGTTGACTTCTACCATGATTTATCACCTGAAACTGCTACGTTCATAGACTTCATGGTTGATAAAAAACTCTTCGACTTAGATACCAAACCTGGTAAACAAGGTGGTGGGTATTGCCAATACTTACCAGATTTCCAATCACCATTTGTCTTCTCAAACTTTAATGGAACCGCATGGGACGTCGAAGTGATGACCCATGAATTTGGACATGCATTCCAAATCTACACTTCTCGTTGGATTACAAATAACGAATCAATTTGGCCAACTTACGAAAGTTGTGAAATTCACTCAACAAGTATGGAATTCATGGCTTATCCTACTATGGAAAAATTCTTTGGGAAAGATGCTACAAAACACAAATATACTCACCTTGCAGATAGCGTAAAATTCTTACCATACGGTGCATTAGTGGACCACTTCCAACATGAAGTGTATGAACACCCAGAAATGACACCGGAAGAAAGAAGACAAACTTGGCGTAAACTTGAAAAAATGTACTTACCATGGAAAGACTATGATGGCATCCAATTCTATGAAGAAGGTGGCTACTGGTTTAACCAAAGACATATTTTCGTTTCACCATTCTATTACATCGATTACACTCTTGCCCAAATCTGTGCTTACCAATTCTGGTTAAAAATGGTTATCAAAGAAGACAAATCAGCCTTCAATGACTACATAGAAATCTGCCGTATTGGTGGATCACTTCCATTCTTAGAAATTGTTAAAGCAGCTAAACTAGACTCTCCATTTAAAGAAGGTTGCTTAGAAAATATCATGTCTGAAATTGATACCTACTCAGAAAACATTCCTGAAGAAAGCTTTGTACAATAATATGAGTCTATCACCAAAAACCATTGAAGAATTAGCACTTAATCTTAAGGATTACACTATTTCCCTTCGTCGCGATCTTCACTTGATTCCGGAATTAGCCCTTGAATTACCTCAAACAGTTGCCTATGTTAAGGGGCAACTGGATTTGATGGGGGTCCCTTATCAAGCTGATTTTATCCAAGGTAATGGGATAGTAGCCACTATTAGAGGTTTAAAAGAGGCTTCTAATGACAAAACAATCGCACTCAGAGCGGATATGGATGCCCTGCCTATCAAAGAAGAAACAGGCTTGCCTTTTTCCTCAAAAAATGACAATATGCACGCTTGTGGACATGATGGTCATACGGCTATGCTCTTAACAGCGGTTAAAATTCTAATGGCCAATCGTCAGGCCTTCTCAGGGACTGTGAAATGCATTTTTCAACCTGGGGAAGAATATCCCGGTGGTGCTAAATTAATGGTTGAGGAAGGCGCTTTGGAAGACGTAGACTGTATCTTCGGTTTCCACATTGGACAACTTGATCCTAAAATGGCCAGTGGACAGAATGGATTCTGCCCAGGCCCAATGATGGCTTCTATGGATCGCTTTATGATTACCATTACTGGAAAAGGAAATCATGGTGCCTATCCAGAAGATTCAAGAGATCCCATTGTAGCTGGTGGTCAATTGATTACAGCTTTACAATCCATAAAAAGCCGTAATATCAACACCCTGAAACCTTGTGTTCTTTCCATCACACGTGTCCAAAGTGGCTTTAATCAAAATATTATTCCCAATACTTTTGAATTAGAAGGTACCGTTAGAACCTTTGATAATCAGGTTCGTCACCAAGTTCATAAACGGATGGAAGAAATTGCCCAAGGAATCGGCTTAGCTATGTCAGTTGATTGCAAAGTTGACTATGATTATAAATACCCAGCTTTGGTTAATGATGAAAAGGCAACAGCTTTTGCTAAAAGTCGTTTAGCTGAACTTTTTCCAGCTTCGACCTTAGTTGATTTGGAGTATCCTTTGATGAGTTCAGAAGATTTTGCTTCTTACTTAGAAAAAGTTCCCGGAGCCTTCCTCTACTTATCAAACCCAAGAGAAATCGACGGCAAATTCCATGGCCATCACCACCCACAGTTTGATATCGATGAAAGCAAACTGCATTTAGGTGTTCAAGCCTTCGTAAAACTGGCTCTCGATTATCTAGCATAAGAAATAAAAAGAAAAAGGAGAAAATAAAATGACTTTATCAATTGAACCTAAAAATGTCTTTCATTGGTTCTACGAATTAAACCAAATCCCACGAGAATCTGGCCATGAAGAAAAAGTTTCACAATTTTTAATGGACTTTGCCAAAGACCGTGGTTTAGAGGTTCACCAAGACCAACTCTTAAATATTATTATAAAAAAATCAGCTGCAGCAGGATATGAAAATGCAGAACCAGTTATTATCCAAGGCCATATGGACATGGTTTGTGTCAAAACCAAAGAAAGCGTCCATGACTTTGAAAAAGACCCTATCCAAATGTTTGTTGAAGATGGTTTCTTAAAAGCTAAAGGGACTACTTTAGGGGCTGATAATGGCATAGCTGTTGCCATAATCTTAGCTATTTTGGATGGCAACTACAGACACCCGAAATTAGAGTGCCTCATCACAACAAACGAAGAAACTAATATGAGTGGAGCGGGCGCCGTGAATCCAAACCTCCTTTCCGGCACTCGCTTGTTAAATATCGATTCTGAGGAAGAAGGTATTTTCCTAACCTCTTGTGCTGGTGGTGAAACCGATACCTTTACATTCCAATTAGAAAAAGAAAATGTCAAAGGCTATAAAGTGGATTTAGAAGTCTCTGGCTTAAGAGGTGGACATTCTGGGCAAGAAATTATAAAAGAACGTGCTAATGCTAATATTGTTCTTTTCAGAATTTTGAATGCAATGGCCGCTGAAACAAATCTTCATATAGTCCATTTAGAAGGTGGTAGCAAAGATAATGTTATTCCTAACAATGCTTCTGCTACTGTCATTGTCAGTGATTTAAACAAAGCTCAAACTAGTTTTGACCTAATGCTTAAAGATTTGAAAGTTGAATTTGAAAGTGTTGATCCAGACTTAAACGTGTTCTTTTCTGCAGATGAACAAGAAGAGGAATTACAAGCCTATTCAAAAGCACTGACAGAAAAGTTGATTGCTTTCTTCATGGTACTCCCTGATGGTGTCCAAACCATGTCACCAGACGTCAAAGGCTTAGTCCAAACCTCTTTAAACAATGCGATCATGCTTGAAAATGAAGATAATTTCCAATTAATCACATCCCTACGCTCTTCAGTAGAATCAAATCTAACTAATCTTTCTGCTAAATTGGCTTACATTGCTCAATTTGTTGGATGTGGTTTCGAGCAATCTGACTTCTATTCTGGATGGCATTTCGAACCAAATAGCCCACTTAGGGACCTCTGCTTAAAAGTTCATCAAGAAACCTTTAATGAAGAAGCAACATATGATGCTATTCATGCTGGATTAGAATGTGGAATGTTGAAGAAAATTTTACCAAAATGTGATATGATTAGTTATGGTCCTAATTTATATGACGTTCATACTGCAGATGAAAAATTAGATATTGCCTCAGCTGAAAGAATTTGGCAGTTTACCCTAAATTTACTTGAAAGTATGAGTTAAAAAAATGCCAGAGGTAAGGAGAACTATGCACCCAAAAATTGAAAAATATGTTGTTATTGTTGACTTTATCGGAGCCATCATGGGGTCAAAAACGGAAATTGTTCTACATGATTTGACCAAAGGTTTTGAACATTCTGTTGTCTATATCAAAAACAATTTTTCTGGTCGCCAAATTGGCTCTCCTGCAACCGATTTTGTCCTAGATGTTTATAAAAACAAAACCTATTTGGAAAAAGATTTTATTGTCAATTATCAAACAAAAACGCTCAGCGACAAGCTTTGCTACTCGTCATCATTCT
Source organism: Streptococcus penaeicida (assembly GCF_002887775.1). Taxonomy (GTDB): domain Bacteria; phylum Bacillota; class Bacilli; order Lactobacillales; family Streptococcaceae; genus Streptococcus; species Streptococcus penaeicida. The sequence continues at coordinate 13,597 of NZ_LOCM01000021.1, read as the reverse complement.
TTATCAAAGATGATCATCAAAACTTAATTGGTATGGTTTGCACCAATACCGATCAGTCTGATAATCTGGAAATGAAAGAACTATTTGAAACGGGATTAAGTAAAATCAATCAGGTCCTCAATCTACAATTCTCAAATGATTCTCGTCAAGATATCGTTGAAAACTTCTACTTGTCACCTGAGCAAATGATTGAGAAAATCATTTTCCAAATTACAGATGGTAAGTACCGTCACGGACATGAACTGAAACGCAAACAAAAAATTGAAGTGGTTCGTCAACTTTATCAAAAAGGCTTCTTTGACTTTAAAGAAAGTATTGTTAAAGTGGCCCTTGATTTTCAAATGTCGGAAATTTCCATTTACAAGTACTTACAAGCCGTTAAATCGGAAAGCGAAACATCATAAAAAAACACCTTCACATCATCTTGTGAAGGTGTTTTGTCGTCTCTCATAAGTGATTAACACTTAGCAAAGAGCTTATTTTTCTTTACTTTCAAATCCCTCAGCAACAGCTTCTGGGAAGTTTTCTTCAATGACTTTGGCACTAGCATCGCAGACAAAGGCATTATATGAACGCATTCTTGTTGTTGGGTCAATACGACGTGACCGTTCACAAACTTCGCCTTCTGCTCGTTCTACTGTGAAAGCTAGACCCTCAAAGGTCATAGCATCTGCAGGCGCAGCTTCTAAGTCAGCAATTGTTAATTGGGATACGATCATCAAGACAGCAATATCACTATCCAATGCATTTAGGAGTGTTTTCACTTCTGGACTAGCATAGATTGTCAAGTGGGCTTCTAATGACTTACCAATAATTTTGGCATTACGAGCTTCTTCCAGGGCTTTTTGAGCTTGGTTTCGGAGTGTCATGAAGGCATCCCATGCTTCCAGAATCTCATTTTCACCATTGAAAGTCTCAGCAACTGGTAATTCAGTCAATTGCACAAATTCTTCTTCCTCAAATTCAAGATATGACCAGATTTCTTCTGCTGTATGTGGCAAGATTGGTGTTAAAAGTTTTGTAATCTTAACCAAGATATCATAGAAGACGGTTTGCATAGCACGACGTTGTGGGCTATTTGCAGCTTCGATATAGACAACATCCTTGGCATAATCTAAATAGAAGGCTGATAAATCAACGGTTACAAAGTTAACAACAGCTTTGTAGATAGCCATAAAGTCATAGTTATTATATGACTCGTCGAAGGTTTCTACTAATTTGTTGAACTTGATGGTCATGTATTTGTCAGCAGCTGGTAGATTTTCATAAGCAATGGCATCTGAATTTGGATTGAAATCAGAGGTGTTTGCTAATAAGAAACGTAGAGTATTACGGATCTTACGGTAAGTTTCAGAAACTTGACCTAAAATATCCATAGAAACACGAACGTCGTTATCAGTATCTACTGAAGTCACCCAGAGACGTAAGATTTCAGCACCATATTGTTTTGTCACATCACTTGGTAAAATAGTATTACCTTTTGATTTAGACATTTTTTCACCTTTACCATCAAGAACAAATCCTTGAGATAATACTGATTTATAAGGTGCCTGACCATTTACAGCTACTGATGTGATTAAGGATGAATTAAACCATCCACGGTACTGGTCAGACCCTTCTAAATAAAGGTCAGCAGGGTAGTTCAAGTGTGGACGAGCATTCATAACACTATTCCATGATGACCCTGAATCAAACCAAACATCCATGATATCAGTTTCTTTTGTGAATTCACCATTTGGAGAACCTGGATGAGTAAATCCTTCTGGTAAAAGGTCTTTAGCTTCTTTTTTCCACCAGATAATTGAACCTTCTTTTTCGAACAAATCAGCAACATGGTCAGTCACTTCTTTTGTCATGATAGCTGTGCCATCTTCTGCGTAAAAGATTGGTAAGGGAACACCCCAAGCCCTTTGACGTGAGATAACCCAGTCGCCACGGTCACGAATCATATTGTAGAGACGTGTTTTACCCCATGAAGGATGGAATGTAGTCTTTTCAATTTCATCTAAGATTTCTTGGCGGAATTGAGAAACAGAGGCAAACCACTGTGGAACGGCACGCCAGATAATTGGTTTCTTAGTACGCCAGTCAAATGGGTATGAGTGGTTGATGACTTCGCTGGCTAGTAGCAAGTCACCAAGTTTTTCTTGAACAATTGGGATTACTTTATCATAGAACTTGCCTTGGAAATCTGGTCCAGCATTTTCCATCATAATACCACGTTCATCAACGGTAACAGCTACTTCAAGTTTATATTGCATGCCGACATTGTAATCATCTTCACCAAAACCTGGTGCTGTATGGACAATACCTGTACCTGAATCAAGAGTAACATGATCACCTAAGATAACATATTCTGTTACTTCTGTATCCCATGGATGTTCAGTTTCAATGAATTCAAGGTCTTTACCTTTATAGGTTGCAACTGTCTCAAATTCTGGCCAACCAAATTTAGCTGCTAGACTATCTAGCAATCCTTCGGCAACAAGGTACTTCTGACTCTTACCTGCAGGTCTCACAACAACGTAATCCATTTCCGGACCAACTGTCAAACCACGCGAAGCCGTTACTGTAAACGGTGTAGTTGTCCAGACGACGATATAGGTATCTGTATCAAGAATGCCTTTACCGTGTTTCACTTTATTCGCATAGTAAAGAGAAGTTGAATCAATATCATGGTATTCAATCTCAGCTTCAGCAAGGGCTGATTCTGATGACCAAGACCAGTAAACTGGCTTAGCCCCACGATAGATATAGCCCTTGTCAGCCATAGCCCCAAAGACACGGATTTGATTAGCTTCGTATTCAGGCATTAAAGTGACGTATGGGTTTTCCCAATCTGCTGAGACACCTAAACGTTTGAAATCTTCACGTTGTTTATCAACTTGAGAAAGTGCATACTTCCGACACATTTCCAAGTATTCCGCTAAATCCATTTCTTTACGTTTGATACCTTTTTTGGCTAAAACCTGTTCGATTGGTAGTCCGTGTGTATCCCAACCAGGAATAAATGGTGCTTGGTAACCAGACATTGATTTGGCACGAACGATGATATCTTTTGAAATTTTATTTAATGCATGACCAACGTGGATATTCCCATTAGCATATGGTGGGCCATCATGTAAATGGAAAGCTGGTTTACCTTCGTTTAAGGCTTGTCTTTTTTTATAGATATCTGCTTCTTCCCAAGATTGTTGCCATTGTGGCTCTTTTGTTGGAAGACCTGCCCGCATTGGGAAAGCCGTCTTGCCAAGATTTAATGTTTCTTTTAATTTCATAATGTGAGACTCCTTCTCATAACTCGTCACTGCGATAATATAAAAAGCCCTCGTCTATAAAAGGACGAAAGCTCGTGGTACCACCTTAATTCAGAATAGTGCTTGCACTATTCCCTCGTGGCTCGTAAGGTGAGCTAGACCTTTCAACTTACTAAGATTTCAGTTGAAATGATTGAAAATGATAACGGATTAATCTAGGGAATGCAGAACTCTCATCATCTTCTGCTTGCTGTATTTGTGGATTAATCAGTCGTGTTTTTCTTAATCTTCAATATTTAATTTAAAAGTTTGTGTTTCGTTAAGGTTAATGCCTGAATCAGATGATTCCTCATTACCATTCAATGCAAATTCTGTAGATTCTAATTCTTTATTGCTTTCATCTACACGACGTTGCAATTCAGCCATTTCTTCTGGAGTGAATTGACGTGTCGCATCAAATGAAGCAGAGTCATTAGTTTCTGGCACATCTTCATTAAGAACTTCTTTTACCACTTCTTTAAAAGCAGCATCTGAATTTTGAAGATAAACAGCTGTTGGTTGCAATAATTCATCCCATTCAGGAGAATTTGATAAAGTCAATTGTGATTCAATTGATGAAATTAAACGTTGGTGGAAGACACGTGTTTGACGTTTTAATTCTTCAGTTTCCACTGCTACACGTTTTGCTTCGTCAGTTGCATCACGTAACATTTGGTTAGCTTTTGCTTTAGATTCATCTAACAAGTGTTGAGCATCATAGTTAGCTTTACTTACCAAGTTACTTGCTTCCGCATTTGCTGAAGCTTTAACTTTTTCTGCAGTTTCTTGAGCAAGAATAACAGATTGACTCAATGATTCTTTCATTTCGTCGAAATAAGATAATTTTTCTTCAAGTGTTTTGATTTTAGCTTCCTGCTCACGATTCTTCTTAACGAGAGCTTCATAATCATCAACAACAATATCTAAAAATTCATTTACTTCTTCTTCGCTGTAACCACGTAATTTGGTTTTAAATGTTTTATCTTTAATTTCAAGTGCTGTAAGTGCCATTATTTCTCCTTATTTTTGCATTGTTTTGCTAAGCGTCAATTTATACTTTCCATTTTTGGTAAGACCATTATCTGAAATAAACTTGAATCGTCCAAAACCCCTGACACTGACCAAATCATCAAGATTAAGTGTTTCAGAAGTCTTATCGATGATGCGATAATTAACTTTTACTTTTTCAGATTCAATTAATTTAATTGCCTGACTTCGAGATAACTTGAAGACAGTCGCAATCACTCGATCAAGCCTAAGGCTAGAAAGTGTAACATCCAATAGAATTTCATCTACTGTAGGCTTAATAAGCTGACTTATTGGTATTTCTTTTAGGTTAACACTAGCTCTAGCAATCTTATTAATATGATTTAAAAGATAAGATACCATAGCTTTTGTGGTTAAGACCTGAGCATAACCTTCCTCAACAAGGATATCGCCAAGCAAGCTTCTTTTAATCCCTAATTCATGAATTAGAGCACCAAGAATTTGCGAATGTTTTATCTTATTGAATTTAGGATTATAAACAATTTCAACCAGTGCTAAGTCAAAATCTGATTCATCTAATTGATAATAATCTGGTGCAATAATCATACGACCATATTCCGTATGGAAATAATCACTTGACGAAAAGGCCTGTAATTGACTGCTAGCAACCAATATTTTGACTATTTCAATCTGTCTTGGATCTAGAAAATCAGTAAGATAGTAAGTATAATTATTTTCAACCCGACTAATAATATCATTTATCTTTTCAATAAATGGTGATTCACTAGGGTGAAAATGTTGTTTGATATCTTTACTTGTCATCCAATTACTAATTTAATCAAAAAATTACTTAAAAAGTTGAGTGCTATCATGACTGCAAAAACTGTAAAGTCAATCCCTGCAAATTGCAAAGGCAATTTTCTAAAAGGTTGAATGACAGGTTCTACCAATTGACAAATCAATCTTCCCAACCAAGTATCATATGCACCTGGAAACCAAGAAAGTAGTGCATAACCTAGTAGAAGGTATGAATATACTTTAATGAGATTAAGGACGATAACTAATAGAAATATCATATTTAGCGTCTCTTCATATCAAAATCATAACCAAAGTCTTGATTACTATTAGGAATATTCATTTCTTCAATATTAACAGATACATTCGAAGGGGTCAACAAATACATTGAAGAACCGACCTTTTGTAAAGAGCCGTACAAGACTTTACTTGCTCCGTCAATAAAATCCAAACAACGTCTAGCTTGTGCATCAAGCATATATTGGAAATCCATCAAGACACATTCGTTTTCAATGAGCAAGTCAACAATCTCTTGTGCATCCTCATACTTCTTAGGAAATTTAAGGGCAATTGTTGTTTGACCAGTTACCGCTGCTGTTTCAACTTGTCTTTCAGGTTTTCTGGCAGCTTGTGAACCATATTGGGTACTACGACGTTCCATTGTTTCTGGTGCATTTGTTCTTTGCTGTGCTTGATAGCTTGGTGCTACTTGTTGTTCAGACTTGTAAGAACGTGCCGGTTGAACAGGACGATTAGCAGTTTGCTGGCTAGCACGTGGACTTGCTTGAGTTTGTGGGTTTGGACGTGTCGCTTGTTGTTGTGGTTTTGGTGCTACAGCTTCCTCTGTTCTTTGAACTGGAGCATCATCTTCCACTTCGCTGACGTCATCAGTATCAAAATAAGATACCATCTTATTAATTGCGTCTTTAAATGCCATCTTTTATCTCCATTATTTAAAGAAAGAAGTTCCAATACGAACAAAAGTTGCACCGTTTTGAACAGCGATTGGATAATCATTGCTCATTCCCATGCTTAACTCAGTAAAAGGCATATTCTTTCTGTTTTGCGATTGCAGTTTTTGTCTTATCTGATTTGTTTCTTTAAAGATGTTGTGAAGTATTTCTGGATCTGCGCCTAATGGAGCCATTGTCATTATGCCAACTAGTTGTAACATATCTAATTCTTCCAACTGTGGAATAATGTCATCCAATTCATCTGGTGAAAAGCCATGTTTACTTTCTTCACCTGATACATTTAGCTGAAGGAAACATTTAATGGGCTTTTCAGCTCTTTTTTGAATTTCTTTTGCTAAATTAATCGAATCTAGTGCATGAAAGTAATCAATCTGATTAATAAAATCTTTAACTTTTCGTCTTTGGACACTACCAATAAAATGCCAAGTTATGTCCTTATCTTGTAAGGCATGATATTTAGCTAAGAATTTATCTACTCGATTTTCACCGAGATGACAAATTCCAGCATCTATCAATTCCTTAGTCGCTTCTAAATCTGCGTACTTGGTAACACCAATCACAGTAACAGAATTTCCAAAACGACCTGCAGCTTCTAAGCTTTTATGGAGTTCTTCAAAGATTACATCTTTATTCTTTTTAATAGTCATTGTGTTTCTTAACGATTTTTAAAGAATGGTGGTGTTTCTAATTCGTCATCATCTGATTCATTTGCTGAGAAAGTTGACATATTTAATTGTTTGTCTAATTCACTCTCAGTTGGACGTTCAATGTTGTCACGTCGTAAGTCCCAATTACCAAAGGCAGAGCCTTGATTTTGGTTAGAGCTTACTTTTTGTGATTTCACTTGAGCTCTTGGCATTTCGCGTGTTTCTGCCATGTCAAAGTCAAAGTTTGATTGACGCTCAAAATTTGGTTGAACTGCTTGGTGTGTCTGTTCACTTGCGTATTGAGCACCAGCTTGTTGAGCAGAACCATTATTGAAAGTACGAGGTTGGCTACGGAAACCAGCAACTTGTTCAGCTTTATCTTGACGAACACCAGTCGCAACAACAGTTACACGAATTTCATCTTTCATTGAGTCATCAATTGAAGTACCCAACCAGATATTAACGCCATTACCTGCAGCTTGACCGACAATTTCAGAAGCTTCTTCAGCTTCAGTAAGTGTCATATCGAGACCACCAGTAACGTTAACGATGACATCTTCAGCACCATCAATTGTTGTTTCTAACAATGGTGAGTAAATTGCTTTACGAGCAGCTTCGATGATACGTTCTTCACCTGAACCAATACCAATACCCATCAATGCATTACCTTTATTTGCCATAACTGTTTTCACATCAGCAAAGTCAAGATTGATTAAACCTGGGTTAGTGATAAGGTCAGTAATCCCTTGAACACCTTGTCTCAAGACATTATCAGCTTCACTTAGTGCTTCTAACAATGGTGTTTTCTTATCAACAATTTCAAGAAGGTTATTATTTGAAATGATTAAAAGTGTATCAACTTGCTCACGTAATTCTTGAATACCATCAATCGCAAAGTTACCACGTTTGTTTCCTTCGAAACCAAATGGACGAGTAACTACTGCAACTGTCAAAGCACCTAAGCTTTTAGCGATGCGAGCGATAACTGGAGCAGCTCCAGTACCAGAACCACCACCCATACCAGCAGTGATAAAGACCATATCAGCACCAGTAATAGCTTCAGTTAACGTTTCTTCACTTTCTTCAGCAGCTTTACGACCAACTTCAGGTTGACCTCCAGCACCGAGACCACGAGTTAATTTAGGGCCTAATTGAATGACTGTTTCCGCTTTAGATGAACTTAAAGCTTGAATATCAGTATTAGCTGCGATGAATTCAACACCAGCAACACCTTCTTCAATCATACGATTGATAGCATTACCGCCACCACCGCCGACACCGATTACTTTAATGATTGCACCTTGAATTGATCCTGTATCGAATGAAAATGCCATTTTATTCCTCACTTTTTTACTATCTTTTGTCTAGTTTTATTTTTAAAAAATTTTAGTCAAACATACTTCCGAAGATACCACGAACACGTTCCCCTATACCAGGTTTTGATTCAGCTGGCGCTTGTTTTGTATAATCGACAGGATTTGCTTGTTGATTGCTGTTATAATTAGCAGCTTGCTGATTTCTAGGTTCATTGTACTGAGGAACATATGAATCGTGACCACCAAAATCAATTGGTTTGCGACGAAGCATTTCTTCACCGTTAACAGCACCTTGAGCGAGAACGTCAACTTCTGACATTTTACCAACATACTCTACCAAGCTAATCACATTAGCAAACATTGGATTGCGAATACCAACTTGATTTGGAACATGGAGTTTGACAGTTGTCCCAAAGATTTCTTGAGCAATCTCAACAACTCCAGGAACAATTGAGCCACCACCAATAAGAACAATACCACCAGGTAAGTCTAATAGGCGACCACGATCTAAATCTTGTTTAACGCGATCTAAAATGTGACGAATACGGGCTGAAATAATTTCAGATAAATAACGTTCTGAAACTTCAACTGGCTCATCACTACCAACCACATCAACATTTACAGTTTCTGTTGGGCTAGCTTCATTAACGTTGGCTTGACCAAAGTTAAATTTCAAAGCTTCCGCAATTGACATCGATGTTTTCAAGACTTTTGAAATATCTTTGGTGATGTAATCGCCACCTTCAGTATAAATGTTAGTGTATTGCAATTCTTGAGCACGCATAGAAGCTACTGTTGTTTGACCGCCACCCATGTCAATAACTGTTGCACCAAATTCACGTTCACCTTCATTAAGAACTGAACGAGCCATCGCTAATGGAGTGATGATGATATTTTCTACGGTAATCCCCGCACGTTCAACTGTTTTACGAAGGTTATGTAAGATTGTACTTGGTCCAGTGTAAATCAAACCGCGCATTTCTAAACGAATCCCCATCATGCCACGAGGATCACGAATGCCTTGGAAACCATCTACAATAAACTCTTCTGGAACTAAAGAAATGACTTCACGTTCAGGTGTGATGCTTTTGGTTAGCGCTGACTTAACAACACTATCAACATCCTCGTCCTTAATTTCTTTAGACTCGCTAGGAACTGGAATCATTCCTTGAGTTGGTTCAATTTGAAGAAGATTTGCTGGTAAGCCAACATTGATTTTATCAATAGTCATACCTGCTTTTTCTTCAGCTTGCTCCACTGCGGTTTTTATTGCAGCAGCTGCTGCTTCAATATCAATTATTATGCCATCTCTTACGCCGGTACTAGGGACGTTACTAACTCCAATGACGTTCATTTCACCTGAAATAAACTCCGCTACTAAAACTTTAATTGAGCTAGTTCCTATATCTAAACCAGTAAAAAAGCCATTTCTAGCCATTCACTTGACCTCACTATCTTTCCAAACTTTTACTATTCTAAATACTGCTAAAAACAGAATTATTCAGTGGATATTATACCATAAAAAAACGTAAAATGTTACCATTTTACGCATTTTGTTATATAAACTTAATCTTTTTTGTCAATTTAATTATGAGCAAAAAGCAATCCGTTTTTATCAAAAAAATCTATTTTTGAAAGCAATTTTTATAATATTTTTGAAAATATTTTTTATTATTGAGCAGGAACTTGATCTTCTGCCTGACTTGAGCTTTCTGTTTGACTTTGCTGCTGGTTTGGATCGACTTGACCCGATTGTTGATTTGGGTCTGACTGAGCCTCACTTGATTGCGCTAGATCGGTTGACGGAATGTTACTAGAAGAATTTGTTGTCTCCTTCTTTTTAGCTGCTTTATTTACTTGCTCCTCTTTAACTTTGGCCTCCGCAGCTTCAATATCACTTGTTGTTGAATAAATACCAACTTCCATATCGACAATAGCTTTGTCCTTTAAATTCTTTTTCAACTTAAGATAGTATGGCATCTTCTCCATCAATTGAGACTGGGGAACCCGAATAGTATTGCCGTCTTGCATTTCAATTGATAAGAGATCTGGTGTTGACTTTGAATTTGCAAGCGATACTGATTTAACATCCTTCACCAATTTTCTTGGCAATTTCGCTAAGACTTTAACTAAGTATTGAATATCATTTTCATTTTTTAAATTAATAATTAAAAAGTTTTTTGGTAACTGATTCTTATTAACAATTGTTACCCGACGCCCATTCTCCAAAATAGGTTGAAAGCCATTCTTTTCTTCAGCATAAGCAATAATGCGATACTCTTTAACATTAAATATAAAATGATTTGGTAATTCATATTGAATGGATAAGTCTTTAACCCAAGGGTTGCTAGCTTTAATGGCATCGATATGTTTTTGTCTAGAAAACAGGACCGATAAAAAGTACTCAGAAGGTTTAATCTTACTCTGATTAACCAATTCCACCAAACTACTGTGACTATTTCCTTTTGAATCAAAGGTTTTCATTTTACTATAGGGTGTCAAGAAAAAGATTGATGTCCCCATAATTAAGAGACTGACCAACAAGACTGGGAGAGCTTTTATCAGAGCTTTTTGTCTTTTTGTTTTTTCTCTTTTCTCCTTAGGCTGCTTTTCTTTTTTAATGAGTATTTTAGAAATTTTTTTCTCTTCTACTTCTTCAGTCGGTTCATCCAGTTGAAGTTGAGCCTTTTTCTCAATCATCAACTTTTCTTTAAGCTTTTTTTCTTCTTCAGCCTGAATTTTTTTCTTTTCCAGAAACTCAATGTTTCTCTTTTGCCATTCTGTTAAAACAACTGGCTCTTTGTCAGGGCTATTTTTTTTCTTTTTTGCCATTTAATTTTCCTTAATTTTCGAGCTCATATCAGCTCTTAATTGTTTATAGAAAATATCTGGTGACGTTAATTCACGTGCACTAGCCATAGCTGACTTATATTCATCTTGGTTTACCAATAAGTTGGAAACTTTTTGACTAAGGCTATCTAAAGTTAATTCATTTTCCATAAGTTCTTGAGAATAGCCATGGTCAACAAAATACTTTGCATTTTCCAATTGATCACCACGACTAGCTTCTTTACCTAGCGGTACAATGACATGCAATTTTTGCATAGCCAAAAGTTCAAAAATGGTATTAGACCCACCTCTAGTGATAACCACATCTGCTAAATTCATCAAAGGTTGGTAGAGTTCTGTCACATAATCAATACGGAAAAGATTTTTTTCCAAACTGTTTAAGCTAGGGTCACCGCTGATATTTATAACATTAAATTTTTCTGTCAATCCAGGTGTTTGACTAATAAAATTGTTGAAAACCTTAGCCCCTGCTGATCCACCGATAAACAAAAGTGTTTTTAAATCCGGATTGAATTGTTCAACAATCTCTTGCACTTGAGGATTTGAAGACGTTAAAGAGTCACTGCTCACTTTAGTAACTGCACCTATGTGTTTAGCTTTTTTGAGGTGCGTTTCCGGTTCAAAAGTTGTATACATGGTTGTCGCAAATTTAGAAGCAATTTTATTAGCTAGACCCATAGATAAATCGGATTCATGAACAAAAACTGGTAGACGTAATAGGCTTGCTGCAATAACTGGTGGTACTGAAACAAATCCACCTTTTGAAAAGAGGGCTTTAGGTCTAATACGTGCAATAATGACCATTGATTGCAATAAACCAATGCCAACTTTAAAAACATCTAAAAGGTTTTGCCAAGAAAAATAACGTCTTAATTTACCCGTTTTGATACCATGAAAGGTTACATCTAGTCCTGACTTTTGAATTTCTTGGTATTCAATACCATGTTTATCACCGATGTAATGGACTTGCCAACCCTCTTTGATAAATTGTGGCATTAAGATCAGATTTAAGGTTACATGACCGACTGTTCCACCACCAGTGAAAATAATCTTTTTAGCCATTAGGCATCTCCTTTAAGTTCTGAGATTGTTTTCAAGAATTCGTCCCCACGAATTTCAAAGTTAGGATACATATCCCAACTTGCATTGGCTGGACTTAAAAGAATGATATCACCTTGACATGCCTCTGAAAAAGCAATTCTGGTCGCGTCAGCTATATCTTTAGCATCTATTGAAGGCACTTGAGCCATCTCAGCTGCTTCTTTCATTTTAGGGGCAGATTCTCCCAAAAGAATCATTTTTTTCAACCCTTTAAGGTCAGGAACTAGGTCATCAAAAGTATTACCACGATCTAAACCGCCAGCAATTAAGATTACTTTTTCATTATCAAATCCTGATAGGGCTTTTTGGCAAGCTAAAATATTGGTAGATTTACTATCATTATAGAAGGTCACACCATTAATATTTCCAGCATTTTGCAAGCGGTGTTTAACCCCACCAAAGTGCGCTAAACTTTCAGCAATGACAGCATTTTCAACACCTGATAATTTAGCTACAATGATTGTCGCCAAAGCATTTTCAACATTGTGGAGACCAGGTACACCAATGGCATCCGCATCCATAATATAGTCACCTTGATAAAAGAGTTTACCATCAGCTAAATAAGCTCCATCCACTTCTTTCTCAGTCGAGATGAAGAGAACTTTGGCCTTGGTTCTTGCTGCTAATTCATGAGAAATCACTTGGTTAGCATTCAAAATCAAACAGTCTTCCTGCGTCATCCGATTTTGAAGATTCCACTTAGCCTCCACATAAGCTTCAAAACTACCATGATAATCAACATGAGTCGGCATCAAGTTTGTAATAATGGCAATATGAGGATGGAATTGGTCCACACCCATCAATTGGAAGGAAGACAACTCCATAATTAACCGGTCATTTTCGCTAGCTTTTTGAACAACTTCAGACGCAGGAAAACCAATATTTCCAGATAGTAAAGCTGATTGGCCGGCATGATTTAATAAATCAGCAATCATGGTTGTAGTTGTCGTTTTACCATTTGAACCAGTAATAGCTACAATTGGTACTTCTGAGACCAAATAAGCCAATTCGACTTCTGTTAAAACTGGAATTCCTTTTGCCAATGCTTTTTCCACCATTGGATTGGTGTATGGGATACCTGGGTTTTTCACCATCACTTCAAAATCTTCGTCCAAGAGTTCCAAAGGATGACTACCACAAATAACCTTAATACCATCTTCCAGTAAGGCCTGCGCGGCAGGATTTTCTTCAAATACTTTACCGTCATTAACAGTAACTAGTGCGCCTAATTGAGCTAGTAGCCGGGCTGCCGCTTCCCCAGAACGAGCTAAACCGAGAATTAAGACTTTTTTATTTTCAAAATTTGTAATTTTTTTCATTTTGTACACACGCCATCCATTCTAATACCATCTTATTTTACCTTTATTTTCTAGCTTTTTCAAGGTTAAGACCAGATACAAGCAAAAGCAATTTTCCAGATGAAAAGCCAGAAATGTCAAAAGACCAGCCTTTCAAAAGCGGCTCTATAATTTCTGTAGTGGGTAAATCCTCAAAAGAGATTATAGGTCTTTTTCGTTATTGAAATTTTTCACACCAAAAAAGTCCCATATGATCTATAATGAAAAGCGACTAAACCATCATTAGAAAGGTATCATATGGAACAATTTGATTTTATCACAAACATTCTTGGA
>NZ_LOCM01000020.1 GCF_002887775.1 Streptococcus penaeicida | reverse complement strand
GAGGTAGCCTTTCTAAAGTGTTTTTAGACAATTCTATTTTATCAAGACTATCGCAACCATGCAAAAAGCAACGGCAAAAACCGTTGCTTTTTTGTTATAGTCGTGTAGACTTTTGTCCCAGACTCTTCTAGATAAGTCCGTAATATTTTAAGCCGAAGGCGATACCGTCTTCTGTGTTTTTATGGGTGATAAATTCCGCTAATTCTTTCAGTTGAGGGATTGCATTTTCCATTGCAACTGGATGGTCAACAGCCTTGAGCAGGTCCAAATCATTGCCTCCATCCCCAAATCCATATGTCGGGACATCATCTAAGTTCAAAGCACGTTTGATAATATCAACGCCTGTACCTTTGTTAAATCCTTTTTTTACGACGTCTATTGAATAGGGACTATTCCTTAAAAAACAAAGATTAGGAACTGCTTCTACATAAAGATGGTCGTTTTCAATGTTGGAACCACCTACCAGAATCATATTGATGTCTACATCTAAGTAGTAGCTAGGGTCGGTTCGGGGAATAGGGCCATGGAAGTAGTTGAAGTGACCAATCAAGCCCGGAGACTGTCCAGCTAATACCAACTCTTCCGGGGTATAATAAGCGATACTTTCACCTAAACTACGGGCTAACTCTAATGTTTTTGTGATATCGTCATTATCAATTGTTTCTGAAAAAATAATCTCATTGTTAACTTGAACCACCATACCATTGAGCATGGCTACTGAATTGATACCAGATTCTTCCAAGACATTTTCTAATTCTAAAATGGAACGACCAGTAGCGATAACTGGAAGATAGCCATTGGCACGAAGTTGGTCTAATGCTTGTCGATTTTCAGAAGAAACATGAGATGAAGCATCAAGTAGTGTCCCGTCTAAGTCAAAAAAAACAATTCCCTTATAGTTCATAAATTCTTACCATTATATTTTCTATTAATTTTAGTAAAATCATTTTACCCTTAGATCTATTTTACCATGACTTTTGTAAAAACACTTTCATAAGGTCTTTCCTATCTTTTTAGATTTAATTGTGTTAAACTAGTCTAGTTGTTATTTGAACGACAGAACTATAAAGGCTTATAAGGCAGCTTCGCACTGCTTTTTTAGAAAAGAGAAACATTTGAAATTTACAGAATTAAACTTATCAGAAGACATCCAATCAGCTGTTGTAACAGCAGGTTTTGAACAAGCATCTCCAATCCAAGAGATGACGATTCCACTAGCATTAGAAGGAAAAGATGTCATTGGTCAAGCACAAACAGGAACTGGTAAAACAGCTGCTTTTGGACTTCCAACCTTGAATAAGATCCGCACGGATGAAAACATTATCCAAGCACTCGTTATTGCACCAACTCGTGAACTTGCTGTTCAGAGTCAAGAAGAACTCTTCCGTTTCGGTCGTGATAAAGGTGTTAAAGTCCGCTCAGTATATGGTGGCGCAAGTATTGACAAACAAATTAAAGCCCTTAAATCTGGTGCTCATATTGTTGTAGGTACTCCAGGTCGTTTGCTTGACTTGATTAAACGAAAAGCATTAAGACTTGACCATGTTGAAACACTTATCCTTGATGAAGCTGACGAAATGCTTAACATGGGCTTCTTAGAAGATATTGAAGCAATTATCAGCCGCGTTCCTGCTGAACGCCAAACCCTGCTCTTTTCTGCAACTATGCCAGATCCAATTAAACAAATCGGCGTTAAGTTCATGAAAAATCCAGAGCATGTCCAAATTAAAAATAAAGAATTAACCAACGTTAATGTTGAACAATATTACGTTCGTGTTAAGGAACAAGAAAAATTTGATACTATGACACGTTTGATGGACGTTGATCAACCAGAACTTTCAATCGTTTTTGGTCGTACAAAACGTCGTGTCGATGAAATTACACGTGGTTTGAAATTACGTGGTTTCCGTGCAGAAGGTATCCATGGTGATCTTGACCAGAATAAACGTTTACGTGTTATTCGTGACTTCAAAGGGGACCAAGTTGATATCTTGGTAGCAACAGACGTTGCTGCACGTGGATTAGATATTTCAAACGTAACCCACGTTTATAACTATGATATTACACAGGATCCAGAAAGCTATGTTCACCGTATTGGACGTACTGGACGTGCAGGTAAATCAGGGGAATCAATCACATTCGTTTCACCAAACGAAATGGGTTACTTGACTATGATTGAGAACCTCACCAAGAAACAAATGAAACCACTTAAACCAGCAACTGCTGAAGAAGCTTTCCAAGCTAAAAAGAAAGTGGCACTTAAAAAGATTGAACGTGATTTCGCAGACGAAACAATTCGTTCAAACTTTGATAAATTTAAAGGTGATGCTATCCAACTTGCCTCTGAATTTACACCTGAAGAGTTAGCATTATACATCTTAAGCTTAACTGTCCAAGATCCAGCTGACCAACCAGAAGTTGAGATTGCTCGTGAAAAACCATTGCCATTTAAATATGTTGGTGGTGGCCATGGTGGTGGTAAAAAATCAGCTAAAGGTGGCCGTGGACGTGACAATCGTCGTGGTGGTGGACGTGATGGTGACCGTCGTGGAGGCGGATACCGTGGTAAACGTGATGACCGTCGTGGTGGTGAAAAACGTGATGACCGTCGTAAAGATAAACGTGACGAAAACGGTGGTGGACGTGACTTCAAACGTAAACCAAAACGTAATGCGAGTGAATTCTTTAATAAAGACAAAAAATCAAATAAAAAAGATTCAGGGTTTGTCATTCGTCATAAAGGTGAATAATCCAAAAAGTGAGTTGAATTCGTTTTCAGCTCTCTTTTTTTATAGGTCTATCATATCTTTTTAGTATAGAATTTGTTATAATGGTGGCAACCATTTTTGGTATTTTTAATGAAAAATTAGGAGGACGATTGGATGTCCAATGCCAATCACCCGTCTTTTGATAAAGCTACAAAAGCCGGATTTGTAATCGCACTCGGAATTGTATATGGAGATATAGGAACAAGTCCCCTCTATACCATGCAGTCATTAGTTGAGAACCAGGGTGGTTTGACACAAATGTCTGAACAATTCATTCTAGGTTCAGTTTCACTCATTATTTGGACCCTGACCTTAATTACAACTGTTAAATATGTTTGGATTGCCTTGAAAGCTGATAACCATCACGAAGGGGGAATTTTCTCCCTTTATACTTTGGTTCGAAAAATGTCCAAATGGTTAATCGTACCAGCAATGATAGGTGGAGCTACCTTACTATCAGATGGAGCTCTAACGCCAGCAGTGACAGTAACCTCCGCCATTGAAGGTCTAAAGGCAGTACCTGGAATAGATACAATTTATAATAATCAAACAAATGTCATCATAACCACATTAATGATACTCTTAATGCTATTTAGTATCCAGCGATTTGGAACCAGTTTAATCGGTAAGCTATTTGGTCCAGTCATGTTAGTTTGGTTCAGTTTTCTTGGCCTTATGGGTCTAATTAACAGTTTAGGACACTTGGAAATTTTCAGGGCAATTAACCCTTACTACGCTATCCATTTATTAATGAGCCCAGAAAACCATCGGGGAATCTTTATCTTAGGATCTATTTTTCTTGCTACCACCGGAGCAGAAGCCCTTTATTCTGATTTAGGTCACGTTGGTCGGGGGAATATATATGTCAGCTGGCCTTTTGTAAAAGCCTGTATCGTCTTATCTTATTGTGGGCAGGGTGCTTGGATTTTAGCCAATAAAAATAGTGGCATTGAATTAAATCCCTTCTTTGCAAGCGTCCCAGAAAACTTCCGGGTTTACGCCGTAATCCTTGCCACAATGGCAGCCATTATTGCATCGCAAGCATTAATTACTGGGTCATTTACCCTAGTTGCAGAAGCAATGCGCTTGAAAATTTTCCCACTCTTTAGAGTTACCTATCCGGGTGAGAATTTAGGACAATTATACATTCCAGTGATTAACTGGGTTTTGTTCTTAATCACATCAAGTACAGTTCTTTATTTCCGAAATTCAGCACATATGGAATCAGCATATGGTCTAGCCATTACCATTACCATGTTAATGACAACCATCCTCTTAAATTATTATTTAATCAAACGAGGAATGAAGTCAATGTTGGCACATTTAGTCATGTCATTCTTCGCCATTATCGAGTTTATCTTCTTCTGGCGTCAGCCGTTAAATTCCTTCATGGTGGCTATGTTGTTGTTATCATAGCTTTTACCATTATTTCCCTTATGTTCATCTGGCATCGTGGAACAAAAATTGTCTTTAAGTATGTTAAGTCACTTAACCTTTTGGACTACCGTGATCAAATTAAAGCTCTTCGCGATGACACATCAATTGATTTGTACCAAACTAATGTTGTCTATTTAACTAACCGTATTAAAGATAACATGATTGATAAATCCATTCTCTATTCTATCTTAGACAAACGACCAAAACGAGCTAAAGTTTATTGGTTTGTGAATGTAAAAGTTACAGATGAACCCTACACAGCTAAATATAAGGTTGATATGATGGATACGGATTATATGGTTAAAGTAGAACTTTACCTTGGTTTTAGAATGCCTCAAACCGTTCCTCGTTATCTGAGAACCATTGTTCAAGATTTGATGGAAAGTGGTCGCTTACCGAAACAAGTACAAGAATATTCGATTTCACCAGGACGTGAAGTTGGGGATTTCCGCTTTGTCATCATTGAAGAACGGGTCTCTCAAGCTAGACAATTAACAGGTTTCGAACGTTTCATTATGCAAACCAAATCAAATATTAAACACTTCACAGCAACACCTACCCGTTGGTTTGGGTTACAGTATTCTGAAGTTAAAGTCGAATTAGTGCCATTGATACTTTCAGATATTTTAAAACTCCCAATCAAAGAAGTCAAAGAAGTCGAAGTAAAACCTGAGACAGTATAATCTAAAAGACATGGGAATTGTTCTCATGTCTTTATTTTTTGGACTAAGTATTTTATTTTTTTAGATGCTCTTTGATATAATCTAATTTTTGTTGACGTGTTTTCCGTTTTTTGAAGAGAGCTTCGGCGCTCATGGCTTCTTGTTTATTTGGAAAAGTTTCACTATATATAAGGTTAACAGGTAAGCGAGCACGGGTGTATTTTGCCCCTTTGCCAGTATTGTGCTTTTTCAATCTATTTTCTAAATCAGTGGTATAACCAGTATAAAGTGTTCCATCGGCACACTCTAATACGTACATATATGCTTGCTTATCTGTCATGACTGAAAGCCTTTTTGATTAATAAAAAGAGAGCTTGCAAGGCCAAGATAATAAAATAGAAGATAAACCAGACTAATTCGGTGACCATTTTTGCACCCGCAGTTTGAATGGCACCAGTGCCATCTGTATTACGAAACCATAAAAAAAGTGCAACAATGACAACTAAGCAAAATAAGATGAGGTTACCGAGGAGGAAAAATTTTTTCATAGGTTTTTACTTTCTTTTTCATTTTCATGTGAACCAAAATAAATCTGCTTAATTTGTTCAGTGTAGTCTCCATTGTCTTGGTGGACAATCAGTGGTGGCAGAATTTTTAATCCTTCAATAGAGCCATCTTTGATGGCTTCAATTAAGAGCATATTAGCGTCTTTTCCTACTTTGGGATAAACAAATTGAATGCGTTTTGGAGCTAAGCCATATTGTCTTAAACAATCTAGAATATCAATGAAACGATCGGGCCGATGAACCAGAGCCAAACGACCATTTGATTTTAGGGCATGTCGACTGATTTGACAAATTTCTTCTAAATTTGTAGTAATTTCATGTCGGGCTAAAAGATAATGCTCAGAGAGATTTTTTTTAGATGTTTCACTTGCTTTGAAATAAGGTGGATTACAAAGAATTAAATCAACTCCTGATCTAGGAACGTAATCGAGGAGATTTTTTAAATCATCACGGACCATGGAAACTTGTTCTTCTAAATGATTGAGTTTGATGGAACGTTGGGCCATATCAGCAAGTCTTTCTTGGATTTCAACTTCCACGATTCGTGCTCTTGTTTGTTGACTAGCAAAAAGGCCAACGGCCCCGTTTCCTGAACAAAGGTCGACGATTAACCCTCTGCTAGGTATTTTTGGAAAACGGGAGAGAAGGACACTATCTATAGAATAAGAAAAAACATCTTTATTTTGAATTATTTTAACTTGGTCTGAATAAAGTTGGTCAATACGCTCACCCGTTTTTAAAAGATTTTCATTCATAGCCTTATTATAGCAAAAAAAGAACATGATAGAAATGCTTTGCTTTGTATCCTCTTGAGTCTTGCTTGTATGATAAAGTTGACATTCAGTTGTTTCGTGATACAATAAATAAAGTCAAATCGATTAAAGGAGAATCAGTTGTTTTACGCTTATTTACGAGGACTTGTTGTCTTTATATTATGGGTTGTGAACGGCAACGCCCATTATCACAATGAAGAAAATATTTTGCATAAAGATGAAAATTATATCTTGGTAGCACCCCACCGGACCTTCTGGGATCCCGTTTATATGGCTTTTGCTGCCCGTCCTAAACAATTTATCTTTATGGCTAAGAAAGAGTTATTTACCAATCGCCTTTTTGCTTGGTGGATCAAAATGTGTGGTGCTTTTCCAATTGATCGTGAAAATCCATCGCCGGATGCCATTCGTTATCCCGTCAACGTTTTGAAAAAGAAAGACCGGTCCTTGGTCATGTTTCCAAGTGGTAGTCGTCATTCTCAAGATGTTAAAGGTGGCGTTGCGGTTATTGCTAAAATGGCAAAAGTTAAAATTATGCCAGCAGCTACGCTGGACCAATGACGCTCAAAGGATTAATTGCTGGTGAGCGCGTGGACATGAATTTTGGTCATCCGATTGATATTTCGGACATTAAACGCATGAATGATGAAGGAATTGCTGAAGTTGCTAACCGAATTCAAACGGAATTTAACCGCTTGGATGCTGAGAATGCACCTTATCAAACAGGAAAAAAACGTCATATTTTAACCTATCTCTATCGTATCCCACTGGCCTTGGTACTGATTATCGTACTCTTACTAACCCTCATCTTTACTGTTATTGCAAGTTTTGTTTGGGATCCAGATAAACATAAATCTTAAAAATATCCTTCTGGATATTTTTTTTTGATTTTCAGATATTATTTTCAAAAAAAGTCGAATGATATAGTGAGGTGAAAAAATGTTAGAAAAACTATTAGCTTTAAAAGAGAAGAATCCAGAAATCTTCAATTGGTCCAATATATTAACAGCCTTGTTAAGTTTCGCTTTACTAGTCACCTTAGGTCTTTTCTTTTTTGGGGGCATTAGGTCCCCAGAAAAGAAAACATCTAATGTCAATTTTGATACAATAGCCAAAAATAGTGAGGTGTCAGCTGAGCTAGTAGAATCAAAAACGAAACCTGATAGGACAACTATTCAAGAAATAGTGGTGGATTTAAAAGGGGCTGTTAAGAAAGAGGGGGTTTACCACTTGCCTCTTGAAAGCCGTCTTACTGATTTAATTGAAATGGCAGGAGGACTCAAGGAGTCAGCTGACCCTAAAGCTATTAATTTAGCTCAGAAATTAAGTGATGGATCGGTCATTTATGTGGCACAAAAAGGGGAAGCAAAAGCAGTAAATCTCACGGAAAATTTATCTTCCCAATCTTCTCAAGATGAAGGTGGAAAGGGCAAGGTCAATATTAATAAGGCAAGTGTTGCTGATTTGCAAAAGATTCCTGGTATTGGTGAAAAGAGAGCGCAAGAAATTATCGAGGCTCGAGAAGCTACTGGCGGATTTGAGAAACTGGAGGACCTTTTGAAAATTTCAGGAATTGGAAAAAAGACTTTAGAAAAGTTAAAAAATGAAATCAGCCTTGACTAAGCGATTTCCTATACCACTTATTCAATTCACTTACCTCCTTTTATTGGCCTTTTATAGTTTTCATTATCCAAGTTGGCCTTTGTTTCTTGTAGACTTACTAGCAGCATATCTCTTGATCAAAAATTATCCTAAGTTATTTATTAAAATGATCTGTCTCCTTCTTTTTGCGACGGGCTATTTTTTTCTGCAAGAAGTGAAAGAGCAAAAAGCGATGAATAAGCAAGTCATAAATCCTAATCAGGTTCGCTTAATACCAGATAGCCAATCCATAAATGGTGATTCCATGGCATTTATAGCTTCTGATTATCATGACAATAATTACAAAATCTTTTATCGATTGAAAAGTAAGAAAGAAGCTGATTTTTTTAAAGGAAATTCTGATTTTCTCTTAATTTCTGCAGCTATTAAACTTGAAAAAGCTGAACAAATGCGAAATTTTTCAGGCTTTGACTATCGGGAATTTTTAAAAAAACAAGGGATATATAGGGTCGGTCGAATAAGTGACATAAGGAATATAAGGATTTCAAAAGCAAATTCTATTTTTGAGCATTTAAGAAAGTGGAGACGGCAAGGAATTGTTCTTTGCCAAAGACAATTTCCAAAGCCCATGTCGGATTACATGACGGGCCTATTATTTGGTTATCTGGATAAATCATTTGGTCAAATGACCCAGATTTATAGTCAATTAGGAATCATTCATCTTTTTGCCTTGTCAGGAATGCAAGTTTCCTTTTTTCTCAATCTTTTTCGAAAATTCCTCGTCATTTGTGGTATTCCAAAGGATCATTTTCCCTATTTTGATTTGCCTTTCTCAATTGTTTATGCTTTTTTAACTGGATTAAGTATTTCCGTTATTAGAAGTTTACTGCAAAGAAATTTAAGAAATTTCCAGGTGAAAGGATTGGATAATCTTTCTCTAGCTTTCCTTCTCATGTTCTTTTTTCAGCCTAATTTTCTTCATAGTATTGGAGGAATCCTTTCTTTTGCTTACGCTTTTTTCATTACAATTATTAGTTGTGACCACTATGAAGGAAAGAAACGAATCCTTGTGGAAACATTTGTGCTTAGTATTTGTCTCCTGCCTTTCTTAATGATATTCTTTGGCCAGTTTAACCCAGTTGCTATTATCCTAACAGCGGTCTTTTCCCTACTTTTTGATAGTCTTATTCTACCTGCTCTTTGCCTTGCTTTTCTCTTATCACCTATTGTTAAGCTAAGCTCTTTTAATCCTATCTTTATGTTAATGGAAAGATTAGTTAGCAGTTTAGGGCAACATTTTAGCAGAGCAATTATTTTCGGAAAACCTAATAGCTTTCAATTTTTACTTTTAATCTTTTTAATTGGCTTT
Organism: Streptococcus penaeicida; assembly: GCF_002887775.1. Classification (GTDB taxonomy): domain Bacteria; phylum Bacillota; class Bacilli; order Lactobacillales; family Streptococcaceae; genus Streptococcus; species Streptococcus penaeicida. The sequence goes on along the minus strand of NZ_LOCM01000020.1, from coordinate 81,370 downwards.
CTTTTACATGTCATTAAGGAGTTTAGAAAGACTATTGGAATCCTAGTGGTCATTTTTGTATTATCATTTAGCATCAGGCTGCCATTTACCAATGAAGTAACCATTGTTGATATAGGGCAAGGAGATAGTATTTTGATACGAGATACTTGGAATCGAACCATTTTAATTGATGTAGGGGGAAGTCAACATTTTCAAGGGAAAGAGGCTTGGCAGAAGAAGTACCAAGAGGCAAATGCTGAGGGAACGCTAATACCCTATCTAAAAAGCCGTGGTATCAGTAAGATAGATCAACTGGTTTTGACGCATACGGATAATGATCATGTTGGAGATATGGAAGCTGTAGCAAGGCATATTAATATTAAAGAGATATTAGTCAGTCAGGGAAGTTTAAAGAATAGTGCTTTTCTTTCAAGGCTAAAAAAAATAAATGTTCCAACAAGTGTCGTCAAAGCAGGTGACCGCTTGCCAATTATGGGTTCTTATTTACAGGTTTTATACCCCTGGAAAATTGGTGATGGTAAAAATAACGACTCGATTACCCTTTATGGGAAACTACTCAATCAAAACTTTCTCTTTACAGGTGATTTGGAAGCTGAAGGTGAAGAAGATATTATGGAGGAATACACCCACTTACCTGTAGACATTTTAAAGGCAGGTCATCATGGTTCAAAAGGTTCTTCTTCTAAAGTTTTTCTCAAACACATTTCTGCAAAAGTTGCCTTGGTTTCAGCCGGGAAAAATAATCACTTTCATCACCCACATCCTGAGACCTTAAACCGATTTAGGGAGAGGGGGATGACAGTTTATCGAACGGATCAACAGGGGGCCATTCGTTTTACTGGTTGGAAGGAGTGGCAGGTGGAAACTTGCCACTAAGTCACTATCATTAATTTTGATTAGTTGAAGGATGATGCATATAATAGTCGATAATTTTGATATAATAGGGACATGATTGCAATTGAAAAATTAAAAAAATTGTCTAAAGAAAATTTAGACTTGATTACTCTGGTGACTGGTGAAGATTTTGGCCAATACAGTCAAATCAAAGAAAGACTATTGGAAACAATTGGCTATGACAAAGATGATTTGGTCTATTCCTATTTTGATATGTCTGAAGGTGTCTATCAAGATGCTGAAATGGATCTTTTGAGCCTACCCTTTTTTGCAGATGCCAAGATTGTTATTTTTGACCAATTATTAGATATTACCACACAAAAAAAGAACTATCTAAAAGAACAAGAATTAAAAGCCTTGGAAGCTTATCTAGAAAATCCTTTAGAAACGACACGCCTGATTATTTTTGCTCCAGGTAAATTGGATGGAAAAAGACGGATTGTTAAGCTCTTGAAAAGAGATGCCCAGCTATTTGAAGCAAATCTCTTAAAAGAGCAGGAATTAAAGTCTTATTTTCAATCTTATGGAAATGAATTAGGGCTAAGCTTTGATAGTGGTGTTTTTGATCGCTTATTTGCTAAAGCTAATGGTGATTTTAGTCAAATGGTCAAAAATCTAAGGTTTTTAAGCTCTTACAAAAAAGATGGTCATATAACCTTGACGGATATCGAAGAAGCGATACCGAAGACCTTACAAGATAATATTTTTGATTTATCGCGGTTTTTAATTCAAAAGGAAAGTGCTCAGGTTACTGATTTGGTTCATGACTTAAGACTGGCTGGTGAAGATGAAGTCAAATTAATCGCTATTTTATTGGGACAATTCCGTCTATTCCTGCAAATTGCGATTTTACAAAAGCAAGGAAAGAATGAACAGGCCATTGTTCAAAGTTTATCTGAATTAATGGGACGAATGGTTAATCCTTTTCAAGTTAAATACGCCCTGAGAGATTCCCGACAACTGCGGTTAAGTTTTTTGAAGAAATGTGTGCATACCTAATTGAGACAGATTATCAGATCAAAACGGGTGTCAATGATAAGGCCTATTTATTTGATTTAGCAATGCTTAAAATCATGGTTGATTGACGGTTAAGAAAGTCTTTCCAAGAGCTTAAATGACTTGTTTCCTATTAATCAAAATAGTTGAAAGCTCTACCAAATTACGTTAATATAGACTTATCAAATAAAGGAAAAGAGGAATACCTAATGGCTATTATTTTACCTGAACTTCCATACGCATATGATGCACTTGAACCACAAATTGACAAAGAGACTATGACTCTTCACCATGATAAACACCATGCAACTTATGTTGCTAATGCAAATGCAGCTTTAAAAAAACATCCTGAATTAGGTGAAAATGTTGAAGAACTTTTAGCAAATGTTGACTCTATTCCTGAAGATATCCGTCAAGCCTTGATTAACAATGGTGGTGGACACCTTAACCACGCTCTTTTCTGGGAATTATTATCACCTGAAAAAACTGAAATCACTAGCGATGTTGCATCTGCTATTGACCAAGCATTTGGTTCATTTGATGCCTTTAAAGAATCTTTCACAGCTGCAGCAACTGGCCGTTTCGGTTCTGGTTGGGCATGGTTAGTTGTTAATGGAGAAGGTAAACTTGAAGTTATCTCAACTGCAAATCAAGATACACCTATTTCACAAGGTAAGAAACCTATCTTAGGTCTTGATGTTTGGGAACATGCTTACTACCTCAACTACCGTAATGTACGTCCAAACTACATCAAAGCTTTCTTTGAAATTATCAACTGGAATAAAGTTGATGAATTATATCAAGCAGCAAAAGCATAAGAAGAAGCTTGGCAAAACTATAGAAACTGATCCTCAGGATCAGTTTTTTTGGCTCTTTGACAACTGTAGTGGGTAGATGAAAAGCTAAGTTCTAGAGAGTATCAATTTGATACTCTCTTTTTTTATGAATGATTTCATGACTTATTTCTTTCCACTTGAAGAGAGCTGATTGTATTGAATTTTGTATTTTTGAAATGAATATCTCATCAAAATTAAATAAAAAATAAAAAATTACTAATTTTTTAACAAAAGAGACCTCTAAAATTTTATTATTATTTGAAAACACCATAAAACATAGGTTTTGTAATCAAAATGACATACTAATGTCGAAAATTTGCAACAAAGCCTTGCTTTTTTATTAAATTAATATAAAATATAATTATAGGAGATGAGATTGTGCGTGATAGAAAATTTTTTGGGATGCCAGAAACTGTTAAAATCGTTGTTTTAGCTATACTAGCTCTTTTTTTAGGTCTAGTTGTAACCGTTTCAGCTTTAGAAAAAGGCAAAGCCCATTCACATAAAGATGAAGTAAAAAAAAATTATTAAGAAAAAAAGAAAAAGCCCAAAGAAAAAATCTGCGGAGGCTAAAAAAGGCAGTTATGGATGCTGATTTAGCGCGGATGGATTCTTTAGGTTTATATTATGAATACGATAAATTAAGTTTAGTTGATACCGTTAAGGCTTATTTGGATGAATTTGGTATTGATCATTCACAAATTGCTTTTACTTACAAAGATATTGAATCGGGTAAAATGTATTCCATGAATGAAACCCAACCTATGACTGCTGGTTCAACTTATAAATTACCTTTAAATATGTTGGTAGTTGATGAAGTGGAAAAGGGTAAATACACTCTAGACGAGCGCTTTGACATCACAAATACAACTTATGAGTATTTAATGGAACATAATGCTTATGTTAACCAATTTGCTGGAGCCATGTCAATTCCAGATATGCAAGAATATTCTTTAGTTTATTCTGAGAATACGCCTGCCTACGCCTTAGCGGAACGTTTAGGAGGCATGGAAAAAGCCTACAAAAAGTTTAGTCGTTATGGTAAATCAAAAGCAGAAATAAAGACTATTCGTGAGGAAGGTAATAAGACTACAACAGATTACTATATCCAAGTCTTAGATTACCTTTGGAAACATAAAGAAAAGTATAAGGATATTTTATATTACATTGGCGAATCTTTCCCAGGTCAGTATTATAAGACTTATTTGCCTGCAGATTTAGTGGTTTATCAAAAGCCGGGCTACGTACGTGAAGCTCTCAATGTAGATGCTATTGTCTGCGAAAAGAGTCCCTACATGATTGCTCTTTACACAAAAAATTTGGGTGGGTCAACTGAGAAATCTGAAGAAATTTCTGGTCCTGGTTACAACCAACTAGTTGGTTTAACTTATGTCATAAATGAGTGGCATCGTGTTAATCAAAATAAAGAATAAATTTGAAGCCAAAATAACCGAGACATAAATCTCGGTTATTTTTTTGCTATTAAATAAATAAAGCCGTAGGTATATTATTTTTAGTGCAAAATCAATTTTTTAAAGTTGTCTGTCTTTTTTAAGGCTGACTATTTTACAAACATAGCGTCACCGAAACTAAAGAATCGGTATTTTTCGTCAACGGCATGTTTGTAAGCTTCAAGGACAAATTCGCGTCCAGCGAAGGCCGATACAAGCATGACTAAAGTAGATTTTGGTAAGTGGAAGTTGGTTGAAAAGGCATCAACAACTGTAAATTTGTAACCCGGTTTGATAAAGATATTTGTCCAACCAGAATCAGCTTGGATCTCTCCCTTAAATTTGCTACCAATCGTTTCTAAAGTTCGGATTGAAGTTGTTCCGACTGCGACAACACGACCACCCGCTTTTTTAACATCGCGAAGGATTTGGGCAGACTCTTCTGATAGATGGTAGAACTCAGAGTGCATTTCATGAGCATCAACATTATCGACCGATACCGGACGGAAGGTACCAAGTCCGACGTGAAGGGTTAGGTATACCAAATGAACCCCTTTAGCCTGAATTTTTTCCAATAATTCCTGAGTGAAATGGAGGCCAGCTGTGGGGGCTGCCGCAGAACCGTTTTCTTTAGCATAAACGGTTTGGTAACGTTCAGAATCCTCTAATTTTTCATGAATGTATGGTGGGAGTGGCATTTCGCCAAGGCTTTCCAAGACTTCTAAGAAGATACCTTCATAAGAAAAGGAGACGATTCTACCACCATGCTCAAGTTCTTCAAGGACAGTTGCTTTTAAGCGACCATCACCAAATGAGATTTGGCTTCCAACCTTAAGGCGTTTGGCCGGTTTAGCCAGTACCTCCCAGTCATCCCCTTGGGTATTTTTCAAAAGTAAAAGCTCTACATGCCCGTGGGTATCTGGTTTTTCACCATGTAGGCGGGCTGGTAAGACGCGGGTATTATTCATAACTAGGGCATCGCCTGGATTGAGTTGGTCGATGATGTGATCGAAGTGGCTGTCAACCATGGTCTTTTTTTCGTGATCAATAATCAGTAGCTTTGAGCTATCTCTTTGTTCCAGTGGTGTTTGGGCGATTAATTCTTCGGGTAATTCAAAATCAAAATCGTTTGTATTCATTCTTGCTCCTTTACTGGTTTTATCCTGTCCAGGCAAACCAAATCTTAACTATTATAGCATGCTCGTGATACTACGTCATTAGTCTAGCTTAAAAAAGAAATGATAGTTGACAAATATTGGTCTATACCATATAATAGAATTATAAATAGGTCTATACCAATAAAGGAGATATCATGAAAGTTATTCGTGTTCAAAATCAAACAGAAGGTGGCCAAGTGGCCTTTACGTTATTGAAAGAAGCTATGGCAGATGGGGCTAAGACATTGGGATTAGCTACTGGTAGTACACCGCTTGCTTTTTATAAAGAAGTGGTGGCATCTGATTTGGAATTCACTGATATGACAAGCATCAACCTAGATGAGTACGTGGGTCTGGCTAAAGAACATGACCAAAGTTATGATTACTTTATGCGTGACAACCTTTTTAATGCGAAACCTTTTAAAGAAAACTTCTTACCAAATGGACTTGCAAGTGATTTGGATGCTGAAGTAAAGGCTTATGATGGGGTCATCGCTCAACACCCAATCGATTTCCAAATTCTTGGTATTGGTCGTAATGGTCACATTGGCTTTAATGAACCTGGCACATCTTTTGATATGACAACTCATGTTGTGGACTTGCAAGAATCAACTATCGAAGCTAATAGCCGTTTCTTTGCCTCTCGTGAAGATGTTCCTAAACAAGCTATTTCTATGGGGATCGCATCAATCATGAAATCAAAAACCATTATTTTAATGGCTTTTGGCAAAGAAAAAGCCCATGCCATCAAAGAAATGATTACTGGACCTGTAACAGAGGATCTTCCTGCGTCAGTGCTGCAAAAGCATGACAATGTCATTGTCATTGTTGACCAAGAGGCGGCCTCAGAATTAGAAAGCCTTTAAGAAAAAACTTGAAGAAAAGCGGAAGTCCATCTTCCGCTTTTTGTGTTACACTATTTTTATGCGATTAGATAAATTTTTAGAAGCTCAAAAAATTGGCTCAAGAGGCCAGGTCAAAAAACTGATAAAAAATCAAGAAATCTTAGTAGATGGGCAAGTTGCAAGTTCTGGCCGTCAGAACGTTGACTCAGGCCTGCAAGCCATTACTTTAGGAGATCACTTGTTAGAAGGGCAGGGGCATCATTATTATATTCTCAATAAACCTAATGGACATATCTGTGCTCGTAGTGATGCCCAACATCCTACTGTTCTAGACTGCTTATCTGATCAAGATCGTTGGCCGGATCTTTACCCCATTGGTCGGCTGGATCGGGATACGGAGGGCTTGGTCTTGTTAACGGATAATGGTCCCCTAGGCTTTCGTATGCTGCATCCCAAGCACCATGTCACAAAGACCTATTATGTGGAGGTTAATGGCTATTTAGGGGATGACGCGCCTGAATTCTTCAGATCTGGGGTTCGCTTCCTTGACGGCACGGTCTGTAAAGCGGCAGCCTTGGAGATTTTGTCTAGCAGTCCGAATTTGTCTTCGGCGCAGGTGACTATCTCTGAAGGGAAATTCCACCAAGTCAAAAAAATGTTCCTAGCCTATGGTCTTAAGGTAACTTTTTTGAAGAGAATAAGCTTCGCAGATTTTCACTTGGGAGATTTGGCTGTCGGCAAGTATCGAACATTAAGTCAGAAGGAGATTAGCCTTTTAAAAAGCTACTTGGACTGAAAATATGATGGAAATATCATGAAATAATTCACAATCCTTGAAAAAATGACCTGCTACCGCTATACTGGTTAAGGATCATTTTTTAAGGAGTTTTTTTATGTCACATAAATTGTCGACCAAATGGGCCATCTTGTCCGTTTCACTTTTCTTGATGTCACACTTAGCCATTGCTCCGGCCATTCCTAAGTTGTATCAACTCTATCATGGGGCAAATCCCCATATTGGCTTGGCTTCTGTGGAAACCTTGGTGACCATTCCAGCATGATGATTACCCTTTTTGTTCTCCTCAGTAATCTTGTGGTGGCAAAAATTGGTAAATTGAAGACCATTCGTCTTGGCTTAATCCTGATTTTAATCTCAGGTATTGTCTCATTTTTAACCAGTAAATTTGTCCTTGTTCTATTAGCTCGTTTACTTCTTGGAATTGGGATTGGGCTTTATAATTCACTGTCTATCAGTATCTTGAGTGATTTTTATGAGGGTGATGAAAGAGCTAGTATGATTGGTTTCCGGACCGCGACTCTCAATATTGGTAAAGCCTTAACCACTTTTATGGTTGGTTTGGCCCTCATGATTGGCGTTAATTATACTTACTTGGTTTACCTCCTGGTTATTCCTGTTTATTTCTTCTTCAATGCAAAGGTACCAGGTTTAGACAAGGAATTAGTATCCTTAAAGTCAGCCCGCATTTTTGATGCTAAGATTGCTATGTTAATGGTGATTACTTTTTTAGTGGGCGTTGCTTATATTGGGGCAACGGTTAAAATTCCAACTCTTTTGGTGACCAAATACCATTATTCAAGCTTCTTTGCTAGTAATATGCTGACAGTTTTAGCCTTTTCAGGAATTTTCTCTGGTCTCTTATTTGGCTTCTTAACCAAATTCCTCAAAGAAAAAGCGCTCTTAGTCATGCTTGCCTTGATGGCACTTGGCAATTTCCTCTTTGCTCTTAGTCCATGGCCAATTCTCTTTGTTCTGGCTTCCGTTCTGATCGGAGCTAGTTTTGTCGGAACCATGTCATCCGTCTTTTACTTAATCGCAAAAAGCTATAGTCAAGAGCATATCCACTTTGTGACCAGCTTGGCTATTACCGCAGGGAACATTGGGGTTATTTTAACGCCGGTACTACTCACTAAAATTCCCGCAGCCTTTCATTTGGAGGCCTTCACAACGCCTTTCTTAATCAGTACGGCTTTTATGGTGATTAGTCTGGCCCTTTTCCCACTCTTGCAGAAAAAATAATTTTTGTGAGTTATCTTCGGATAACTCTTTTTTTTCGAATAAAGAAGTATGGAAAGTGGAGGTGTCTATGTTAAAGGCTTTAGATTCTGACGGAAAAATTTTCTGTTTACTTGATGGCTTGCCAGTATCAGGTGCTTACTTTTGTCCCCTGTGTCGGGGGAAGCTTTGCTTCAAGAATGGAAAAATTATGCGACCGCACTTTGCCCATCTACGTGTGGGGAATTGTCATTATGCTTGGGAAAACGAGTCAGAGGAGCATTTAAGTTTGAAGGCTTTGATTTACCGCAACTTGAGGCCTTTTCATCAGGTGGAAATTGAAAAGTATTTGGACGACTGTGAGCAGGTGGCTGATTTGCTTGTCAATAACCGCCTTGCCTTGGAAATTCAATGCAGTACATTAGCCATTGAGCGCTTGAGAGAGCGGACTTTGGCTTATCAGAAGGAAGGTTTTCATGTTCGTTGGTTGTTAGGCAAATCACTATGGTTGGGGAGAAAATTAAGTCAGCTACAGCGACAATTTCTTTTGTATTCGCGCACCATTGGTTTTCATTTATGGGAATTAGATTTGACCAAAGAAAGTATTCGTCTAAAATACCTCATTCATGAAGATTATTTTGGACGAACTTACTATCAAACAAGGGAGTTTCCATTGAGTTCGGACATGTTAAAAATCTTAAGAATCCCCTTCATTGACCAATTTGTTGAGCCCTTGACTCTAGAGATGCCCAAAAATCTTTTGGTGAAGATTCAAAAAGCTTTACGCCGGAAAAACCCTTATTGGTTAAGAGAACAAGAAAATGCCTATTTACGAGGGGAAAATATCCTGATGAAAAAGGCGGAGGATTTTTTTCCATTTTTTCATCCACCCCTATCTGAGATTGGTTTTTGCCAGATTGATAAAGACTATCTAAGAGACGGTGACAACTTTTTTTTTATATTATAAGAATATTAGGAATAAACAGGTACAAACCCTCTACCCTCCCTATTTTTATGTTAAAATGGAAGTAAGAAATTTTTAGGAGGATATGATGGCAGATAACAGAAGTCATTTAGACGAAAAATACACTTGGGATTTAAGTACGATTTTTGCAAGCGACCAAGAATGGGAAAAAGAAGTAGAGCTTCTTAAAACAGAGTTAGATAAAGCTCAAGGACTAGCAGGACATTTACTTGATTCCGCAAAAACATTGTTAGAAACAACAGAGATTGAATTGGACTTGTCTCGTCGTATTGAAAAGATCTATGTTTATGCGTCAATGAAGAATGACCAAGATACAACTGTAGCTAAATATCAAGAATATCAATCAAAAGCATCAGCTCTCTATGCAAAATTCAGTGAAGTTTTCTCGTTCTATGAGCCTGAATTTATGACAATTAGCCAAGAGCAATTTGAAACCTATCTTAATGAAGAAGAAAAACTTGAAAGCTATCACCATTTCTTTGAAAAATTATTAAAAAATAAAGACCATGTTCTTAGCCAAGTAGAAGAAGAATTATTAGCGGGTGCTTCAGAAATCTTTAATGGCGCTGAAGAAACTTTTGGTCTCTTAGACAATGCCGATATTCAATTCCCAATCATTAAAGATGAAGATGGCAATGAAGTTGAAATCACACACGGTAATTTTATCCATTTGATGGAATCTAAAGATCGGTCAGTTCGTCAAGCTGCCTATGAAGCTCTATATAGTACCTACGAACAATTCCAACACACTTATGCTAAAACACTGCAAACCAATGTTAAAGTGAATAATTTTAAGGCGCGTGTTCATCATTATGAATCTGCTCGTCAAGCAGCAATGAGTGCTAACTTTATCCCTGAAAAAGTTTATGAAACACTTTTAGAAGCTGTTAACCGTCATTTACCATTATTGCACCGTTATCTCAAATTACGTCAAAAAGTTTTAGGAGTGGACAGTCTAAAAATGTACGATGTTTATACACCATTGTCACAAACGGACTTATCTCTTAATTATGATCAAGCTTTAGATAAAGCTGAAAAAGTATTAGCCATTTTTGGTAAAGAATATAGCGATTACGTCCATGAAGCATTTTCTGAAAGATGGATTGATGTCCATGTTAATAAAGGAAAACGTTCAGGCGCTTATTCTGGTGGTTCTTATGATACCAATGCCTTCATGCTTTTAAATTGGCAAGATAATTTAGATAATTTATATACCCTTGTTCATGAAACAGGTCATAGCTTGCATTCAACTTTTACGCGTAAGAATCAACCTTATGTCTATGGTGATTACAGTATTTTCTTGGCGGAGATTGCCTCAACCACAAATGAAAATATTTTAACCGAGGAACTCCTCAAAGAGGTGACTGATGAAAAAGAACGCTTTGCGATTCTTAATAATTACTTAGATGGTTTTAGAGGAACTATTTTCCGTCAAAGTCAATTTGCCGAATTTGAGCATGCTATCTATCAAGCTGATCAAAATGGACAAGTCTTAACCAGCGACTTCTTGAACAATCTTTACGCTGATTTGAATGCTAAATACTATGGTTTAGCCAAAGAAGATAATTATTATATTCAATATGAGTGGGCTCGCATTCCTCATTTTTACTATAATTATTACGTTTACCAATATTCTACTGGTTTTGCGGCAGCAAGTTACTTAGCTAATAAAATTGTCCATGGTCAACAATCCGATATCGACCATTACTTAGATTATTTAAGGGCTGGTAATTCTGATTATCCATTAGATGTGATTGCTAAAGCTGGTGTTGATATGACAAATGACGCCTATCTTGATGCGGCTTTCAAGGTCTTTGAAGAACGTTTAACAGAATTAGAAACATTAGTTGAAAAAGGCGCACACCTATAATACGGAAAAGATAGTTTCGACTATCTTTTTCTATAATAGGATTTAGCAATCGCGATAGAAGCAATTTTGAGAGGTTAATTATGGAGAAGAATATGGGAAAATGGGTCATTTTTGACATGGATGGGGTTATCGTTGATTCCGAATATACCTTCTTAAGCAGTAAGACAGAAATGTTATTAGATCGTGGTATCGATACAGATGAAAGCTATCAGTATCAATTTATGGGAACTACTTTTGACTACATGTGGCGAGTGATGAAAGAAGAATGCCAGTTAGAGGATTCAGTAGAAGTCCTCATTACTGAAATGAATCGCAGACGCCAAGAAATGATTGATCGAGATGGCGTTAAAGCAATTAAAGGAGCAAAGGAGCTTATTCAGTTTCTAGCTAATAAGGGCTATCAGTTAGCTGTAGCCTCTTCCTCACCCAAAGATGATATTGAAAAAAATTTAGCGGCACTTGGTTTAAGCCAATATTTTAAAGTAACCGTTAGTGGGGAAGAAGTGGCTCATTCTAAACCCCAACCAGACGTTTTTCTACGTGCGGCTCAATTATTGGGAGCTGAACCTGAGAAGACTTTTGTTTTTGAAGATACTAAGAATGGTAGTTTAGCGGCTAAAGCTGCGGGTATGATTTGTATTGGTTTTGCGAATCCTGATTATCCTAAACAGGATCTGTCTGCCTGTGATTATCTAGTCGCAAAATTCGAAGATTCCTACATCTATTTTTAAAAACATACGTTTTTTATCTGCAAATCAAATACTTTGACAAAAAATAATTAGTATAATAAACTAAAACCCTAACTATTACTTATGTTAGGGTTTTTATTGTTTGTTTTTAGAAAGGTATCATCGTGAAAAGTACAAATCGTTATATCGTGGCCGGTGCTGGCGTTATTTTCCATCTCATGTTAGGCTCAACTTACGCTTGGAGTGTCTTCCGTAATCCAATTATGATGGTAACAGGATGGAGTCAATCTTCAGTAGCTTTTGCATTTTCTTTAGCCATTTTTTGTTTAGGCATGTCGGCTGCCTTTATGGGTCGATTAGTTGAAAAGTTTGGACCACGCTTAGTTGGTAGCTTATCAGCCCTACTTTATGCTAGTGGTAATATTATTGCTGGCTTAGCAATTCAAGAAAAAGAACTATGGTTACTTTACTTGGGTTATGGGGTAATTGGAGGCTTGGGCTTAGGATCAGGATATATTACACCAGTATCGACCATTATCAAATGGTTCCCAGATAAAAGAGGTTTAGCCACTGGTTTAGCCATTATGGGCTTTGGTTTCGCATCATTACTTACCAGTCCTGTTGCTCAAAAATTCATGGAGTCTGTTGGTCTTGTTAAGACCTTCTATATTCTTGGTTTCATCTATTTTGTTGTCATGCTATTAGCAGCTCAATTCATTAAGAAACCAAGTGATGAAGAATTTGCGCAATTGGTAGCCAAAGCTAAAGGGCAATCGAATACTAATCTTCATCATGGTATGGTCGCAAAACAAGCCTTAAAAACCAAAGAATTTTACATTCTTTGGATTGTCCTCTTCATCAATATTTCTTGTGGTCTAGGTTTAATCTCTGTAGTTGCACCGATGGCACAAGATTTAGCTGGAATGTCAGTGGAAGCAGCAGCTGTTGTTGTTGGCTTAATGGGTGTCTTTAATGGTTTTGGACGTCTTTTATGGGCAAGTCTTTCGGACTTTATTGGTCGTCCTCTGACCTTTATTATTCTCTTTATGGTCAATATTCTAATGTCGCTGTCCTTGTTATTCTTCCATGTACCAACACTTTTTATTCTTGCAATGGCCATCTTGATGACTTGTTATGGTGCTGGTTTCTCTCTCATCCCTCCTTATCTCAGTGATATTTTTGGAGCAAAAGAATTGGCCACCTTGCACGGTTATATTTTAACAGCTTGGGGAATTGCTGCTTTGGTTGGTCCTATGCTCCTCTCTTGGACTTTTGAATTAACTAAAAGTTATTCCACAACCCTAACCGTTTTTATCGGGATGTATCTATTTGCTTTGGCAATTTCCTTCTGGTTACGACAACGTCTTGCAAAAAAATAATGTAGTAATCAACCCTAGCCTTGACTAGGGTTTTTAGTTATAATAAAATTGTTGAAAAAGCTGAAGTTTCAGAGACTTAAGAAGGAGATGCAATTTGCAGAAAATAGTATTTTTTGATCTTGATGGTGTCTTATTTGATTCTTATGATATTTGGGATCAGATGGTTAAGAGTTTACTTGAAAGATATGGAATCCCTTTTACAGATGAGCTTCAGGCCAAGCTTTGGAGCTTGGAGATGGATCAAGCAGATCTTTACTTGACTCATCTTTTAGCGGATTTTCTGGATGAGACATCATTTAAGGTGGCTAAGGAAGAGTATTTACTTGAGGAATACAAATCTGTTACTTTAAAGAGTGGCACAAAGGAATTATTACCTTATTTGATAAAAAAAGGATATAACCTCTATGCTGTGACTAGTAATTATGGTCACTTGGCCAAAGCAGGTTTAGAAGCCAACGGGTTACTTCCTTATTTCCAACAAGTCATTTCAACATTTGACTATAATTCGGACAGTAAAGATATAGAATTTTTGAATAGCATTATAAGTTTTTATGAGCTTGAAAAGCATTCAATAGCGATGGTTGAAGATTCTTGGAAAAATCTTCTGGAAGCTAAAAAGGCTGGTATAGAGACCATTTACCTGCTTAATGATGTTTACCCCCTAGAGAAAGTTGCCAAGGAGACAATTGATTTTGCTATCACAGATTTGGATCAACTGTCCACTATTTTAAGGTAATACTAAAAATGTAAGCCTTGTCATAAAAAGTAAAATATGATAAGATTTGCTTATCAAAATGAATTAGACATTTGGGGTGCGTAAAGCTGAGATTATACCCATTGAACCTGATACAGTTAGCACTGGCGCAGGGAAATGTGTACCATTATTTTTTGTAGTGGTTTTTTTCAAAGCATGCTTTGAAATAATCTTAAGAATTTTCTCTACACCCCATTTGCATGCAAATGGGGTGTTTTTCGTCTGTCTATTTTTGAAAATGATATTAAGAAAGGATGAGGTGTTTACGTCAAAGAAGCTATGTATAACGATATTGATTAAAAATCAGTTACTTATGGATTTGTCTTATGGATTAGCTTAGCACGAATAGTACTAAGTCATATGACACTTATTTAAAAAATGGAGGAAGAAAATGAAATCATTTAGTTTAAGAGATGTCTTATTAATTGCCTTGTTATCTGTTGTTTTAGGGATTGTCTATTTTGGAGCCGGATATGTTTCAAGCTTTTTTGTACCATTCATTGGTCCCATTGCCCATGAAATTATTTATGGTATCTGGTTTGTGGCAGGTCCAATGGCCCTCTATATTCTAAGAAAACCAGGGACCGCCATTGTGACGGAGGTATTAGCTGCCTTAGTAGAAGTACTTATTGGCTCTATTTATGGACCCAGCGTCTTAATTATTGGGACTTTACAAGGTTTAGGATCAGAACTTGGCTTTACAGTTTCTGCTTATAGAAAATTTGAATGGCCAAACTTTATTCTTTCAGCCATTCTAACGTCAGTCTTTTCTTATGTTTGGTCGTATTTTGTTAATGGCTTAGCTGCCTATTCTATTTCCTATAACCTAACCATGCTTTTAGTAAGAACTCTGTCATCAATTGTTTTCTTTCTTATGACAAAAGCCTTGTGTGACAAGCTACAAGCAGCCGGAGTCTTACAATCATATGCCTTAGGACAAAAGGCCTAGCCTATGTTAGAAATCCATAATCTAACTTATGGCTTCTCCGAGAAAGCTTCACTTTTTGAAAACTTATGTTTAATAATTGAAGTAGGCCAAAGAGTACTCATTTCAGGCTATTCAGGCTGTGGTAAATCAACCTTAGCTTATCTTTTAGCTGGACTAAAAAAAGCCCAGCAAGGGTCAATCACTCTAGATGGGGAAGAGATAAAGTCAGAATCGGTCGGTCTAATCTTTCAAAATCCAGACCTACAATTTTGTATGGATACTGTCGAACACGAGCTTTTTTTCGTTTTAGAAAATCAAAGAACTCCGAAAAATCAAATGACTAATCGAGTCAAACTGGTTCTTGAACAGGTTGGTTTACCTAATACTCAGAAACGAAAATTAGACAGCTTATCTCAGGGTGAAAAACAGAGGTTGTCCTTAGCCTGTCTGTTCTTACGAGAGCCCAAAGTCATTATTCTTGATGAGGCTTTTGCCAACTTGGATTCTAGCAGTGCCAAAGCTCTTTTTAAGCTTGTGCTTGCCTATCAAGCACAGCATAGAGCCATTCTGATTTGCATCGATCATTTGTTTGCCTATTACCAGGACCAAATGGATACTTATTATTGGTTTGAAAATGGTCTCACTGCAGTCAGTTATCAGCACTTACAAAATGCCATGCCAGCACTATCCATTGGCAAAAAAGCTCTGCCATTAGGCAAAAAATTACTAGAAACTAAGGGTTTGAAAGTCAGAATTGACAAGGGCCATCATCAGGAATATCCAGATATCAGCTTGAGTGAAAATGAAATCATCTGTTTAAATGGCCCTTCTGGGTCGGGCAAATCAAGTTTCTTCCTGGGAATTTTGGGTCTCTATCCTAAGAAAGCAGATGTCTTTCAAATGGTTAAAAAGCAAGAGCTTGCCTTCTTGTTTCAGAATCCTTTAGAACAGTTTATCTATGCTAAGGTTTATGATGAAATTTTTCAAAGCTGTCGGAATCAATCTAAGACAAAAGCAATTTTAGAAAAATTAGATTTGTGGGATAAAAAGGATTTATCACCATTTCAATTGAGTCAGGGACAACAAAGGCGTTTAGCAGTTGGTATAATATTGGCTAGCCAGGCTAAACTAATCCTTTTGGATGAGCCCACTTATGGTCAAGATGCCTATCATGCACAATTAATTATCAATTTAATTTTGGACTATTTTAATCAGCATCAATGTGGCCTGATTTTTACAAGCCATGATGATCACCTTAAGACTTTGCTTGCGGATAGGTTTGTGGAGGTAGAGCATGCTTAATATAAAATCCTATAATCCATCCATGCTTTTTCTAGCCCTATTGCTTGTTACATTCACTTTCAGCTTTACCCTAAACCTCATAGTCACCCTAACTTTATTAGCTCTGGTTTGGTTGCTTTTATTAGCAAGCCATGTGGAATGGCGCCATTTTCTTAGACTTAATGGCATCGCCAGTCTCTTAATGCTTTCCATTTTTCTGGGAACTTACTTTTGGGGCAGGAATGCTCACAATCTCATCCTCTCCTTCACAGTTGCATTGAGACCTGTGCTCTTTATGAATCTTGGCTTGCTCTTTTTAACAGCTCATGATGCCTATGCCTTTCTAGTATCACTGCATCAGAATTTTGACTTACCTAGCCAGTTTACCTATGGCATACTCGCCATCTTTAACCTGATGCCACAACTTAAATTACAGTACAAACGCAACAAATTAGCCTTTGCGCTGAGAGGTCAAAAAATCACTTTTATGTCACCTAAATTGCTCCTATCACTCTTGTTTAAGACGATTTATTGGGTTGACTATTTGGAAATGGCCATGCTGTCAAAAGGGTTTAATGCTCAAGAAAAGCGGACCTATGCCCATACCTATCAAATTAAGAAAAGGGATTATGGATTACTATTTGCTAGTTGGCTATTATCAGTATTGCTGATTTGGATCTCACTAAACTACTGAGAAATTGGATAGAATCGAGGAAATTTATGTTACGAGAAAAAATGATTGCTAGCGGACAGAAATATATTGACATTATCTATGATGACCCCTTTATTCAAGGCATTATTGCTGGTAATCTTGATTTCGAGGCTGTTTGTCATTATTTAAAAGCGGATCATATTTATTTAAAACAATTTGCCGATATTTATGCTCTCTGCTTAGCCAAAGCCAAAAGCAGAGAAGAAAAGCAGTTCTTCTTAGGTCAAATTGATTTTTTAATCAATAAAGAGTTAGAGGGAATTGAGGGTCCTCATCAATGTCTGGCAAGATATACGGGAATCCCCTATTCTGAAATCATCCAAGATGGAGAATGGTACCCTAGTGCCGATCATTATATCAAGCACATGTTTTATGCCATTCATGAACAGGGTATCGCAGGAGCCTTGTCGGCAATGGCTCCCTGCCCTTGGCTATATCATGAAATCGCCAAAAAGATTAAAGCCAATCACCAAATCGGAGATCAACACCCATTCCGAAATTGGATTGACTTTTATGAAGATCGGTCCAGCGATGGGATTATGGATTTCTTTTTTGACCTGATTGAAAAGTATTCCCTTGCTATGGATAATTTGGAGAAGGCTGCACTGATCGATAATTTTATGAAATCATGCCAACATGAGAGACGCTTCTTTCAAATGGCTGTAGATCAAGAAAAATGGGAGGATTAAGATGACTCAATTACATACTGTTTTAACCATTGCTGGAACTGACCCAAGTGGCGGTGCTGGTGTTATGGCCGATTTAAAAAGTTTTCAAGCTCGGAATGTCTATGGCATGGCGGTCATCACGAGTTTGGTTGCCCAAAACACCTGTGGCGTCAGAGCAGTGGAAAATGTGTCGGTCGATTTCATTAAGCAAGAATTGGATTGTGTCTTTGAAGATATTCCGCCTCAAGCTATTAAAAGTGGTATGTTGGCCAGCCTCGAGATTATTGACTTAGTGGCTGACTATTTGCAAGACCATCAAGACATTCCTTATGTGCTAGATCCTGTTATGGTCGCAACCCGTGGTCATCGGTTGATTAATGAGGATGCCATCGAAGCCTTACGTCAGAAATTACTTCCTTTAGCCACAGTTATTACGCCAAATCTCATGGAAGCAGAAGTCATTATAGATCGTCCTCTTACAGATGAAGTGAGTATTATCAGGGCAGGACGCGATATCCAGTCACTTTATCAAGTAAAGAATGTCATTATCAAAGGAGGACATTTAGAAGGGGAAGCAATTGACTATCTCTTCTTAGAAGATGGTTCCATTAAAATGTTAAGCAGTCAGCGCGTGGACACCAAACATACGCACGGGACTGGTTGTACCTTTGCGGCTGTTATTGCTGCTGAATTAGCTAAAGGCAAATCAGTTAGTCAAGCCTTTTCGACAGCCAAGGCTTTTATTACTAAAGCTATTGAAACAGCTCCGGAATTAGGTAAGGGCAATGGCCCTGTCAATCACACAACTTATAAAGGAGAATAAAATGTTTTTAGAAAAATTAAGAGAGTCAAAACCATTTGTGATTTCAATGACCAATGATGTGGTTAAAAACTTTACGGCTAATGGCTTATTAGCTTTAGGTGCAGTCCCAGCAATGAGCGACTATGTCGAGGATTTAAGGGATATGCTTAAAGTTGCTAACGGCCTTTTAATCAATATCGGCACTCTTTCTGAAAAGAGTTTAGAAAACTATCAAGCGGCCATCAAAATAGCTAGTGAAAATAATGTTCCAGTCGTCCTTGATCCAGTTGCTGCTGGGGCAAGTCAGGTCCGTTTAGCCATCTCACAAGAGCTTGTTAAAAACCATCCTATTACAATACTGAGAGGAAATGCTAGTGAAATTGCTGCCTTATTAGGGGAAAAGCAAGAGTCAAAAGGACCAGATGGTGGTTTCATCGAAGACGTAGCTGGTTTAGCCTTGCGAGCAGAAAAAGCCTTTCAGATGCCAGTTGTTATCACTGGTGAAAGAGATGCTATTGCCCTTGATGGCTCAGTGACACTTTTGGAAAATGGCTCTGCTATGATGCCGCTAGTTACGGGAACAGGCTGCCTTCTGGGAGCAGTACTTGCTGCTTTCATAGCGGTAGCTGACCCAAGCCAGTATAAAGACTGCTTAATCGAGGCCCTTTCAAGCTATAATATCGCTGGAGAATTAGCTGAAGAAGCTAGCGCAAATAAAGGTCCTGGAAGTTATCAGATAGCATTTCTCGATGCTCTTTATAACATCAAAGATAAAGACGTGGAAGAAAGGATAAAAGTAAGTCATGAATAAAGAACTACTAGCTCTTTACTTTATTTGTGGTAGTCAAGACTGTCCGAATGGTAATCTATTAGCGACTTTAGAAAAAGCCCTAGAAGCTGGAATAAGTCTTTATCAATTTCGAGAAAAAGGAAATGGTGCCAAGGATGGGATTGAAAAAAGAAACTTAGCACTAGCTGCACAAAAATTATGTCAGTCTTATGGGGTCCCATTTATCATTAATGATGATATTGATTTGGCAATAGAATTGGATGCTGATGGTATCCATATTGGTCAGGATGATATGCCACTTGAACAAGCAAGAAAACTTTTTCCAGATAAAATCATTGGTCTATCAATCAATAATATGACTGAATTCCATCACTCCCAATTGAATTTAGTTAATTATGTAGGACTTGGTCCTTATAAGGCTACAATCTCAAAAGCGGATGCCAAAACGCCAACTGGTCTTTCCTTAATCCAAGGTGTACGAGAAGTTGACAAAGCATTACCTATTGTTGCTATAGGTGGTATACAAGAGGAAGATGTTGAAGCTATTATTGCTAATGGAGCTGATGGTATTGCAGTCATTTCAGCCATTTCACGAAGTCAGGATATTAGCAAAACAAGCCGAAGTCTAAAAGAAGAAGTTGAAAAGCATCTAGCAGAGAAAATAGAAAATTCTTGACATGCTATTAAAGGAAACATACTATTAAAATCTATTATATTTTGATACTTTTTTAAGTGTTAGTACAACGGCAATTTCGTCTGATCAAGATATCATTTACTTAGCTACCTTTTAAAAAAATACGAGGACGGATAAACAAGGTCCACGTATTTTTTTTGATAAAGTGTAAAGATTAATAAGATAGCGACATATCCAATCCGTCAACTCCGCAATTCTTGACACTGTCTCTTGGTCTATGCTATCCTAGACTAATGGTAGAATCGTATAGTAAAAATGCAAATCACAACATGCGTCGTCCTGTTGTGAAAGAAGAAATTGTTGACTTTTTAAGAACAAAGCAAGCAACTAATGCTGGCTTTTTAGCTGAGATTGAGGCTTTTGCTAAAGAGGAAAATATTCCCATTATTCAACATGAAGTGGTGGCTTATTTTCGGGTGCTTTTGCAATCATTACAGCCAAAGAATATTTTAGAAATTGGTACAGCTATTGGCTTTTCAGCATTATTGATGGCTGAAAATGCACCTGATGCTAAGATTACAACTATTGATCGTAATCCGGAAATGATAGCTTTTGCTAAGGAAAACTTTGCAAAATATGATCATCGTAAGCAAATCCAATTGCTTGAGGGGGATGCAGCTGATGTCTTGAGTCAGCTTGATCAAGAATATGACTTTGTTTTTATGGATTCAGCTAAGTCTAAATATATTGTCTTTTTGCCAGAAATTTTAAAGCATTTAAAGGTCGGTGGTCTAATTGTTTTTGATGATGTCTTCCAAGGTGGCGATATCGCTAAGCCGATTGAAGAGGTGCGTCGAGGACAAAGAACCATTTATCGTGGCCTTCATAAATTATTTGACGTTACTCTTAACCATCCGGGCTTGACTTCGAGTTTGCTACCTTTGAGTGATGGTCTATTAATGGTTCGAAAAAACCAAGAACTGATTGAATGGGAGATTAAGTAATATTTAAGATAGTATGTTATAATGAATTGGTTAAAGATAAAAAGGAGCTCACTAAAATGAAAAAATCAAACAAGCTAGTTACTGGTTTTGTAACTTTGGCTTCAGTGATGACACTGGCTGCTTGTAGTTCAACGAATGACAGCACTAAAATTGCAACAATGAAAGGTGACACTATCACCGTAACAGATTTCTATAAAGAAGCTAAAGAAACAACTGCAGCCAAACAAACTATGCTAAGTTTAATCATGGCACGTGTTTTTGAACAAGAGTATGGTAAGAAAGTTTCTGAGAAAAAAGTTGAAGAATCTTATAATAAAACTGCAGAACAATATGGTTCATCGTTCTCAGATGCACTCTCTCAAGCAGGTTTAACACCTGAAGCATACAAAAAACAAGTTCGTTCAACAATGCTTGTTGAATATGCGGTTAAGCAAGCTGCTAAAAAAGAATTAACAGATGCGAATTATAAAAAAGCTTATGATGCCTATACTCCAGATATGACAACACAAGTTATCGCTATGGATGATGCTGATAAAGCTAAGAAAGTCTTAGAACAAGTTAAAGCTGACGGTGCTGATTTTGCTAAGATTGCTAAAGATAACACTATCGAAAGCAACAAAAAAGTTGATTTTACTTTTGATTCTGCAAGTAATGACTTGCCAAGTGACGTTATCGATGCTGCTACTAAATTAAAAGATGGTTCTAAATCAGAATTAATTACTGTTATGGACTCATCGACTTATCAGAAAAAATATTTCATCGTCAATATGGTGAAAAAAGCTGAGAAGAAAGCAGATTGGAAAGAATACAAGAAACGCTTAACTGAAATCATTATGAATTCAAAACAAAAAGACACAGCTTTCCAAAATAAAGTCATCGCAGCTACCCTTGATAAAGCTAATGTTAAGATTAAAGAAAAAGCTTTTGCTGATATCTTGTCTCAATTTGCTTCAAACAAAGGGACTGGTGGTATTGCCTCCACAGTTGGTCAAAAATAATTTCTATTTGACCTTGACTTAAAAAGACGCTATAATTAATTGTTAAGAATTGTTAGAGAAATAGATTTTCTACAGAAAAGTGACGGTTGCTGCGAGTCATGAAAATTGCTTTAACATGCTACTTAACACTATACAATTTTATAAAGACATTAAAGATAATGACAAGTTCATTGAATGGAGGTGGTACCGCGGTTTTCGCCCTCTATACAGTGGTCTTGTCTTTTATTTATGAAAAAAGGAAGGATTGAAAGTGTTTAGATATTTTGGTGCTGAATAATGCATCAGTAAATCAGAAGTTAGTGGTATCTCATTAACACACTTTCTCTAGAAAAAAATGAAATCATTAAGTTCAGCGCAAATTCGCCAAATGTGGTTAGACTTTTGGAAGTCAAAAGGCCATTCTGTTGAGCCTTCAGCCAATTTAGTTCCTGTCAACGACCCAACTTTGTTATGGATTAACTCCGGTGTTGCAACCCTTAAAAAATATTTTGATGGTTCGGTTATTCCAGAAAATCCAAGAATTACCAATGCTCAAAAATCAATTCGTACTAACGATATTGAAAATGTAGGAAAAACTGCTCGTCACCATACTATGTTTGAAATGCTTGGGAACTTCTCTATCGGTGATTATTTCCGTGATGAAGCCATTGAGTGGGGCTTTGAGCTTTTAACAAGTCCAGAGTGGTTTGATTTCCCTAAAGAAAAACTTTACATGACATACTATCCAGAAGATACTGATTCGTACAACCGTTGGATTGCTTTGGGTGTAGACCCAAGTCACTTGATTCCTTTAGAGGAAAACTTCTGGGAAATTGGTGCGGGTCCTTCTGGTCCGGACACTGAAATTTTCTTCGATCGTGGCCCTGCTTTTGACCCAGAAAACATCGGTATCCGTCTCTTAGAAGAAGACTTGGAAAATGACCGTTACATTGAAATCTGGAACATCGTTTTATCACAATTTAACGCTGATCCTGAGGTTCCTCGTTCTGAGTACAAAGAGCTTCCAAACAAAAACATTGATACGGGTGCTGGTCTGGAACGTCTTGTAGCAGTCATGCAAGGGGCTAAAACCAACTTTGAAACAGACCTCTTTATGCCGATTATTCAAGAAGTTGAAAAACTTTCTGGCAAAACTTATGACCAAGATGGCGATAACATGAGCTTTAAGGTTATTGCTGACCATATTCGTGCCCTTTCATTTGCTATTGGTGATGGTGCCTTACCTGGTAATGAAGGTCGTGGCTATGTTCTTCGTCGTCTACTTCGTCGTGCTGTTATGCATGGCCGTCGTTTAGGGATTACAGAGACTTTCCTTTACAAACTTGTTGTAACGGTTGGTCAAATCATGGAATCTTACTACCCAGAAATTCTTGAAAAACGTGACTTCATCGAAAAAATTGTTAAACGTGAAGAAGAAACCTTTGCTCGTACCATTGATGCAGGTTCTGGTCATTTGGATCAATTGCTAGCGCAGTTAAAAGAAGAGGGTAAAGATACTTTAGAAGGTAAAGATATCTTTAAATTGTACGATACCTATGGTTTCCCGGTAGAATTAACTGAGGAAATGGCAGAAGATGCTGGTTATAAAATTGACCACGCAGGCTTCAAAGCTGCCATGAAAGAGCAACAAGATCGTGCGCGTGCTGCTGTTGTAAAAGGTGGCTCAATGGGTATGCAAAATGAAACCCTTGCGGGTATTACAGAAGTTTCTGAATTCTCATACGAAGAAGAAACTTTAGAAGCAAATCTTTCAGTTATTATTGTCGATAACGAACGCAGTGAAATGGTTTCAGAAGGGCAAGCTTTATTGGTATTTGACCGCACACCATTCTACGCTGAAATGGGTGGACAAGTGGCAGACCATGGTTGGATAAAAAATGCTGCAGGTGATATTCTAGCTAAAGTCTTGGATGTCCAAAAAGCTCCAAATGGTCAAGCATTACATACAGTTGAAGTCTTGGCTAGTCTTTCACTTGATACAGATTATACCCTTGAAATTGACCATAAACGTCGTTTTGCAGTTGAGAAAAATCATACGGCAACTCACTTACTCCATGCTGCTCTTCACAATATCATTGGTGACCATGCTACACAGGCTGGTTCATTGAATGAAGAAGAATTCCTTCGTTTTGACTTCACCCATTTTGAAGCCGTAACGGCTGAAGAACTTCGTCGTATTGAAGAAGAAGTCAACCAACAAATTTGGAATGCCATTACTGTCAATACTATTGAAACGGATGTTGATACCGCTAAATCAATGGGTGCTATGGCCCTCTTTGGTGAAAAATATGGTAAGGTTGTTCGTGTTGTTACCATTGGTGATTACTCAGTTGAACTCTGTGGTGGTACGCACTTGTCAAATACTTCTGAAATTGGTCTTTTCAAGATTGTCAAAGAAGAAGGTATTGGTTCTGGCACACGTCGTATTCTAGCTGTGACCGGTCAGCAAGCTTTTGAGCTTTCCGCCAACGTGAAGACGCTCTTAAAGAAATTGCTGCTAAACTTAAAAGCTCCGCAATTAAAAGAAGTACCAGCCAAAGTGGCTAGTCTTTCTGAACAAGTGCGTGACTTACAAAAAGAAAATGCTGAACTAAAAGAAAAAGCTGCTGCAGCTCAAGCTGGCGACCTCTTTAAAGACGTTAAGGAATCTAATGGTCACACTTACATCGCAACTGAAGTAGCTGTTTCAGATGCTGGGGCACTTAGAACCTTTGCTGATAACTGGAAACAAAAAGATTATTCAGATGTTTTAGTCTTAGTGGCTTCAATCGGTGAAAAAGTCAATGTTCTCGTAGCAAGCAAAGACAAATCAGTCCATGCAGGTAATCTGATTAAAGTATTGGCACCTATCGTTTCAGGTCGTGGTGGTGGTAAACCAGACATGGCTATGGCCGGTGGTTCAGACGCAAGTCAAATCTCTGCTTTACTTGCAGCTGTTGCTGAAAACTTATAATAAATGAAAAGTGAAAACAAAATGCATTTGTTTTCACTTTTTTTGATGATTTAGCTATTAGTCTTACTTATAGCTTTTAATAAGATGATAGAATGGGCTAAGTTTGTTTTTTATTGCTATAATAGAAATACTCAAAAAAATGAAGAAAGAAATGAGTTTATATGAAAGTTTCGATTATCCAAATGGATGTTACTTATAAGGATCCAGCTCGAAATCAAGAAAGTGCCTTGAAGTTGATGGAAAAAGCTATGACAGATCAGCCTGATGTCATCATCTTACCTGAAATGTGGAATACCGGTTATGCTTTAAATGAATTAGCTGACATTGCTGATTTTCAGGGTCAAGAAACAATTGCCTTAATGTCGGATTTTGCTAAAAAATATGATGTCAATGTCATTGCAGGATCAGTTGCAGTTGAAAGAGATGGCCGCTTTTATAATACTGCTTACAGTTTTAATCGGAAAGGGCATCTCGTCAATCACTATGATAAGGTCCATTTATTTGGTTTAATGGCAGAGGATGAATACATTAGTGCTGGTGAACAAGAGTCTCTATTTGAGATTGACCAGGTCAGAGTTTCCCAACTGATTTGTTATGACATCCGCTTTCCAGAATGGGTGCGTAGCCAAATGTCTCAAGGAGCGGAAATATTGTTTGTCTCTGCCCAATGGCCAGACAGCCGGATTGAGCAGTGGGAAATTCTTTTGCGGGCTCGGGCTGTTGAGAATCAAGCCTTTGTTGTAGCAGTTAACCGCGTCGGGAAAGGCCCTAATGATCATTTTAATGGTCGTTCAATGGTCATTAATCCAATGGGTGAGCTTCTCTTTAAAGACGAAGAAGGTATGGAACTCGTTAAGACTGTCACTTTAGATCTTGAACAAGTCAAGCAAGTTCGGGGAATCATTCCAGTTTTTGCTGACAGACGGCCAGATTTATACAAGTAAGGAGCAATCATGTCATTTGAACAATCAGAATTATTAAAAGCATTACCGCCACAATTTTTTGCTAGTCTCGTAGCCAAAGTGAATGCAAAAGTAGCGAAAGGTCATGATGTCATCAATTTAGGCCAAGGGAATCCAGATCAACCTACCTATGATTTTATCGTTGATGGCTTGGTAGAGGCGGCTAAAAATCCTCAATCACATAAGTACTCTCAATTTCGTGGAAATCCCAATTTTAAAGAAGCTATTGTCAATTTCTACCAGAAGGAATATGGCGTTAAGCTGGATGCCAATCAAGAAGTTTGTGTTCTAGGTGGTGCTAAAATTGGGTTAGTTGAACTTCCGTGGGCTCTAACAAATCCTGGTGATTTAATCCTCTTACCAGATCCAGGTTACCCTGATTATTTGTCTGGAATTGCTTTGGGCAAAGCTGATTTTGTGACATATCCACTACTAGAAGAAAATCAATTTTTACCAGATTTGAAGTCTATTCCAGAAGATGTAGCCAGAAAAGCTAAAATGATGATTCTCAATTATCCAAATAATCCAACGGGTGCGGTAGCGACATTTGAATTTTACCAAGAGTTGGTGGTTTGGGCTAAAAGATATGAAGTTGCCATTATTAGTGACTTCGCATATGGTGCCCTAGGATATGATGGCTTTGAAAACCCAAGTTTCCTCAGCACACCAGGCGCTAAAGAAGTCGGAATTGAAATTTATACCTTCTCAAAAACCTTTAATATGGCTGGTTGGCGCCTGGCTTTTGCTGTTGGTAATGCTGAAATCATCGAAGCCCTCAATCTGATTCAGGATCATCTTTTCGTTAGCGTCTTCCCTGCTGTCCAAGAAGCTGGTATTAAGGCTCTTGAGGATAGACGATCAGCGCAGGCAGTAAGAAACTTAAACAAGCTTTACGATCAACGCCGAGAAGCCTTCGTGGCTGCCGCTGCCAGAATTGGCTGGAAGGCCTTTGACTCTAAAGGCTCCTTTTATGCCTGGATGCCCGTCGCCAAAGGCTATACCAGTCAAAGCTTCGCAGATCTCTTGTTAGACAAAGCCCATGTCGCAGTTGCACCAGGGATTGGTTTTGGGGAGCTAGGCGATCACTATGTTCGGATCGGTCTCTTAGTAGATCCTGATAGGTTGGAAGAAGCTGTTGCCCGAATTGCCAAATTAAACTTATTTTAATGTAAAAAAATACTTTGTCAGTGTTAGAATTGACAAAGTTTTTTTCAATTATCATTATGAACGTTTCATGACGATTTTTTCACTGAAAAATGACAAGAAAACCAGACCAAGCACTAGCCATTTCAGAAAAATTAAGAAATGGTTCTTGCTGATCGGTCTTTTTTAATCATTTGTTGGGCTAATTTTTGACAAGCCAATGCGGCTAAAATAGCTGTTGCGATGGGAAGACCGTTCCAGAGGGGTTGTCCAGTAATTTCTACCAGAAAGAAAATGGCGGCAATAGGAATATTGTTGATGATGGCTAGGAATAGGGCTGCTCCAATAACAATTGCAAAGGCAACTGATATATCGGGCAAAAAACTATTCCAAAAAACAGCTGCTAACAAGCCTAGTCCACCGCCCATCATCATGGATGGTGCGATTTTTCCGCCATAGGTTCCAGCGTAAAAGGTCACATAGACAGCGACAGCTTTTGCCAACAGTAACCCACTAGTATAGGGTAAATCTTGTTTGGCATGTAGGAAAAAAAGTAATCCTGCTTTGCCATTTCCTAGAATTTGTGGAAAAGCAATAGAAAGAAGGGCGGCAAGCATGAAGGAGGCGACAACCATATAAATATACTTACTGGAAGCCAAATGTCGTTTAGGGATAGCAGTGAGGAGTGCTTTGTATGCAAAGATAAGGATGGCAATGATCAAACCAAAAAGGCAAGCCCAGACAAAGAGATAGGGATTCCAACTTAAGGGTTTTAAGAAATATTGGACTTCGTTACCGGAAATCAAACGGACTGTCCAGACGGCCATAAAGGATGTGATGGTTGCTGATAGAAAATTGCGTTTGGACCATTTGAGGAGAATGTTTTCTAAAATAAAGATAAGAGTGGCTAGTGGGGCATTATAGACGGCACCGAGTGCGGCTCCAGAAGCACAGGCTAATAGTAAGCTAATCTCTTCTTTGGTCAGCTGGAAAAAGTGGAGCCAGCTAGCTGTTAGAGCCACTGAAACTTCACGAGATGCTCCTTCTCGGCCCAGGGGAGAACCCATAGAGACAGTCACTAGTTGTAAGATGCCATGAAAAAATTGTGACATGGGATGGGTTTCTGTATGTTCGTGGACAATGGCCTTAATGGTATAAAAAGGTTTAGCGTATTTGCCAAGAGTATACCAGCCAAAGGCAGCAACCAATCCAGCACAAATAACCGCTAAAGAGCGTCTGAAAGGTGAAATATCAGCAATTTCCAAGCTAAAGGCACCGGTGTGGTTACCGAAACTCAAGGTCTGAATCAAGTGGATGAGAACCGTGAGGGTGCTGGCAACTAGGCCTGCTGTTATTCCAGTTAAGAGTAGTAGTGCAAGCCACCTTAACTGATTTTCAATAGATTTATTCATAATATCATTATAACAAAAGCTTTTAGGCTTTGAAAGCTTAGCCTCTAATATAAGCTTAAGAATAAAAGAAAATTTTGATAAATTAAAAAAGCTGAAGCAATTCTTCAACTTTTTTGATTATATTGTTTTAAAGTCCCATTGTGTAGTCGTCATCTTGCATAGATTCTACAGAACCGAGTAAGTAGCCATTACCAACCTGACTAAAGAAGTCATGATTAGATGTCCCAGTCGAGATACCATTCATAACGATAGGGTTAACATCATTAGCAGTATCCGGGAATAGTGGGTCTTGTCCTAAATTCATCAAAGCTTTATTAGCATTATAGCGAAGGAAGGTCATGACTTCCTCAGTCCAGCCAACTTGATCATAAAGTGATTTTGTGTAATCTTCTTCATTTTCGTAGAGTTGATAAAGGAGATCATACATCCATTCTCTGAAACTCTCTTGTTGGTCTTCAGGAAGTTCATTGAAGCCAAGTTGGAATTTATAACCAATATAGGTTCCATGGACAGATTCATCACGAATGATTAATTTAATGATTTCAGCCACGTTAGCCAACTTGTTATTACCAAGGTAATATAATGGCGTAAAAAAGCCAGAATAGAAGAGGAAAGTTTCTAAGTAAGTAGAGGCAACTTTCTTTTGTAAGGCATCGCCGTTTGCATAAATCTCGTTAATGATTTTAGCTTTCTTCTGCAAGAATTCATTATTGTTTGTCCATTCAAAAATCTCTTCAATTTCTTTTTTGGTATTTAATGTTGAAAAGATAGAAGAATAAGATTTAGCGTGGACTGATTCCATGAACTGGATATTATTGAGGACAGCTTCTTCGTGAGGCGTTCTGACATCTGCACGAATAGCTTCAACACCAGTTTCAGATTGCATGGTATCTAGCAAAGTAAGCCCTCCAAAGACCTTACCAACTAAATCTTTTTCTTGAGCTGACAATTTGCGCCAGTCATCCAAGTCGTTTGAAAGTGGGATACGGGTATCAAGCCAAAATTGCTCGGTTAATTTTTCCCAAGTGGATTTATCGATGACATCTTCGATCTCATTCCAGTTTATTGCTTCATAATAAGTTGTCATTTCTTAAGTTCTCCTAAAGAGTAGTCGATATGAAAAACCATATCATAAGCCAGCAACCCATTCTTGAGTGGATTACTGGCGTTTTTTTATTGTTCAAGTCTTAATCTTCATTCATTAATGAATGAATGTACCTTGACATGTTATGTTTTTGATTAGATAACACAAGACTCACATTGATTTGCGCCAACTTCTTCACCATCATCAGTAAAGGTGCGGACATAATAGATTGATTTAATCCCTTTATTAAAGGCGTAGTTACGAAGAATTGAAAGGTCACGGGTTGTTTGTTTGCTTTCAGTTTTCCACTCGTAAATTTCCTTAGGCAGTTCACTACGTAAGAATAAAGTCAATGATAAGCCTTGATCCACATGCTCTGTCGCTGCGGCATAGACATCAATTACCTTACGCATATCCATGTCATAAGCAGAAGTGTAGTATGGGATAGTGTCAGTAGACAACCCATTGGCTGGGTAGTAAATCTTACCTATTTTCTTCTCTTGACGTTCTTCAATTCTTTGAGTGATTGGGTGAATAGAAGCAGAGCAGTCATTGATGTATGAGATTGAACCATTTGGTGCCACCGCTAAACGGTTTTGGTGATAGAGACCATCTTTTTGAACAGCTTGACGAAGAGCTTCCCAATCGGCTGCCTGAGGAATAAAATGCTCCTTGAAGAGACCTTTAACCAAGTCTGATTTGGGAACAAATCGACCAGTCACATACTTATCAAAGTAAGTACCATCTGCGTATTTAGAATTCTCGAACCCAACAAAAGTTGTTTTGCGTTCACGGGCGATGTTATTTGATTCCACCAGGGTCCAATAATTCATTAGCATGAAGTAGATGTCCGTGAATTCTACCGATTCAGGACTTCCATATTCAATGTGATTTTGTGCTAAGAAGGAGTGTAGACCCATTGCCCCAAGTCCAAAGGTGTGGGCTTGTTGATTTCCGTTCTTGATGGTTGGCACAGCTTCAATTTGCGAAGAATCCGTCACATAGGTTAAGGCACGTGTCATTGCTTTAATAGAGCGACCAAAGTCTGGCGATGTCATCATGTTTAGAATGTTAGTAGAACCCAAGTTACATGAAATATCAGTACCCAATTCAAGGAATTCTTGAGCGTCATTGATGACACTTGGCTTTTGAACTTGGAGGATTTCTGAGCACAAATTACTCATAACAATCTTACCATCTATAGGGTTTGCTTTATTAGCAGTATCAATGTTGATGATGTATGGGTAACCAGATTCTTGTTGTAGTTTAGAAATCTCGGTTTCAAGGTCACGAGCGCGAAGCTTAGTCTTAGTGATTTTAGGGTTGGCAAGCAACTCATCGTACTTTTCAGTAATATCGATATAGTTAAAAGCAACTCCATATTCACGTTCAACGTCATAAGGACTGAAGAGGTACATATCTTCATTATTTCGAGCTAACTCATAGAACTTATCAGGAACTGTTAAGCCAAGTGAGAGGGTTTTAACACGGACTTTTTCATCAGCATTTTCTTTCTTAGTAGAAAGGAAGGCAATCACGTCTGGGTGGAAGATGTTCAAGTAAACAACACCTGCCCCTTGTCTTTGCCCCAGTTGGTTAGAGTATGAGAAAGAATCTTCGAAAAGCTTCATAACAGGAACCACACCAGAAGCAGCTCCCGCATAACCCTTAATTGGTGCTCCAGCTTCACGTAAGTTGGATAAGGTAATACCTACGCCACCACCGATACGGGATAATTGCAGAGCAGAGTTAATGGAACGGCCAATGGAGTTCATATCATCTGTTACTTGAATCAAGAAACAAGAAACTAATTCACCACGGCGGCTGCGACCAGCATTCAAGAATGATGGCGTAGCAGGTTGGTAGCGCTGATTAATCATTTCAATAGCCAGATCTTTTGCTAATTCTTCATTCCCATCTGCGAAGTAAAGGGCATTGAACATAACCCGATCTTCAAGGCTTTCCAAGTAGTAGTTACCATCATTAGTTTTTAAAGCATACTGTTGGTAAAATTTATAGGCAGCCATGAATGATTTAAAGTGAAAATCTTCAGCTTTGATAATAGCAGCTAATTCCTCAATAAATTCAGGCTTATATTTTTTAATAAATGCTTTTTCGATATAGTCATTTTCCATAAGAAAATTAATTTTATCCGTAATAGAAGCAAATTGCTTTGTATTTGGGATAACATTTTCTTTGAAAAAGGCATCGAGAGCTTCTTTATCCTTATTTAATGGAATTTTTCCATTAACGGGACGATTAATTTCATTGTTAAGGCGGAAATAAGAAATATCGCCAATATCTTTAAGACTCATAAAAAACTTCCTTAATCCTTAAATAATTTCTTTTAGTTTAGCAGGTTGGAATCCTGAGAAAACCATCTGGTCACTTTCGATAACTGGAGCAGCTGTAAAACCTAGGCTTTTCACGTAATCAATTTTTTCAGGATGCTCATCAATATTAATTTCTTTGAAAGTAGCACCGTTTTGCTCTAGGAATTTTTTGGTCATTTTACATTGCATACAATTATTTTTAGAATAAAGTTTGATCATAGTTTTCTCCTTCGAATTTTTCAATACTCTAATATCATATAGAATTTGTATATAAAATGCAAGGTTTTTACCTGAAAAAAACACAATATTTTGGGGTGCATATTTAAACAAAGCACTATATATAGTATAAACACTTGGAAACTGCGATAATGACTGGCTTAATCGGATTAAGTTATAAAAACAAATCCAACAAAAGCGAATGAATATACTAAAAGATTGTTTTTTCGTCTAAATATTCCCTTGTTATCCTCCGAATCATTGAGAATTTTGATTGTAAAAGATAGTGAAATTATCAATGAAAAATTCAGAAATATTGCTTGGGAATTTGGCTATGCTTTTAGTCAACACTTAATAAGTAGGCATTATAAGCAAAAAGAAAGCAATGAAAATATTGTGAAAATTTTATTAGCTTTTAGCTAGACAGAAGATTTAATCTTGAAAACCAAAAGACAATATGCTATAATCTGTTATTGTAAGGGTTACCATGTGGTAGCTCAAAAATACACAACTATTAAAAGGAGAACCATACTATGGCTTCAAAAGATTTTCACATTGTTGCAGAAACAGGAATTCACGCACGTCCAGCTACACTACTAGTTCAAACAGCTAGCAAATTTGCTTCAGATATCACTTTAGACTATAAAGGTAAAGCTGTAAACTTGAAATCAATCATGGGCGTAATGAGCCTAGGTGTTGGTCAAGGTGCTGATGTTACTATCTCAGCTGAAGGTGCTGACGCTGATGACGCTATCGCAGCTATCGAAGAAACAATGACTAAAGAAGGATTGGCATAAAACTATGACAGAAATGCTTAATGGAATTGCAGCCTCTGATGGTGTTGCTGTTGCTAAAGCATATCTACTAGTTCAACCGGATTTGTCATTTGAGACTGTTACAGTCGAAGATACAAACGCAGAAGAAGCTCGCCTTGATGTAGCATTACAAGCTTCACAAGACGAGCTTTCTGTTATCCGTGAGAAAGCAGTAGAAAGCTTAGGCGAAGAAGCAGCTTCTGTTTTTGATGCGCATTTAATGGTCTTGTCTGACCCTGAAATGATCAGCCAAATCAAAGAAACCATTCGTGCAAAACAAACTAATGCAGAAACTGGTCTTAAAGAAGTGACTGACATGTTCATCACTATCTTTGAAGGAATGGAAGATAACCCATATATGCAAGAACGTGCAGCGGATATTAAAGACGTTGCAAAACGTGTATTAGCACACCTTTTAGGCGTTAAATTACCTAACCCAGCTACCATCAATGAAGAATCAATTGTCATCGCTCATGACTTGACGCCTTCAGATACAGCTCAATTAAATAAACAATTTGTTAAAGCTTTTGTTACAAACATCGGTGGACGTACAAGTCACTCTGCTATCATGGCACGTACACTTGAAATCGCTGCGGTTTTAGGAACAAATGACATCACAAAACGTGTTAACGATGGAGACATGGTTGCGGTTAACGGGATTACTGGTGAAGTTATCATTAACCCGAGTGAAGAACAAATTCTTGCCTTTAAAGAAGCTGGTGCAGCTTACGCTAAACAAAAAGCTGAATGGGCTCTCTTAAAAGATGCTGAAACAGTAACTGCTGATGGCAAACATTTTGAATTAGCAGCAAATATTGGAACACCAAAAGACGTTGAAGGCGTTAACGAAAATGGTGCGGAAGCAGTTGGTCTCTACCGTACAGAATTCTTATACATGGATTCACAAGACTTCCCAACTGAAGATGAACAATATGAAGCTTACAAAGCTGTTTTAGAAGGAATGAATGGTAAACCAGTTGTGGTTCGTACAATGGACATCGGTGGTGATAAGGAGTTACCATACTTTGACCTTCCTAAAGAAATGAATCCTTTCTTGGGATATCGTGCCCTTCGTATTTCAATTTCTGAAACAGGGGATGCCATGTTCCGTACACAAATGCGTGCCTTATTACGTGCATCTGTTCACGGACAACTTCGTATTATGTTCCCAATGGTTGCACTTTTGAAAGAATTTCGTGCAGCAAAAGCTGTCTTCAATGAAGAAAAAGCTAAACTTGAAGCAGAAGGTATCGCAGTTGCCAATGACATCCAAGTTGGTATCATGATTGAAATCCCTGCAGCAGCAATGTTGGCTGACCAATTTGCGAAAGAAGTAGACTTCTTCTCAATTGGAACAAACGACTTAATTCAATACACAATGGCTGCTGACCGTATGAATGAACAAGTTTCATACCTTTACCAACCATATAACCCATCAATCCTACGTTTAATCAACAACGTTATTAAATCAGCACATGCTGAAGGTAAATGGGCTGGTATGTGTGGAGAAATGGCTGGAGATCAACAAGCTGTTCCATTACTTGTGGGTATGGGCTTAGATGAATTCTCTATGTCAGCTACTTCAGTATTACGGACACGTAGCTTGATGAAAACTTTAGATACAGCTAAAATGCGTGAATACGCACAACGTGCTTTAACAGAATGTTCAACAGCTGAAGAAGTACTTGAATTAGCAAAAACATATTTACCAGAAGCTTAATTATAAGGAGTTGGGAAACCAACTTCTTTTTATGTACTCAACAATTTGATGTATCAAATTTTTATAATTTTCTGACAATAACCATATCAGAAGATTGAAATATCCTGAAAAAGTGATAGAATAGTTGTATTATCTAAAAAGGAGATAAGTAAATTGACTAAACAGTATAAAAATCTTGTCAACGGAGAGTGGAAACTTTCTGAAAATGAAATTAAAATCTATGCTCCAGCTACAGGTGAAGAACTCGGTTCAGTACCTGCTATGTCAACAGAAGAAGTAGACTTTGTCTATGATTCTGCTAAAAAAGCCTTTCCAGCATGGCGTGAACTTTCTTATGTTGAACGTGCAGCAATTCTACACAAAGCAGCTGATATCCTAGTTCGTGATGCTGAAAAAATTGGTGCTATTCTTTCAAAAGAAGTTGCTAAAGGTCATAAAGCAGCTGTCAGCGAAGTTGTTCGTACAGCTGAGATTATCAACTATGCAGCAGAAGAAGGCATCCGTATGGAAGGTGAAGTCCTTGAAGGCGGAAGTTTTGAAGCATCAAGTAAGAAAAAAATTGCTATTGTTCGCCATGAACCTGTGGGTCTGGTACTAGCCATTTCACCATTTAACTATCCAATTAATTTAGCAGGTTCTAAAATTGCTCCAGCTCTCATCGCTGGGAATGTTGTAGCCCTTAAACCACCAACACAAGGTTCAATTTCAGGTCTTTTATTAGCTGAAGTATTTGCTGAAGCTGGTGTACCTGCTGGGGTCTTTAACACAATTACAGGACGTGGTTCAGTTATTGGTGACTACATTGTAGAACATGACGCTGTTAACTTCATCAACTTTACAGGTTCAACTCCAGTTGGAGAACGTATCGGTCAATTGGCTGGTATGCGTCCTATCATGTTAGAACTTGGTGGTAAAGACTCTGCAATTGTTTTAGAAGATGCTGATTTAGCTTTAGCAGCAAAAAATATCGTTGCAGGTGCCTTTGGTTATTCAGGACAACGTTGTACAGCTGTTAAACGAGTATTAGTGATGGATTCAGTTGCTGATGATCTTGAAAAACATGTTTGTGACCTTGTGTCTAAATTATCTGTTGGCATGCCAGCTGACAATGCTGATATTACGCCATTGATTGATACAAAAGCAGCTGATTTTGTTGAGGGACTGATTAATGACGCAACTGACAAAGGTGCCAAAGCCTTAACTGAAATCAAACGTGAAGATAATTTGATTTCACCTGTAGTCTTTGATAATGTGACGACAGATATGCGTTTAGCTTGGGAAGAACCATTTGGACCAGTCTTACCATTCATCCGTGTTAAATCAGTTGAAGAAGCTATCGAAATTTCAAATGCTTCAGAGTATGGTTTGCAAGCTTCTGTCTTTACAAATAATTTCCCAAATGCCTTTGCTATTGCAGAGCAATTGGAAGTTGGAACAGTTCATCTTAACAACAAAACCCAACGTGGTACAGATAACTTCCCATTCTTAGGAGCTAAGAAATCTGGTGCAGGCGTTCAAGGTGTTAAATACTCAATTGATGCTATGACTAACTTAAAATCAATTGTTTTTGACATTGCATAATTACCCAGTCAAGTCCATACAATAATAAATTCATTAAGAACTAGTTATTCCATTTTCGGAATAGCTAGTTTTTTTGTTTATCAATAGCAAGATTCTAATTTTTCTATTATTTAATAATTTTATGATGATAAATTTCGGAATATTCATTTCTTTTTTGGGTGTCTTGTGTTAAACTAATGATACAGTTTTATAAGGAGAAACTATGAAGAAACTTTCATATATCATTATTACCCTTTTTCTCATTTTGGGTTTTAGTCTTTCAGCCTTTCTTTTTCATGAAAAATATATTCAAGGGAAACTAAACGAGATTATTAAGCAGGAAAAAAATGCCTTAAAGGAAGAAGGAGCCTATCAATCATTAGAAAACTTAAAGCAAGGAAAAGTTGACTTTTATTATTTTGCCCCCTTAAAAAATAATGCCGATTTTTACCAAGGAAATTTACCGCTATCATTATATAAAGAGAAAAGATCAGATTCTGAATTTGTTCTGATAATTCCGAAATTCACTAAAAGCTCCTTGCAAAATGTTAAACTAGCAAGTATTCATCAAGTAACTTATCGCAAGGGATTCTTAAAAGTGACTAAGAAATCTGACAAGGTTATCAGTAGCTATCATGTCACGAATGACTATCAGCAATTTCGAGTGACAGATTTGGTTAATGGTCATATAGACCGAATAGCTGAGGAAATTAAAAAATTAGATCCAGATACTGTATTTGATCCGACACTTACAGGTCATCTAACAGAAAAAAATGGCGTTTTAAGTGATTCCCTTAAAATAGATGAGAATAGTATCCTTGTCCAGGATAAAAAAGAGATAGCTTTCCAGAATCTCTTCGATGTGATTAATCCTATCTATTTAAGTGGTCAAACTAAAGTAGCCTATGACGATTATCAGAAAAAGAAAAAAGAGGAAGCTGCAGCAAAAGTTGCTAACGAAAAAATGGTAGCTCTAACTTTTGATGATGGTCCTAATCCAGAGACAACTCCTCGAGTATTAGAATTATTAGCTAAATATGGGGCTAAAGCAACTTTCTTTATGCTAGGATCTAAAGTAGCAGCAAATCAGGAACTTGTTAAGAAGGTACATGACAGTGGTAATGAGATTGGTAATCATTCGTGGGACCATCCCAATCTAACTAAATTGGCCCCAGAGCAAATTCAAAATCAAGTTCAATCAACAAATGATGCCATTGCTAAGGCTTGTGGCCAAAAGCCTATATATTTAAGGCCACCTTATGGTGCAACAAATGAAGTTGTCAAAAAAGCTTCAGCAATGAATCAGATGCTTTGGACAGTTGATACTAGAGATTGGGATAATCATAATACCCAACCATGATGGCAAATATCAAAAGTCAATTGCAACCAGGTGGCGTTGTTTTGATGCATGATATTCATAAAACGACAGTAGAAGCACTACCGACCATATTAGAATATTTTAAAAAAGAAGGTTATAAGTGTGTCACTGTTAGTCAGTTAATGGGACATAGTTAAGTCAGTAGTAAAAAAGTGAGTCTCGGACATTTCATCCTAGACTCACTTTTTTTTTTTAACTATTATTTTCTTTTTAATTCTTGATTTCGTAAAGTTAGTTCAGAAACCTGAGCAAATTTCTTTAATTTTTTGACATCCTCAGGATGATTGACTAAAGTGATGACACTACCTGCTTTACCCATTCGACCAGTTCGACCAGCTCGGTGCGTATAATTCTCTTTGTCACGCGCAACTTCAAACTGAATGACATATTCTAATTGGTCGATATCAATACCACGACCTACTAAATCGGTCGCCAATAATAAGGGAATTTGATGATCCTTGAATTTTTCTAAAATAGTTTTGCGGAATTTAACATTAACATCACTTGCAAGTGATACTGCATTAGTGCCCATAAATTGTAATTTTTCTTCAGTTGCACCTAAGTCAGAGAGACTGTTGAAAAAGACTAAGGCTCTGAAATCGGGAATATTAGCAAATTTCCGTAAGAGATCGAGACGATCTCTTTTTTCAACTTGAATATAAAAGTGTTCTAAATTACTTAAACCTTCTCCAGTTAAGTCAATGGTCTGAGTACCTGTTTCAAGGACATCTTTAGAGACGTTATCGGTTGCACTCATATAAATCATTTGATGATCACGTGGAACATGGTGAGCTATTTTTTGAACAAATCGGAATTGTGAATCACCTAGGAGTTCATCAAATTCATCTAGGATGATGGTATCGACATTCATCATCTTAATTTTTTTATGTTGAATTAATTCAAAGACCCGACCAGGTGTTCCAATAATAATTTGGGGCCCTTTTTTTAGGCGTTCAATTTGACGTTTTTGGCTTGTACCTGATATAAAGAGTTGCGCAACTAAGTCTAGTGGCTCTGCCCATTCCTTTGTTACTTCGAAAATTTGTCCAGCTAACTCGGTATTTGGAGCTAATATTAAGAGTTGTTGTGCTTTTTTACTCTCAATCTTTAAGAGGCTTGGAAGTAGATAAGCTAGGGTTTTTCCTGTTCCTGTCGGACTAATCCCTAGGATATTTTGTCCATCCAAGATGGGATGAAAAACTGCTTCTTGAATTGGAGTGAATTGATTAAATTGGCGTTCAGATAATTGATTTTGCCAAATTTGCGGTAATTTTGTAATCATGTAAATTCCTTTAACTTTAGTTATTCCATTATAGCATGAAAAAGCCTAAGTTCCTAAAAATCCAAGTCTTGTATTTAATAATCAGAATAGATAGCAAATTGATAGGAAATTTGGTAAAATATACCGAAGACTTTTAGAGACGGAGTAACACATGCACAAGAAACCCATTATTATCGGTGTAACAGGTGGTTCCGGAGGCGGAAAAACCAGTGTTTCCAGAGCAATTTTGGACAGCTTCCCAAATGCTCGGATTGCCATGATTCAACATGACTCCTATTACCGAGATCAAGCTCATCTCAGTTTTGAGGAACGTGTCAAAACTAATTATGACCATCCACTAGCTTTTGAAACGGATTTTATGATTGAGCAATTAAAAGAATTGCTTCAAGGTCGCCCAGTCGATATTCCGGTTTATGACTACAAAGCTCATACCAGAAGTGATAAGACCTTTAGACAAGAGCCACAAGATGTTATCATCGTCGAAGGAATTCTTGTTTTAGAAGATGAACGTCTGCGTGAATTAATGGATATCAAATTATTTGTTGATACCGATGATGATATCCGGATTATCCGTCGCATTAAACGTGATATGATGGAACGTGGTAGAAGTTTGGATAGCATTATTGAGCAATATACAACAGTTGTAAAGCCAATGTACCATCAATTTATTGAACCAAGTAAACGTTATGCTGATATTATTGTGCCTGAAGGGGTAAGTAATGTTGTCGCTATTGATTTAATCAATACTAAAATTGCTAGTATTCTAGCAGAACATCAAGGAGAGTAGGATTGGTCATCGCCCTTTTAAGTATATTATTAACCTGGAACATCGTTGTTTTTGCCTTATATGGCATCGACAAGCGCAAAGCCATTAAGGACCAATGGCGTATTTCAGAACGGACATTGATTCTTTCAGCCCTTTTCTTTGGTGGTTTCGGTGCACTATTAGGTGGTAAACTTTTCCATCATAAGACGCAAAAATGGTACTTCCAAGTTTCTTGGTATCTAGGCATTGCCATTATCTTTGTAGCAGCCTATTATATTTATGTTTATTTTTTCCAAAAATAGAATAGCAGTACAAGCCAGGGCTATATGTCTTGGCTTTTTACTTGCTCTTTGTGAGAAAAGTAAATCTTAAAGAAAAGGGACAGGTATGGTATAATAGAACAATGAATACGACCACTAAAGAAATGAATTACCAATTAATGATTGAACAGGCAAAAGCCCTGTTTGCTAATGAAAGCAATGCCTTGGCTAATCTATCAAATGCCAGCGCTCTTTTGATGACTACCTTGCCACACTCCGTTTTTACCGGTTTTTACTTATTTGATGGTCAGGAATTAATTTTAGGACCTTTTCAAGGTGGTGTTTCCTGTGTCCATATCCCCTTAGGTAAAGGTGTCTGTGGTCAGGCTGCTTTGGAAGAAAAGACTTTAATTGTTGCGGATGTTACCAAACATGCCAATTATATTTCTTGTGATTCCAAAGCTCGTAGCGAAATCGTCATCCCCATTTTTAAGAATCAAAAATTAGTGGGGGTTCTTGATTTGGATTCGGAATTGGTTGACGATTATGATCAGGTAGATCAAAAGTATTTGGAGGCCTTTTTGGAAATATTAGTCCAAGCTAGCCACTTTAATTTTGAAATGTTTGGAGTTGAAAATTAATGTATCAAGCCTTATATCGAAAATATCGCAGCCAGACTTTTTCTGAAATGGTTGGACAAAAAGTCGTTTCGACAACCTTGAAACAAGCAGTAGCTAGTGGAAAAATTAGTCATGCCTACCTTTTCTCTGGACCTCGTGGGACAGGGAAGACTTCAGCTGCCAAAATTTTTGCCAAAGCCATGAACTGCCCCAATCAAGTAGATGGTGAACCATGTAATAACTGTGATATTTGTCATGATATTACTAATGGTAGCTTAGAAGATGTTATTGAAATCGATGCAGCTTCGAATAATGGTGTTGATGAGATTCGGGATATTCGCGATAAATCGACCTATGCCCCAAGTCGTGCCACCTATAAAGTATACATCATTGATGAGGTCCACATGTTATCGACGGGTGCCTTTAATGCCCTTTTGAAAACCTTGGAAGAACCGACTGAAAATGTTGTCTTTATTTTGGCAACTACTGAACTTCATAAAATTCCAGCGACCATCTTATCACGAGTCCAACGCTTTGAGTTTAAGTCTATCAAGCAAAATGATATTGCCAATCACATGGCTTGGATTTTAGAGACAGAAGACATTCCTTATCAGGAGGGAGCTCTTGATTTAATTGCTCGCCGTGCTGAAGGGGGTATGCGTGATGCCTTGTCGATTTTGGATCAAGCCCTCAGTTTATCTTCTGAGGATCAAGTGGATTTGGCCATTGCTGAAGAAATCACAGGCTCAATTAGCTTGGCGGCACTGGACACTTATGTTTTTGAGATTAAGCAAAAGAATGCCCAAGAAGCACTTGCTCAACTGGCCACGATTTTCGAAAATGGCAAGAGCATGAGTCGTTTTGCCACTGACCTACTAACCTATTTGCGTGACCTCCTTTTGGCCAAGGCGGGTTCGGATTTGTACTTCCAATCTCAGCATTTTCAAGATAACCTGCAACTGAATAGCCAGGAAATTTATGCCATGATTGCGACCATTACCCATTATCTGCCGGAAATTAAAAAAGGGTCTCATCCTCGCATTTATGCAGAAATGATGACCATTGCTTTGGCTAATCCTGGCGAGATCAGCAGCTTAGAAGCATCGCCAGATTTGGTGGCCCAGTTAGAAAGTCTCAGGACCGAAGTCGCGCTGCTAAAAGAATCTATTGAGAAAATGGAATCTCAGGGACTTCAGGGAACAAGCCAGTCCTCAACTCCTGTCAGAGCTGTTAAGAGTCGTCAAACCTTTACCTACAAGGTGGATCGTCAAAAAATCTTGACTATTATGGAAGAAACGGTTCAAGATAGTGAGAAATCAAGACAATATTTAGAATCCTTGAAATCGGCTTGGAATGAAATTCTGGATTCCATTTCAGCACAAGATCGGGCCTTGCTTTTAGGGTCAGAACCTGTTTTGGCTAACGGAGAGAATGCCATTCTTGCCTTTGAAGCAGCTTTTAATGCTGAACAAGCCATGAATCGTAAAGATTTGAATGATGTTTTTGGCAATATTATGAGTAAGGCAGCTGGTTTTTCACCAAATATTTTGGCTGTTCCCAGAGCTGACTTTAACCATATCCGCAGTGAATTTGCTAAACAGATGAAATCCCAATCACAAGAAGTGGTTGAAGAAAAACCTACAACCGAGATACCGGAAGGTTTTGACTTTTTAATGGATAAAATTAAAACGAGTGAAGATTAAAAAAGAGATGGGAAGAAATGAACCGTCCCCAAAGTTAGAGTTATTCTAACTTTTGATGGGCGGTTCAGAAGACTCCATGCTCTTTTTGTTTATTACAATAATTGTAAATTTAAGAGACAATCATTTATGGTGTTTGGTTAATACTGCTTGTGTTAATAGCAAAGATATTTAAATCTTACATTTCCTTTAAATAAAAAATAGAATTTTGTTAAGTTGGATAACAGATTATGATATTTTCTGATAAGAAAAAAGCACCTACAGGTGCTGATTTTATGCATTTAATTTCTCTTTTAAAGCTTCTTGAAGAAGCTGGCTAAAATTTATATCTTGTTCTGTGCCTAAATCATTAAGCCATTTTGGAATAGTTAATGTTTTTTTTATTGAACGATTGTCTGCCTTAGAATAAATATAGCTTTTTAAAACATCAATAAATACGACTTTTTCATTTTCTTCGTATTTAGGAAAAATAGGTTTTGGAAACTCTTCATTGTTCGCTATCATATCAATGAGTACTCCAGTCAAAACGTCTTTTGCATTATAAATGGCTTCTTCTAAAGTATCTCCGTCTGTAAAGCAAGCTTTGATATCAGGGAAATTTACATAAAATACGTTATCTTCCTCAGTGATAATACAGGGATATAAGATTTTTTCTAGCATACAGTACCTCCTTATGGTATCAAAGGGGGAACAATTAAAAGTCCAGCCCTGTGATACGAACAATATTAGTTAATGTTCCACTAGGTATATCTTTTTTTGTACACTTAATGGGGCACATCCGACCATCTGTATGGCGATAAATCTCATGACTTCCTTCAGTTCGGACTTTTTCCCAACCGTTTTTTTTTCATGATTTTTACAACTAATCTGTAAGGTTTTGTTTTTGGCATAAAACTGTGTTTCTCCTTACACCAATAATATAACACGTGTTGAAACACGTGTCAATTATTAAATTTAGAGGATATAAATAAAATAATTATTTATGATCTAAAATTTTATTTTTTCTGTCAGATTCATGTAAGATCTTTTTATACTTTAGAATACTCTATAAAGAACTTCAACATAGGTTAAATCAGTCCACTTTGGCAATAACTAAGGTTAGATATCGTCGCATCTTAAATGAAAAATCAAAAAAAGCCATTTCATTTTTGAAATGGCAATTATTGCAATGTTATGAGTTAAATAGACGACTAAATCTTTCGACTCTCGAGTTGATAGCTACAAACGCCTATCTTAAAGCCATCAAAGGTTTAGCAAAATAACTTTTGTGATATAATATCAATATGACAATTAGACAATTTTTCATTATTACTTTTATTTGTGCTTTTGAAACATATTTTTTCAATGATGCGTTGCTGTCGGGGAATTACCTTTTTGCGACTTTTTGGGGCTTTCTCCTAGTTAGAGATTTGCGTAAGGCTTATAATATCCAAAAATTTACTCAGTCAATTTTGAAGGCGACTAAGGTTACCAAGAAGAAAGACTAATTTCGCCGCTGCTTAATATCTTTTCTTGGCCATCTGTCAGTTTAACAATGAGATGGCCTTGATCTGTGATATCAATGGCTTGGGCTTGGATGGTTTGGTCATTTTCGATAAAAGTGACTTGTTTGCCCAGGACTAAAGATTTTTCTTTATAGACCTTTAAGTGGTCCTTGACGGGGATTTCAAAGAAGAGTTTCCATATTTCAGTAATTAATTGGTTACGGCTGATTGGGCATCGCCCTGGAAAAGAGAAGCAGCCTTATTAGAAATGTCTGCTGGGAATTCTGGGATATCGAAGTTTAGGCCGATACCAATAATCACATCTGTAATCAGTCCGGTTTCAACAGAGGTTATGGCTTCTGTAATTATCCCGGCTATTTTTTTTTGCCCTAAATAGATGTCGTTAACCCATTTGATTTCTGTTTCGATGCCTGTCAGGCGAGAGATGGCTTTGACGACACTTGAGGCAGCGATCAAAGTATAAGGCAGCAGTTGGTCGTAAGTCACATTGGGGCGGAGGCGAAGGGACATGTAGATGCCACCCGTTTCTGAGGCAAAGAAGTCACGATTCATCCGGCCCTTGGCTTTTGTTTGACTTGGCGCCAAAAAGAGTTGAGGGCTTACCCCATTTTGGGCGATATTATCTTTGGCATCTTGTTGGGTAGAACTGCTCTTTTCCATCAAGGTAACTGGAAAGCCGACTTCTTGGCTAATGCTTTCTGCTAGCAGGATATCTCCTCCTAGGAGTTTATATCCTTTGACTTTTGATTTTTCAATCTGAAGACCTTGATTCTCTAATGTTTTGATAGCTTTCCAAATGGATGTTCTGGATAAATCCAACTTCTCTGCTAAGAGTTCACCGCTGACAAAATCCTTTTTTTGGGCTAAAAGGGTGTATATTTTTTCTGATGTTTTCATGCTTCTAGTATAGTACATTTCAAGGAATTTTCAAGTTCACTCCTTGGCTTTCTACTGTTTCTTTAGGCTCTAAATTGATAAGGCAAAAATGGCTCTAGCCAAACAGTCATAAAATGATATAATAGTAAAGTTAATGAGTCCCGAAAAGGCAGAAGTGATTCTGGTTCTTTGTAACTTTTTAACTCGACAAGGTTGTTATGCATTGTGCATTTGGCCGAATTGATATTACCAGAACAAAACTGGTAAGCTTTTATTATTTTAAAAGGGGGACATTTTTATGTCAGAACGTAAATTATTCACGTCTGAATCTGTATCAGAGGGGCATCCTGACAAGATTGCTGATCAAATTTCTGATGCCATTTTAGATGCTATTCTTACTGAGGATCCTGATGCCCATGTGGCAGCAGAAACAGTTGTTTATACTGGTTCAGTTCATGTTTTTGGGGAAATATCAACCAAAGCTTATGTTGATATTAACCGAGTGGTTCGTGATACCATTGCTGAAAT
The DNA here is from genome assembly GCF_002887775.1 of Streptococcus penaeicida. Lineage (GTDB taxonomy): Bacteria > Bacillota > Bacilli > Lactobacillales > Streptococcaceae > Streptococcus > Streptococcus penaeicida. The sequence continues at coordinate 36,570 of NZ_LOCM01000020.1, read as the reverse complement.
TGGCTATACTGAAGCCGAATATGGTTTTTCGGCTAATGCTGTTGGTGTGCATCCATCTCTAGTGGAACAATCAGCTGATATTGCCATGGGTGTTAATGAGGCTCTTGAAGCACGTGAGGGGCAAGCAGATGATTTAAACATGATCGGTGCTGGCGACCAAGGTTTGATGTTTGGTTTTGCTATCGATGAAACACCAGAATTGATGCCTTTACCAATTTCACTGTCACATAAATTGGTTAAAAAATTAGCTGATTTGCGTAAATCTGGAGCTATTTCATATTTGCGTCCAGATGCCAAATCGCAAGTTACTGTTGAGTACGATGAAGCTGACCAACCAGTGCGCGTGGATACTGTCGTTATTTCCACTCAACATGACCCTGATGTGACTAATGAGCAAATTCGTCAGGATGTGATTGAACAAGTGGTAAAAGCGGTTATTCCAGCTAACATATTAGATGAGCAAACCCGCTTCTTTATTAATCCAACTGGCCGTTTCGTTATTGGAGGACCTCAAGGGGATTCTGGTTTGACTGGTCGTAAAATTATCGTGGACACTTACGGTGGTTACTCACGTCACGGTGGTGGTGCTTTCTCAGGTAAAGATGCCACTAAAGTGGATCGCTCCGCATCATATGCAGCTCGCTACATTGCCAAAAATATTGTTGCTGCTGGACTAGCTCGAAAAGCTGAAGTGCAATTAGCATATGCTATCGGTGTTGCCCAGCCTGTGTCTGTTAGAATTGATACCTTCAATACGGCAACTGTTGAAGAGGGGCGCATTGAAGCAGCAGTGAGACAATTATTTGATCTCCGTCCTGCCGGAATCATCAAAATGCTTGATTTAAAGAGACCTATTTATAAGCAAACAGCTGCATATGGCCATATGGGTCGGACTGACATTGATTTACCATGGGAAAAAACGGACAAGGTGGAGCAATTGAAAGCTTTACTTGGTTAAATTTTTGTTACAATTTTAATTTTTTATAAAGATGGACAGTCTTGTCTATCTTTTTTTACTGCAAAATAGCCTTTTAAGGTCTTTATCGAAGCAGTTTGCCCATTCAAGCTATTTGTATTGCTCATTAAATTATGATAAAATAAAAAGGTTGAATTCTAGTTTAAGAGAGATTTGAAAGTATGCGAAAAATTATCATTAACGGTGGCAAAAGATTGTCAGGGGAAGTAGCGGTCTCTGGCGCTAAAAACAGTGTTGTGGCATTGATTCCAGCAATTATTTTAGCTGGCGATAAAGTTACCTTAGATGGTGTTCCAGCCATCAGTGACGTGGCTTCTTTAGTCGAAATCATGGAAATTATGGGTGCTGAGGTTGATTATCAAGGAGAGACTCTTGTTATTGACCCAAGTCAAGTTCAAAGTATTCCCATGCCTTACGGAAAAATTAATAGTCTAAGAGCTTCATATTATTTTTATGGCTCACTATTAGGTCGCTTTGGTAAAGCTACTGTAGGTCTTCCTGGTGGCTGTGACCTAGGACCTCGTCCTATTGATCTTCACCTTAAAGCTTTTGAAGCTATGGGGGCAGAGGTTTCCTTTGAGGGGGAAAATATGCATCTTGAAGCTAAGGATGGTCGTCTCCATGGTGCCCATATCTATATGGACACGGTAAGTGTTGGGGCAACAATCAACACCATGTTAGCAGCAACCAGAGCTGAAGGGAAAACCGTTATTGAGAATGCGGCTAGAGAACCAGAAATTATCGATATTGCAACCTTATTAAACAATATGGGTGCTCATATTCGGGGAGCGGGTACGGATATCATCACTATTGAGGGTGTTGATACCCTTCATGGAACGAATCACCAAGTGATTCCCGATCGTATTGAAGCAGGTACCTATATTGCTTTGGCGGCAGCGATTGGTGATGGTGTTAAAGTTACCAATGTTCTTTATGAGCACCTTGAGAGTTTTATTGCCAAACTTGAAGAAATGGGTGTACGGATGACAGTTGAAGAAGATGCCATTTTTGTTGAAAAACAAGAAAATCTTAAAGCTGTTAATATCAAAACATCACCATATCCAGGTTTTGCTACCGACTTACAACAACCAATGACACCACTTTTATTAACAGCAAATGGACGTGGAACCATTATTGATACCATCTACGAAAAACGGGTCAACCATGTTCCGGAGATGGCACGAATGGGAGCTGACATTTCTATTGTTGGTGGACAAATTGTCTATCATGGTCCAAATCAATTGACGGGTGCTCAAGTAAAAGCAACTGACTTAAGAGCAGGTGCAGCACTTGTGACAGCAGGATTGATGGCAGAAGGAAAAACAGAAATTCGTAACATTGAATTTATTTTACGCGGCTATGCTAATATCATTAAGAAACTTCAAGATTTAGGTGCAGATATCTCTTTGATCGAAGAATAGATCAGGAAGTTAGAAAAACACCAGTTTGAAACTTGCTTTCATTCGATATCTAAAAAATATAAAGCCAGGGATAGGATTGTCCCTGGCTCTTTTTGTCTGATGATTTACGTGATACCAACTATATTTATCAGATGAATTAAAGAATCTCTATAAAATATCGGTTATAATCTCTCCGGATTTACTGGTTTTTTTATAAAATTAATATTTTTTCAAAAATAGAGTTGACAATTCATCAGACGAATAGTATTATTAACTTGTAAATAAAACGCTTCCAAAAAAGGGTAGCAAAAACAAGGAGGTTTCTCTGATGGAGAAAACATTTGAGGAAAGACAAGAAGTTGTCACATACAATCGTGCGAAAGTTTGGCAATTAGTGCTATTTGCTCTAAATAACGCATCCACAAATATTTATTTATTTGCCTTTATGTTTGTGACTTACTTTTCTACAGGTATCTTAGGTCTAGCAGCGATCTTTGTTAGTCAGATTATGGGTTACATTCGAATTTTTGATGGTTTTATTGACCCGGCAATCGGAATTCTAATTGATAAGACGGAAACAAAATTCGGGAAATACCGTCCAATTTTGATTCTTGGTAATATCATTACCGCCTTATCATTGATTATGCTCTTAGCTTTAGCAAATGTTGATCAAGGTATCCGTTTCCCTCTATTTGTCATTGTTTTGATTATTCATAAAATCGGGTATTCAATGCAACAAACCATTACTAAAGCAGGGCAAACAGCTCTTACCAATGATCCAAAACAACGTCCAATCTTCAATATCGTAGATGCAGTTATGACACTTCATTGATGACAGGTGGACAATTCGTTGTTTCCTCATTCTTAATTCCTAAGTTTGGAAATTTTACTCCTCAATTCTTTAATGCCTTAATCTATGGTACCATTGTTATTTCGGCAGTATTGGCTACCCTCGCAGTTATTGGCATTTGGTCTAAAGACCGTAAAGAATATTTTGGACTCGGTGAGAAAACACAGAAAACGCAACTCAAAGATTATTGGAAAGTTCTTAAAGGTAACAAACCGTTACAAGTGCTTTCTATAGCAGCTGCTTTGGTAAAATTCACTGTTCAATTCTTTGGGGATTCAGTTGTTATGGTAATGCTTTACGGAATCCTTTTTGGTAACTATGGCTTATCTGGTCAATTCTCATTACTCTTTGTTGTTCCTGGTGTCTTAATCAATATCTGGATTTCAGCAATGGCACGTAAAAAAGGCTTACGTTTCTCATATATTAAGGCATTACAGTTATCTCTAATGTCACTTCTTGTATTCGGAGTCGTTCTATTCTTTGGTAAACCTGGTTCTTTAAGTTTAACAAACATTAATTTATATACCATTACATTTATCATCACTTATATTGCTGCGCGCTATTTAAGCCAGGCACCAGCAGGACTTGTATTAACAATGGGTGCGGATATTTCTGACTATGAAACATCTGAATCTGGTCGTTATGTTTCAGGGATGATTGGAACAATCTTCTCCTTAACAGATTCGATTGCATCATCTTTTGCACCAATGGTTGTCGGAGCTATCTTAGCGACAATTGGTTTTGCGAAAAAATTCCCAACAATGGAAACACCTTTGACACCAGAACTTAAAATGGCTACAATTATCTTATTAGTAGGTATTCCATTTATCTCTTTACTAGTTGCTCTTTTCTTAATGAAATTCTATAAACTAGACAAAGAAGAAATGGTTCGCATTCAAGAAAAAATTCAAGTCATGAAGTCTGCTTCAAGTGATGAACGTGTTAAAGCGATTGCTAAAAACGTACCATTAACTGATATGGATTATGTTGATGTAACCGATTATCCAGTCGACAAAGACTAATTCAAAGAAACAGCTTCACCTCAAGTGAGCTGTTTTCTTTATATGAAAAGAATTATATAGGAGGTTAATGTGAAAAAAGTCGTTTCATTAGGTGAAATTTTATTACGTTTAAGTCCACCTCAATACCAGACCTTAACACAGGCCAATCAATTGGATTGTCAGTTCGGAGGGTCAGAGCTTAATGTCTTGGCGACGTTGGCGCAACTGGGTCTTCACGTTTCCTTGATTTCAGTCATTCCTGATAATGACTTGGGACGGATGACAGAACAATTTCTTTTTTCTAAACAAATCGGCCAAGATTATATTCTTAGAAAAGGTCATCGTCTAGGACTCTATTTCTATCAAAAAGGCTTTTCTTTGCGTGCTAGTCGAGTCACCTATGACCGAAAGTACTCTGCTTTTTGGGAAAGTAAACTGGCTGATTTTGATTTTGCAAAGGTTTTTGATGGAGCAGATTGGTTCCATGTCTCAGGCATCACGCCGGCATTAACGACTGATTTGTATGACTTAACCTATTTCTTAATGGAGAAGGCACAGGGATTAGGGATAAAAATATCCTTTGATTTGAATTTCCGAGCTAGCTTATGGGATTCTTTCCAAGATGCCCGAGAAAAATTATCACCCTTTTTAAAACTGGCTGATGTTTGTATTGGTCTTGAGCCCATTGATTTGCCAGGTCAAGAAGGAGACTTGAAAGATGAACTAGGCCTAACAAGGCCCTATAAAGATCAAGAGTTATTAAAGCAAGTTCTTAAGGAATTAGCTGAATGTTACCAATTAGAAAGCATTGCTTTTACCCAAAGAGAAAGTACTCATACCAATGAATACCAATTGAAAGGCTTTCTCTATCAAGATGGTAAACTCTATAAAACTGAGAAAGCTGGCATTCAAGTGCTAGATCGTGTTGGAACAGGTGATGCCTTTACTGCAGGACTGATTCATGGCTTATTAAAACAATCACCAGCTCAATTAGTTCTCGATATAGCCATGGCTTGCTTTAAGTTTAAACATACTATTGAAGGTGATATTAATGTTGTGACTAAACACGATATTGAACAATTATTATACCAAGAGTCACATGAAATCAAACGATAAGGAGAAAAATAATGTTATATCCAAGTTTAAGTAAAAGTAGAAGTGTCTATGATTTGAGTGGTTTATGGCAATTTAAATTAGGAAACCATAATCCAGATGAAATTTTATCAAATGAAGAAGTTATGGTTGTTCCAAGTTCTTTTAATGATGTGGTTGTTGATAAAGATAAACGTAATTACATTGGTGACTTCTGGTATGAAAGAACACTTGAAATTCCTAAAGTAGCTGAAAATGAAGAGTTGGTCTTGCGTTTTGGCTCAGTAACCCATCATGCCAAAGTCTATGTCAATGGACAACTGCTTGGTCAACATAAAGGTGGCTTTACACCTTTCGAGATAGTTGTACCTGATCAATTAGTTAATGAGTCTAGCTTACGCTTATCAGTCTGTGCCAATAATATACTTGATTACAGTACCCTTCCAGTAGGTAATTATTCTGAAGAAATTGATGAAGATGGCCAAGTTCGCAAAGTTGTTAAAGAAAACTTTGATTTCTTCAACTATGCTGGCATTCATCGTCCCGTTAAATTAGTTGTTAGACCCAAAAACCATATTAGTGATATTGTCATTACATCCCAACTATCAGATGATTTATCTAGTGCCGACCTTCATATCGCAGTAGAAACTAGCCAAGCTGTTGATAGCTATCGTTTCACCATTATGGATGATGATGGTAAAATCCTAGCTGAGTCTGAATCGTCTGACATCCACCTTAACCAAATCAGACTTTGGGAAGTTCTAGATGCTTACCTATACACAGCTCGGATCGAAACATACAAGAATGGTCAGCTGTTAGATGTCTATGAAGAACCTTTTGGTCTCCGGAAAATCGCTGTGCAAAATGGCCAATTCTTAATTAATAACAAGCCAGTTTACTTTAAAGGTTTCGGAAAACATGAGGATACCTTTATAAACGGCCGCGGCCTTAATGAGGCAGCTAACTTAATGGATTTGAACCTGATGAAAGAGATGGGCGCTAATTCCTTTCGAACCTCTCACTATCCTTATTCAGAGGAAATGATGCGCTTGGCAGACCGCATGGGTATTCTTGTTATTGATGAAATCCCTGCCGTTGGCTTATTCCAAAACTTTACCGCATCACTAGACCTTGATGGGAAAGATAATGGCACTTGGCAAAAAATGGAAACGAAAGAAGCCCATCAATTGGCAATTCAAGAATTGGTTGCTCGCGATAAAAATCACCCATCAGTGGTCATGTGGGTGGTGGCCAATGAGCCTGCCAGTCATGAACAAGGGGCACATGAGTATTTTGAACCCTTAGTTAAACTCTATAAAGACTTGGATCCACAAAAACGTCCGGTTACCTTAGTAAATATCTTGATGGCGACACCGGACAAAGATTTGGCTATGGATTTGGTGGATGTCATCTGCTTAAACCGTTATTATGGTTGGTATGTAGATCATGGTGATTTGAAAAAAGCGGCAAAAGGTCTTCGTCAAGAACTCTTGCAATGGCAAGAAAAATTCCCGGAAAAACCAATCGTCATGACGGAATATGGGGCTGATACCTTACCAGGTCTCCATTCTTCCTGGGATATTCCTTATACTGAAGAATTCCAGTCAGCCTTTTATGAAATGACTCATGGTGTCTTTGATGAGATTCCGAATTTGATTGGAGAACAGGTTTGGAACTTTGCGGACTTTGAAACCAATTTGATGATTCTGCGCGTGCAAGGAAATCATAAAGGACTCTTCTCAAGAAATCGTCAGCCCAAACAAGTGGTTAAAGATTTCAGAAAACGTTGGCAAGCCATTCCTAATTACCATTACAAAAAGAAATAGTGTACAATAGTAATAGGTAAATTAGAAGAGGTGACAAAATGGCTAGACCATTAGTAGAACAAGCAGCAGAACGCTTGTTACAATTGATATTAGAACGTGATTATCCCATTGGTGCTAAGCTTCCCAATGAATATGAATTAGCTCAAGATTTAGATGTTGGTCGTAGTACTGTTCGTGAAGCTGTTCGTAGTTTAGCGGCTCGTAACATCTTAGAGGTTAGACAAGGTTCAGGGACCTACATTAGTTCCAAAAAAGGTGTTGCAGAAGACCCTTTTGGCTTTGCCTTTGTTAAAGACCGGGTTAAGTTAACAACTGACTTATTTGAGTTACGCTATCTTTTGGAGCCGAGAATCGCTGAGCGGGCAGCTCAATTTGCTTCCGACGAAGATATTGTTAGGTTGGAAGAGGTTGTCTTAGCTATCGAGAAGGCTCTGGCAGAAAATGATCCCATCCATTTGGAATTGGATGTTAAATTCCATAGTATGCTGGCGGAAATGAGTGGTAATATTGCTGTTACCAGTATGATTCCGGTTATCAATCAGTCTATTCAAATCATTAATGAGGATTATTCAAATCGTCAGATGAAACAGACTAGTATTGATGCTCACCGAAATATTTTAAAAGCTATTCAATCTCGCCACCCAATTGCTGCATATGATAGCATGCTTGCCCATATATTGACTGTTAGACAAACGGTTTTAAACGATTGGTTTGATAAGAAAATTGACATTCAAGGTCTACCGGCTACAGATAATCCTAAAAAATAAGAGAAGGAGATCAGAGAAATCTGATCTTTTTTTTCGATTTTTAATATAAAATCCTTGACAATTCATCTGATGACTTCTATAATAGAATTATGATAACGATTACAAATGAGGAGGTCACTATGTTAGATGTCTTAAAAGAAAATTACTTTTTTGCAGTGGTACGTGGAGCGGATGAAGAGGATGCTAAAGAGATTTCACGTTATGCTATTGCTGGAGGAATTCGCAATATTGAAATCACTTTTTCAATACCAAATGCAGCCCAAGTTATGGCAGATTTGTCTGAGGAATTTGCAGATCGTAAGGATGTGGTCATTGGTGCTGGTACAGTTATGGATAGCAAGTTAGCGCAAGAAGCCATTGATGCAGGTGCCGTCTTCCTAGTAAGTCCTCATTTTGATCCATCAATAGCAAATTTAGCTATTGAAAATAAGGTTTATTATTTCCCAGGTTGTGCGACTGTTACAGAAGTTGTTACTGCTATGAAGCTTCTTGCCCAATCATTAAACTTTTCCCTGGGGGGCAAGTTGGACCTGGTTTTATTAAAGATATTCACGGACCGATCCCAGAAGTTGCTTTAATGCCTTCGGGAGGTGTTTCAATCGATAATGTTGCTGACTGGAAAAAAGCTGGTGCGGTTGCTGTTGGTGTTGGCTCAGCTTTAGCTCGGAATGTTGTCAGTCAAGGATACGAAAGTGTCACAGAAGTTGCAAAAGCTTTTGTTTCAGCTTTAGACAAATAAGAGGAGTAGCTTATGGCTTTCAATGATGACAATTTTATGCTACAAACGGGTGCTGCGAAACGCATCTATCAAGACATTAAAGACCAACCTATTTTTGATTACCATTGCCATTTAGATCCTAAAGAAATCTTTGAAGACAAGGTTTACGAAAATATTGTTGACATCTGGTTAGGTGGTGACCACTACAAATGGCGTCTCATGCGTGCTAACGGTGTTTCTGAAGATGAGATTACTGGTAGCGCTGATAAACTAAGCAAATTCAAAGCTTTTGCTAGAACCTTGGAACGTGCTTATGGTAACCCAGTATACCATTGGTCAGCAATGGAATTGAAGAATGTCTTTGGGATTGAAGAAGTCTTAACTGAAGCAAATGCTGAAGCGATTTATAACCGTCTCAATACTTACATTCAAAAAGAAGAAATCTCACCAAGAAAACTGATTGCAGCAAGCAAGGTTACCTTTATAGGAACAACCGATAATCCTTTAGATGATCTGGAGTGGCATTCAAAACTGGAGGCTGATGACAGCATGTCAACAACTGTTGCGCCGACTTTCAGACCGGACCAAGCTTTTATTGAACATACTCAATTTGCTGATTTTGTTAAAGGCTTAAGTGAAAAAACCAATCGTCAGATTACAGATTTCCAATCTTTTGTGGCTGCTTTAGAAGAACGGATTGCCTACTTTGCTCAACATGGTTGTAAGGCAAGTGACATTTCCTTTACAGAAATTGTCTTTGAAGAAGCTGATGACCAAGTCTTAGATAACTTGTTAGCGAAAGCACTTAAGGGTGAAAAAATGGCTACTTTAGATATCAAACAATGGCAAACAGCACTTTTTGCCCAACTATGCCGACTTTATAAAAAATATGGTTTTATCACACAGGTTCACTTTGGAGCACTTCGGAATAATCATTCAGAGCTTTATAAAAAATTAGGTGCCGATGTTGGTATCGATTCCATGGGTGACCAAACTGCTTTAACTCTTAATATGAACCGTCTCTTGGACAATCTTGTTCAAAAGGACAGTCTGCCAAAAATGATTTGGTATAACCTTAACCCATCCTATAACATTGCGGTGGCAAATACCCTTGCCAACTTCCAAGCTAATGAAGATGGGGTTAAATCTTATCTTCAATTTGGTGCAGGTTGGTGGTTTGCGGATACTAAGCTTGGTATGATTAGTCAAATGGATGCATTAGCAGAACAAGGTATTTTAGCGAACTTTGTTGGTATGTTGACAGATTCGCGCAGCTTCTTGTCTTATCAACGTCATGATTATTTCCGCAGAATACTTGCAAACTACTTAGGTCAGTGGATCAGCCAAGGCCAAGTTCCTGAAGATTATGATGCTCTAGGCAAGATGGCTCAGGACATTGCTTATAACAATGCGCAAGCCTATTTTAACTAAAAAGAAAACTAGAGGTATTAAGATGAAATTGTCATTTAGATGGTACGGGAAAAATGATCCTGTAACCCTTGAAGAAATTAAAGCTATTCCTGGTATGCAAGGGATTGTAACAGCAGTTTATGATGTTCCTGTTGGTCAAGCTTGGCCTTTGGAAAACATTTTAGAATTGAAAAAAATGGTAGAGGATGCTGGTTTAGAAATTACAGTTATTGAATCAATTCCCGTTCACGAAGATATCAAACAAGGTAAAGACACGCGTGATCAGTTGATTGAGAACTACAAAACATCCATTGAAAACGTTGGTCAAGCTGGAATTCCAGTTGTTTGTTACAATTTCATGCCTGTTTTCGACTGGACACGTTCTGACTTAAACCATCCACTGCCAGATGGGTCAACTTCCCTAGCTTTCTTAAAATCTGACTTAGAAGGTGTTGATCCTGTAGCGGATGACTTAAACTTACCAGGTTGGGATTCATCATATTCCAAAGAAGAAATGAAAGCCATTATTGAAAACTACCGCAATAATATTTCTGAAGAAGAGTTGTGGGCTAACTTAGACTACTTTATTAAAGCTATCATGCCTACAGCTGAGGCAGCTGGTGTAAAAATGGCGATTCACCCTGATGATCCTCCGTATGGAATCTTTGGTTTACCTAGAATTATTACTGGACAAGAAGCAGTTGAAAGGTTCTTGAATATCTATGATTCAGAAAATAACGGCATTACCATGTGTGTTGGATCATATGCGTCAGATCCTAAAAATGATGTCCTTGCTATGACAGAATATGCTTTGAAACGAAACCGTATCAACTTTATGCATACACGTAATGTAACTGCTGGTGATTGGGGCTTCCAAGAAACAGCTCACTTGTCACAAGCTGGTGATATCGACATGAACGGTGTTATCAAACTCTTGGTAGATTATGATTGGCAAGGGTCACTTCGTCCCGACCATGGTCGTCGCATTTGGGGTGATCAAACCAAAACACCAGGTTATGGTCTTTACGATCGTGCCTTAGGTGCAACCTACTTTAATGGTTTATATGAAGCAAATATGCGTGCAGCAGGTAAAACACCTGACTTCGGTATTAAAGCAAAAACAGTTGGCAATAAATAATTCGGAAGAAAAAGAAAGAGGATAATATGGCTAGAGTAATTGATTTTAAAGATAAAGTAGTTGTTGTAACGGGAGCTGGTGGTGTCCTTTGTGGCTTTATGGCTAAAGAATTCGCTAAAGCAGGTGCTAAAGTTGCCCTCTTAGACCTTAATCAAGAAGCAGCTCAAAAATTCGTTGATGAAATTGAAGCAGAGGGTGGCATTGCTAAAGCTTATAAAGCAAATGTTTTATCAAAAGAAAACTTAGAAGAAGTTCGTCAAGCCGTTCTTAAGGATCTTGGCGTTACTGATATCTTAGTAAATGGTGCTGGCGGTAACTCACCAAAAGCAACAACTGACAATGAATTCCATGCTCTTGATTTACCAGCAGAAACAAAAACTTTCTTTGACTTAGATGAAGCAGGTATCAGTTTTGTCTTCAACCTAAACTACTTAGGTACCTTATTACCAACACAAGTTTTTGCACAAGATATGGTTGGTCGTCCAGGTGCAAACATTATTAACATTTCATCAATGAATGCCTTCACACCCCTAACAAAAATCCCTGCTTATTCAGGTGCAAAAGCAGCAATCAGTAACTTTACCCAATGGTTAGCGGTTCACTTCTCTAAAGTTGGTATCCGTTGTAACGCCATTGCTCCAGGTTTCCTAGTAACCAACCAAAACCGTGGCCTTCTTTTCTCTGAAGATGGTCAACCAACAGCTCGTGCAGAAAAAATCCTTAATAACACACCAATGGGACGTTTTGGGGAAGCTGAAGAATTGATCGGCGGTCTCTTCTTCCTAGCTGACGAACAATCAGCAAGCTTTGTAAATGGTGTCGTATTACCAATCGATGGTGGATTTGCTGCCTACTCAGGTGTTTAATCTTTTCGTCACTTTGTGACATCGCAAAGCTAATAGTGTGTCTTCTCTAAAAATCATAAAAGCTCTGACCTTTAGTTAATCTCCCTAAAGGCCCGGGGCTTTTTGATTTAGACCGAAAAGTGATCAGGCTCTAACCCCATAGCATTCATCTGAAAATGCACAAAAAGCAGTCATTTCATATTTCAAACAATTTTTTCGAATAGATGACTTAGCTCTTTGAAAAACAGAAAGTGGTCATATGATTTTATCTTATAAATAAGTTATTTTTTAATTGACACCGTTTTCAAGTCGTGATATAATAAATTCATCAGATGAATTACAGGAAAATGGAGGTTCTTATGACAGATATAAAGCAAAGCTATGTCTTTTGTGTTGATTCCGATGGTTGTGCCATGGATACCATGACCTACAAACACCAATTGTTTTTTGGTCCCATCGCTGCTGACACCTTTGGTATTTCCCAAAAAGAAGACTTTTTGATGGAATGGGATCGGGTTAATCTTTTTTCGAAAACCCGTGGCGTTAACCGTTTTGTTGGTTTGGTTATGGGCTTGGAATATGCTGGTTTGGAAAATATCTCAGCTCTTAAAGAGTGGGTTGAAACAAGCAATTCCCTCTCAAATCAGTCTTTAGAAGAGGCTCTCGCAAAGAATTCAAGTGATGATTTGCTGAAGGCTTTGGACTGGTCAAATGAAGTCAACCGTCAGATTAAGGCCTATGAAGGTGATGCTTTAGCTTTCCCAAGTGCTCTTGAAACCCTGGCAAAATGTCATGATTTAGGAAAAGTTTATGTTGTGAGTTCTGCGAATAAAGAAGCGGTTGAAGAAGAGTGGCAAGAACAAGGATTGATGGCTCATGTTGACGACCTATATTGTCAAGACCGAGGTAAAAAAGAAGATGTCATCGCTGGTCTGATTAAAGAAGGCTTTACCCCTGAAAAAATCATGATGGTTGGTGATTCACCTGGTGATTTAGCAGCTGCTGAGCAAAATGCTGTTAGCTTTTATCCAATTCTTGTAGGGAAAGAAGAATTCTCTTGGCTTAATTTAAAAGATAAAATCGCAGATGCTTTTGTAAATGGCAACTTAAGCGAGCAAGATAAAGAAGCATTCAAAGATGCATTTTGGCAAAACTTAGAATAGACGAGCTGTCAGAAAGGACAAAAAAATGACACATTTAGTTGATTTAACAAAAAAACCCTTTAACTTAGATCAGGAAGCAATTGCTTGGGTTGAGAAAACCATTAGCGAGATGACACTTGATGAAAAAATTGGTCAATTATTCTTCAATATGGGAGCTAGTCGTTCAGAAGACTATTTGACACAAGTTTTAAATGATTACCATATCGCAGCCGTTCGTTATAATAAAGGACCTGCTAGTGAGATTTACGATCAAAACTTTATTTTACAAACCAAATCAAAATGGCCAATGTTAATTGCTGCCAATACCGAATCCGGTGGCGATGGTGCTGTAACTGACGGTACTATGGTTGGTGATGAAATTAAGATTGCTGCAACAAATGATTCTCAATATGCTTATGAAATGGGGCGTATTGCTGGTATTGAAGCTTCAGCTGTAGGTTGTAATGCTTCCTTTGCACCAATTGTTGATATTACCCGTAACTGGCGTAACCCTATTATTGCTAACCGTACTTGGGGTTCAAATGTTGATCAAATTATTGACCTTTCTAAACAATACATGAAAGGGATTATGGAGCACAACATTATGCCATTTGCCAAACACTTCCCGGGCGATGGTATTGACGAGCGTGACCATCATTTATCTTACGCTTCAAACCCAATGGGCAAAGAAGAATGGATGTCTACTTTCGGTCGCATTTATGGTGAATTGATTGAAGCCGGTTTACCTGGTATTATGTCAGGGCATATCCACTTGCCAAATGTGGAAAAAGAAATGCATCCTGAGCGTGAACTGGATGAGATGTTACCAGCATCTTTAAACAAAACATTACTTGATGAATTACTGCGTGGTGAATTAGGTTATAATGGGGCAATTGTTACCGATGCCTCTCACATGGTTGCCATGACGGCTTCAATGCCACGTCGTGAATTATTGCCAACAGCTATTGAAGCTGGTTGTGACCTTTTCTTGTTTTTTAATGACCCAGAAGAAGACTTGCAATGGATGAAGGAAGGCTATGAAAATGGTATTCTTTCAGATGAACGCTTGCACGATGCTCTTCGTCGTTCTCTTGGTCTCCGTGCTAAATTAGGGCTTCATCAATTTGAAGGTCGCCGTCAAGACTTATTCTTACCAAAAGAAGAAGCAATGGCACGTATTCATTCTGACAAAGCGCAAGCTATTTCCGATCAAGTTGCGGATAAAGCCATTACCCTGGTTAAAGACAAACAAAAAGACATTTTCCCTGTGACTCCTGACCGTTACAAACGCATCTTGATTGTCAACGTTGAAGGCCATAAGGGTGGCTTCGGTGCTATGATTGCCGGAAATAAAAAACGAGCTTCTGATCATGTTAAAGAATTGCTTGAGGCGCGTGGTCATCAGGTGACAGTTTGGGAATCTACGGAAGAAAGAATCATGAAGTTACCTGAAAGTGAACGTGCGGCAGCCTTTGCTAATGTTTACGCTCAAAAACAACCAATTTCTAACTTGACTGACAATTATGATTTAATCATTAACTTGGTTGATGTTAACTCTGGTGGAACGGTTCAACGAATTGTTTGGCCAGCTGCTAAAGGTACGCCAGACCAACCATTCTACGTTCATGAAATTCCATCTATCGTTGTTTCTGTTCAACATGCTTTCGCTCTTGCTGATATGCCGCAAACTGGGACATATATCAATGCTTACGATGGCAAACCAAATACGATGGAAGCCCTTGTTCGTAAATTAGCCGGTGAATCTGAATTTACTGGTGTCTCATCTGTGGATGCTTTTTGTGGCTTGATTGATACACATATTTGGAGACAGCACAAATAAGCCATTTAAATAATGCTAAAGACTCTGATTTCAGAGTCTTTTTTGGTGTGATTGATACAGTTTCTGATTTTCATCAATCTGTTATAGTAAAATAGTTAAAAATTTGTTATAATTATCTCAAACTAGGCAAGGGAAAAGGTGTTTATGGATTTTTGGACGCAATTGGCGAAATTGACTTTTCTAGAGAGTGACCGCTTGTATTTGAGGCCTGTGACTTATGCAGACGCGTCAGCCTTTTTTGAGATTGCGTCGGATGCCCAAGAGCTCTCGTTTATTTTTCCAGCAGTGGCAACTAAGCTCGAGAGTGATTACCTTTTGACCCATGCTTTTTTGAAAAATCCGCTAGGATGCTGGGCTATTTGTCTAAAAAATCAGGATCAAATGATAGGCTTTCTTAAATTTGAGAATGTGAATGTCAGCGATGGGAAGTCGGAACTAGGCTATTTTTTGAGGTCCAACTATCGGGGCAAGGGCTATATGACTGAAGCAGTCCGTTTGGTCGCTTGGCGGGCTCTGACACAGTTGGGGCTAGTGTCGCTCCAAATTGTTACCCACAAAGAAAATCTGGCTAGTCAAGCTGTTGCAAGAGCTGCTTCCTTTGTCTTTAAAAAGTCTTTTAAGGGCAGTGATCGTTACACCCATAAAATGCGTGAGTATTATGAATACCAAATAACTAAAGGTGATTATCATGAGTAAACATCAGGAAATTTTAGAGTATCTTGAGAAACTTGCTATCGGCAAGCGTGTGAGTGTCCGTAGTATTTCTAACCATTTGAAGGTTAGTGATGGGACAGCTTATCGGGCTATTAAAGAGGCGGAAAATCGTGGGATTGTTGAGACTAAGCCACGGAGTGGAACAGTTCGGGTAGAACGTAAAAACCGGATGCGGATTGACAAGCTGACCTATACTGAAATTGCTAGAATTTCAAATTCTGAGGTCTTAGCTGGTCATGTTGGTCTCAGTCACGAGTTTTCGAAATTCTCCATTGGTGCCATGACGGAGAAAAATATTGGACGATATTTGGTAAAAGGGGGACTTCTCATTGTTGGGGACCGTGAAGAGATTCAACTTCTGGCTTTGAAAAACCATAATGCCATTTTGGTTACAGGTGGTTTCCCTATTTCAAATCGGGTTCTCTCAACTGCTAATCAATTAGGTATTCCTGTTATGGTAACTCGCTACGATACCTTTACGGTCGCAACCTTAATAAACCATGCCTTGCTCAATTTCCGAATTAAGACGGACTTGAAGACTGTCGAAAGTGCCTTGATTCCGCTTGATGATTATGGCTATATTCATGAGCTCGACTCTATTGCCAATTTTAACCGCTTGGCTAAGGCAACAAGTAATGTGCGTTTCCCCGTTCTTAATAAAGAGAATAAAATTGCCGGCGTTGTCAGCATGCGCGATATTGTTGGTCGAGAACCAAACACCATTATTCGTGAGATTATGTCGCAGGATCCTATTGTTGTTTATCCGAAAACGAGTCTAGCTAATGTCGGACAAAAGATGATTTTCGAAGATTTAAACATGTTACCTGTGGTCGACGACGATAACCGAGTTATGGGTGTTATCACCAGACGTCATGCCATGGATAATTTAAAAAAGAGTCCAGCCATTAGTCACAATACCTACAGTGAACAGATTATTTCTGAATTAGAAGAATACAATCACTTTTTCCAATTAGTGGTTGAACCTAATATGATTGATAGTACAGGGAATTTGGCGCAAGGGATTATTTCGGAGTTGTTGAAAGAAATTTCGGTTAAAGTCTTAACTCGGAAATATCAAAAAAATATCATTATTGAGCAAATGATGATATACTTTTTACATGCTGCACAGATTGAGGATCAATTAAAAATTTATCCGAAAATTATTACAGAAACCAGAAGAAGTGGTATAGTTGACTTTGAAATCTATATCAATAATCAAATTGTGGCAAAAGCAGTTATTACAAGTCGAATAAATTAAGTTAGTTTGAGGAGATAAAAAAGAATGATTACATTGAAATCTGCGCGTGAAATTGAGGCAATGGATGTTGCTGGGGATTTTTTAGCAAGTATTCATATTGGCCTTCGCCAGATTATTAAACCAGGTGTTGATATGTGGGAAGTTGAAGAATATGTTCGGAAACGCTGCAAGGAAGAAAATGTCCTTCCTTTACAAATTGGTGTTGATGGCCATGTGATGGACTATCCATATGCTACTTGTTGTTCATTGAATGATGAAGTGGCCCATGCCTTTCCAAGACATTACATCCTTAAAGAGGGTGATTTGTTAAAGGTTGACACTGTCTTAAGTATGCCACTTGATAAATCTATTGTTGATGTAGCAGCCTTAGATTTTGATAATGTTAAACAAATGAAAGCTTTGACTGAGCCTTATAAAGGTGGTTTGGCTGATTCTTGTTGGGCTTACGCTGTTGGTAAACCAAGCCAAGAAGTAAAAGACTTAATGGATGTTACCAAAGAAGCCATGTATATTGGTATTGAAAAAGCTCAAGTTGGCAATCGTATTGGTGATATTGGTGCTGCCATTCAAGATTATGCTGAAAGTCGTGGCTATGGAGTTGTTCGTGATTTAGTTGGTCACGGTGTTGGGCCAACAATGCATGAAGAACCAATGGTACCAAATTATGGTGTCGCTGGTCGTGGCTTACGCCTTAAAGAAGGTATGGTCTTAACTATTGAACCAATGATTAATACCGGCACTTGGGAAATTGATACTGATATGAAAACAGGTTGGGCTCATAAAACCTTAGATGGTGGGCTATCTTGCCAGTATGAACATCAGTTTGTGATTACTAAAGATGGTCCAAGAATCTTGACCAGTCAGGGAGAAGAAAGAACTTATTAATATGGAAAAGAAGAAGAACTTTTTGACAAGATTAATAGAAAAATGGCAATATGAACCTGTTCAGGCTTTCATGAAACACTTTATTAGTGCAGAAATGGACCTGTCCTCTATAGCTGTGGCCTATTATCTGATTTTAACAGTTTTTCCTCTCATCATTATTGCTGCTAATATTTTCCCCTATCTTAATATTGATACTTCAGACTTGCTCAACTTGATGAAGCAAAACTTGCCAAGAGATATTTACCGTCCAGCCGCCTCGGTTGTAACTAATATTTTCTCTAAACCAGCGGGTAGTATTTTGGGGATGGCGACAGTAGCTGGTCTCTGGACCATGTCTCGGTCCTTAACCTCCCTACAAAAAGCTATTAATAAAGCCTATGGAGCATCACAACACCGAGATTTTTTGGTTGGTCATATTATTGGCTTACTAATTAGTGTCTTCATCCTTTTCTTATTAACCTTTGTCCTAATTTTTTCAACCTTCTCAAAGGCTGCTATTCAAGTTATGGACAAACATTATCATTTGAGTGATAATGTCACCTCCCTTTTCTTGTTATTAATACAGCCAATTACCATTGTTATTATTTTTCTTGGCATTATGGTCCTTTATTTCTTATTACCAAATGTCAAGATTCATAAGATACGTTATATTTTACCAGGCACTTTTTTAACTGCATTCGTAATGACCTTTTTGAGTAATATGATTGCTAACTATGTGGTCCACAGTGTTGAACGGATGGTCGATATCAAAATGTTTGGTTCCATTATGATTTTCATCATGATGCTTTGGTTTATCTTCCTAGCTCGAATCCTGATATTTGGTGCCATTTGTAATGCTACCTATCAAGAATTAGACCAAGGAAAATTAGTCGGACGAAGAGGCAATGTAGCCTCGATTATCGAACGCCTTTTTGGCAAAAAGAAAAAGTCGGAAACAAAAGACAAACAAAATACAAATGAAAGCTAGGACACCAGTGTCTTAGCTTTTTCACATCTAGAAGTTACGACAGACTTATGATAAAATGTTAAGGATTAAACAAGGAGAAAGCATGTTACTGAAAACCAATGCAAAAGCTTTAAAAGGGACAATCAGAGTTCCAGGTGATAAATCCATTAGCCACCGTGCTATTATTTTTGGTGCCATCTCTGAAGGCCAAACAGAAATTGAAGGGCTCTTAGAGAGTCAGGATGTCTTAGCTACCATCAGTGCTTTTCAAGAAATGGGCGTCCACATCTCCCAAGATAATAATCGCTATCTAGTTGAAGGCCGAGGCTTTTCCGGTCTTAAGGAGCCTCAATCTTCTCTTGATATGGGGAATTCAGGGACTTCTATGCGACTCTTAACTGGAATCTTAGCGGGTCAAGATTGGACAGTTACCCTCAAGGGCGACGCCAGCCTGAGCAAGCGTCCAATGGACAGAATTGCCATCCCACTAGAGTTAATGGGTGCCAAGATTCAAGGCCAGGGGCAGCGCCATTTACCCCCTCTAACCATAAAAGGTAGCTCCAACTTAAAAGCCATTTCATATGTTCTGCCAGTTGCTTCTGCCCAGGTTAAATCAGCTATCTTATTTGCTGGCTTACAGACAAGAGGTCAGACGCAACTAAAAGAAAAAGCCATTACACGTAATCACACCGAAGATATGATTAAGCTCTTTGGTGGGCAGATTGAACAGGATGGTAAGCAAATCCGTTTAAGTGGACCACAAACATTAAAAGGACAGAAGATAAGAATCCCAGGCGATATTTCC
This sequence comes from Streptococcus penaeicida, assembly GCF_002887775.1. Classification (GTDB taxonomy): domain Bacteria; phylum Bacillota; class Bacilli; order Lactobacillales; family Streptococcaceae; genus Streptococcus; species Streptococcus penaeicida. The sequence continues at coordinate 16,957 of NZ_LOCM01000020.1, read as the reverse complement.
AGTGCAGCCTTTTGGCTAGTGGCCGGACTGATTATTCCAGGTTCGCAAATTATTTTGGAAAATGTCGGGATTAACGAGACAAGAACTGGCATTTTAGATGTCATCAAAGCCATGGGTGGCCAAGTAAACTATATCTCTCTAGATTCCAAAACCAAATCAGCAACACTAGAAGTCTCCTACTCGCAACTAAAAGGGACGGAAATTTCAGGAGACCTCATTCCGAGACTGATTGATGAACTGCCAATCATCGCACTTTTAGCCAGTCAGGCTCAAGGGCAAACGGTGATTAAGGATGCTGAAGAATTGCGCTACAAAGAAACGGATCGCATTGCAGTAGTAACGGATATCTTAAAAAAAATGGGTGTCCAAATCCAAGACTTGCCTGATGGCATGATCATTACCGGAGGGCAAGCCCTAAAAGCCTGCCAAGTAGATGCCCAATTGGATCACCGCATTGCATGATGACAGCCATTGCTGCCCTTCTGGTAAAAGAAGGCAATGTCCAATTAGAGGGAGTAGAAGCAATTGCAACTAGCTATCCAGAATTCTTTAAGGACTTAGAAAGGTTAGAAAATGCCTAAAGTATTACTAGGTTTCATGGGAGCCGGAAAAACCACAATCGGTTCTCTCTTAGACGATCATTTTTTAGATATGGATATGATTATTGAAGAACGGATTGGCATGTCCATTTCCGATTTCTTTGTCCACCAAGGCCAAGCAGCATTTCGAGAATTGGAATCAGCTCTGCTAGCAGAATTAATGATTCTCGACGAATCCTATATCGTTTCAACAGGAGGGGGAGTGGTGATCAGCGAAGCCAACCGTCAGCTTTTACGGCAAAACCGTAAACATAATATTCTGCTCTCCGCATCCTTTGAAGTTCTCTATGACCGCATCAAAAAAGACAAGAATTTTCAGAGACCACTTTTTTTAAATAATTCCAAAGAAGATTTTCACGGTATCTTTGAGCGTCGGATGACCCTGTATGAGGGACTTTCGGATTTAATCATTAATGTCGATCATCGGACCCCTGAAGAAATTGTCCGAATTATTAAAAGTATTTAGGAAATTGTGGCAAAATTTAAGGAGGAACCTTGAGCAAAAAGCTTAAGGTTTTCTTAAGTTTTCTTAAAATCTTGATTTTTCACAGACAAGTTAGAGAAGTTACGTTATAATAGAAGTTATTGATAGTATTTGAGAGAGAAATACAGATAAGTAAATGGACATGATATGGCAAGACAAGGAAATAATGGTTTAAGTCACCATGAAGAACTTAGGTATTTTTACCTACTGAGAAACTTGAGTTACCTCAGTGAAAACGAGGAAAGAGAATACCGTTATTTAAAATCTAAAATGGGGGCGGGCATAGGTCCGGTTCAAGAAAAATATTCAGCTGAGAACCATCAGGTTTATCAGGATTTTTCTGCTAGTCAAAATCATTACATGGAAGACTATCCAGAAGAAAACCATTGGCAAGAAGAAACATTACCTGGAGGTTTGCCTCTTTATCCAACCCAAGAACCTTTATCTCGACGGGCAAAGAAAAAAGCAAAAGTCAAAAAAGAGGAGCCACTCCCTGAATACTTAGTAGGAGCAGATCACTTTTATCAAGAACAGGAAGAATATGCCAGACCCCAAAGCCATAAAAAGCCAAAGAAAAAGGGACGCTGGAAAAGATACCTTAAACTTATAGGGATTCTCCTCTGCATTATTCTATTTGGTATCATTTTCATGTTTGCCAAAGGCTATCTTGATATTTCAGGTAATAAAACGAAATATAAGCCTGCGGTCACGGAAACTTTTAATGGCATTGATACTAAGGATGGTACAAATATCTTAGTCTTAGGTTCTGATCAACGAGTGACGCAAACGACAAGTGAAGCTAGAACTGATACCATTATGGTTATTAATGTTGGAAATAAGGACAAAAAAATCAAAATAGCTAGTTTTATGCGTGATACTTTAGTTAATATTCCCGGATATAGCTATAATGACAGTAACTCATATGATTTAAAATTAAATTCGTCATTTAGTTATGGTGAGCAAGATGGACATCAAGGTGCAGAAATGGTACGAAAGACCTTGAAACATAATTTTGATATAGATGTGAAATATTATATGATGGTTGATTTTCAATCTTTTGCAGAAGCTATTGACACCCTATTTCCTAGTGGGGTAGCTATTGATGCAAAGTTTGCAACTATTTCGGGTGAAGCGGTTGATTCTGTCCAAGTTCCAGATGATTTACGAATGAAAAATGGTGTCGTTCCAGATCAAACAATAAAGGTAGGACAACAACGAATGGATGGTCGGACGCTGCTTAACTATGCCCGTTTCCGTAAGGATGATGATGGCGATTATGGTCGGACAGTTCGTCAGCAACAAGTCATGACAGCAGTCATGTCGCAAATAAAAAATCCCACAAAATTATTTACGGGTTCAGCAGCCTTAGGAAAGATTTATGCTTTAACTTCTAGCAATCTCCCCTTCCCAGTACTCCTCCAAAAGGGCATTTCAACAGCGACTGGTGGTGCTAAAGTAGAACGCATAACGATTCCATCTCAAGGTGATTGGGTAGATGAATACGATATGTATGGTGGTCAAGCCCTCTATATTGATTTTGCTAAGTACCAAAAGAAATTAAGTAAATTAGGATTACGCTAAATATGGTATAATGAAGAGTAACTTAGGTTGCTCTTTTTTAGTGCCAACCTCCCTCCAAGTAAAGGAAAAATCATGTTAAAGAAAAATGAAATTGTAGAAGTGGTCATTGAAGATTTAAGTCACCAAGGATCAGGTGTAGCCAAAGTTGATGGCTTCGTCTTTTTTGTGGAAAATACTCTTCCAGGTGAACGAATTACCATGCGCGTATTAAAACTCAATAAGAAGATTGGTTTTGGTAAAGTGGAAGAATACCTGGAAAAATCCCCACATCGTAATGAAGACCTAGACGCGACTTATTTAAGAACAGGCATCGCAGACTTTGGTCATCTAGCATATGACCAACAATTGCTTTTTAAAGCCAAACAAGTTAAAGATAATCTCCATAAAACAGCTGGAATTGATAGCGTCGAAGTCTTGCCGACCATTGGTATGGAGCAACCCTATGCCTACCGAAACAAGGCTCAAATCCCTGTTAGGCGTGTTAATGGTCAATTAGAAACAGGCTTTTTTAGAAAAAATTCCCATGATTTATTGCCAATCAGTGATTTTTACATCCAAGACAAAGAAATCGATAAATTAATTCTTTTCGTCCGTGACCTCTTACGCCGCTTCCAAGTTAGCCCTTATAATGAAGCAGACCAGTCCGGCCTGATTAAAAACTTGGTGGTCCGCCGCGGCCATTATTCCGGACAAATGATGCTAGTCTTTGTCACCAGCCGTCCTAAAGTTTTCCGTGTAGATCAAATGGTACAGATGATTACAGAAGCCTTTCCGCAAGTCGTTTCCATCATGCAAAATGTTAACGATCAAAATGGCAATGCTATTTTTGGCAAGGACTTTAAAGTGCTTTACGGCCAAGATTACATCACTGATAGTATGTTAGGCAACGATTACATGATTTCAGCCCAATCCTTCTACCAAGTCAATACAGTTATGGCGGAAAAACTCTACCAAACAGCCATTAATTTTTCGGAACTTAGTAAAGATGATGTGGTTATTGATGCCTATTCAGGAATCGGAACCATCGGACTTTCCTTTGCCAAAAAAGTCAAAAAAGTATACGGCGTTGAAGTCATTGAAGCTGCGGTCAAAGATGCTCAGAAAAATGCGGAACGAAATGGCATCCGCAATGCAACATTTGTAGTGGACACCGCAGAAGTAGCCATGGAAAAATGGAGCAAAGAAGGCATCAAGCCAAGTGTCATCCTAGTTGACCCACCACGCAAAGGCCTAACCGAAAGCTTTATCAAAGCCAGCGCCGCCATGGAACCGAAGAAAATCACTTACGTTTCTTGTAACCCAGCTACCATGGCGCGTGATATCAAACTCTACCAAGAACTAGGCTACGACCTCAAGAAAGTGCAACCGGTGGACTTATTTCCTAACACGCACCATGTGGAGTGTGTAAGTCTGTTAGAAAAACGCAAGTAATTCATGGCGCTTTTGAATTTTAAGGCGCCATGCTAAAAAGGTCCACAGGACCTTTTTACTCCCTTCAACGCTTCACACCAAGTGTGTGGTTTTGACGTCATGGAAATTTAATATCAAAAAGATGTATATAAAAGAGGATAAAATAAAGTGTAATGAAAAAATCTATGCCTTAAAATGTACAGGAAATCGTGTGTTCAAGAAGCAGTTTTGCTTCCAATGTTGGTTGGTATATGATGAATGAATTATCATCTATTGATAGTGAAATTAATACTATTTGAATAAATGGAGGTGACTATATGAGTATTTGGGAAGAATTAAAATTAGTTCATTTGGCAAGTCGTGCGTCATTTTATAGAGGAATTTTATATTATCAAAATAAGTCAGTGGTAAATGAAGTGTGTAGTGGCAGTGGTGTCTATGAAGGGGAAGTTAACGGCTCTCAAGATAATGTTTATAACGTTTTAATTGATATTAATCATCCTAGAAAATCAACTTGTACTTGTCCTTTTAGTAAAGGAAGAAGAGTGATTTGTAAGCACATGGTAGCTTTATACTTCTCACAATTCCCTAAACAAGCTGATGCTATTATTGCAGAGTGGGAGGAAGAGGAACGTGCACATGAAGAATCATACAATGAATGGGCAGATGAATATCAAAAAGAGCGATTGAAAGAAATCGAAGAAATTACAGCTTTTGTAAATAGTCTAAGTGTTGAACAAGTCAGAAAAAAATTGATAGATGCCCTTTTAAAAGAGTTTGATAGTGAATATCCTGATTATGATTATTTTGATGATTATTATTCTGATGATTATTATTATAAATAAATAGTGATATCATATTAAATGGTGCAAATACAAAATTTCAAGTGTAATACCATAATTAGTTCGGTACATATCCAAACAAATATATCGAATTTTTTCTTTTTCATGCACTTCTAAATTGAAAAATCAATTTAGCTCATCTTTTTTGTAAGGAAGTTTCACTCTCGTCAACCGATTTTCTTAAAATCATACATGTCAGTTAAATAGTTAGTTTGAATATTTAATCAAATAATATATCGCAATAATTTACATCTCTAAGAGAGATAAAAATTAAAAAAAGAATAATTGCCGATTTCTACAATTTTTCCGTTGATATATCTCCTCTATGATGATTTTTACACTTTTTTTGTTGATATATGTCACTTATGGTGATATATCTATTTAGAAGGTTAATACTGCTTTAGGACAAATAATGCAGTTTTGATATAAAGTCAAATTAATATTAATGAGATTTTTGGAAGAGAAGATGGCACAGCAAAATATCTAAGTTTCATTGATTGAAAAGTCACTATATTTAATACTTCAGTTTGTGAAATAAACGGATTCTTTCATTCTCTTAAACTCATATAAGTGGGATTAATAAAATCGAATATAATACTCAAAACACTTGATTTCAAATCAAGTGTTTTTTTGGATTGATAAGAGTTAAGTGGTGTTATATACTGTTATGGAGGAGATTATAATGAAGATAATACTTATTAATGGCAGTAGTACACCATTATATGAACAGATAAAAAACGCAATTAAAGAGAATATCGTTGATTCTACGTTGTCATCTGAGGAACAATTACCGTCAGTTAGACAGTTATCTAAAGAGCTGAATGTAAGTATTTTGACCGTCAAAAAAGCTTATGATGAGTTGGAAAAAGAAGGCTTTATTCTAATTCGTCAGGGATTAGGAACCTTTGTTGCTGCCATGAATCCAGATATATTAAAAGATGAAAAGCAAAAAGAGATTGAAAACTATTTAACCAAATCTTGTCAAATTGCTAAGGCAATTAACATCAGTGAATCTGAATTAATAGACCTTATACACTATATATATAAAGGAGATGTGTATGAAGAATAAAATAGAAATAAAACATTTGAATAAAAAGTATTCTGAATTTGCTTTAAATGATGTTAATCTTACCGTTCCAAAGGGTTATGTTACTGGCTTTATTGGTAAAAATGGTATGGGAAAAACCACAACAATTAAATCAATTCTCTCATTGATTCATTATGATGGCGATATTGAATTTGGAGATTCTAATACCGGAACAAAAATTGACAACCAAAAAATTGGTGTCATTATGGATGATTCTTTTCTTGCAAAAGATTGGAATATGGATTTAGTCAATAAGGCCATGAAGGTTGGATATGATGAATGGGATGAGACATTATTCCAGAAATATTTATCTGACTTCACTATTGACAGAAAGCTTAAGGTTAAAGAATTATCTCGCGGCATGAAAATCAAACTGATGTTGGCCATTGCTTTGTCGCATCATGCAGATGTCTTGATCCTTGATGAACCTACAAGTGGTTTAGATCCAAGTATGCGCGAAGAGTTTATGGAAATCATTTCTGACTATATGCAAGATGAAAACCATTCAGTACTCTTTTCTACTCATATTACACAGGACCTTGAAGCAATAGCAGATTATATTGTATTTATAGATAATGGGAAAATTCTACTCTCTCTAGAAAAAGATGACTTCATGAATTATTTTATGATATTGAAATGTGATATACAAAATCAATGCTCATTAAATGAATCTCTTGTTTTAGGAAGGAAAAAGACAAAATATCAGATTGAATACTTGGTGAAGCGTAGTGAAGTGGATGAAATACCAGAAGGGTATATCGAAGATCTCATTTCTATTGATCGCATTATGATTCTTTTTAGAAAGGGTGTCTAATGGACTTAATGAAAGTATTAAAGCTAGACATATTGTCAGTTAAACCTTATTTTACAATTAAAAACCTCATTATCTTATTTGGAATGGGAATTGGATATGGTGCCTTATCAAAAAATCCTGTAACAGCACTAGCTACAGCACAAATGTTTGCTATTCTCTTTTCTGGGTACCTTTCATGGTGGGTGAAGAGTCAGGAATTGATCCCCTCTATAAGTTGTTTGGTATCTCTCCCAAAGATGTTGTTAAGGGTAGATATTTACTAGCCACTTTATTTGTAGGATCTATGATCCTTATCGGTATTGTCTTAGCATTCATTATTTCTCTAATCTTCCAAATTAATAATGGTGCGCTAACTATTTTAGTAACAGCACCCATAGTAGGTTTAGTGACTTTATTTATTATTTTTATGGAATACCCCATTTATTTTAAATATGGTATAAAAAAGGAAAAACACTGGTGACAATTCCTTTTCTATTGTTGGCAGTTATTGTGCTTGCATCTACCTTTTTCGCGAATCAGTTGAAAGTGGTAACCGACTTTTTACTGATGAACAAGATATTTAGTGTCAGCATACTCCTTGCTATAATAATAATAATAGGAATGATCCTGTCCATGAAGTTATCAAACAAATTTTATTCTGAAAGTGATTTTTAATTTATTCCAATTAATGATAACTAGGGAGTGACTTACCCAAATAACTAATATATTGAACAAAAAATAGCCACTCATGAAGAGTGGTTTTTTGATGTTTTCAAAAATGATCTCAAAACAAAAATAATATTTTTCTTTTAAAAATAATTTTCTCATTTTCCAACTTTAAATTATTGTATAATTGAGATAGAAAGTATTTGAGATTCAAATAGTAAAACACGTTTTTCATTTTTTTGTCTATTTCGTCCAACTTCGGAGGCTCTAAATGAAATTTACGGTTAAATCATGGACTTTGGGTCCAGCTACCTCGTCTTTAATTTTGAGTATCATTTTTAATACTTTTGCGATTGCCTTGCTTTATCATTTTTTGACCTCTTTTTATCGTAGTGGCTGGGAAGTTTTTGGTGCTACTGTGAGGTTTGCGGTTGGGATTCCTGGAGCTTTTTGTTTTATTGGTATTCTCCGTGAACGCAAAGTTGTTAAAAAGGAATTTTTCCCTTTAAATGAAGGCCTTGGAGCAAGTCATGTCTTGGAATTGGCTAATAAATTGCAGGATCGTCTTTCAGCATTGAATTGTCTGATTGAAACCAATGAAGATGGCATCCGAATTTCAAGACTTTTAAGTCCTGAGGAAGAGGCTAAACTGACCTCAGGCGAAACCCTATACAATGAAGGTACTGTTCTTTTAAAAACTTTGCAAAAGAATAAATTTAAACGCTTAAATTTTAAAAGTGCTCTGACAAAGGAATCTGGTATCTATCATCAAAAAAACTAGACTAGTCGGTGGTCGCTCTATCTCATTTTCTTACAGGGCGGAAGTAGATCCTAAAAATGGAAACATACAAGTCAATAAATGTCTGTCAAATCCTCAACACTTAGGAGATATTTTAAAACTATCTAAGAAGGAAGATAACTGGAAAGAAGCCTTTGATGCGAAAACTAAATATGCTCTTCAGATGGCAGCCCTAGGTAGTGGGGCGCTATTGTGGTTTTAATTGGATTTTTCATTCAATGGGTAATTGAAAAATTCTAGAAAGAAAAACAACAAATAGGTAATTATTTCTTAAAAAATATAGAGGGAGTTGGGAGATGTTAGTTATTAAATTGATTTTCGGGATTTTCCTTGCCCTAGGGGCTTTAATTCTATTTGTCATTGCTTTTAAATTCTTTTACAAATATTTGTTACAAGAGTCTCGATGTACGGAAGAGACCAGTGGAGAAGTTATTTCCTATACTAGAACAAGCAAAGGCTTTGAAGATTCGGGTATTCATTTACCCATTGTCTCTTATACTGTTAATGGTCAACACTATAAGGTAGTTGGCCCAGAATATAAGGCTTATAAAACCTACTCTCACAGGTCGCCAATTGCTGCTAATACTATTAGGGCATCTTATGAGAAAAATCAAGTACTTTATATCGACCGGAGTTTGAATAGTCATTTTGGCTTGATTAAAAATCCTCTTGAGGAGATTTACCCGATTGGCAGTCAAGTTAAGGTCTTTTATGCTGCAGATAAACCACAATTGGCATATGTTGAAAGATATTGTCAGAAGAAATGGGCTTTTTATCTAACCTTTGTTACAGCCATCTGCTTACTCATTATAGATTTATTGATTGTCATTCTCTTGCCATAATGTTCTGAAACTAATTAGAAACTTACTTTTAAAAAAATAATAAAATGGAAAATAATCATTTACTACCAGGACTTAGTCCTATCAAAAATGCTGTTGATGCTTTACGCAAAGAAATTGTTGATCTTGTTTTTGAGCGAGATCAGCTTAAGTTCACGGTTTGTGAAAATATTAAAGCTTCTTATATCCGTGAGTATGGTGATTTAGAATATCGCATCTATCAAGCCTACACAGTTTTTATGAGATTGAGACGGAAAAAAGACTTTATCCAAGCCAGGATAAACCGTCAAGAGGAAATTAATCTTGTTGAAATCGAGACACTTTTAGATCAAGAGTTTCAACACTACCAAGAAAGCTTACAAGAAAAATTAGAAGAAATGGCGAAAGCTGTTGAAAGAGTCAATGGCACACCATTAACTGGGGAAGAAAGTAAAGAGTTGAAACAACTCTATAAATTATTGGTCAAAAAATTGCACCCAGATTTGCAGCCTGATCAAAGTGTACAGGATGCAGAGTTTTTCAAATCGGTCGTTTCAGCATTTAAAGCCTGCGATTTAAAGACCTTAAGACTAATCGATTTACTTTTACAAGAGGGCAGTAGTGACAGTGAAACTGGTTTGTCGACGGTTAAAGATTCCCTTGAGCAAGAACAAAAGAAATTGGAAGTGATAAGAAAAAACATTCAAAATGAGATTGAAGAACTTAAGTCGGTCCCTCCATATACCTTGAAGGAGTATTTGGCAACTGATGAGATCATTCGTAAAAGAAAAGATAGTCTGCAAAAGCAACTAGTAGCTTATCAAGAAGCCATTAAGACGCAAAATGAGGCACTAAAACAATTATTAGGAAATAAACATGAATGAATTAATGACAAATAACAATCATGGTTTGATTAAGTATTTGCAAAATCGGGAATTGGGTCTCGTTTTGCCAACTCCCTTCGAAAGAGATATTTACTTATTTGAAACCATAGTTGCAGGTACCAGTCACATTGAGAATATCGCGGACATTGAAGCCCAACTGGCCCTTGACGATAAGCTGGTCTTCTATCGGGAGCCAGATAATCGCTTTGATCCCCAGGCGATCAAAATTGCAACCTTGAAGGGTGATAAAATCGGCTATATTCCGAAAAAAGACAACCTGATTTTTTCTCGCCTCATGGATGCGGGCAAGGAGCTTTTTGGTAAAATTACCCGTAAAGAGAAAAAAGGTCAATGGACCAAGATTGAAATGGCCATCTATTTACATGAAAGTTAAGCCTAAAAAAGCTCCAATCTGAAAGTGTCAGAAAGGAGCATATTTTGATTTTATTTAATAAGCAATAAAGCTAAACCGATTACCATGAAGGCAACAATCTTATAACTTTCGTTGATAAGAATTAATTTTACTGGACGTTGCTCAAAGAAGTAGTTCTTAAGTCCAGAAAGAACCGTAATAATACCGATGATGATGGCATTAAGGGGGTTGCAGCATTGATAGCTGATAAGAATAAGATGGTAACAATGCTGATGATAACTTCAACGATGACTGTCATAATCATTTCTTTTTTACCATCGCCGTTTTTACCAATATCTTCAGGGTTAATTCCCATTGCTTCAATCCAAGGTTTTTGGAAGAGGAGGCCATACCAGAGGGCACCAATCATAAAGTTAATAATGCCGGCTACAATTGCGATAATAAGTGTCATTTTTTTCTCCTAATGTGAATGCTTGGGGGTGTGAATTAATGTTTAACTTTGTACTCAAGGCCCAGGGCACCAGTACTGAAGCACTCTGAGCTGATTAGTTCTAAGTCTGTGCTGATATCTTCAAAGAGGCGCAAGCCATTCCCAACAACAGTGGGAGAGACTGACAATTTAATCTTATCGATGAGATTTTCAGAAAGTAAGGAGCGTCCGAGGCGGGGGCTACCTAAAATTAAAATATTTTGACCGTCCTTATTTTTCAACTCTTTAAGATATTGGCTTAAATTTTCAGATACTATGGTAGAATTATTCCAGTCAGCAGATTTAAGACTTGTAGAAGTAACAACCTTCTCAACATCACTTATCCACTTGGCATGTCTGCGTTCATAATCTGTAGCTTCAGGATTATCAAGCATGTCAGGCCAATAGCTGTACATCATTTCATAAGTTGCTTTACCCCAAAGGATGGTATCAACGGTGGATAAGTTTTTTTGAGCAAAGGCTTCAAGTTCTTGATTATAGGCCACAAAGCCAATATCCATGGCTCCTTTTGGACCTTCGACAATGCCATCAAGTGACATATGTAAAAATAAAACGACATCTCTCATTTTTCAGACTTTCTAATTTTTAAAGTAACTTAGATAGTATACTGTTTTAGCAAGATAAAGTAAATTGATGTGACTGAAAAATCTTATACCGGTTCTAATTGTGGTTGATGATAATCAAGAAGTTTCTATTTTGTCTGAAGCTGTATGGTCCGAAAGCTTTAGAAAGGGCCGGCATAGAGGGCTTTCCATTTACTCAATCAGAATAAGATGATAATACTATTCTAGCTTATTTGTCTGAAAATGATCATCAAGCTAAAACGGTAGATGGTTTGGATATTTTTGCAGGGCTTGGCATTACAGATGCTTTATGTCTTATACCAAGATTATAATTATGGACGCTAGTCATTATTGTAGGTCTTATTTACCTCGTTTATAAAGTCAATACTTGATGAAAAATGGATCAAACCGTTATTAAATTGCCTATTGACTTGACAAATTGGGAGAAAAATCAGATACTTTAATAGTAAAAGCTAAGATATCAGAATACAAATCTTTAGAAATAAGGAGTCTTAAAATGTCGCGAGAAATTGCAACAACCCTGACCAATATGTGTATGATTTATGATGATCAAGGGCGTGTTTTAGTTCAGGATAAGGTCAGCAATGACTGGTGGGGAATAACTTTCCCAGGTGGACACGTTCACTATGAAGAGTCAGTAGTCGACTCGACCATAAGAGAAATCAAAGAAGAGACTGGCTTAGATATCAGCGATTTGGAAATATGTGGCATCAAAGATTGGACCAATTCCGATGGCTCTCGCTATGTTGTCTTTCTTTATAAAACCAATAAATTCTCAGGTCAATTGCAATCATCAGATGAAGGTGAAGTTTACTGGGTTGATTTAGAAGAACTCAAGCACTTGAAATTAGCTTCATCCATGGACATCATGCTAGAAGTTTTCTTACGTGATGATGTCAGCGAGCACTTTTTCTTCCAAGAAGATGGTGTTTGGAAAGATATTCTCAAATAATAGGATCTGAAAGTCATCTCTAAAGATGACTTTTTTTCTTAGAAGTGGTATCAAATTGAGAGCTTTAGTCCATTTTTTCATGATATAATTATCTTAAAGAATGATGCAATAAATAGCATTAAATCAGGCTTGCAACTGACAGTTGACAAATTGACGTGCTCACTTTATAGCTTGCAACTCCATTTTTAAGTATGCTAAAGCTATCAAGTACTTGGAGGTAAGAACAATGATTTTAGCAGATAAGATTATTGAGGAAAGAAAACGGAATGCATGGAGCCAAGAACAATTGGCAGAAAAATTAGATGTTTCAAGACAGTCTGTCTCAAAGTGGGAAAGTGCTCAATCCATTCCGGATTTAAATAGAATCATTCAAATGGCAGCTATTTTTGATGTTTCAACAGATTACTTGTTAAAGGATGACTATCCAAAAGAAGAAAGCGGAAAGCTTGTAGAAAGTCATGACGAACAGGGACCAAAACGATTTGTTACACTTTCGGAAGCTCAAGATTATTTAAATCAGGTGCAAGTAGACAGCCCTAAGGTAGCATTAGCTTCAAGTCTCAGTGTTTTATCCCCCATAGCATTACTTGCCTTATCTGGGATGGCTGAAAATAAATTAATGGGTCTCTCAGAAGGAATTGCTGGAGCAATTGGTATTGGCGTGCTTCTTATATTTGTCGCAATTGCTGTCTCCATTTTTATTTCAAGTGATAATCATCTTAAGAAATTTGATTACTTAGAAAAAGAAGCCATCGATACGGAATATGGGGTAGAAGGCCTTGTTAGAAAGCTTCAAAATGAATTTGACAGTCGTCATCAGCGACAGATTGTCATAGGCGTTATCTTATGCATACTAGGTGTCATCCCATTAGTCATGTTTTCCTTCTTAACCCAAGATGACCTTATTATTATCTTAATGGTTTGCTTGCTCCTTTCAATTGTCTCTATTGCTGTCAACCTGTTTGTCAAGAATTCAATGATTGCCAGTAGTTATCAAAAATTACTGGAAGAAGGGGACTTTAGTTTGGCCAAAAAGAAAAGTTCAATCCTTATCTCACGGGTGGCAAGTATCTACTGGTTATCAGCAACCGTTATTTATTTAGGATGGTCCTTTATCACTAATAGCTGGGGAATGACCTGGATTATTTGGCCAATCGCTGGAATTCTTTTTGTTATCGTGATGACCATAACTAAAATAGTCATAAAAGCTGAAGATTAGATAGCTGCCTCATTAAGAGGCAGATTTTTCTTGCGGTCGTGTTATAATAGTAGTACTAAAAATAGAGGAGTTTCCCATGAAGATTTATTTTGCAAGTCCCTTATTTACTGAGATGGAATTTACCTTTAACCAAGTTTTGGTGGAGAAAATTCGTAAGGCTTACCCTGAAGCTACGGTTTTCTTGCCACAAGAACAAGGTGAGATTAATGATAAAAATGCCTATGCTGATTCTAAAATGATTGCTATGTTAGATACGCAAGCCGTTCTAGAGAGTGATTTTGTGATTGCGGTCTTGGATGGTCAGGTGATTGATCCTGGCGTTGCGTCAGAAATTGGAATTGCCTATCAAGCAGGTATTCCTGTCTTGGGACTTTATACAGATTCCCGCCAATTAGGAGCGGATAACCAACAAAAATTAGATGCTCTCCAAACCGTTGGAGAATCACAATTTGGTTATGTGAATTTGTATACTGTAGGACTTATCAAATTAAATGGTAAAGTGGTTAGCTCAAGCCAGGAACTCTTGGATGCCATTGCTGACTTCGATAACAACTAAATCATTTTTAGATTGAAATAATCAAAGTTGTTTTTAAAATGAGAGACAATTGAACTGATTTATTTGCTAGAGATAAATCAGTTTTTGATTATAAATGACTGATCACGTAAAAAAGAGAAAACTATATGGAGGAAAATCCAATGATTCGTTTTGCTAGAGTAGAAGATGCCCCAAGTTTACAAGTGATTTGTAAGGAAGATTTGGGTTATGACCAACCACTTGAATCTGTGACAAAACAACTTGCTCGCTTTCATCACAATCAAGACCATCCTATTTTTGTTTTTGAGGATGATGAGAGTCAACAGGTTCTTGGGTTTTTAGAAGCAGAGGTTTATGAAACGATTTACAGTGATCCTGGTCTCAATATTTTAGGCTTAGCAGTGGTTCATTCTAGCCAAGGAAAAGGGATTGGCAAAGCCTTGTTGACTTTTTTTGAAGCATGGGCCATGGATAGACAGTTTGCCTTTATCCGCTTGAATTCTGGCTCTCAAAGGCTTGAGGCGCATGCTTTTTACCAAAGGATGGGCTATGATGGATGGAAGACTCAAAAACGCTTTATTAAGATGCGTGAAACTTTTGCTAGTTCGCAAACCAAGTAAACTATTTTCACAAATATTTTTTTAGCTCAGATGTCTATTTTATAGTATAATTAAGAACTGTAATGACTATATACGAGGTAGAAAAATGAAAAAAGAAGATATTGAATTAGCTGAAATTCGCGTTTTTGAAAATTATAAGATTGAAACTTTAGAAGCTGGTCATGCTGTGATGACAACAGAAGTTGTTGAACATTCTTTAAATTATTACAACATTTCGCATGGTGGCTATCTTTTTACCCTTTGTGACCAAGTTGGTGGTCTAGTTGCTAAGTCCTTAGGCGTTAATGCTGTAACCTTGCAAGCTAATATTAACTACCTTAAAGCCAGTCGCTTAGGTGAGACGCTTTGGGTTGAAGGAAAAGCTGTGCATAGTGGTCGCACAACTCAAGTTGTTGACGTAGAAGTGAAAAACAAGGATGGTAAAGTTTTAACAAAAGTGAGCCTAACCCTTTACATCACTGGTAAAATTGAATAAAATTAATATCTGAATCATTCATTTAGCTAGGACAATAGTCCTAGTTTTTTTATGCTAATCTCTTATCTTCTCATTTTTTAATCGCAAATAAGGACTTTTATCGAAAGAAGTGGTAAACTAGTTATTAAGAATGATTATAATTAAGAAACAACAGGAGAAAGAAATGGCATTATTAGATTTTACAGATGTCTCCTTTGTTGCCGACGGTAAAACGATTCTAAGTGATATTAGTTTTGCGATTGAGCAAGGAGATTTTGTTTCCATTGTTGGTCCATCAGGGGGTGGTAAAAGTACCCTTTTAAAATTGGCTTCATCATTACAAAGCCCGACAAGTGGTCATATTACCTTTGAGGGGAAAAAACTAGAAGATTATGAACCAACGCAATTAAGACAGCAAGTGTCTTACTGTTTCCAAACACCTTATTTGTTTGGTGAAATCGTTAAGGATAACATCCAATTTCCTTTTGATATTCGCCATTTGCCAATGGACCAAGACCGCGTTAAAAATTTGTTTGACCTCTTCAAAATGGATCTTTCTTATCTAGAGCAAGATGTCAAAAAATTATCAGGTGGAGAAAAACAAAGAATTGCTTTGATTAGACAGCTTCTATTTACTCCAAAAGTACTTCTCCTTGACGAAGTGACCTCATCATTGGATACGCAAAACAAAGAGATCGTTGAAGAAGTGATTGCTAATTTACAAGCAGAAGGGATGACTATTCTCTGGATTACCCATGATTCTAGCCAATCTCGTAAATATGCCAATAAGGTGATGACCATTGTACAAGGTCAATTAGAAAGTTTGGAGGTGATTAAATGAGTGGCGCAGATAATATTTCCGTAACATCCTTGCTTTTAGCATCCTCATTAGTTCTAATTACCCTTTTCTTTTCTTATTGGCAAAAACTGAAACTTGAGAAAGAAATTATCATTAGTGCTGTCAGAGCTGTTATTCAACTCTTAATTGTCGGTTTTATCTAGATTACATTTTTGGCTACAAGAATCCTATCTTTACAGCATTACTTTTACTCTTTATGATACTCAATGCCTCTCATAATGCTGCCAATCGTGGTAAAGGCATCAGCAATGGCTTTAAAATTTCCTTTATTGCCATTACTTTAGGAGCAAGTATTACCTTGTCAGTCCTGATTTTTTCAGGCATTTTACAATTTGTTCCAAACCAAATGATTCCTGTCGGAGGAATGATTATTAGTAACTCAATGGTGGCCATTGGGCTTTGTTACAAACAACTGTTAGCTTCTTTCCGTGATAAACAAGAAGAAGTAGAGACCAAATTGGCGCTTGGCGCAGATATTTTACCAGCTTCTATCGACATTATTCGTGACGTTATTCGGACAGGGATGGTGCCAACCATAGATTCTGCTAAAACTTTAGGGATTGTTTCCTTACCAGGGATGATGACGGGGCTAATTCTAGCAGGAACTTCTCCGATTCAAGCTGTCAAATACCAAATGATGGTTACCTTCATGTTACTCTCGACAACTTCCATCGCTTCCTTTATCGCTTCTTACCTAGCTTATAAGGGATTTTTCAACAAAAAGAAACAATTACAAGTCAAGAAAAATTAAAAAAGATTGGAAAATTTTCCAATCTTTTTATTATGTGACTTTTAGTCCGTTTCACTCCGAAGGTGTGAAACAAAAAACCACCCGCTATGCGGGTGTGCATCAAAGGTTATACCCAAAAGACTCCTAACGCGGTACAATATAGGTGTTCAAGCCAATT
>NZ_LOCM01000019.1 GCF_002887775.1 Streptococcus penaeicida | reverse complement strand
GAGGCAAGTGACGAGTCAAGAGCAATAAGGCTTGAACAAAGTGAAAGCCAGCGCCTTTAGACGCTGGCTTGTATTCTGGGCTTATAGCCCTTGTTCAAACCACCCGTTAGACGGGTGGTTATGATTTACGATAAAGTTTATCTTGTTGGTAGACGGGATCGAATGTCACGTTAACACCCAATTTACGAAGGACGTTTTTGTCTTCTTCAGTTAGGGTTACGGTAGAATGAGCTTCGCTGCCTTTCAAGTTACCAAGTTCTTTCATAGCAAGGTCGGCATCCTTGTTCGTCATTGCAGTAATGGCTAGCGCTATCAGAATTTCATTGGAATGTAAGCGAGGGTTTTGACTACCCAAGTGATTAACTTTTAGCCCTTGAATTGGTTTAACGTATTCAGGCTCAATCAATGGCGTTTCTTTAGCAATATTCGCTAGCTTTTTGATTGCATTAATGACAACTGCAGCAGTTGGTCCGAATAATTCAGATGTCTTACCAGTCACGAAACGACCATCCGGCAGTTCTAAGGCAAGGGCAGGTGCATTAGTGGCTTCAGCTTTTTCACGCGCCAAAACAGTTACTTGGCGGTCTGCAGGAGTAACCGCGATGTCGTTCATTAAGAGTTCAATTTTCTTAACGGCTGCTTCACTGACCCGTTCAGCTTTAAAGTCAACCAAGGTTTGGTAATAGCGACGGATAATCTCTTGCTTAGAAGCCTCGATGGCAGCCTCTTCATCAACAATGGAGAAACCAACCATGTTAACTCCCATATCTGTTGGGGAAGCATATGGTGATTTATTTAAAATCCGTTCAAAAGTCCGATTTAAGACAGGAAAGACCTCAATATCACGATTGTAGTTAACGGCAGTTTTGCCATATTTTTCCAAATGGAAGGGGTCAATCATATTCACATCATCAAGGTCAGCAGTAGCAGCTTCATAGGCTAAGTTAACTGGATGATGAAGCGGTAAGTTCCAAACAGGGAAGGTCTCGAATTTGGCATAACCAGAAGTCACACCACGCATTTGATCATGATACATCTGCGACATACAAGTGGCCAATTTACCAGAACCTGGACCAGGTGCCGTTACAACAACAAGGTTACGGCTGGTCTCGATAAAGTCATTTTTCCCCATCCCTTCTGGGGAAATAATGTGGTCAATATCAGTTGGGTAGCCCTTAATGGTGTAATGTAAGTAAGAAGCAATCCCATTTTTGTCAAGAGCTTTGCGGAAAGCATCAGCGGCTGGTTGGTTATTATACTGGGTAATGACAACAGATCCGACATAAATATCAAGCGTATTGAATTTGTCAATTAAACGGAAGACTTCTTGGTCATAGGAAATACCAAGGTCACCACGTACTTTTGAATGCTCAATGTTATTAGCATTGATGGCAATGACAATTTCAACTTGATCTTTAAGTTCTTTCAAGAGCTTAATCTTATTATCAGGTTCATAACCAGGTAAGACACGGGCAGCGTGGAAGTCTTCCAACATCTTGCCCCCAAATTCCATGTAGAGCTTGCCATCAAATTGGCTAATGCGTTCTAGAATGTGGTCTCTTTGCAGATTTAAGTATTTTTCGGAATCAAAAGCAATTTTTTTCATGTTTTATACCTCTGTATAGCATTATAACAAAGTAGCAGAAAGAAAGGAAAGGATTTCCTGAATTTCTCTTAATTTTTGAAACATTTAAGTATAATTGTTAGAATTTCCGAACATTTAAAGAAGAATTCTGACACTAATGTATTGTTTCGAGATAGCACTCTCTTTAGTGGCTTGCCTATACTTGTGCTTTGTGTTTTGTTCTTCCTTAATTGATTCATGATACGAGTTTGTCAGCTTGGCGATTCTTAAAAAAGAAAAAAGTGGTTGACAATTCTCATTTTCTTGGTTATACTTATAAACAATTAAATACTGCTTTAAGCATGTTCCGTGAGACATGAAAGCGCAAAGAAGAGTTGGTAACTCATACCCTCTTATTTTCTGTAGACTTTTTGTGGACTCACGGCCTTGCTGCGAGTCCTTTTTTGGGACCTAGAGGAGTGTTCAATTAATTAAGGTAGTCAGAGAGCTACTATTAAAAGGAGAAGCACATGTCACAACTGTCTTTAGACAAGAACAACAAGCGGGCCCTAGCGGCAGCCATTGTAGCCTCAGGTACAGACGACTTAAACGTTATGTTCCTGGCTTTCTCAATGTCCTCAATCATCACCGAACTTGGCATAACAGGAGCTCAAGGTGGGTGGATTGCGACCATTACAAACTTAGGAATGTTGGTTGGTGGTTTATTATTCGGCCTTCTAGCTGACCGCCATCATAAATTCAAGGTCTTCAAATGGACAATCTTAGTCTTCTCAATTGCAACAGGATTGATTTACTTTACTAAAAGTATCGAATACCTCTACATCATGCGCTTTATCGCTGGTATCGGAGTTGGTGGTGAGTACGGAGTTGCCATTGCCATCATGGCTGGAATTGTTCCACCAGAAAAAATGGGACGCATTTCTTCCCTTAACGGAATCGCTGGGCAGGTCGGCTCAATCACATCAGCATTACTAGCAGGGTGGTTAGCACCAGCCTTAGGATGGAGAGGTCTCTTCTTATTCGGTTTAGCACCAATCTTACTAGTCCTTTGGATGAAGCTTGCTATCGACGATGACAAGATTTGGGACAATGGTGGCGATGAGTCAGAAGAAACAAGCAACCCGTAAAAATTAACCAACTCTTCAAAACACCACTATTAACAGCCCAAACACTAGCTTTAATGGTTATGACAACCGTTCAAATTGCTGGCTACTTCGGTATGATGAACTGGCTACCAACCATTATCCAAACCAGCTTAAATATCTCAGTAAAAGATTCATCTCTATGGATGGTAGCAACTATCTTGGGAATGTGTTTAGGGATGCTAACCTTTGGTCAAATCCTTGACCGCTTTGGACCAAGAATGGTTTACTCAGCCTTCCTGATTGCTTCATCAGTCTGTGTTTACCTCTTCCAATTTGCCAACTCAATGCCGACGATGATTATTGGTGGAGCAATTGTAGGATTCTTCGTCAACGGTATGTTTGCAGGTTACGGGGCAATGATTACAAGACTTTACCCACACCACATCCGCTCTACAGCAAATAACGTTATCCTTAACGTAGGTCGTGCGGTCGGTGGTTTCTCATCCGTTATTATTGGTAAAATCTTAGACGCCTCAGGTGTTCCAATGGTTATGATTTTCCTAGCGTCGCTATACATCATCTCATTTATTGCCATGCTATCAATTAAGAACCTTAAATCATCTATCTATAGCAATCTATCAAAATAAGTTAATTAACTATTAATTGAAAATTTTTGGTAGAAATACAATTAATATAGGAAAATGTCCTTAGCTTAGTTAAGGACATTTTTGATTTATTATGTGACTTTTAGTCCGTTTCACTCCGAAGGTGTGAAACAAAAAACCACCCGCTATGCGGGTGTGCATCAAAGGTTATACCCAAAAGACTCCTAACGCGGTACAATATAGGTGTTCAAGCCAATT
>NZ_LOCM01000018.1 GCF_002887775.1 Streptococcus penaeicida | reverse complement strand
AGAGGCAAGTGACGAGTCAAGAGCAATAAGGCTTGAACAAAGTGAAAGCCAGCGCCTTTAGACGCTGGCTTGTATTCTGGGCTTATAGCCCTTGTTCAAACCACCCGTTAGACGGGTGGTTATGATTATAGAGTTTAAGTTACTGAGAACGGGCACAATTCAAACCATTCCTTTCAGAGTTAAGATAGCCACTTAAAGCTTACTGAGGAATTTCTCTACATCAATGCGAACTCTGGTATGACAGGCTTTAGCAACCATTTGCTCATTGACGTATGCTTCCAATCTAAAGTCATAGCGTCGGCCTTCTTCTTTAAGAGCGGTAATAACGATGGTTACGGTTTCTCCAATCTTACTGGCTTTGAGGTGCTGAATGGAGATTTCGGTACCAACAGTGGAAAGCTGACTGTCATTAAGGGATTCTTCTGTAAACTGGAAACAAGCATTCTCCATGAATGCAACTAGGGAAGGTGTTGATAAGACTTCTAAACCACCAGATCCAATTTGCTGGGCTGAATGTTCAATTTTGGTTTCAAAAACTTGAGAATAAATGGCCATGACTTTTCTCCTTTTTCCTTTATTATAATACTTTAGTAGCTTTCAGTCTTATAGAAACTGTGAATATGTTATACTAGAAAAAAAGTGATTGGATGGACTTATGAAGGAAAATAAAGAAGCAGTTACAGCTTATATTGCAGAACGACCGCAGGATCAGCAGCGACAATTAGCAAGTTTAAGAAATGTCATTGTCAGCCAATTACCTGATTCTGTGATAGAAGGCATTGCTTGGTCTATGCCCTCTTATTGGCAGAAGACTTATCTCATTCATTTTCAGGCTTACAGCAATCATTTGAATGTCTATATTGGTCCGGATGCGGTAGCTCATTTCACTGACATCTATCCCGACTTGACATACAGTAAAAGGGGTTTTAAGCTGACTTATGAAGAGCCATTGCCCCAAGAAGAAATCAAGGAAATGTTGACTTGGCTCTATGAAACGTATGCCAAATAGGAGGATGTCGTGAGATTGGATAAATTTTTAGTGGAAACTGGGCTAGGCAGTCGGACGCAGGTTAAAGCACTCCTGAAACAGAAGGCGGTTTTGGTTAATGGCAAGCCGGAGAGTCAGGCCAAGCTGCAGATTGATCCTAATCAGGATCAGGTGGCCTATCAAGGGCAAGAGCTGGTTTATGAGGAGTTTCTTTATTATCTGTTGAATAAGCCTCAAGGGGTGGTTTCGGCGACTGAGGATCAGGTCCATCAAACGGTCTTGGATTTATTGGATGAGACAGCTAGGCGGAAATCCGTATTTCCTGTGGGTCGCTTGGATAAAGACACACACGGGCTTTTATTATTGACAAATGATGGGGATTTGGCCCATCGCCTCTTATCCCCGAAAAAACATGTGGATAAGGTTTACCAGGCGGAAGTTGATGGCATCATGTCAGAAAGTGATGTAGAAGCTTTTGCTGAGGGGATTAGCTTATCAGACCACCAATGTCAGCCTGCACAATTAGAGATTATTGACGTTAATAAAGAAGCTGACACTTGTCGCGTTCGGATTACCATCAAGGAAGGCAAATTCCATCAGGTCAAACGTATGGTTTTGGCTTGTGGTAAAGTAGTGACAGATCTGCAACGCCTTTCTATGGGACCATTAGTCTTGGACCCTCAATTAGCCTTAGGAGACTTTAGGCGATTGAATAAGGCAGAACTTCAATCATTGTTAGAACTTAAAGCATAAAAAAAGCCGTTACCTTTGCAGGTAGCGGTTTTCTAGAGCCATTTTTTAAATTTTGAATAGAGAATTGCTGAAATAAAAATAGTAATGGCAAAAGCAATAACTAAAGGATAGCCCATGGGATTGTCCAATTCAGGCATATGTTTAAAGTTCATTCCATACCAACCAACTAATATGGTAAGTGGCATACAGCAAGTGGTAACGGTAGTAAGGACAGCCATATTCTTATTTTGACGCATTTCTAATTGTGATTTAGCCAATTCACGAATTTGAATGATGGTTTCACGCAAGGTGAGAACGGTTGTTTGCAGACGAGTGACTCTGGCTGAGAAAAGGTGGAAGAAACGAAGATTTTCTTCTTGGAAGAAGTTGTTCTCATTTTCCGACAACTCTTGAGCTAAGTCAATCAATTGAATATAATGACTATTTAACTTGGTCAATTTCCTTCTCAAGGCATTAAGTTCTTGCTCTTTGTATAGTTGCTTGCCGTCTAGAATCGCTTCTTCCAAATTATCTAAGAATTTATCGAAAGATTCTAATAGTTCTGAGTCTCCCTTGATAATACTTTCCAAAAAATCATAAATAAAGCGTTCCAAACTTGGTTTTTTCCATTTTTTACTTTTTTGGATTTTTTTGACTAAATGCTCAACATGATCATGACTATCGATGAAGACAATACCTCGTTCATCAAGTGCAAAGGAGAAATCAATAGCTTGGTTGAGTAAATCCTCATGATTAGGAATTTTGAAAGTCCCGGTTAAGGAGTCTAAGTTGACTTCTGCCTTGGTCGAACGAGCAGTAGTGAAGTCAAATTCCATATCAATACCCATTTTTAAGGCATCTTGAATGCTAGGCCATTCATTAGGTTTGATGACAGCAACAAAAGGGATTTGTTCTTCTTGACAGGTTTCAAAAGTGGTTGGCTTTAATTTTTCTAAAATTTGATAATACATATGCTTATTATAAGCGCAATAAGTAAAAAAAGCTAGTTGAAACTAGCTTTCTTTAGAGGTATGAGTTTTCTTTAAAACTCATTATTTTTTAGTTATCGATGCGATTAGATAGCCCACTCGCCACCACGGAAGATTGGGACCACTTGACCATCTTTAGTAATACCATCAATATCCATTTTTTCAGAACCAATCATGAAATCAACATGGGCAGTTGAGCGGTTCAAACCAGCTGCTTTTAACTCTTCTTGAGTCATTTCTGTTCCACCTTTTAAGCTAAAGGCATATGCTTGACCGATAGCTAAGTGGTTTGAGGCATTTTCGTCAAAAAGTGTATTGAAGAAGGTTAAACCAGATAATGAAATTGGTGTTTTATGAGGAACTAGAGCCACTTCACCGAGGGCGCGTGCACCATCATTTTCTTCAACAAGACGTTTAATGGTTTCTTCCCCTTTTTCGGCTGTTACTTCTGTAATTTGACCGTCTTTGAAGGTGAATTTCATGCCTTCTATAACGACACCAGCATAACTCAAAGGTTTTGTAGAAGAAACATAGCCATCAGCACGGCGATAATCCGGAGCCGTAAAGACTTCCTCAGTTGGCATATTGGCAATGAATTCTTCGCCTTGTGCATTTGTGCTACCTGCAGCTTCCCAAAGATGGTTTTCAGGCATACCTAAAGTTAAATCAGTCCCTGGAGCCATGTAGTGAAGGGCATCAAATTGATAGTCATTCAATAAATCAGCTTTTGATTCAAGGCGCGCTTGATGCTCATCCCAAGCTTTGATTGGGTCTTCTTCATAAATACGGTTCATTTTAAAGATAGCATCCCACAAAGCATCAACTTGTTCTTCTTCAGTAGTAAGGTCAGGGAAGACCATTGCAGCCCATTTAGGACTTGAAGCTGCAACTAAATTCCAAGAGAATTTGTTAGCTTGAGAAGCAGCTCTTTGTTTTTCAAGAGCAACAGCAGTCGCTTTAGTTGATTCAGATAAACGTTCAGAATCGACACCAGCAAATGCATTAGGGTCTGATGAACGAACGAATAAACGGCTAGCATTTTTATCTAAGAAATAATTAGATTTTTCAACCAAGTAATCTGGAACGTTAACCAAACGGTCATAGTCAGCATGCATTAAACGTTGACGGGCAATTTTATCATCAATATATTCAACAACAACTTCCGCAGCGCCAGCTTGGTAGGCTTTTTTTGTTAAAATTGAAGCCAATTTGTGATGCTCTACAGAAATAGCAATAATCAGTGTGTGTCCTTTTTGAACATTAACACCTTTTGTAATTAAAAGATCAGCATATTTTTCTAAATTTTTTTGAAAATCAGGTAAAACCATGAAAAGCTCCTTCTTAAAGATATAGTAAATCTAATGTAGCATAAAAGTGCCAAAACCTCAAGATTTATAGTATTTTATAGCGATTTTCCTTGCTTGTGATTTGCTTAAAAGATGGTTTCATGTTACTATATAAAAAAGAAAAATCTATAATTGAGGTGGCAAATTGGCATTTGGTGAAAATGGACCACGTAAGAAAACAGCATTTGAGAAAATTACAATGTTTGTTGTTATCTTAATGGTTCTCGTAACTGTAGGTGGCCTTATTGCAGGTGCACTATCAGTATTGATGTAAAAAAACGCCAATAGGCGTTTTTTTAAAGTAAATGAAAGTAAAGAGAAGATTATGAGTATGTTTTTAGATACTGCTAAAATCAGCGTTCATGCTGGTCGAGGCGGTGATGGTATGGTCGCTTTTAGACGCGAAAAATATGTCCCTAATGGTGGACCTTGGGGTGGTGACGGTGGTAAAGGTGGCTCTGTCGTCTTTAAAGTTGATGAAGGTTTAAGAACCTAATGGATTTCCGTTATAACCGTAAATTCCGGGCAAAAGCTGGTGAAAAAGGAATGACAAAAGGGATGCACGGTCGTGGTTCAGAAGATCTGATTGTCCCAGTTCCACCAGGAACTACTGTAAAAGACGCCATTACAGGGAAAGTCATTACGGACCTTGTCGAAAATGGACAAGAATTTGTGGTTGCTCAAGGTGGTCGAGGTGGTCGTGGCAATATTCGTTTTGCGACTCCAAGAAATCCAGCCCCAGAAATTGCTGAAAATGGTGAACCTGGTGAAGAACGTGAGTTAGAACTTGAACTTAAAATTTTAGCTGATGTTGGTTTAGTTGGCTTCCCATCTGTTGGAAAATCAACACTCTTAAGTGTTGTTTCAGCTGCTAGACCTAAAATTGGTGCTTACCATTTCACAACAATTGTTCCCAACTTAGGTATGGTTCAAACTAAGTCAGGTGAAAGTTTTGCCATGGCTGACTTACCAGGTCTAATTGAAGGTGCTAGCCAAGGTGTTGGTCTTGGCACACAATTTCTTCGTCATATTGAAAGAACACGTGTTATCCTACACATCATCGATATGTCAGCATCAGAAGGACGTGATCCTTATGATGACTATATTTCAATTAATAATGAGTTAGAAACCTATAATTTACGACTTTTAGAACGTCCACAAATCATCGTTGCCAATAAAATGGATATGCCTGAAGCAGACGAAAACCTAAAAGCTTTCAAAACTAAATTAGCAGAAAATTATGATGAATTTGATGAACTTCCAATAGTTTTTCCAGTATCTACCTTGGCAAAACAGGGCTTGGATAGTTTGATGGATGCTACAGCAGAATTGCTAGCAAATACTGACGAATTCTTACTTTACGAAGATAGCGACTTCCAAGACGAAGAAGTATACTACGGTTTCGATGGTGAAGAAAAAGACTTTGAAATTAGTCGTGATGATGATGCTTCATGGGTACTTTCAGGTGAAAAACTGGAACGTCTCTTTGTCATGACTAACATGGAACGTGATGAGTCTATTATGAAATTTGCTCGTCAACTTCGTGGTATGGGTGTTGATGAAGCCCTTCGTGAACGTGGTGCTAAAGACGGTGACTTGGTACGAATTGGTAACTTTGAGTTTGAGTTTGTAGACTAAATTGTCTAAGTCGGTCGATTTTTCAGTCTCAGGTCGTGACTTGCTACTTAGCAATGGTGCTACAGCAGCTATTGCAAAGACGGCTTAGACTATTAGTGATAGATAATAAAACGATATAATCGTTATAGTAGTTTCTTTTTATGGAGGTTTTTTATGGGTGATAAACCAATATCCTTCAAGGATAAAGATGGCAATTTTGTTTCGGCCGCGGATGTATGGAATGCAGAAAAATTAGAGGAGCTCTTTAATCTTCTAAATCCAAATCGTCGCTTACGACTGGAACGAGAAAAATTAGAAAAGAAAGAAGGATAGGGATTATTAGGCACTGCACCCTAATAGTGGGACGCGAGAAAAACACTTTTAGGCGATCAGTTTTCTGTACTGTACAGGAGACTGGTCGTTTAATCTCTGTTGAATTCTAGTTTCATTATAAAATGTTATGTAATTTTTAACAATTTTTGTTATACTATCTTTGTTGTATTTTCTCCGATCATGGAGATAAAAGGTTTCAGTCTTTAGGGCGGAGTGAAACCATTCAATACAGGCGTTATCTGCAGGTGTTCCTTTTCGGGACATTGAGCGGATAATGCCTTTTTTCGTACAAGCTTGATAGTAAGCCATAGAAGTATACACTGAGCCTTGGTCACTGTGTAAGATTGCACCTTTAGGCAATTTTAACTGATTAAGGGTATCTAGTACAAAATCCGTATCCTGACAATCTGAGATAGTGTAAGCTATAATTTCTCGGTTATAGAGATCCATAATTGATGAGAGATACAATTTACAGTTACCAAAATATAGGTAGGTAATATCTGTTACAAGCTTTTCCATAGGCTTATCTGCATGGAAATCCCTACTCAATTTGTTATCTGTTAAATAATAAGCTTTACCCAAATTTGGAACTTTCTTGGTACGTGTCCGACAAAGCCAGCCATTATTTTTCATGATACGATAGACTTTCTTTGCATTAACAGTCAATCCGTGGATCTTTTTGAGCAATCGTGTAATGGTACGATATCCATAAATAAAGTGATTCTCCATGCAGAGCTGTTCAATTAATTCAATGACGTCATCTTTTTTTTGTGGCTTCTCATACTCCTTTTTCCAACGGTAATAAGTCGACCGTTTGATGTCAAAACAGTCTAGAATGACAGCTATCGGGTAGTTGTTTTTATAGTCTTCCACAAGCTTGATAAGACTTACTTTATCGATTTCCTTATCAAGCCTCGATACTTTTTTAAGAGGTCAACTTGTAATTGTAATTGTTCCACTTCAGATAGATGTTCCAAGCCTTTACCATAGGTATATTGCTTGCCAACACCTTGATGGAAACGATAAAGCTCCTCGTTTTCGTACCATTTCATCCAAGTATAGATTTGACTATCATTTTTGATACCTAGTGTCTCCATAATAACTCTGTTAGACTTGCCTGCTTTCTTCATCTCGATGCAAGCAAGCTTAGTTTCCCATGAATATGCTTTTTTTACCATAATAAAACACTCCTGTTTCTAGTTTACTTGATATGTACCCCTTTTAATGGACTAATCCAGTGAAAGGGGTTTTTGTATGAAATATAATTATAATTTTAAATTAAATGCAGTAAACATGTATCGATCAGGTCAGTGGATAGAGACTCCAGTTGGTATCGGTCAAAAAAACTTTAG
>NZ_LOCM01000017.1 GCF_002887775.1 Streptococcus penaeicida | reverse complement strand
TTAAAAAATGAGATGTATTATGGCTATGAGAAAGACTATTCTTCATTTGAAGAATTCTCAAGAGCAGTTGAGGAATATATTGATTATTACAATAACAAAAGAATTCAGGCAAAAACAAAATGGATGCCTCCTGTACAATACAGGATGACATCCATGGGTTCTGCCTAGTTTATAAGTATGTGTCCAGGATTCTGGGTACATATCATACTAGATTTCAACAGGAGTGTTTTTCTTTTGTCTCATTTTAGGGATTCAGTGCCATTATACCCTATCCTTTTTAATAATATTTTCCTGGTGAGAGTGTAGTCGTATCCAGTTAAAAAATGTGTAGATATCATTCATTAGAAAAACAGCATAACAAATGGCAACTGAAAAATGACTGCTGATAGTATTGGCTTCTAAAAGCCAAAGAATGATTAAGACAATATCATTGATGGCAAATATTAAAGCAAAGTAGGGACTTCTCTTATAGGATAAAAAGGTCGCAGCAAAAGTCGTTGTGATGGACAAAGTTGAAATTAAAAGGAAGGAGGTGTGAAAAATCCCTAAGACAAAATAAAAGATTACCGTTACTAGAAAGCTTAGAAAACTAACCAGATAAATATCTTTGATGCTTAGGTGACTAATAAGCACTTGTGATTTCCTCCCCATAAATGGGTGACTTAGCCAAGAGGATAAGGCAAGAATGTCCATAGGAAGAGTCATTGTAAAGTAGACCAAGACTTCACCAAAGTATTGGTTTTTTAATGAGATATAGGCATAAAGAACTGAAAAGACGAGAAAAAGTCCTTGTCCTAAAGGATTTGCCTTTGCTAAAAAGATCAATGCCGAAGCTCCGATTAAAGAAGCTGATAGGGCTAAAAGATTTGATTGGTGAAAAAAGAGGTAGGAAGATAATATGGTTGCGATGGAAAAAAACCAAAGTGACCACTCAAATGTTGTAAAATAGTTAAACTTTGCCATAAGAATATTCAAACACAGCAGAAAGCTTATGTCAATAGTCTTTAAAGGAGGTTGCTTGTATTTAAATGGTACTTTTTCAGATAATCCTGTTCAATGAATGCACGATCATGTGACACGCTAATAATTGCACCTGGAAAATGTGCAAATAAGTCCCTTGCTAAAGGTTGACTTGTCGGCGAAAAATGACGTGTCGGTTCATCTAAAATTAAGAGTTGCGACTTATGGAGAACCATTTTGGCTAAAAATAATTTTGCCTTCTGCCCCCAGAGAGCTGGCTCGTTTCATGGTTAATTTCTTCCCGCGTAAATTGTAAGCTAGCTAAGAGACTACGAGCCTTTTCTTGATCATCAAAGGCTAGGAAATCCAGTACCTTTTCATCTGTAGACATTAAGTCGTCATAATTTTGAGGCATATAGGACCATGAAAAGCTGGCTTTCTGACTTAATTCAGCCACAATTTCTTTTAATAATCGGCTTTTACCAATCCCATTATCACCTGTGATGACAATTTTGTCTTGCCCCCGAATAAGAAGATTGATTTTTTGACCCGTTTTCAGTTGGCGATTTTCCCAGTGCAGGAGTGTTTTGTTGGAGGCTAATTGCTCAATATTGGAGAAAAATAGAGAAATACTTTCTAATTGATCTGGGATTTCAGTCAATTCTTCTTTAACAATGCTCAATTTGCGTTCTTGAGATTTAATATTTTTCATTTTTTTAGCTAAAAGTCGACCAGCAGTAGAGTCTTTAGTTGCATTCAATTGGTGGTGGAGACTTGATTGGATGCGTTTCTGCTTGGCTTCCTTTTTTTGAAAATCGTCGCGCTCTTTAGTGGCGATTTGTAGCTGTTTATCATATTCTTCTTGTCTATGATTTTTGTAATCTGGGTAAGAACCTTTGAAGAAAGTCCACTTAGGTTTCCGACGTTTTTGGGTTAATTCAAGATGCAATACTGCAGTGGCACAAGAGGATAAAAAGGCCTCATCATGAGAGATAAAGATGACTGTTTGGTCAGTCTCGCTAATCATTTTCTCTAGCCAAATCAGAGTATCTAAATCCAAATCACTAGAGGGTTCATCTAAAAGTAGACAATCAGGATTCATGGCTAGGGCTTTAATGACCTGTAGTTTAATCCTTTCCCCACCAGATAGATCTACAAGACTGATATCTTCTTTATCCAATAAGTCCAAATTGAAATGACAGGCTTGAGCTAATTGGAAGAAAGAATTGAAATCAAGATGGGCCAAATCCTCTTCATTGTAAATGTAGTCTGATATGCTTTTAGCAGCAGTTTCGCTTTCTAACTCTTGTGGCAAATAGAGGACTTTATTGTAATCAGAAAATACTTGACCTGATACTTGGAGATAATCCTCAATGCAATTGGGATTGTATAAGTATTTTAATAAATTCGATTTGCCTGTTCCTTCTTCACCGATGATGGCAACTTTATCACCTGAATGAATGGTTAGACTCAATTGATTGAGAAGTTGGGAAAGGTCTTTCAGATGGGTAAATGATAAGTTTTTAATTTGTAGCATAGGATCTCCTTTAATAATTTTGACTTAAGAATAGTAAGCTTTCTATTTGAGAGACCAAAAAAACTTTCTACCTTAACAAGAAAAGTAGAAAGTTTGCGACAAAAAATAGGCAGTATAAAAAATACTTGCTTAAATAAGAGCAGACTAAAAAACTTAACTTGAAAAGATGCATCTCTCAAAAAAGTTTTTTAGTTGTTCATGGCTCCTATACCTCCGAATATTATTAAGTTTATTGTAGCAAAATCAGTCAATTACTGCAAGATTTGCAGTAGATGAGTAAGATAAACAAGGCTTCAATCTGAGAAAATTCTTTTGAAAAAAGGTCAAGATTTTAAAGGACCTTCAATATTTTAACCTACTCATCAACCTCAAATCTATTTTATAATGTTATATCATGTTGCACATATATATTAGTGAGGTAAATAGATGAATAAAAGAATTTCTAATAATAAAGCTAAAGTCTTACAAATGACTTTACTGGCTACGGCAGTTTTATCAACATCTGTCTTAAGTGTTTCAGCTGATGAAAGTCATCTGACAGAGCCTAAAAATACCACAATTGATGAAGTCAGCTTGTCAGTACAGGCTCCTTCGCAAGATGACCATTTGCCATTAAATCAAGAGAATAGTGATGAAAAGAGTAGCTATGAGGAAAGTGAAAGAAGACCTTTAATCGATCAAGTAGACCCTTCAAATCTTAAAGACCTATGGCAAGAAAGTGGTAAAGGTAAAGGGGGATTAATGGCTGTCATTGATTCTGGAATTGAGCTAGAACATGGCATGTTACAGATAGAAAATGCTGATAACTTAACTTACCCTGATGAAAAAACGATTGAAAGTAGAAAAAAAGAGGTTAATGTGAAGAGCGGAAAATGGGTAAATGAAAAAGTCCCATTTTTTCATGATTACAGTCAAGAAGTAACTAGTGATAATGCTCATAAAGAAAATAAATATCATGGTACCCATGTCGCTGGAATTGCAGTCGGAAATAATCTTAAACAAAAAGAAAATGTCATCCAAATGCAGGGAACTGCGCCTGAGGCACAGTTACTCTTTTAAAAGTAGATGTTAAGGATTCTCTTGCTTTACGAGAGAAACTATATGCTAAAGCTATTCAAGATGCTATCGCCCTTGGTGCAAGTACAATTAACCTCAGTCTTGGAAATATGGGGAGGTCAAGTTTTGACATGCAAGAAGAGTTAAAAAAAGCACTTGAACTGGCAAACGAAAAAGGTATCGCCATTGTTGTAGCTGCGGGAAATGACTTTGCTATGGGTGGAAAAGATGTTAAGCCATTGGCAAAAAATCCTGATTTTGGTGTGATAGGAACACCAGCGACTAACGATAATGTGCTAACCATTGCAGCATATGTTCCACAAGAGTCATTGAATCATGTGATGACCGTCCAGACTTCAACTGAAAGTAAAGCAATTCCGGTGAGTATGGCAAGTCCCTTTCCGACAAAGGAGCCCTTCTCTCTAGTATTTTTAGATAATGGTCTTCAAGTTGCTGAAAAAGATAGCCTTAAAGATAAAGTTATCATCATCAGCTATGACCATGTCAGTTCCTCTAATGATTTAGCAAGCCAAGCACAACAATTAGGTGCAAGAGGAGTCCTTGTACACCACAGGACCTACAATAAGCCTCTCATTCCCTTATCTTACAGTGGAGCAATGCCAATGGGGTTTATTAGTCGAGAAGATGCAGAAAGTCTGAAATCTTTGGAAGGGGCAAAGGTTAGTTTTTCAAATGATAAACAAGTCACTTTTGTTCCTAGTGGTAGACAAATGGCAGACTTTTCAAGTTGGGGGCTATCGACCGACGGAATGATGAAGCCTGATTTAGCTGCTCCAGGCTATGAGATTTATTCTCCGACTATTGCAATGACTATGACAAAATGTCGGGAACAAGTGTAGCTAGTCCGCATGCAGCAGGGATTATTTTATTATTGCAAGGGCATATTCGAAAAACATACCCCCATCTTAGTCCCAAAGAGCAACTCTTATTAGTCAAAAACATCTTGATGTCGACGGCAAGTCCGATAATAAATCCGGAGACTAAGTCATATTATTCTCCTCGCCAGCAAGGTGCAGGGGCAATTAACGCCAAAAAGGCCCTTGAGTCTGAACTCTACCTAACAGGACCTTCAGGATTAGCAAAAATTCATCTTGGCGATGTGGGGAATCAGTTTACCATAAAAGCTTACTTACATAATTTAAGTGACAAAGAAAAAACACTTACTTATTATGCAAGTATATTGACAGATAAAACTGAAAGTGGGCGATTCACATTAGAATCGCAGGAGCTTTATCAAACGGCTAAAACCAATGTCAAAATTGGGCCAAAAGAAACGATTGAAATGACACTGAATGTCGATGTCAGTGCCTATGATCAAAAGCTAAAAGAGGTAATGGAAAATGGTTATTTTCTTGATGGTTTCGTCCATGTACAGTCACAAGATGGAGAAGCTGAAAAGATTTCTATTCCTTTCTTAGGTTTTAAAGGTCGTTTTGCCGATTTAGAAGCACTTGATACCCCTATATACCATAGTTTAAGCGGTACTTTTTATTATAGTCCTAAAGAAGGTCAAGATCCTCTTGACTTTGAACTAGATAGTGTTCAGCAGATTAAAGAGAAGTACCTGACTGGTCTCATGACAACATTTACCCCATGGTCCTTAGTTGAAGGCAGTAAATTAGAAGGTTTCTCAACAGAAATGGCTTCTGAAGTTGATAGCACAGATTACCTTGGGTCCTATGCAAAAGAGGGAGGTAATACTGTTCGTCGATTCCGTTTGGTAAATGGGAAACCTATTTTAACCATTTCACCCAATGGTGATAATAACATGGATAAAGTTGCCTTTAGAGGTGTCTTTCTAAGAAATGTTAAAGACATCAAGGCACAAGTTTTTGCAAGTGACAACTTTGATCATCCAATTTGGGAAAGTCCTGTAACAGAATGTGCTCGAAAAGATGTGAATACAAGTGATATTAAAGAAAGTTTTATGGAGAAAACTACATGGGATGGAAAAGATTCCTCAGGAAATACTGTTCCAGAAGGAACATATATTTATCGTTTCTCCTATACCCCAGTAGCAGAAGGAGCTAAACAGCAATCACAAGATTTTTCAATCCTAGTAGATTTGACACCAGCAAAACTTCCAGAAAAAGCTATTTTACATCTTGCTGAAAGACGCATTGAATTAGTCGAAACAGGCGATAAGCCGACTCAAGAAATTTACCGTGACCGTCTTTATTTAAAATATGGAAGTGAGGAGCCTAATTTTATTGCATTTGAAAAAGATAAAAATGGTGACTATGTTTTGCCAGAAGAAATAGAGGATGAATTAAGTGGTGAAATGATTCCTATCATTCTTGAAAATGGAGATAATTTTTACTTTATCAGAGAAGATTGGGCAGGTAATTTTAGTGTGATCAAATTATCGCAATTATTAAAACAAAAACCAGAGAAAAATAATGAATTAATTGTAAAACCAGATAAAGAAGACCAGTCAATTCTTGAAGAGAAAAGTCAAGGAGAAAATCAGCCAAAGCAAGCGCAATTACCACTGATAAATCCAAGCTTTGAGGATAAAAAATCACCTAAAGATTCAAACAAGGAAATCCTTCCAAGAATAGAAGTTGAAGTAAGCAAAGACAACTTAATTGAAAAAGAAAAAATTCAAGAGCTTAATCCTGCAAAAGCAAAAATATCTGAAGATTATCCTTCTCTGATCGAGATAAAAGAAGACTATTTACCAGAAACTGCTGAAAGTCAAAATCCGTTGACATTAGTCGGAATGGCTATGTTAATTGGTGGTCTTTTACAAGCAGTTTGGACTCTTATTAAAAAGAAAAACTAGTCATAGCAATCCTCTTGCTAGAAAACCAAGAGATTAGAAGACAAAAAACCAGTAAAGGAATTACCTTTACTGGTTTTTTGGGCTCTTTATTAGACGTTTAATACTTTATCTAGGAATTCGATTAAACGTGGGTGTTTTGGATGGTCGAAAATTTCTTCAGGTGTTCCGTCTTCTAAGAACTGTCCGCCATCTGTAAAGATGACACGGTTAGCAACTTGTCTTGCGAAGCCCATTTCATGGGTAACAATCAACATGGTCATTCCCTGTTGTGCTAAATCACGCATAACGTTCAATACGTCTCCAACCATCTCAGGGTCAAGTGCTGAAGTCGGTTCATCGAAGAGCATGATATCAGGGTTCATGCTAAGCTTCGAGCAATTGCCACACGTTGTTTTTGTCCACCTGATAGGCTTGCTGGATAAGCGTCTGCTTTGTCAGCAAGACCAACTTTTTCCAACAATTCCATAGCATGGGATTTAGCGGATTCTTTACTTTCTTTTCCCAATTCCACTGGACCGAACATAATGTTTTCGATAACAGTCATATGAGGGAAGAGGTTGAAATGTTGGAATACCATTCCAATGTTTTCACGCGCTCTGTCAATGTTTGTCTTTGAATCTGATAATTCGAATCCATCAACAACGACTTTACCCATTGTAATTGATTCAAGTAAATTTAGGGTTCTTAGGAAGGTTGACTTACCAGAACCTGAAGGACCAATGATACAAACAACATCGCCTTCATAAAATTTGGCATCTATCCCTTTTAAGACTTCATTTTGACCATAGTATTTGTGTAAATCTTGGACATCAATTTTTAATTCTGCCATTAGTTAAGCCTCTTTTCTAAGCGTTTAGCTAATCGGGTTAATAGCGTAATCATGACTAAATAGATGATTGCTAGGATTGCGTACATTCTAAAAGATTGGTAGTTACGGGCAATAATAATTTTACCTGTTTGGAAAAGTTCTACTAAACCAATTGCTGAAACGATAGTTGTATCTTTCAATGAAATAACGAATTGGTTAATAAAGTTAGGGAGCATCACTTTAATTGCTTGTGGCAAGATAACTTTTCTCATAGTAACTTTATAAGGAATACCCAAGCTTCGGCTGGCTTCCATTTGTCCTAATGGAACGGCTTCAATACCACCACGAACAATCTCAGCAATATAGGCTCCACCATTAAGTGAGAGTGCGATAGTTGCTGCTACAAAGTCATTGATTGGTGATTGATGACCTGTCATGCTTTCAATCAAGTTTGGAATACCCCAGAAAATGAACGCAGCTACAATCATTAAAGGAATACCACGGACAACATCGACAAAAACTGATGATGTCATTCTAAGTGCTTTGCTTGGTGAAACGGCCATCATCCCAAAGATAACACCGATTAAGAGGGCAATAGCAAAGGAAATAAGGGTTAAGCTTAGAGTAGTTCCAAGACCCGCAAGCAATTGTTTGTAGTTATTTGAAAGTAGTCCAAACATGTTGGTTTCATCAATAGCATTAGCTGACTTAGCTTCTTTTTCAGATGCTAAATACTTATTGAGGATTGCTTTGTATTTACCAGATTCTTTAAGTGCAGCTAATCCATTATTAAACATCTCAATTAATTCTAGATTTGTTCCTTTTTTAACGGCAAAGCCATATTCCCCAGAAGGTTCACCTTTGATAGGTGTGTCAAATTTTCGACCTTGTTGGATGGAGTATTTTAAAATAGCTTCGTCGTCCATTAAAGCAACGATGGAACCAGAGTTGAGACTGTCATACATTGAGGACGCTTCGTCAAAGGCTTTAAGGTTATAGCCATACTTATCTTTATTTTTATCAAGGAAATCATAAGATGCAGTTCCTTTTTTTGCACCGACAGTTTTTCCTTTTAAATCTTTGTAATCTTTAATAGATGAACCTGATTTAACACCAAGCAAGATATTAGATGTATAGTAACTGTCAGAGAAATCAAAGATTTTTTGACGTTCATCAGTAATAGACATACCAGCGATAACGGCGTCAGCTTGACCTGATTGAACAGCATTTAAGGCAGCATCGAAGCCTGGGTTGGCAATTTCAATGGTAAAACCTTGTTCTTTAGCGATTGCTTTAATCAATTCCATATCGATGCCGACATATTTACCATTATCGTTTTGGAATTCAAAAGGAGCGAAAGAAGAGTCAGCAACAATTTTGTATGATTTTTTCTTAGGAATTGCTTTTTTAGCAGCATCTCCAGTTGCTTTTGAACTTGTTTGGGCCTCATCCCCTAACCATTTTGTCATGATTTTTTGGTAAGTGCCATCAGCTTTCATAGCTTTAAGAGATTTATTGAAATCTTTAACTAACTTATCATGACCTGCACCTTTTTTAACGGCAAAACCAAAGGAACCAATGGCTTCACCAGGCATGTTGATAGCAACATCTTGATTTTGTTTGATAGCAAATTGAATAACAGGCTCATCATCCATAACGGCATCAATAGAACCTGATGCAAGACTGTTGTACATAAGATCGCCGGTATCAAAAGTTTTAACAGAAAAACCATATTTATCTTTGTTCTCATCTAAAAAGCTTTGCGATGCAGTTCCGTTTTTAACACCGACTGTTTTTCCTTTTAATTCACTGTATTTATGAATTGGTTTTGCTTTTTGAGTGGCAATTACAATTTTTGTATCATAATAAGGGTCAGAGAAGTTAAAGACCTTTTTGCGGGCATCGGTAATCGTAGTTCCTGCCATCAAAGCTTTTGCTTGACCTGATTGAACGGCATTAACAGCGGCATCAAAACCTGGGTATGTCATTTTGTAATCCCAGTTTGAGCGTTTAGCAACTTCCTTGATGATATCAACATCAATACCTTTGTAGATTTGATCTGAATCTTTGTACTCAAAGGGAGCGTAGGCTGTATCTGAGACCACTGTGATGGTTTCAGCACTTGCTTGGGCACTAAAGATGAATCCCAGTGATACTAGAGCAAGCATTAAGACCTTAATTTTATTCTTCATGTATATCTCCTTCGAAAAAATATTCCTAATTATATCAGAAACTTCAGACAATAGCAAACCTTTTCGACTTTTATGTTAGAAAACCTAACATCTCATAAGAGTATTGCAAAAAACATTATTAGGAAATACTATGTTAAAATAGGATAAAAGCGCAATGATAAGGATAAGAAAATGATAGATAAACGTGAACATAATAGTTTTCATTTGGTTTCAAAATACCAAGCTGCGGGTGATCAGCCTAAGGCTATCGAAGAATTAGTTGATAATATTGAAGGTGGCGAAAAAGCTCAGATTTTGCTGGGGGCTACTGGTACCGGAAAAACCTTTACCATGAGCCAGGTGATTAGTCGTGTCAATAAGCCGACTTTGGTTATTGCTCATAACAAGACCTTGGCTGGGCAGCTTTATGGTGAATTTAAAGAGTTTTTCCCTGATAATGCGGTGGAATACTTTGTTTCCTACTATGATTATTACCAGCCAGAAGCCTATGTTCCTTCAAGTGATACCTATATTGAAAAAGATTCCTCTGTTAATGACGAGATTGATAAATTACGGCATTCAGCAACTTCATCCTTATTAGAACGTAACGATGTCATTGTCGTGGCCTCTGTCTCATGTATTTACGGTTTGGGTTCCCCAAAGGAATATGCGGATTCAGCCGTTAGTTTGCGTCCTGGGCAAGAAATTTCAAGGGATCAATTGCTTAATCAATTGGTTGACATTCAATTCGAACGCAATGATATTGATTTCCAACGTGGCCGTTTCCGGGTGCGTGGAGATGTGGTCGAAGTTTTCCCTGCTTCTCGGGATGAGCATGCTTTCCGGATTGAATTCTTCGGGGACGAGATTGATAGGATTCGTGAAATCGAATCCTTAACGGGTAAGGTCTTAGGCGAAGCTGAACATTTGGTTCTTTTTCCCGCGACTCACTTTGTGACTAACGATGAGCATATGGAGATGTCCATTGCTAAAATTCAAGCGGAACTGGAAGAACAGCTAAAATTGTTTGAATCCGAGGGCAAGCTTTTGGAAGCGCAGCGATTAAAACAAAGAACCGAATACGATATCGAAATGCTTCGAGAAATGGGCTACACCAATGGGGTTGAGAACTATTCACGTCATATGGATGGTCGTTCCGCGGGTGAACCTCCTTATACCCTGCTGGATTTCTTCCCGGAGGATTTCCTCATCATGATTGATGAAAGTCACATGACTATGGGGCAGATTAAAGGGATGTATAATGGTGACCAGGCACGCAAAAAAATGCTGGTCGATTACGGCTTTAGGTTGCCTTCGGCCATGGATAATCGCCCTCTGAGACGGGAAGAATTTGAGAGCCATGTTCATCAAATTATTTATGTTTCTGCCACTCCAGGTGACTACGAAATGGAACAAACGGATACGGTTATCGAACAGATTATTCGTCCGACTGGTTTGCTTGATCCTATTGTTGAAGTACGTCCTAGTATGGGACAAATGGATGATCTCTTGGGAGAAATTACCTTACGAACAGAGAAGGGCGAGCGTACCTTTATTACAACCTTGACCAAGAAAATGGCGGAAGATTTGACCGACTACCTTAAGGAAATGGGGGTAAAGGTTAAATATATGCATAGTGATATTAAGACGCTCGAACGGACAGAGATTATCCGGGACTTGCGCTTGGGTGTTTTCGATGTCTTAATTGGGATTAACCTCTTACGTGAGGGGATTGACGTGCCAGAAGTTTCTCTTGTTGCTATCTTGGATGCTGATAAAGAAGGTTTCTTGCGCAATGAGCGTGGTTTGATTCAGACCATTGGTCGTGCCGCCCGAAACTCGGAAGGGCGCGTGATTATGTATGCTGATAAGATGACTGAGTCTATGAAAAAGGCTATTGATGAAACTGCTCGACGTCGTCAAGTTCAGATGGATTATAACGAAAAGCATGGCATTGTGCCACAAACCATCAAAAAAGAAATTCGCGACCTTATTTCTATTACGAAAGGCAATGATACAGAAATTGCAGAAGAAGGTTTTGATTACACTACTATGACACCTCTTGAACGGAAAGAAGCCATTAAGAAATTACAAAAACAAATGCAAGAAGCAGCTGAAATGCTTGATTTTGAATTGGCAGCAGAGATTCGTGACTTGCTATTAGATTTGAAGAGTCAAACATAGGTTGTGTGACAAGTTGGTATCAATTTTTTCAAATCGATGACAATTTAAGTTAGCTTTAAGTAATATCGAGTAAATTAAGTCCTATGAAATATTAGGACTTTTTTTTACGGGGTTCTAATGAATAAAATATATTGCTCATTTCTTTTTATAATATGATAACATTTCTAATAATCTTAAGTTTAACTTGCTCATAAGGTTAAAATAAGGTAAAATTTTGTAGTGAATTATTAAAAAGAATGACTGGAATAGGTAGAAAATGAACGAGAAACGAAAAATGTTGATGTTATTTATTGGAAAAACAGTTTTGTTCTATCTCATTTTTATTCTATTAATCTACATCTTTGATTATCTTGGACATGGTCAAAGTGCCTTTATTTACAATGAGTTTTAAGGAGATCATCAATGATTACAGATATGATTGAAAGAATAGAAGGACTTGCCATGAGTCAAAAGGATTTTCCGGTTTATAACTGTTTGGGGGAAGTCCACACGTATGGTCAATTGAAACAAGATTCCGATAGTATTGCCAACTATATTGACAGTCTTAATTTAGAAGAAGGTTCACCAATATTAGTATTTGGTGCTCAATCCTATGATATGATGGCAACATTTGTTGCCCTAAGTAAATCTGGACATGCATTTATCCCAGTTGATGTCCATTCAGCTCCTGAAAGAATTTCAGATATTATTGAAATAGGTCAACCAAGTGCAGTAATTGCTATAGAACCCTTAATTTTTGAGGTTAACGGTCTACCTGTTATTAGCTTTGATGAAATCGAAAAAGTTAAAGAAGCAGCAAATAATTATCAAATGAGCCACCCAGTAAAGGGAGATGAAAACTACTATATTATCTTCACATCTGGTACTACTGGAAAACCAAAAGGGGTTCAAATTTCCCATGATAACTTACTTAGTTTTACTAACTGGATGATTAGTGATCAAGAATTTGCTACGCCAGATAAGCCTCAAATGTTGGCACAGCTCCCTATTCATTTGACCTTTCTGTAATGTATTGGGCACCAACTTTAGCTTTAGGGGGAACAATGTATGCTCTACCTAAAGAATTGGTTTCAAATTTCAAACAACTTTTTACAGCCATTACTAGCTTATCTGTAGGCATTTGGACTTCAACACCTTCTTTTGTTGATATGGCCATGCTAAGTGATGATTTTTGCCAAGAAAAAATGCCAAACTTAACGCATTTTTACTTCGATGGAGAAGAATTAACGGTTTCAACGGCAAAAAAATTAATGAGTCGCTTCCCCGATGCAATCATTGTCAATGCTTATGGACCAACAGAAGCTACAGTGGCATTATCAGCTATTCGAATTACTAAAGAAATGGTTGAAAAAGGAGGTCGGCTTCCTATTGGTTATACTAAACCAGATTCACCAACTTTCATTCTTGATGAAGACTTAAATGAAGTGGCAGACGGCCAGAGTGGTGAAATTATCGTTACCGGTCCAGCAGTGTCGAAAGGGTATATTAATAACCCAGAAAAAACTAAGGAAGCATTCTTTACTTATAAAGGACAACCAGCATATCATACAGGTGACCTGGGAGCCTATAATGAAAACCATGTCTTAACCTATGGTGGACGCTTAGATTTCCAAATTAAATATGGTGGTTACCGTATTGAATTGGAAGATGTTTCACAACAATTGAAACAATCTCCTTTAGTAGATACGGCAGTAGCAGTTCCTCGTTACAATGCGGAACATAAGGTACAAAATCTT
Organism: Streptococcus penaeicida; assembly: GCF_002887775.1. GTDB lineage: Bacteria > Bacillota > Bacilli > Lactobacillales > Streptococcaceae > Streptococcus > Streptococcus penaeicida. The sequence continues at coordinate 58,709 of NZ_LOCM01000017.1, read as the reverse complement.
TTAGCCTATGTTGTTTTAAAAGATGGTGTTCGTCAAAGTTTTGAGCGTGATATCGATGTTACAAAGGCAATCAAAGAATCACTCAAAGATACCATAATGACTTACATGATGCCTTCTAAGTTCATCTATCGTGATCAGCTTCCCATGACACCAAATGGCAAAACCGACATTAAAGCATTAATAAACGAGGTGAATAATCGATGATTGGAATGCTCAGTCAGATTCCCTATTTAGATCCTTATTCAAATCCAAGTTATTTTGTATATTTAATTATTGCCCTTTTACCAGTTATCCTTGGACTCTTTTATCAAAAAAGGTTTCACATTTATGAGTTGATAGTGACTTTAGTTTTTGTCGCCATGATGTTTGGTCAAGGGCACACCGACCAACTAAAAGCGTTCTTACTTTATATTATTTGGCAAACCTATTCGATTTTCTTCTATAAATGGTACCGACAAAAATATGACAATTTTTTCGTTTTCGCCTTAACTCTTATTTTAGTTATTGCACCATTGTTTATCGTAAAAATCAGTCCCTTCAACCTAGTTCATCCAAACCAATCACTCTTTTCATTTTTAGGGATTTCCTATTTAACTTTTAAGACAATAGGAATGGTTATGGAAATGCGTGATGGTCTTTTGAAAGATTTTAGTCTCTTTACTTTCTTAAGGTTTATGCTCTTCTTACCAACTTTTTCTAGTGGTCCTATTGATCGCTACAGACGCTTTCAAGAAGATTATGAGACCTTGCCTGATCGGGATAGCTACCTTGAAATGCTTAATAAAGCAATCAAGTATATCATGATTGGTTTTCTTTACAAATTTATTATTTCTTATTATCTCGGCAGTGTTTTTCTTCCAATAGTCGAAGCAAAAACAATTGCAACTGGTGGCTATTTCAATGTTTATCTGATATTAGTCATGTACCTTTATGGACTTAACCTCTTTTTTGACTTTGCAGGCTACTCCATGTTTGCGATAGCGATTTCGAACCTATTAGGCATTAAAACTCCAGAAAATTTCCATTTACCTTTCTTGGCACCAAACCTAAAAGAATTTTGGAATAGATGGCATATGACCTTATCTTTCTGGTTTAGAGATTTTGTCTTTATGCGTTTAGTCCATTTTCTCATTAAGCATAAAGTTTTTAAAAACCGCAATGTGACGTCAGGGTTTGCTTATTTGGTCAATATGACCATCATGGGATTCTGGCATGGCATCACTTGGTATTATATCGCTTATGGCATTTTTCATGGGCTTGGACTTGTTCTGACAGATGCTTGGATTAGGCGGAAGAAAACCATCAATCGCCAAAGAAAGCAAAAAGGCCTAGCTCCCCTATTTACCAGTAAAACCTATCATTATGTCTCGATTGTATTCACATTCCATGTCGTAATGGTCTCATTACTATTATTCTCAGGATTCTTGGACCATTTTTGGTTCCATCCTATTCATTTCTAAAGAAGGAAAATTATCATGACTATTGAAGAAAAAATTATTGACGCTTTTGACCGCCTATTTATGGAAGATGTTTCCGATATGTTGGACGAGGATTTGTTTGATGCTGGCGTGCTAGACAGTCTTGGAACTGTTGAATTAATCGTTGAATTGGAATCACTTTTTGACATCAAGGTGCCCATATCAGAATTTGGACGGGAAGATTGGAATACTGTTACTAAAATCGTAGAAGGTGTAAAGGAACTGCAAAATGCTTAAAAAATTAGCATATGTATTAGGGCCTGTTACACTAGCCTTAATATTAGTTGCAGCAACGATATTCGCTTTTCCGAATCATCTTTCACATGATTATCTAGCGGAAAAGAAAACAGCTGTCACTATTAGCAATGCTAGTTTTAAAAACAGTCTGATTAAAAAACAGGCACTTGAGGACCCAAAACATCAATTTGTACCCTTTTTTGGATCTAGTGAGTGGAGTCGGATGGATTCCATGCATCCCTCAGTTATTGCTGAAAAATACCACCGTTCTTATCGGCCATTTTTAATTGGTAATAGAGGATCGCAATCTCTTATCCATTACTATGGAATGCAACAAATGAAGGGGAATTTGAAAAATAAAAAAGCTGTCTTTGTCATCTCGCCACAATGGTTTACACCACAAGGAACGGATAGTGGAGCAGTTCAAACCTACCTTTCCAAATCACAGATATTCGAATTTCTGATTCATGCTAAACAAGATCAGGAATCACAATTTGCGGCTAAAAGAATGCTAGTTATGAATCCGGGTGTCTCAAAGACTAGACTTTTGGAAAAAGTTGCTGCAGGAAAATCTTTGTCTACTTGGGACAAACAACTATTAAAATTGCAATATCGCATTGCTTTGCATGAAGAATCAATGTTTAGCTTCTTAGCTACTTCGGATAATTTCGAAAATCGGATCATTCCACGCGTAAATGGCTTGCCAAAAAAATTCTCCTACAATAGATTAGAAGAATTAGCGATTAAACGTGGGGAAGTTGCCACTTCCAATAATCCATTTGGCATAAAAAATTCCTTTTATAGAAAACGTATTGGCTCTAGTCTTAGAAAATACAAATCTTTCCAACGCAACAATGTTTATATCAATTCACCTGAATACAATGATTTCCAATTAGTCTTGTCAGAATTTGCGAAAGAAAATACAGACGTTCTTTTCATTATTCCACCTGTCAATCAACATTGGGCTAAATATACCGGACTTGATCAAGAGAAATATTTAAAGGCAGTCTATAAAATTAAGTACCAACTGAAGTCCCAAGGTTTTGACAACATTGTAGACTTTTCTAACAATGGTGGTGAAGCCTACTTTATGGAAGATACTATTCATATGGGTTGGAATGGTTGGCTAGCAGTAGATAAGGTTGTACAGCCCTTCTTAGAGCTTGAACACAACAGTTATAACTACAAACTCAATCCTGAATTTTATTCAGACAGATGGGCTGCATTAGATTATGTAACTGGTAAGGAATTCAAGAATCCTGTAATCAAAGCAGCTCCATAAAATAAAAAGACCCTATAATTTCTTTTGTGGATTTACCCACTAGAGAATTATAGAGCCAAATTATAAAGCCGAAAAAAGAAATTACATCAGTAATTTCTTTTTTTTACTATTTAACAGACCCACCTGTAATGCCTTCAACATAATATTTTTGCATAAAGATGAAGAGTAGGGTGATTGGGATAGCGATGAGGATTGATCCTGCTGTAAATGCTCGGAACCATTCATTTATGGTATCAGGTTGAAGCATTGAGAAGAGACCAATAGCTACGGTATACTTGCTTGTGGCGTCACCTAGAATAACTTGGGCAAAGATAAAGTCAATCCAAGGTCCCATAAAGGCAAGAAGAGCAGTATAGACGATGATTGGTTTTGACAAGGGGAGGGTAATCTTGAAGAAGATATCCATACGTGTTGCGCCATCAATCATAGCTGATTCATCTAGTGAATATGGGATGGTATCAAAGAATCCTTTAGCAATGTAAAAACCAAGCGCAGCACCTGCTGAGTAAACCAAAACTAATGCTGTTAGCGTCTGAGTTAAGCCAATTGCTTTAAGAATATAATAGATGGCAATCATACTCATGAAACCTGGGAACATATTCAAGACTAAAGCTAATTTTAAAAATCCGTTACGATGCTTAAATTTGATCCGGCTGAGTGAGTAAGCCATGCTACGGTGATAAAAGTTGAAATGATACATGTTGCAGTTGCAACAATGAAAGTGTTTAAGAACCACCGTCCGAATGGGAAGGACTCATTGGTAAATAACATAATATAGTTTTTAAGGGTAAAGGTTTTAGGCATGAAGTAATTGACATAGGCTGTACCTTCACCACGGAAACTTGTAAGAACTACCCAAACGATTGGGAAGAGCCAAATGATGGCCAAAACTGTTAGGGTTGCATAAACTAATCCAAGTTGGAAGCGTCGTTTATTTTTCATTATTTAGCTGTTCCTTCCTTGTATGATGCGGTACGTGTATAGGCTAGTAAGCTGAAGATAGCTGAAACGGCGAAAATTAAGATACCAATAACGGAAGCTAAATTATAGTCAGCAGCTGTTACTGTTAATTTATAGAGCCAAGTTACAAGCAAATCGGTCGTACCTGCTTGGTAATATTCAGAGTTTGTTGGTCCACCACCAGTGAGGAGATAGATAACATTAAAGTTATTGATATTACCAATAAATTGTTGAATCAAGTTTGGTGTCATGATCAAAAGAATCTGTGGGAAAGTGATAGAACGGAAAATTTGGAATTTACTTGCTCCGTCGATTTCCGCCGCTTCAATTTGTTCACTCGGTAAATTCATGATAATACCAGTAGCAACTAGCATGGTAAAGGGAATACCAATCCACATATTGACAAATATGATTGAGAATTTCGCCCAGATTGGATCAGATAGGAATGGAAGTGCGTGTTTGATAATACCTAGTTTGTATAGTAGGGCATTAACAGGTCCTTCATCATTAAGCAAGTTACGCATGATAAGAAGTGAAATAAATTGTGGAACAGCGATGGTAATAACAAAAATTGTTCGCCACATTTTTTTCAATTTCAAACCTTTAGTATTGATTAGTAATGCTAGTACAATACCGAAGAAAAAGTTTGTTACTGTTGCAAAGACAGCCCAAATCAAAGTCCAAGAGAAGACAGGGAAGAAAGTACCAGCCATACGTCCGGTCAATACATTACCAAAGTTAGTAAGTCCAACCCAATCAAAGAGTGATTTTGGCGGTAAATGATTATGGTCAAAGTTTGTAAAGGCCAAACAAATCATGTAAATAAGTGGCAAGATGGTGAAGAGTAAAATACCAATTAATGGAATAGCCATCAAGGTCATATGGAAACGACCATTTGCTAAGGTCATGAAATCATCTTTAAAAGTTGGGATTTTTTCGCCTTGGCTTTTTAGCATGTAGAGATTATGGGCACTCTTAAGGTTGCACCAATAAATATATGCAAAAACCAAACAGAAAATAATAGCGGCTAATCCAAAAATAAGCATAAGCATTGAATTATCGCCATCGACTGCAACCTGCATTTTAATGCCATCGATGTTTTTGGTTACCATCCCTTGTGTTTGTGTACCTAAGGTAATAAGACCTGAAAAGGCTGGGATAATTTGGCTAATAAAGGCGATTAGGAAAACAATCTCACTGATTAGAAATAAAAGTCCCTTGATAATTTGTTTATTTGCAAGGTTAGCAAACCCCATAATCAATGCGGATAGTTTAATATCTACTCCACCTTTTTTAAATGCTTCAGAAAGGCTAACTTGCCTTGCCAAATTTTTTTCAGTCATAAAAAATTTCTCCTTTTAGGACAGTTTACCAGAAAAAATGCCCTGGTCGCTAAAATGTTACTTAAATTTTTAAGAACATTTAAAAATTTAAGTAGCATATAGCTTTCTATAGAAAAACAAGTAGGAGTGGTCTAAATCTCTATGTTAATGGAGACTTAGATCCACTCCCTATCGGAGAAGATAACAGAGTAATCTAATAGTTAGCAACTCCAAACTTGTTCAATGTCATTAATGATTATTTAGTTGCTGCAATATCTTTGTCAAATTGTTGTAATTTAGCTAAGAAATCGCCTTCTTTAATTTTACCGTTGAAGGCATCGCTAAGGATAGCTGCACTTTCAGTCCAGAAAGTACCCATTTGGCTAAGTTTTGGCATTACAACTGTGTAATCTGATGAAGATCCCATTGTGATAACAGTTTTAGCAAGTTCGTTTGATTGAACTTCTTCAGAAGATTGAACTGTTTTGTTTGAAGGAACGATGTTACGAGTTTTGAATTGGTTTTCTTGGCTTTCTGCATTTGTTAAGTATGAAGCAAGTTTGTAGCTTGCAGCGATACGTTTAGCATCACCTTTAGCTGGTGCTTGGTTAACAGCATAAAGTTTAACACCCAAGAAAGCTTTTTGTTGAACTTCTTGACCACCGATAGTCACTTTTGGATAAGCAGCTACAGCAAGTTTATCTTTACCGATAGCTTCTTGAGCAGCGGCATAGTCCCATGGTCCTGATTCAAATGCAGCAACTGAACCGTCTCCAAATTTAGACATTCCGTTGTTAGCATCTAAGCTTACGAAACCTTTGTTATTTTTTTGGTCTGCAATCCATTTAAGAACAGCTGCACCTTTTTCATTGCCCCAGTTTGTACCTTTAACATCTTCACCGTTAGCTCCAAATAATGTGTTACCAACAGACATGAATAAAGGACCAGTAGCATAAGCATTAGCTTGTTTGAAGTTACCACCGAAAGTAGCTTTTGATGTAATTGATTCGTATGATTTAACATCTTCAGCACTTAATTTTTCTTTATTGTAGAAAAGAACTTGTGATTCAATACCAAATGGGAAACCGTAAGTTTTACCTTTGTATTGTGCACCAGCGATAGCTTGGTCAGTATCGTTTTTAGTGATATCTTCAGTGTATTTAGCAGGAACTTCTTGAATAGTACCTGATTCAACTAATTGACCTAATTGGTCATGAGGAAGTGAGAAGACATCAGCAGCAGTACTTGCATCTTTTTTGATTTTTTCTTGTGCTTTTGGATCTTCAGATTCAACAACTTTTACTTTGTAGCCAGAATCTTTTTCGAATTTTGCAACTGTATCTGCGTATGATTTTTTAGATCCAGTTGGGACCCATAATTTAATTGTTTTTGAGTCTGATGAAGCAGATTCACTTTTAGCGTTTGAACCTTGTGAACATCCAACTAGAAGAGTACTAGCAAGTGTAAGACTTGCTCCGCTGACGATAACTTTTTGCCATGATTTCATAGCTATTTCCTCCTAAGAAATATTTTATATCTCTATTATGCAACCGTTTGCAGATTCTGTCAATAGTTTTTTGAAAAATATTTTAAAAATCTTAATAATTGTCTTTAGAAGTCTTTAAAGACTGTTTGATTTTTCACTATATAATTGTATAATGGTTTAAACATATGATTTAATTCATATCAAGAAAATCACATGGACGAGGTTCTAAATGGTAACAATTAAAGATGTTGCGCAAAAGGCTGGTGTCAATCCTTCAACAGTTAGTCGCGTATTAAAAGATAATAAATCCATTTCGGAAAAAACAAAAGACAAAGTACGCAAGGCTATGCAGGAATTAGGCTATGTACCAAATGTGGCGGCTCAAATTTTGGCCAGTGGACTAACTCACAATATTGGCTTGGTTTTTCCACCAATTACATTTAGCGACCGTCTATCTGAGCCTTTTTTCATGCAAATTCTGTCTACTATTACAAATGAAGCCAAAAAATATCATTTTACCATTTCCATAGCAACAGGTATGTCAGTTGAAGCATTAGAAGAACAAGTAAAATTGATGCATTTGCAAAAACGTGTCGATGGCTTTATTATCTTATATAGTGAACTCAATGATCCCGTTAAAAAATATTTAATGGCTAATAATATACCATTTGTCATTGTCGGAGCCCCTGAAGGGGATGAAAATAGTATTACCTATATTGATAATGACAACCAATTGATGGCAAAGACAGCAGTCAATTATTTACATGAAAATGGCCATGAGAAAATCCTATTTATTACGGATGATTTGGAGTCTGAAGTTGCTTCTGAACGTTATATTGGCTATTTAAAAGGTTGTATTCGTTTAAAGTTAGAATCAAAACCCATGGTCTTGTTTGATCGTAGTGATGCCTTAAATGTTGAAGATCTAGTTCAAACCATTTTTGACTTTTAAAGCGACAGCTCTGATTGTTATCGGTGATGTTCTTACTGTTCGCATGATTCAACTTTTATCTTTCTATGGTTTAAAAGTCCCTGATGATATTTCATTGATTACTTTTAATAATTCTACTTATTGTAAATTAGTACATCCTTACTTAACGACTTTTGATATTAATGTAGAGAATTTGGGAGTTACTTCTTTTAAACAATTAATGGAAATTATCAATGCTAAGGGCAGCGGTTTAAGTCAAAAAATTCTGGTTCCCTTTACCCTAAAAAAACGTGAAAGCGTCCGTAATTTAACAAAAAGTAAAAACAGTATTTAAAAAAATATTGTTTTTTCTTGTTGACTTACGCAAACGGTTGCGTTATAATTTCATCATAGTCATTATTATGAGAGGTATTCGTATGGAAAAACGTGCAAGTGGAGTTCTAATGCATATCAGTTCTCTACCAGGAGAATTTGGAATTGGAACTTTTGGCAAATCTGCTTATGACTTTGTCGATTTTTTGAAAGAAACAAAACAAACTTTTTGGCAAATTTTGCCACTATCAACGACTAGTTTCGGTGATTCACCTTATCAATCTTTTTCAGCAATAGCAGGTAATACACATTTTATCGATTTTACTTTATTAGTAAGAGCAGGCTACCTAAAAGTATCTGATTTTGCAGGTGTTGATTTTGGAACTGACCCAGAAGCTGTTGATTATGCAAAAATTTTCCATGCTAGACGTCCTATTTTGGAAACAGCAGTAGCTAATTTTCTAGAGTCAGCCGAGGGACCAGAAGCTTTAGCAGCTTTTGAACAATCTGCGACATGGGTTACTGACTTTGCTGAATTTATGGCCATAAAAGAGCACTTTGGAAACAGAGCTTTACAAGAATGGTCAGATGTGGCCATCATTAAACGTGAGGAAGCGGCTTTAGCTAAATATCGTTCAGAGCTTAAAGATGTCATTAATTACCATAAAGTTTGTCAATATTTCTTCTTCCAACAATGGTTTGAATTGAAGACTTATGCTAACGATAATTGTATTGAAATTATTGGTGATATGCCTATCTACATTTCAGCTGATAGTGTTGAAGTCTGGACAATGCCTGAATTATTCAAGGTTGATCAAGACAAGAAACCGATGTATATCGCTGGTGTTCCTGCTGATGGCTTTAGTGAAGACGGTCAACTTTGGGGCAATCCGATTTACGATTGGAACAACCATTTGTCGACAGACTTTGCATGGTGGATTTTCCGTATCCAAGAAAGTTGCAAAATGTACGACCATGTTCGTATCGACCACTTTAAAGGCTTTTCTGACTTTTGGGAAATCCCTGGGGGTGATAAGACAGCTAAGAATGGACATTGGGCTTCAGCGCCTGGCTTTGAACTCTTTACAGCAGTCAAAGAGGCCTTGGGTGACCTGCCAATCATAGCTGAGAACTTAGGATACATTGATGCTCGGGCAGAAAAATTATTGTCTGAGACTGGCTTCCCAGGAATGAAAATATTAGAATTCGGTCTTTATGACGAAACGAGTCAAAGTTTCGACTTACCACATAATTATAGTGCCAATAATATTGCCTACACTGGAACTCATGATAATGAAGTGATTAATGGATGGTACGAAAACTTAACGGTTAAACAAGCTCGTTTTGTTAAAGAATACCTTGGACAAGCAGATCAGGAACCAATAAATAAAGCAATGTTACGAACAATTTTTGCATCTGTTTGTGACTATGCTATACTCTGTATGCAAGATTTATTGGATAAACCTGCAGATAGTCGCATGAACATGCCTAATACAGTTGGTGGCAACTGGCAATGGCGGATGCTTGCTGAAGACTTAACAGAAGAACATAAAGCTTACCTGACTCATTTAACAGAGTTATACGGTAGAGCTAGAAGCAATAATTAATTTTTTGAAAAGAGGAAAACATGTCAACATTTACAACTTACACTGAGAACCGTCTAGGGAAATCATTAGCGCAAGCGCAAAATGAAGAAATCTACTTATCATTGTTAAGTTATGTTAAAGAAGCTGCTGCTGAAAAAAGTAAAAATACTGCTAAACGTAAAGTTTACTATATTTCTGCAGAATTTCTTATTGGTAAATTATTATCAAATAACTTAATCAACTTAGGTATTTACAAAGAAGTTAAAGACGAATTAGCAGCTGCTGGCAAATCAATTGCGGAAGTAGAAGATGTTTAGTTAGAACCATCATTAGGTAATGGTGGGCTTGGACGCCTAGCTTCATGTTTTGTTGATTCCATTTCTAGCTTAGGAATTAATGGGGAAGGTGTTGGTCTTAACTACCATTGTGGCCTTTTCAAACAAGTCTTTAATAATAATGAACAAGAAGCAGAGCCAAATTACTGGATTGAAGATGAATCTTGGTTGGTTCCAACAACTATTTCTTATGATGTTCCTTTTAAAAACTTTACTTTAAAATCTCGTTTAGACCGCATTGATGTTTTAGGTTATAAACGCGATACAAAAAATTACCTCAATTTATTTGACATTGAGGGTGTTGACTATGGTCTTATCAAAGATGGTATTTCTTTTGATAAAACTGAAATCAAAAAGAACTTAACCCTCTTCCTTTACCCTGATGACTCAGATCGTAATGGTGAGTTACTACGGATTTACCAACAATACTTTATGGTATCTAATGCAGCGCAACTATTGATTGAAGAAGCTATTGAACGTGGTTCAAATCTTCATGATTTAGCTGATTATGCCTACGTTCAAATCAATGATACCCATCCATCAATGGTCATTCCAGAATTAATCCGTCTTTTGACTGAAAAACATGGATTTGACTTTGAAGAAGCTGTTTCAGTTGTTAAACAAATGGTTGGTTATACAAACCATACCATCTTGGCAGAAGCCCTTGAAAAATGGCCATTAGACTACTTGAATGAAGTTGTTCCACATTTAGTTGTTATTATTGAAAAATTACATGCTTTAGTGGCTTCCGAAGTGTCTGACAAAGCTGTTCAAATCATTGATGAATCTGGTCGTGTCCATATGGCTCATATGGATATCCACTTTGCTACAAGTGTTAATGGTGTTGCTGCCCTTCATACTGAAATCCTTAAGAACAGTGAACTTAAAGCATTCTATCAATTATACCCTGAGAAATTTAATAACAAAACAAACGGAATTACCTTCCGTCGTTGGTTAGAATTTGCTAACCAGGACTTGGCTGATTATATTAAAGAATTAATCGGTGATGACTACTTAACTGATGCTGCTAAACTTGAAAAATTATTAGCCTTTGCTGATAATAAAGAAGTGCATGCGAAATTGGCTGAGATTAAATATAACAATAAATTAGCCTTGAAACGTTACCTTAAAGATAACAAGGGAATCGAACTCGATGAGAACTCAATCATTGACACTCAAATCAAACGATTCCATGAGTACAAGCGTCAGCAAATGAATGCCCTATATGTTATTCATAAGTACTTGGACATCAAAAAAGGAAACCTACCAAAACGTAAGATTACGGTAATCTTTGGTGGTAAAGCAGCTCCAGCTTACATTATTGCTCAAGATATTATTCATTTAATCCTTTGCTTATCTGAACTCATTAACAATGATCCAGAAGTAAGCCCATACTTAAATGTTCATTTAGTCGAAAACTATAATGTAACTGTTGCGGAACACTTAATTCCAGCCACTGATATTTCTGAACAAATTTCACTAGCTTCTAAAGAAGCATCAGGAACAGGTAATATGAAATTCATGCTCAATGGTGCTTTAACACTAGGTACTATGGATGGTGCCAATGTTGAGATTGCAGAATTAGCAGGAATGGATAACATTTATACTTTTGGTAAAGATTCAGATACCATTATCAATCTTTATGCTGATGGTGGCTATGTGGCTAAGCATTATTATGACATTCATCCAGACATCAAAGCAGCTGTTAACTTTATCATCAGTCCAGAAATGTTGGACTTAGGTAATGTTACACGACTTGAACGTCTATACAAAGAATTAATTAATAAAGACTGGTTCATGACATTGATTGATTTAGCTGAATACATTGAGGTTAAAGAAAAAATGTTAGCTGATTATGAAGATCAAGACTTGTGGATGACAAAAGTTGTTAACAATATTGCTAAAGCTGGATTCTTCTCTTCAGACCGGACCATTGAACAGTACAATCAAGAAATCTGGCATTCAAACTAAACTTCTAAAAATACATTCAAGCTAAATTCCAAAAACAAAATCATTACAACAAAGCTCCTAAACAAAAAGCATTCAGTTCATTTGAACTGAATGCTTTTATTATCTTAAGTTTTATTATGAAATCAACAAATGATGAATTTTGATGTCTTGATCAGCATAGTTTTCCTTTAAATCATTGACGACTTCTTGGTATAGGTCTTTAATGGCTTTTCTTTTCTCTGGGTATTCATGACCAATGTAGTGGAACTGGCACTCGATAGTTAAAAAGAGCTCGTGGAAAAGGGTATTTAACTTTTCCAATTTTTCCAGGAGTGCTTTATCATTCTGAATAAACTCAGGAATCTCTTTATCTTCCCCAAGTTGTGCATCCACCACAGTAAGAGGGTAAGTACCATATTCAAGACATAGTTCGTAAGACATTTTTTTCTCCTTTATCGTCAATAAGATTGGTAACACTTTCATTCTTTCATATTTATATCAGTCAGTCAATTATTTGGCATTTTGTGATTTTTTGAGCAAGCTAATTGATTGCTTTGCCTTCTTAAGAGACGGTATAATGATATGTAAAACTTTTGATAACATAGGAGATATCATGTCAGAAAAAATTAGAGTTCTTCTCTACTATAAATATGTGGCTATTGAAAATGCCCAAGAATATGCAGCAGAACATTTAGCATTTTGTAAATCAATTGGTCTTAAAGGCCGTATTTTAATTGCCGACGAAGGTATTAATGGAACTGTTTCTGGTGATTATGAAACAACACAAAAATATATGGATTGGGTTCATAGTGATGAACGCTTTGCTGACCTTTGGTTCAAAATGGACGAAGAAGATGAGCAAGCTTTCAAAAAAATGTTTGTCCGTTATAAAAAAGAAATCGTTCACCTTGGTTTAGAGGATAACGACTTTGATAACGATATTAATCCATTAGAAGTAACTGGTGAATACCTTAACCCTATACAATTTAAGGAAGCACTTTTAGATGAGGATACAGTAGTCCTAGATACGCGTAATGACTATGAATACGATTTAGGTCATTTCCGTGGTGCTATTCGCCCAGATATCCGTAATTTCCGTGACTTACCACAATGGGTTCGTGATAACAAAGAAAAATTCATGGAAAAACGTGTTGTTGTTTACTGTACTGGTGGGGTACGTTGTGAAAAATTCTCAGGTTGGATGGTTCGTGAAGGCTTCAAAGATGTCGGACAATTACACGGAGGAATCGCTACTTACGGTAAAGACCCAGAGGTTCAAGGTGAACTTTGGGATGGTGCCATGTACGTCTTTGATGAGCGCATTGCTGTGCCAATCAACCATGTAGACCCAACAGTAGTAGCCAAAGATTATTTCGATGGCACACCATGTGAACGTTACGTCAATTGTGCAAATCCCTTCTGTAATGAGCAAATCTTTGCTTCTGAGGAAAATGAGGCTAAATATGTTCGTGGTTGCTCGCCTGAATGTCGCGCCCACGAACGCAATCGCTATGTTGCTGAGAACGGGCTAAGCCGTCAAGAATGGGCTAGTCGCTTAGAAGCAATTGGTGAAACATTACCTGCTTTAGAAACCGTTTAATTTCCTAAAAAGGACTCCGGAAGGTGTCCTTTTTTATGTGCATTGTGCTATAATAAAGGCTTGTAAGGAGTTTAACAATGCAAAAACAAGTCACATGGTTGGCGATTCCTAAAATGGATTGTGCCAGTGAGGAACAAATGGTACGGATGGCTCTTGGATCCTTCGAGACCGTTGAATCGATTCGGATTGACCTAGACAAGAGAGAAGCGGAGCTGATTCACCAAGAAAGTGACCAGGATATTTTACAAGCTTTAATGCCACATAAACTAGGAACGCAACTGCTATTCACCAAAGCCTTAGAAGAAGGACAAGTGCTTCAAGAAGAATCAGGTTTGGACCGCAAGATTTTATGGCAGGTCTTAGCCATTAATGCTGGTTTTTTCTTGATTGAAGAAGTGGCTTCCCTACTTTTCCAATCTTTGGGCATCGCAGCTGATGGTTTAGATATGCTGGCAGATAGTTTGGTATATGCTATGGCTTTATTCGCTGTCGGATCTAGTCTGGCTAGACAAAAGATGGTTTCTCGGCTTGCCGGTTATTTCCAACTCGTTTTAGCCTTGCTAGGTTTGATAAATGTCTATTTACGGGTGACTCAGCCCCATTATCTCCCTATTGTGACCGGTATGTTTTTGGTTTCACTCATGGCTTTGCTGGCCAATAGTTTGGCCTATTATTTAATTGCTAAGTCCAAAAATCAAGGTCTCCATATGAAAGCCAGCAAAATTTTCACCTCTAATGACATTCTTATCAATTTAGGCCTTATGTTGACCAGTCTTTTGGTGGCAATCTTGCAATCGCCAATTCCCGATTTAATCATAGGGTTCGCCATTTTTGTACTCGTCATCAGAGGAGCCTTCAAAATAATTTCATTATCCCGTTAGAAAAGTGACAATATGCGACATTTTCATCAACCACCCTTAGTCCTATCAGGATTAATCCTAGGCATGACTGCCTTAGGCAACTTACTAGGAAACTTTAGCCAGTTTTTGAGGTTTCTCTTTCAAATCCCAGCGGCTATTCTTTACCTTTATTTAATATTTTCAATTATTAAAGAACCGAAAAGAGCACTACAGGAACTCAAATCTCCCTTAATTGCCTCAGTTTTCCCCACTTTCTTTATGGCAGGCTCTTATTTTCGTCACTAATCATCAAAAGTGGCCATTTTAGCCTAGGTCACAGTCTCTGGTGCCTATTCCTAATCGGAAATATCGGCTCATGCTTTACTATATTTGGACTTTCGTCATTCCTTTTAAATGGTCTAATGTCTTTCCTTCCTGGTCGGTTTTGTTTGTGGGAATCGCAGTAGCAGCCTTAACAGCTCCAGCCAGCCAACATTTTAGACTAGGACAAGCTATTTTTTGGCTGGGTCTCCTTCTAACCTTTTTAGTTCTGCCTTTTATGACTTACAAAACCTATAAAATTGGCTTAGAAGGGGCCACAAAACCTAACATTTCTACTTTTTGTGCCCCTTTATCCTTGCTAGCAGCGGCCTATTTGGCGACATTCCCCCAACCTGCTGAAGGGATGGTCATCTTTTTAGTGATTTCCTCACAAGTAGTTTACTTCTTTGTCTTGGCCCAATTGCCAGTCTTAATAAAGAGAGCCTTTAATCCGGGCTTTGCTGCCTTTACTTTTCCTTTTGTTATAAGTGCTACAGCTTGTCGGGCTTCACTCATTTTCTTAGGTTTAGAAGAGAATTTTCAAATATTAATTTTGACTGAAACACTTATTGCTACTGTCTTAGTTACCTATGTTTTTATTAATTATATGATATTTTTAACAAAGAAAAAGATTCAAGGATAAGTCCTTGAATCTTTTTCTTCTTAGCGAGCTACACGACGACGTGCTGCTTTTTTACGATTTTCTTCGATAAATGCTTCTTTTTCTTCTTCTGGGTCGATAATGGTTTTCTTAACTGCGAAAACAGCACCAGCAACAGTAGCTACAGTTGCAACAACACCAGTTGCTAAACCCTTAGCAAATAGATATTTCTTAGACATAACTTTTCTCCGTTTCTATAACAAGTGACTCTAGTTCATCCTGCTCTTATG
This sequence comes from Streptococcus penaeicida, assembly GCF_002887775.1. Taxonomy (GTDB): domain Bacteria; phylum Bacillota; class Bacilli; order Lactobacillales; family Streptococcaceae; genus Streptococcus; species Streptococcus penaeicida. The sequence continues at coordinate 43,179 of NZ_LOCM01000017.1, read as the reverse complement.
TTATAATATATGGTAACTAAATTTACTATAAATATCAAGAAAAAGATGTTTTTTGAAAGAGAAGAAGAAAAGAAAAAGTCATGAGAAAAAAAGACAAGATAGTCGTTATTGTCGGTCCAACTGCTGTTGGTAAGACAGACTTAGGTATTCGCTTAGCCCAGGCCTTCAATGGCGAAATCATTTCTGGAGATAGTCAGCAAGTCTATCGTCAGTTAGACATTGGAACTGCTAAAGCGACAAAGGAAGAACAAGCAGCAGCCCCCCACCACTTAATCGATATCCGTGAGGTTACTGATAATTATTCAGCTTTTGATTTTGTGACCGACGCCAATAAAGCTATCCAAGACATTTTAGAAAAGGGAAAACTTCCCATTTTGGTTGGTGGCACAGGCCTCTACTTGCAAAGTTTGCTTGAAGGCTATCACCTTGGTGGTCAGCTTGATCAAGAAGCCTTACTCACTTATCGGGCAGAGTTGGAAACATTAGAGACAGAAGACTTATTTAAGATGATTGCTGAAAAACAAATTGAGATTCCAGAACTTAACCGCCGTCGGGCAATCAGAGCCTTAGAGTTAGATCGATTTGGGAAAGATTTAAGCAATCAGGACTTTCCTTATGACTATTTGTTGATTGGCTTAAATGATGACCGTCAGGTCATTTATGACCGTATCAATCAACGAGTTGACTGGATGATGGCAGAAGGTTTATTGGATGAGGCTAGGTGGCTTTATGATAATCATCCTAATGTTCAAGCAGCAAGAGCAATCGGATATAAAGAACTTTTTCCATATTTCAAAGGAGAAGCAAGTTTGGAAGAAGTCAGTGACCAATTGAAGCAAAATAGTCGTCGCTTTGCCAAACGCCAATTAACTTGGTTTAGAAATCGCATGGCCGTTTCATTTTATCCCATCACGGCAGACAATTATCCCCAAGCCGTTATGGAAGAAGTGACAAGGTTTTTAGCAGATAAGTAGCCCCAAAAAGGGAGTTCTATTCTTTAGAAAGATGGGTTTTTATGGTATAATAAAGGTTACGGAATTCGGAGGAAAAGCTATGGCAATGACAGAAACAAAGACAGAACAAGAACGGATTATCCTGTTAGGCGTTGCCTTGCAGACCAGTGAGAATTTTGACATGTCCATGGAAGAACTAGCAAGTTTGGCAAAAACAGCTGGTGCTATGGTCATCGATTCATATGTACAAAAACGTGATAAATATGATAGTAAAACCTTTATTGGATCTGGCAAATTAGAAGAAATAAAAGCCATCATTGATGCTGAAGAAATTGATACGGTAGTGGTCAATAATCGACTGACACCTAGACAGAATTCGAACTTAGAAACTGCTCTAGAAGTTAAAGTCATTGACCGGATGCAGTTGATTTTGGATATTTTTGCCATGCGTGCACGCAGTCATGAGGGGAAGTTACAAGTTCATTTAGCACAACTAAAATACATGTTACCACGTTTGGTTGGACAAGGGATAATGCTGAGTCGCCAGGCTGGTGGGATTGGAAGTCGTGGTCCAGGTGAGAGTCAGTTGGAATTAAACCGGAGGTCAATTCGTCATCAAATTTCGGATATTGAACGCCAACTAGCTGTAGTGGAGAAAAATCGTCAAACCATTAGGGACCGTCGTATTCAGTCAGAAACCTTTAAAATTGGTTTGATTGGTTATACCAACGCTGGTAAGTCTACCATCATGAATGTCTTAACTGATGATGGTCAATATGAAGCTAATGAACTCTTTGCGACACTTGATGCAACGACCAAACAGATTTATTTGCAAAATCAATTTAAGGCGACCTTAACCGATACGGTTGGTTTTATTCAGGATTTACCAACCGAGTTAGTTGCGGCCTTTAAATCAACCTTAGAAGAGAGTCGTCATGTTGATTTGCTGCTGCATGTTATTGATGCCAGTGACCCCAATCATTCTGAACAAGAAAAAGTGGTCCTCGATATTTTGAAGGATTTAGAGATGCTAGACATCCCACGTTTAGCCATCTACAATAAAATGGATCAAGCCACTAGCTTAACTGCAACAGCTTTTCCCAACGTCAGACTATCGGCCAAAGATCCTGAAAGTCGTAGTCTTTTGAGACGCATCATTATTGATCATATTCGGGATTTATACCTGCCTTTCTCAATAAAAGTTCATCAGGATAAGGCTTATAAACTTTATGAATTAAATAAAGTGGCTCTATTAGATGCTTACAGTTTTGAAGATCAAGTGGAAGAAATTTCGGGTTATATTTCCCCTAAACAAAAATGGAGATTAGAAGAATTATATGACTGATTATCTTGCTCTAGCAACAAGTCATGGTGGCTACACCACACTTGATTTAAATTATCTGAAAGAAAGTTTGCAAGGGTTAAGCCATGAGCAGAAGATGGCCTTTATCACACCGCCACCAAGTGTTATTAATGCTTACTTTGCAGAAATTTATCAAAAGCAATCTCCACAAGAAGCCTGTGACTACTATTTTGACTTATGCAAAGCTCTGGATTTATTTCAACAGCAACCAACTTTTGCTGAGCAAAAGCCTTTTGTCCGTTTAAATTTGTCAGGCAAGGCTTACGGTTTCACCTACCAAGATGACCGGGAAATTGCTATTGTTTTTGCTGAGGAAGCAGAAAACCTTACAGAAAGATTTTTCTTTGAACTGGCCCAAATTTTCCCCAACTATCTGATTTTTCAGGAAGAAGGAATGGTCAAAATGGCTAAGCAAGACTTTACTTTTGAAAATCCTCAGCTACTCGAACTTGAAGGTGCTTTACTGACTAAGGCCTTCCAATCAGGTCAGATAGTGCTTTTATCAGGTTACAATGCTGACGAAGTCATCAGTCTCAGTCAGTCCTTTTCAGGGCAAAAATATTATGGCTTCCAGCAACGAGAATGCCAAGTTTACATTATCGAAGAGAAAGTATAGGATTTATGGAATTACAATTTTTAGGAACGGGCGCGGGCCAACCAGCCAAGCAGCGTAATGTTTCCAGTTTAGTATTAAAGCTTCTAGATGAAATTAATGAAGTTTGGATGTTTGATTGTGGTGAAGGTACCCAAAGACAAATCTTAGAAACAACCATTAAACCTCGTAAGATTAAAAAAATTTTTATTACCCATCTTCATGGTGACCATATTTTTGGTCTCCCTGGCTTTTTGTCAAGCCGCGCTTTCCAAGCAAGTGAAGAACAAACGGATATTGAAATTTACGGGCCAGTTGGTATAAAAAACTTTGTTCAAGGAAGTTTAGCTGTTTCTGGTAGTCGTTTGCCATACAAGATTTTTTACCATGAATTTTCAGAAAAAAACTTGGGCAAGATTTTAGAAACTGATAAGTTTACCGTCTATGCGGAAAAACTGGCGCATACAGTCTTTTGTATGGGTTATCGGGTTGTCCAAAAAGATCTAGAAGGTACTTTAGACGCTGAAGCTTTAAAAGCAGCAGGTCTTCCTTTCGGTCCCCTATTTGGGAAAATCAAGAATGGACAAGACGTGACCTTGGAAGATGGTCGTGTTCTTTTTGCCAAAGACTTTATTTCAGCACCTAAAAAAGGTAAAGTCATTACGATTCTTGGTGATACACGAAAAACGGATGCCAGCATTAATCTAGCCAAGGATGCGGATGTCTTGGTCCATGAGTCAACTTATGGCAAAGGTGATGACCGAATCGCTAAAAATCATGGTCACTCAACGAATATGCAGGCGGCGGAAATTGCCAAGGCTGCTGGCGTCAAACGCTTATTATTGAACCATGTTTCAGCTCGCTTTTTAGGGCGCGATTGTCGCCAAATGGAAAAAGATGCAGCTCAAGTATTTGAGGCTGTTAAAATGGTCAAAGATTTTGAGGAAGTGACGATTTAATGTCTGGAAAAATCATTGTCATAACGGGTGCTTCTGGTGGTTTAGCCCAAGCTATGGTTAAACACATAAAAGAATCAGATTTTCTGATTTTATTAGGGCGCAATAAAGCACAACTTGAAGAAATTTATCAGATTCGCAAGCAAAAGAAATGTTATCAAATTGATATTACGAATGCAGACGCTATAGAAAATTTAGTGGCGGAATTGTATCAAGAATTTGGACACATTGATATTCTGATTAACAATGCAGGCTATGGTGCCTTCAAGGCTTTTGATGACTATGGCCATCAGGAAATTGAAAGCATGTTTAAAGTTAATACCTTTGCTTCCATGGATTTTTGCCGCTTGATTGGTGCTAGAATGGCTGCGCGTGGTAGTGGTCATATTATTAATATCGTGTCCATGGCTGGTTTAGTTGCTTCTAGCAAGTCTAGTCTTTATTCAGCTAGCAAATTTGCAATGATTGGCTATTCCAACGCTTTACGCTTAGAATTAGCAGAAAAAGGTGTTATTGTTACCAGCATCAATCCTGGTCCCATTAAAACAGCATTCTTCAAAGAGGCTGACCCAACAGGTACTTATTTGGAAAAAGTATCAACTTTTGCCTTGGATCCAGACCAGGTAGCTAAAAAAGTGGTAGCCGTTTTTGGTAAGCAAAAACGGGAGATCAATCTGCCTTGGACCTTATCACTAACCCATCTTTTTTATACACTCTGCCCAGGTTTATCCGATTATCTTGCAAGAAAGGTTTTTAATTATAAATGATTAAAGCTAATTATCAATGGGAGATCAAACAAGAAGAGCCAGAAGCTGGCTTTTTTAAGCTTGCGAAAGCTCAAGGCTTATCTAAACAGTCAGCTCAACTTCTTTTTCAACGGGGGATTAGAAGTGAAGTAGAGATGCTGGCCTTTTTGAATGCGGATTTATCAGACTTACATGATCCTTATCTTTTACACGATATGGAAAAAGCAGTTCCGAGAATTAGACAGGCAATTGAAAATGCCGAAAATATCCTCATTTATGGGGATTATGACGCTGATGGCATGACCTCTGCTTCTATTATGAAGGAAACCTTAGAAATGATGGGAGCAGAAGTGCGGATTTATCTACCAAATCGCTTTACCGATGGTTACGGCCCAAATCTAAGCGTCTATAAATATTTTATTGAACAGGAAGCTATCTCTTTAATTATTACTGTTGACAATGGAGTTTCTGGTCATGAGGCTATTGCTTTCGCGCAAGCCAAGGGTGTTGATGTTATCGTTACCGACCACCATGGCCTACCCGACACCTTGCCAGAAGCTTTTGCTATTATCCATCCAGAACATCCAGAAGCTGACTATCCTTTTAAAAAGTTGGCTGGTTGTGGGGTTGCATTTAAATTAGCGACAGCCCTATTAGAATCAGTTCCGACGGAATTTTTAGATTTAGTAGCTATTGGAACTGTGGCTGATATGGTAAGTTTACGCGATGAAAATCGGATTTTTGTCAAGAATGGGCTGCAAATTCTCCGATCCAGTGAAAGGGTTGGTTTGCAAGAATTGATGGCTCTTTCTAAGGTTGATTTTGAGCAGTTTGACGAAGATGTCATTGGTTTTAAAATTGCCCCTCAACTCAATGCTCTAGGTCGTTTGGATGATCCGAATCCAGCTATTGAGCTTTTGACTGGTTTTGATGATGAGGAAGCTCAAGAAATTGCCCAGATGATTTATCAAAAAAATGAAGAACGTAAGGAATTAGTGGAATCCATTTTCCAAGAAGCTTTGCAAATGGTTGACTCAGAAAAACCAGTGCAAGTTTTGGCTAAAGCCGGTTGGCATCCTGGGGTTCTCGGCATTGTTGCTGGCCGGATTATGGAGAAAATTAGCCAAACGGTGGTTGTTTTAAATATTGACAATGGCTTTGCTAAAGGTTCGGCTCGAAGTATTGATGCGGTCGATATCTTCCAGGCCATTAATCCACATCGGGACATTATGACGGCCTTTGGAGGTCATGCTGGTGCTGCTGGGATGACTTTACCAGTTGATAACTTGGAGGCCTTATCTCAAGTTCTCTGCGAATATATCCTTGACCAGCAAATTGATGTCCATCAAAAAAATCAGTTAAGTATTGACCAAGATTTGGATTTACAAGACTTATCCTTAGACCTCATTAAAAGCATTCAGAAATTAGCACCTTTTGGAATGGATAATCGCAAACCCATTTTTAGAGTGACTGATTTTCAAATAAGTCAGGCAAGAACCCTTGGCACCAATAACACGCATTTAAAATTGCGACTGAAAAAAGGTAATTTGGAAACCGATCTCCTGGCCTTTAATCAAGGGCATTTGGCCCTGGAATTTCAACAGGCTAAAGGTTTGGAATTAGCAGTAACCTTATCTGTAAATGTTTGGAATGGAAATACCAGTCTGCAACTAATGCTTGTCGATGCTCGAGTAGATGGGGTCCAATTGATTGATATCCGTTCTAAAGCCGCAAAAATACCTGATCAGATTTCCCTCTTTTCAGAAAATCCAAACAGCCAGGTCGTGGTACTTGATAAGATTCCAGAAGAGATTCCAGCATTTAAAGAAGCCTTCTCAAAAAATGATTACCAGGCTGTTTACTTTAAAAATAGCATTGAAAAACCTTATTATTTAACTGGTTATGGCAATAAGGACCAATTTGCCCGCCTCTACAAAACCATCTATCAATTTCCGGAATTTGATATCCGCTACAAGCTACAAGAGCTGAGCACCTATTTAAAAATTGAGAAAATTTTATTAGTGAAGATGATTCAAATTTTTGAAGAGTTGGGTTTTGTTTCCATTGAGAATGGCCTCATGACAGTTAATAAAGAAGCAGAGAAACGGGCTATTTCTGATAGCAAGATTTACCAGGACCTAAAAGAATTAGTTAAGTTTCAGGAAATCATGGCTCTGGCTAAGCCAGAAGAGATTTATGCTTATTTGAAAGATGACGAAAACTGAGATTTTTACAGGTATTAGCTAATGGCTAATACCTTATCCTTTCATTTACGAAAATGCGATTTCATGCTATAATAAAGCGTATTGACATTGATACAGAAAGTTAAACTAGAAAGAAAATAAAGTAATATGAACTTAACACCTTACATCGCATCTATTGAAAACTACCCTAAAGAAGGGATTACTTTCCGTGATATCTCACCTTTAATGGCTGATGGTAAAGCATACAGCTATGCTATTAGAGAAATTTGCCAATATGCAGCCGATAAAGAGATTGACATGATTGTTGGTCCAGAAGCTCGTGGATTTATCATTGGTTGTCCAGTTGCAGTTGAGCTAGGAATTGGTTTTGCACCTGTCCGTAAACCAGGAAAATTACCACGTGAAGTTGTATCAGCTGATTATGAAAAAGAGTATGGCTTAGATACTTTAACAATGCACGCAGATGCCATCAAACCTGGTCAACGCGTCATGATTGTTGACGACTTGTTAGCAACTGGCGGTACTGTTAAAGCCACTATTGAAATGGTTGAAAAACTTGGTGGTGTAGTTGCAGGTTGTGCATTCCTGATTGAATTAGATGGCTTAAATGGTCGTGAAGCATTAAAAGATATCGACTATAAAGTTCTTATGAATTTCCCAGGTTAAGCAAGAGTAATTACTAACAGAAAAGACTTACAATCAAGTCTTTATAGAGGTTTTATGACTTATTTGGATCATTACAAGTCAGGCAATTTGGTCTTACCAAGTGCCTTGCTTTTTCATTATAAAGATATTTTTACCAGTACTGATGACTATTTGGTATGGCAATTTTTCTATCTACAAAACACAACTGGACATGACACTTTGGCTCCAAGTCAAATTGCTAATGCCTTAGGAAAAACTGTAGCTGAAATAAATCGTTCCATTTCAAATCTTAGTAATCAAGAACTTTTGGATATGAAAACCATTACGGTTGCTGATGAGATTGAGACCTTGATTGATGCCAGTCCAGTTTTGCATAAATTGGATCTTTTAGTTGCAAAAGAGAATCAAAAAGACCAAGAAGTTCCAGACAATGGTAATCAGTTTAAAGCCTTGGTTTCCGATTTTGAACGGGAATTAGGTCGTTTTCTTAGTCCCTTTGAATTGGAAGACTTGGAGAAAACCATTTCAGAAGATAAGATGGACCTGGATTTGGTCCGCGAAGCTCTGAAAGAAGCTGTCTTTAATGGCAAGACTAACTGGAAATATATTCAAGCTATTCTGAGAAATTGGCGCAAAGAAGGCATCACTAATCTCTATCAAGTAGAGGAAAGAAAAAGGGCTCGTGAGCAAAACAATCCTGCTAATGTCCAAGTTTCGGATGATTTTCTTTCAGCTATGAATTTATGGAGTGACTAATGAGAGTCGGACGCAAAAAATTAAAGCAAATCCTTGAAACAATTGCGGTCATGTTTCCGGAAGCTAAGGGAGAATTGGATTGGGAACAACCATTTCAATTGCTGATTGCTGTCATTTTATCGGCGCAAACGACCGATAAGGCCGTTAATAAAATTACCCCGCAACTTTGGCTCAAATACCCAAAGATTGAGGATTTGGCCAATGCTCAATTAGCCGATGTCGAAGATGCCTTAAGGACTATTGGTCTTTATAAAAATAAGGCTAAAAACATCATCAAAACGGCTCAAGTGATTTTAAGTGATTTTGATGGACAGGTACCTAAAACACATGTAGAATTAGAAAGTTTACCGGGCGTAGGACGGAAGACAGCTAATGTGGTCTTAGGTGAAATTTATGGGATTCCTTCCATTGCAGTAGACACCCATGTGTCGCGCGTGGCGAAACGTCTCAATATTTCAGCACCTGACGCAGATGTTACGCAAATCGAAGCTGATTTGATGGCTAAAATCCCCAAAAAGGATTGGGTTATTACCCACCATCGTTTGATATTCTTCGGTCGCTATCATTGCTTGGCTAAGAATCCTAAATGTGCTACATGCCCTTTGCAAGATTCCTGCTTTATTACAAAGAAAACATCAAAAAGAAAGCCTAAAGGCTTTCTTTTTGATATAATATTCTTAAAAATTTTATATTCTAATAGTTAATTCAAAAATAATAATTGAGCACTTTCATATTTAGATTGGGTCTAATTTTTTATTTTATCAATTGAATAATCAAATCGAATAGAAGTCTTAAAATAAATTTATTCTAAAGCAGTTTATAATAAGAACTAACAAAGTAAGTATCATTATTTTATAAGTCTTAAATCATTATATTGCAAAGCTTACGAGTGAAAAGAGTCAAACGGATACTTTACGCCGTAGCAAAAATGTCAGAAACTTTGTGTTTCTGACATTCGGAAATCTTGAGAGAGAAATTATCCTGAGGATGATTTCTGCCCGAGCATAAAAACTAAAAAGCGAGGGGGCTTAAGATTTAGGTATGGAATTCTGAAGGAAGTCGCTACCGTCCGAGCTACTTAAGTAAAGTATCATAAAAACTGATTTTTTCTGTATAAGAAAGCCTAATGGGCTTTCTTTTGTTTAGGTCTTGATTTTGTTATAATAGAGCAAGTAAGACTAGAAAGATGAGATAATGGATACAATTTTATCAAAACGTCTGCGGTTGGTTGCAGACTTTATTCCGAAAAAAAGTAAACTATTAGATATTGGTAGCGATCATGCTTATTTGCCTATTGCTTTAGTTGAGGCTGGTCATATTGATGCGGCAATTGCCGGTGAAGTGGTCAAGGGACCTTTTGAATCGGCTCAAAAAAACATTGCGGCTTCTGGTCTTGACCAACAAATTGAAGCCCGTTTGGCTAGTGGCTTAGCTGCCATGACCTTAGAAGACGGCATCACAGCTATTTCTATTTGTGGAATGGGCGGTCGTCTGATTGCGGAGATTTTGGAAGCTGGCAAGGATAAATTAGAAGCGGTAGAAACTTTAATACTACAACCCAACAACCGCGAAGACGATTTGCGTCGTTGGTTACGAGATAATGACTTTAGCATCCAAGCCGAGCAAATTCTCGAGGAAAACGGCAAATACTACGAGATTATTCAGGCTGTTCACGGCTCTGCCTCTTTAAATGCCTTAGACTGTCGTTTTGGTCCTTTTTTGCTTAAAGAAAAATCACCAATTTTTATCGCCAAATGGCAAAGAGAGTTAGACAAACTGCAATATGCTTTGTCTTGTGTCCCGGAGGATAATCAACTGGACCGCTCAGCCATTTCCCAAAAAATTAAAACTATTGAGGAGATAATTTCATGAAAGCTCGTGACTTAATTGCAAAATATGAAGCCTTTTGTCCACCGGAATTGTCAATGGCTGGTGATGTGGTCGGCCTGCAAATTGGCACTTTAGATAAGGAAATCAAGCGGGTCATGGTGACCTTGGATGTGCGCGAAGGAACAGTTGCGGAAGCCATTGCCAGCCAAGTGGATTTGATTATCACCAAGCACGCACCCATTTTTAAGGGTATAAAAGATTTAGTGCAAAGTCCGCAGCGTAATATCCTTTTAGATTTGGTTAAACATGATATTGCCGTTTATGTCAGTCACACCAATATTGATATTGTGCCAAATGGCTTGAATGACTGGTTCTGCCAACTATTGGACATAAAGGATACCCAGCCTTTATCTGAAACACAACCTAGTTATGGGATTGGCAGAGTGGGAACCATTGAACCTATGCTTCTTGAAGACTTTGCTCTTAAAGTTAAATCTACTTTTAATTTAGATGCTATTCGTCTAGTTCGCTACAATAATGACAATCCCTTAATTAAACGGGTTGCTATTTGTGGGGGTTCAGGCGATGATTTCTATAAAGCTGCCTTAAAAGAAGAAGCTGATCTTTATATTACTGGTGATATCTACTATCATACAGCTCAGGAAATGCTAACAGAGGGACTTTACGCCCTAGATCCTGGTCATCATATTGAAGTGCTTTTTATTGATAAAGTAGCAGAATTGATTGAGAGTTGGAAAGAAACTGAAGGTTGGCCAATTACTGTTTTGCGAAGTCAAGCATCAAGCAATCCATTTAGTCACTTGTAAGAGAGGATACTGAAATGAATTGGTTGAGTCAGCAAAGTCCTGTTTTCTTAGCTTTTTTGGCAGGACTTTTTACTTGGGGTTGTACCATTTTAGGGGCAGCAATTGTTTTCTTCTTTAAGAATATTAGTCGTAAGTTATTGGATGTCATGATGGGCTTTGCTGCTGGCGTTATGATTGCAGCCAGTTTTTGGTCCCTCCTAGCACCATCAATTTCTTATGCAGAAAAATCCTATGGTCAGTGGGCCTGGATTCCGGCTGCTGTTGGTTTCATGGTGGGTGCCCTTTTTATTCGAAGTATTGATGCCATTGTCCCTCACTTGCACTTAGACAAGGAAATGGTTGATATGGAAGGGATTCAGCCCGAAAAGAAATTATCTAAAACAGCACTTTTATTTTTAGCCATTACTATTCATAATATCCCTGAAGGTTTGGCTGTTGGTGTCACCTTTGGGGCACTTGGACACTCTGGCTTTTCAAATTTGGCTTTAGTTGGAGCTCTTAGCTTAGCTATGGGGATTGGTCTCCAAAACATTCCTGAAGGAGCTGCTTTGTCCATTCCCATCAGGCAGATGGTAAAAGTCGTCTTAAAGCTTTTTACTGGGGTTCCATGTCAGCCATTGTTGAACCGGTCGGTGCAGTGGTGGGGGCAGCACTTGTTTTGATAATGATGCCTGTTTTACCTTATGCTTTGTCTTTTGCTGCTGGTGCAATGCTCTTTGTTGTGGTGGAAGAATTAATTCCCGAGTCGCAGACAAATGGTAATACCGACCTTGCACCATGGGCTTGATGTTAGGCTTCGTCATTATGATGGTCATGGATGTTGCCTTAGGCTAAGGAGAAAAAATGAAAATTGCAATTATCGGTGCGGGGATTGTGGGCTCAACGCTAGCTTACTACCTGCACCAAAATCAGATTGAGGATGTGACTATCTATGATGACGGGCAAGGCCAGGCAACAAAGGCAGCAGCTGGTATCATTTGTCCCTGGTTTTCTAAAAGACGCAATAAGGCTTGGTATCAAATGGCTAGTAAGGGTGCCGATTTTTACCAGAAATTAGTGGCTGATATGCAAGAACAGGGGCAGTCAACGGATTTTTATCAGCAAAACGGTGTTTATTTACTCAAGAAAAATGACAGTAAATTAGAAGAGCTTCTTGAGATAGCTCAAGCTCGCTTGGAAAGTTCTCCGATAATTGGAGAATTGCGAATCTTAGAAAAAGCTCAAGCTCTAGAAATTTTCCCTGGCTTAGAAGGCTTTGAACGAGTGCTTTATGCATCAGGCGCAGCTCGGGTCGATGGAGCAGCCCTCTGTCAAAGTCTACTTGACGCAACACCTTACCCGATTCTCGAGGAAAAAGTGTCTCTTGAGCTAAGTGAAGACAAGTACCAGATAAAAGGTCAAAACTACGACCAAGTATTTTTAACCAGTGGTGCTTGGCTAGGACAGATTCTAGAACCTTTAGGTTATCAGGTCGATATCCGTCCTCAAAAAGGGCAACTCCTTGATTATCAGCTGCAAGATTTAACCACTGATCAACTCCCTGTCGTCATGCCTGAAGGTGAAATTGATTTAATTCCTTTCTTTGGTGGAAAATTTTCCATTGGAGCTAGCCATGAAAATGACAAAGGTTTTGACCTGACAGAAGACGAGACTGTCTTGAAGACTCTAGCAGAATCAGCGGAAACCTATTACCCAGCCTTAGCTAATAGTAAGCCTAGCTTTGTAAGAGTCGGAACCAGGGCCTACACCAGTGATTTTTCTCCCTTCTATGGTCAAGTACCAGGCCGAAAAGGACTATACGCTGCCAGTGGCTTAGGGTCATCAGGCTTAACAGTTGGACCGCTTATTGCCTTTGAATTGGTCAACCTCTTTTTGGGACGAGAGACCATCTTAAATGCTTCAGATTACCCAATCGAAAACTATATCTCCCAAGGCCGGAAGTGACATTGACTTAAAAAAGTGATAAAATAATAAGGATTAAAGAATAGGAGATTATACATGAAAGGTATTATTCTTGCCGGAGGTTCAGGCACTCGCTTTATCCATTAACCAGAGCAGCATCAAAACAGTTGATGCCAATTTATGACAAACCCATGATTTATTACCCACTATCAACATTAATGTTGGCTGGGATTAAAGACATCTTAATTATTTCAACACCTCAAGATTTACCACGTTTTGAGGATCTATTAGGCGATGGTTCTGAATTCGGAATTTCTCTGACTTATGCTGAACAACCAAGCCCAGATGGATTGGCCCAAGCCTTTATCATTGGTGAAGACTTTATTGGTGACGATCGCGTTGCCCTTATCTTAGGTGACAACATTTACCATGGCAATGGTCTGACAAAAATGCTTCAAAAGGCTGCCGCTAAAGAAAAAGGGGCGACTGTTTTTGGCTACCAAGTTAAAGACCCAGAACGCTTTGGTGTGGTTGAATTTGACCAAGATATGAATGCCATCTCCATCGAAGAAAAACCTGCTGTACCAAAATCTAACTACGCCGTAACAGGTTTGTACTTTTATGACAATGATGTCGTTGAAATTGCTAAAAACATTAAACCAAGTGACCGTGGTGAATTGGAAATTACCGATGTTAACAAAGCATATCTAGACCGTGGTGACCTCTCTGTTGAATTAATGGGCCGTGGCTTCGCTTGGCTTGATACAGGTACACATGAAAGTCTTCTCGAAGCAGCACAGTACATTGAAACTGTACAACGCCTCCAAAACGCTCAAGTAGCCAACCTAGAGGAAATTGCCTACCGCATGGGTTACATCACAAAAGAAGATGTCCATAATCTTGCTCAATCATTGAAGAAGAATGAATATGGTCAATACCTTTTACGTTTGATTGGAGAAGCTTAATGTCTGAACAATTTTTTGAAAAAGAATTAGCCTGCCGTCCAATCGAAGCTATTCCAGGATTATTGGAATTTGATATTCCTGTTCATGGGGATAACCGTGGTTGGTTTAAAGAAAACTTCCAAAAAGCCAAAATGGTTCCGCTAGGATTCCCTGAAACTTTCTTTGCGGAAGGAAAATTACAAAACAACGTTTCTTTCTCACGTCAAAACGTTCTTCGTGGTCTTCATGCAGAACCATGGGATAAATATATTTCAGTTGCTGACGAAGGAAAAGTGCTTGGCTCATGGGTTGACTTACGTGAAGGGGAAAGCTTTGGTAATGTTTACCAAACAGTTATTGATGCTTCGAAAGGCATTTTTGTCCCTCGTGGTGTTGCTAATGGTTTCCAAGTCTTATCTGAAAAAGTATCATACAGCTACTTAGTTAATGACTATTGGGCTTTAGAATTAAAACCTAAATATGCCTTTGTTAACTATGCAGACCCAAGTCTTGGCATTAAGTGGGAAAACTTAGAGCAAGCAGAGGTTTCTGAAGCAGATAAGAACCATCCTTTCTTAAAAGATGTTAAGCCCCTTAAAAAAGAAGATTTATAAAAGTTAATTTTAGACCTTGTTCTAAAATGAGGAGAAAAAAGATTCATGTCAGAATACAAAAATATTATTGTCACAGGTGGAGCAGGCTTTATCGGTTCTAACTTTGTGCATTATGTCTACAATAACCATCCAGATGTTCATGTTACTGTCTTAGATAAATTAACCTATGCTGGTAACAAAGCAAATATTGAAGAACTTCTTGGAGACCGTGTTGAATTAGTGGTTGGTGATATCGCTGATGCAGCCCTAGTTGATCAATTAGCTGCCAAAGCAGACGCTATCGTTCACTATGCGGCAGAAAGTCATAACGATAATTCCCTCAATGACCCAAGTCCATTCATCCACACTAACTTTATCGGAACCTACACTTTATTGGAAGCAGCGCGTAAGTACGACATTCGTTTCCACCACGTGTCGACTGATGAAGTCTACGGAGACCTTCCTTTAAGGGAAGATTTACCAGGGCATGGCGAAGGCGAAGGGGAAAAATTCACCGCTGAAACAAAATACAACCCATCTTCACCATATTCTTCAACCAAAGCAGCATCAGACCTGATCGTTAAGGCTTGGGTGCGTTCATTTGGCGTTAAAGCAACTCTTTCAAATTGCTCAAACAACTATGGACCATACCAACACATCGAGAAATTTATTCCTCGCCAAATCACCAATATTTTAGCTGGCATCAAACCTAAGCTTTATGGTGAAGGGAAAAATGTCAGAGACTGGATCCACACCAATGACCACTCAACAGGTGTTTGGGCCATCCTAACAAAAGGCCGCATCGGTGAAACCTACTTAATCGGGGCTGACGGTGAGAAAAACAATAAAGAAGTGCTAGAATTAATTCTTGAAAAAATGGGTCAACCAAAAGATGCTTACGATCATGTCACTGACCGGGCCGGCCATGACCTTCGTTATGCCATCGATTCAAGCAAATTACGCGATGAATTAGGATGGACACCAGAATTCACTAACTTCGAAGCAGGCTTAGAAGAAACCATCAATTGGTACACAGAAAACCAAGACTGGTGGAAAGCTGAAAAAGAAGCCGTCGAAGCAAAATATGCACAAACGCAAGAAGTGATTAAATAACAAAAAAGAGCCTATGGCTCTTTTTTGTATTATTTCTAAGAATCACCTCGGGATTCGCTGATGCCCAAATTTCCATCGAAAAGTATTAAAATATATATTCATTTCAAGAAAAAAGAGCCCTAGGGCTCTTTTTTCAATATTATTTACCAAATAGGCCTTTAACTTGATCAAGGACTCCTGAAAGACCTTCTGAACCATCTAATAAGCCTTTAGCTTCTTCGAAGTAAGTTCCTAGGTCATCTTTGTTTGTTTCGATAAAGTCTTTAGCACCGGCTAAATCTTTGTTGGCGATAAGTTCTTTGACTTGATCAAATAGTTCTTGTGGGTTCATGTGAAATACCTCTTATATTTTGATATCTTATTTAATCACAGAGCGACCTAAATAGCAAACGATTTGATGCTATTCTGGAAAATAAATACAAACTGCTTCGGGTAGGTAAAAATCCTTTGAAATAAGGCTCAGTTGGCCGCTTTCAGCATCCCGTTTAAAGACAGTAGCATTGTTGCTATCTTGATGTCCTACAATCAGATAATTCTGGTCAGGACTGAGATTGAAATCTCGCGGGTTCTTGCCTTGGCAGGGAACAATCTCACGCAAACTTAACTGGGCATCTTTATCAACCGCAAAAACAGCAATGGAATCATGGCCACGATTGCTGGCATAGAGGAACTTGCCGTCTGGACTAATCCGGATAGCAGCGGTCGCATTAAAGTCAGTAAAGTCATCCGGCAAAGTCGAGATGGTTTGCAGGCGCTCAAAGTAGCCACAGCCATTATAAATCAATACTTCAACTGTGGAATTGAGCTCACAAAGAAGGTAGGCGATTTTCTGGTTGGGGTGGAAGACCAAGTGACGGGGACCAGCACCAGGAATTGATTGATATTCTGTAATCAATTCTAATTTTCCTTGCTCGGAAATAGCAAAGCTTCTCACTTTGTCACTACC
This sequence comes from Streptococcus penaeicida, assembly GCF_002887775.1. Taxonomy (GTDB): domain Bacteria; phylum Bacillota; class Bacilli; order Lactobacillales; family Streptococcaceae; genus Streptococcus; species Streptococcus penaeicida. The sequence continues at coordinate 26,809 of NZ_LOCM01000017.1, read as the reverse complement.
TAAGTCGCAGGTAATCAAGTATTTATCTGGGCTGAGGCCGACATAATGAGCATGGGCAGATTTTTGATTTTGGTGTGGACCAGAGCCTTGTAGTGTGACCAAATCAGCGAGTTTTATAGCGCCATTTTCTTCAATCTGGTAGGCAATAATTTCTCCCTTGTGGTAGTTTGCTCCATAAAGCAATTGACGCTTTTCATCAATGGCTAGATGGCAGAGGGGCGCCCCATCAAGGAGGACACTATTAATAAATTTTCCCTCAGCGTCGAAAGCAGCAATGCCCCCTTGATTGCCCTCTTTGCGAATAGCATAGAGATTGCCTTTTTGAGAGGTTACTAAATATGTAGGGGAATCTATTTCAATAATATTTTCCAGGTCAGATAAGTGACCATTGCTTTGATCAAATTGTGCTTTATAGATGCCTTTTGAATGGCCTTTGGTATAGGTGCCAAAATAAATGTCTTTTTTCATGCTTTCTTTGCCTCCTGCTGATTTAATGATAGCATATTTTACGGTTCTTGGTATAATAGATACAAAGAAAATAAAGGATACAATAATGACAAAACTGGCAACAATCTGTTATATAGATAATGGAGAATCCTTATTGCTTCTCCATCGCAATAAAAAAGAAAATGATGTCCATGAGGGAAAATGGATATCGGTTGGTGGTAAATTGGAAGCTGGTGAAAGCCCTGACCAATGTGCTATCAGAGAAATCTATGAGGAAACCCATCTCAAAGTTGAAAAAATGGATTTCAAAGGGGTTATTACTTTCCCTGACTTTACACCTGGTCATGACTGGTACACCTATGTCTTTAAGGTGACAGATTTCAGTGGTCAATTAATTTCAGATGAAGAATCGCGTGAAGGAACACTGGAATGGGTGCCTTATGACCAAGTACTATCGAAGCCAACTTGGGAGGGCGATTACGATATCTTTAGATGGATTTTGGAAGACAGACCATTTTTCTCGGCAAAATTCAGTTATGCACCAAATCATCAACTACTCGATAAAGAAGTGACCTTTTATGGCACAGAAAATAGAAAAGAAGTGGAAAAAGGGAGGACAAGTTATTAATGAATAAAAAAATAGATAATCAGTTAGAAGAAAGTTGGTTTTACAAATGGATTCTCAATAATAAGGCCGTTGTAAGCTTACTTGTTATCTTGCTGGTTTTTTGTATTATTTTTGTCTTTACGAAAATTTCCTTCTTATTTACCTCAGTTGGTGCATTTTTGACAATCTTAATGTTACCTTTGGTCATCTCAACACTTCTTTATTATTTGACCAAACCATTAGTTGACCGCATTGAAGCCCTGGGACCTAACCGAACAGTTTCCATCTTTATAGTCTTCTCATTGATTTTATTGATGCTTATTTGGGCCTTCTCAGGATTGATTCCAATGATTAGTCAACAGACAACGACCTTTATTTCAGACCTTCCTAAATACGTTGAGACTGTTAATAAAGAGGCTAATAAACTTTTGGAAAATGATTGGTTGGTTAGTTACCGTTCAGAATTGCAAAGCATGCTGACAAATGTCAGCAAGAAAGCCTTGGATTATGCGGAAAGCTTCTCTAAGAATGCTCTTGATTGGGTTGGTACTTTTGCTAGTGCCATTGCCAGAATTGCTGTTTCCATTATCATCTCACCTTTCATTGTTTTCTATTTCCTCAGAGATAGTGGCAAGATGAAAGATGGTTTGGTTAATGTTTTACCGACACGTTTAAGAATCCCAATTGCCCGCGTTCTTGGGGATATCAATAAACAGCTCTCTGGCTATGTTCAGGGACAAGTAACTGTTGCCATCATCGTTGGTTTCATGTTTGCCATCATGTTTAGCATGGTTGGTCTAAAATATTCGATAACTTTCGCTATTGTCGCAGGTTTCTTGAATATGGTTCCCTATTTAGGGTCATTTCTAGCCATGGTGCCAGTTATTATCATGGCCATGGTTCAAGGGCCACTCATGCTCGTTAAAGTGTTAATGGTCTTTACGGTCGAACAAACCATTGAAGGGCGTTTTGTCACCCCATTAGTATTAGGGAATAAATTAAGTATTCACCCAATTACCATCATGTTCCTCTTATTAACATCAGGCGCCATGTTTGGTGTTTGGGGAGTCTTCTTAGTTATTCCGATTTATGCCTCCTTGAAAGTTGTCGTAAAAGAACTCTTTGATTGGTACAAATCAGTAAGTAACCTCTATGTCGACAACAAAATTATTGTGAAGGAGAAAAAAGACCGTGTTAAATAGTGAAAAAATGATAGCCTCTATTGATCAAGGTGATCTAGAGCATGCTGAAAAGTATTTTGAAAAAGCCTTGAAATATGATGACTCTGAAAGTCTTTTGGCTCTTGGTCAATACTTAGAAGGCATTGGCTTTTTACCACATGCTAAACGCCTTTATTCTCAAATTGAATCAGATTATCCAGAAGTTAATTTAAACTTAGCCCAGATAGTAGCAGAAGATGGCCTCATCGAAGAGGCTTTCCTCTATTTAGACAAAATTCCAAGCGATAGTCCGGATTATCTGCATGCCTTAATCATTATGGCTGATCTTTATGATATGGAAGGCTTGACCGATGTTGCCCACGAAAAGTTATTAGAAGCAGAAAATTTAAGTGATGACCCACTTATCATTTATGGATTGGCAGAATTAGAAATGGACCTAGGTCAATTCCAAGAAGCCATTAACCATTACGCCCAACTGGATAATCGTGATTTTCTAGAAAGCACTGGTGTCTCAACCTACCAACGGATCGGTCGTGCCTATGCTAGCTTGGGAAAATTTGAAGCTGCTCTTGAGTTTTTAGAAAAAGCTGTTGAGATTTCTTATGACGATGACACTGTCTATGAGTTAGCAACCATACTTTATGACCAAGAAGAGTATCAAAAAGCTAATCTCTATTTCAAACAGCTAGAAGCCATGAATCCGGATTATGAAGGCTATGAATATGCCTATGCTCAAAGTCTTCATGAAGAACATAAAACTGCAGAAGCGCTACGCTTAACCCAACAAGCTATTCGGAAAAATGCTTATGACAGTCAACTTCTCCTATTAGCTTCGCAATTGGCCTTTGAAGAACACGATGCAGACTTATCAGAGCAATACCTGTTAGAAGCAAAAGTCATGGCTGAAGATACCGAAGAAGTTATTATGCGTTTATCAAGCCTTTACCTTGATAGTCAGCGCTATAGTGATTTAGTCGCCTTGGATAATGACCAATTGGACAATCTTTTGAGCAAGTGGAATATTGCTAAGGGTTATCAGGCTTTAGAAGAAGATGACAAAGCAATGGCCATTTACCAAGAATTAGAAGCAGAATTAAAAGAAAATCCGGAATTCTTGCATGATTATGCCTATATTTTAAGGGATTTTGGTCAAAGCGAGAAAGCAAGACAAATGTGTCAGCTTTATATAAATCTGGTACCAGATGATCTTAATATGCAAGAATTCTTAGAAGAACTCCAGTGATTTTGCAAACGTTTTTCAGAAAACATGAAAAATTTCACAAATTAATTTCAAGAACTTTGAAAATTGAAGTGCTATAATAAAGTCATATTGTGAATGAGGAGTAAAAAAATGACAGATTCAAAACAAATGTATGGGGCTGATTTAGTAATTGACAGCCTCATTAATCATGACGTTAAGTATGTATTTGGGATTCCGGGAGCTAAGATTGACCGTGTTTTTGATACTTTAGAAGACAAAGGGCCACAACTTATCATTTCTCGCCATGAGCAAAACGCTACTTTTATGGCGCAAGGGATTGGCCGAATTACAGGTAAACCAGGTGTTGTCATCGCGACAAGTGGTCCTGGTATTTCTAACCTTGCAACTGGTCTTGTAACTGCTACGGCTGAAGGTGACCCAGTTTTAGCAATTGGTGGTCAGGTTAAAAGAAGTGACCTTTTAAAAAGAGCTCACCAATCCATGAACAATGTGGCAATGTTAGAGCCAATCACCAAATACTCAGCTGAAGTCCATGATGCTGATACACTGTCAGAAACCATTGCTAATGCTTATCGTAAGGCTAAATCTGGTAAGCCAGGTGCAAGTTTCATTTCCATTCCTCAAGATGTCACTGACAGTCCTGTAAAGGTCAATGCGATTAAGCCATTGACTGCTCCAAAACTTGGATCTGCTTCGGTGGAAGATATTAATTATTTAGCGCAAGCCATTCGTAACGCTGTTTTACCAGTTCTACTATTAGGCAATGGCGCATCAGACGAAAAAGTAACGGCTTCTATTCGTCGCTTGCTTGAATCAGTGAAATTGCCAGTTGTTGAGACTTTCCAAGGGGCTGGTATCGTTTCGCGTGAATTAGAAGAAGAAACTTTCTTTGGTCGTGTCGGTCTTTTCCGTAACCAACCAGGCGATATGCTATTGAAGAAATCAGACTTAGTGATTGCTATTGGTTATGACCCAATTGAATACGAAGCCCGTAACTGGAATGCGGAAATTTCGGCGCGTGTCATTGTTATTGATGTGGCTCAAGCTGAAATCGATACTTACTTCCAACCAGAACGTGAATTGATCGGTAGTATTTCTGATACCATTGATTTGCTTTTACCAGCAGTTAATGGCTATGCCCTTCCTCAAGGTTCAGTGGAGTATTTGCAAAACCTTAAGAAAAACCTAGATGGCGACCTTAAATTTGATCGTCAATCTGCAGAAGGATTGGTTCACCCATTAGATGTTATGGATGTCTTGCAAGAACAAACAGAAGACGATATGACTGTAACGGTTGACGTTGGTAGCCATTATATCTGGATGGCCCGCTACTTCAAATCTTATGAAGCCCGTCATTTGCTCTTCTCAAACGGGATGCAAACGCTAGGTGTTGCTTTACCTTGGGCAATATCGGCAGCATTAGTACGTCCTAATAAAACGGTGATGTCTGTTTCTGGCGACGGTGGCTTCCTCTTCTCAGCTCAAGAATTAGAAGTGGCAGTACGTCTTAAATTACCAATCGTTCATATGATTTGGAATGACGGCCGTTATAATATGGTTGAGTTCCAAGAAGAAATGAAATATGGTCGTTCATCAGGGGTTCAATTAGGCGAAGTTGACTTTGTTAAGTATGCGGAAGCTTTTGGTGCTAAAGGATACCGTGTCAATAGTAAAGCAAGCTTTAAAGAAACCCTAGCACAAGCCATTAAAGACTCTAAAAATGGTCCAGTTCTGATAGATATTCCAATCGATTACAAAGATAATGGACAATTAGGCGAAACCATTTTACCAGACGAATTCTATTAAGCAGGTGACCAAATGGCAGAAAAAGTTCTTTTTCAACATAATACCCTGGCCTCATTGATGGCAGGTTTGTATCGCGGGACCATGCCTCTCAGCCAATTGTTGGAGCATGGAGATTTGGGTATTGGTACTCTCGATTATATCGATGGCGAATTGATTATTCTAGATGGTAAAGCCTACCAAGCCATTGGTACAGGAGATAAAGCCCAAGTTATTGAATTGGACGGCAGTCAAACCGTACCTTATGCAGCAATTGTTAAGCATGTCGCTGACCAAAGCTTTGCCATAAATCAGGAAATGTCTGATTTAGACTTGAAAGAAAAATTAGAAGCTCGTTTTGGCACAGCAAATCTCTTCCAATCACTTAAAATCACAGGCCGCTTCAAAAAGATGCACGTCCGCATGATTCAAAAATCGGATATTGGCCCAGCTTTTGCGGAAGTTGCCAAAAACCAACCTGAATACACAGAAGAAGAGGTAGAAGGAACCCTAGTTGGATTCTGGACACCAGAACTTTTCCACGGCGTCAGTGTTGCCGGTTACCACCTACATTTTCTTTCCGATGACAAGCAGTTCGGTGGTCACGTCATGGACTTCCAAATCCAAGAAGGACAAGTTGAGATTGCTCAAATTGATGCCTTGGTTCAGGATTTTCCAAAGAATAGCCAAGCCTTTAAAGAAGCTAACTTTGATGTTGACCAATTGCGTCAAGATATAGCAGCATCAGAATAAAAAAAGACTGAGTATAATGTATTTCCTCACCGCAGCTAGAAGTTAGCCAGTGGAGAGCATTAAGCTCAGTTTTTTTTATTTGATTTTCATAGCTTCAATCTTGTCTTTTTCAGGCGTTACCCGCAAGGTCCGCTGTCCAGTATAGGTGACAAACCCTGGTTTAGCACCGCTTGGTTTATGAAGCTTTTTAGCCTCAATCATGTCCACTTGAACCAAGTTAGATAGGCGACCTTTAGAGTAATAGGCCGCTAATTCGGCTGCGTCAGTCTTCACCTCATCACTAGGATCGAGATTGTCTTTAATGATGACATGGCTTCCTGGAATGTCCTTAGCATGGAACCAGAGTTCACCCCTTTTGGCCATCTTGAAGGACAATTCTTCATTTTGAAGATTGTTGCGGCCCACCATGATAATGGTTTTACCATCGCTAGCCAGATATTGCTCTGGCTTTTTGCGTTTGTGGCGCTTGTCCGTTAAACGGCGCCTCATAAAGCCAGCTTCAATTAATTCTTCTCGGATATCCTCAATTTCGTCTCGGCTGGCTTGCGACAGATTGTATTCAACACTCTCAAAGTAAGCAATGCTCTGCTTTGTTTCGGCAATCAAACCCGAAAGATGTTTAACGGCTTCTTTTAATTTTTGGTATTTTTTAAAATAGCGCTGGGCATTTTGATTGGGAGTTAAGGCCAAGTCCAAAGCTATTTCAATTTTTTCACCGGTATAATAGTTGTCTAGGACGACTGATTCTTTATTATTAGGAACCAAGCTCAAATAGGTCGTTAGCAGTTCCCCTTTTTGTCGGAAATCTTCCGCATTGTCAGTAGCCGCCAATTCAGCCTCTTGCTTTGCTAATTTTTTGATATTTTTATCTAGTTCATTTTGAACCCGGTGGATAAGATCACTAGCTTGTTGAGTGACCCGATCGCGTTCAGCCTTGTCTTGGTAATAGAAGTCCAGTAAACTTGAAAGATCTGTGAAGGCTTGCTCCTGACTATCAGAAAAGGCTACCGCTGCGAAAGCTTTCTCAGTCAAAGTCGGACAAGTAGGGACTGCGAAGAATTGACGAAAAGTAGGTAACTTTTGACCATTTTCTAATTGTTTAGCCAACTCTTGAGCACTATCACGACCTAAGCCTTGGAACAAGCCCTGTAACTGTTTAGGTGTCAGCTCGTTGGTTTGCAAGATTTCAAACAATTTTTCATCAGTGACGCTATAAGGATTTGCGCCAGTATTTTTTGGAGGAGCAATGTATGTTGAACCCGGTAGAATGGTTCGATAGGAATTCTGTGAAAAACCAACATGCTTAATGGATTCAATAATCTTATCCTGAGCTCGGTCAACCAAAATAATATTAGAGTGTTTACCCATAATTTCAATAATTAGAGTTGCCTGAATAGCATCTCCAATTTCATTTTTATTGGAAACCCCAATTTCAATAATTCGGTCATTTTCAATCTGCTTAAAAGATTCAATCAAGGCCCCCTGCAAATATTTACGCATAATCATGGTAAAGGTATTTGGAAATTGCGGGTTTTGAAAATCGGCCTCAGTAACTTGTAATCTCCCAAAAACAGGGTGAGCTGAAAGTAGTAGCTTGAAATTTTGGCGATGATTACGAACAGTCAAAACCAGTTCCCGGTCAAAAGGTTGATTAACTTTCTGAATGCGACCATTGACTAATTTATCGGATAATTCTTGAGTGAGATGATGTAAGAAAAAGCCATCAAAAGACATGGTTTCTCCTTTCTGTCTGCTTGATTTAACCATTATATCATAGCAGACAAGCAATAGGAAAAAAAGTTATATTAAGCATATAATCTGACTTATTTTATATCAAGTGAATCTATGTCCCTTAAGAATTATAGACATAAATTTAAATTTAATACTTTTCAATGGTGGTTACGGAAGGCAGCGACATCCTCTTAGAATTCCATGCCTAAATCTTGAGTCTGAGTCTCAAGATTTCCGTGTGACTAAAAATAATTTTTAGCCACTTTTACCACTATTGAAAAGTATTAAAATTTCAATATTAAAAATATACATTTATCTCTTCTTTTTATTAAAAAAAAATTAAATTATAAATTGATAATTCCCTTGACAAATACTGATGAAAAATAGAAAATAACAATATTCATTATGAACGGTACCCCAAGGGTAACCAACTCATGAGGTTTAGGCTAAATGCCTTTACCTCATTTTTTGTTTAGTGTTTTCTGAAAACAGAGGAAACTTTTGAAGTATTATTAGTTAATAAGTTGAACTTTTTAAAATTTTGCCTTTTTTATAGATTTAAGTCCATAAATGGTGCAAACTTTTTAAAATATTACTTAATTTTGAAAAGTTGTTGAAGAAAACATTCTAGAACTCTTTAAAAACGATAAAAATAAGTTATTCTAAGTCAACTCAATTCTTATTATCCCCAAAATTCAGCAAATTCTTCTTGCATTTTTCCGAAGATAAGCTATAATATAAAAAAACACGAAAGGAAATCCATAAAATGACTCACACTCAAGTAATGACTAAATGGCAAAGCTGGCATAGGTAAGTTGTGTTTATGGATTGGCATAGATACGACTTTTAGAGCACTTCTAAAAAGCTATCTATGCGCTAAGATTTCAAAAATTAAAGCGCTCAGGGATACCCGAATGAGTGCTTTTTCTTTTGGCAAAAAAATGAAAATGAAGAGGAATACATATGAAAAATAAACCCTTAATGGCGACTATCGCCTCATCTTCTGTTTGGTTTTCTTTTCCTTATTTATGGAAAAAAGCAAGCAGCAAAACAATTTAGCGCAGAAGCCTGTCATTAAGGTTGGCATCTTACAGTTAGTAACCCATGAGGCTTTAGACCAAATTGAAAAAGGGATTGAGGATCAACTGAAGAAAGAATCCCTTCCTGGCAAAAAAATTGAAATCACTCTTATGAACGCAGAAGGCGACCAAAGTAAAATTCAAACCATGAGCCGCCAATTAACGGCCGGTGGCAATGATATTGTTGTCGGGATTGCGACACCGGCTGCGCAAGGTTTAGCAGCAACTACTAAAGACACTCCAGTTGTGATGTCAGCCATTACGGATCCCGTTGGTGCTAAGTTGGTTAAAGATTTAGAGCAACCTGAAGCAAATGTCACAGGCTTGTCCAATCATGTGCCATTAAAACAAACATTGACCTTAATTAAGGACTTAACTCCTTACGTTAAAAGGATTGGGATCCTCTATGCTAGCAATGAAGACAATTCGGTTTCTCAGGTTAGGGATTTTACAAAATTAGCTAAGAAACAAGGTTATCAGGTCATTCCATATGCGGTACCATCGACCAATGAGGTTCCCTCAACCATGTCAATTATGACCGGCAAAGTTGACGCTATCTTTGTACCCCAAGATAATACCATTGCCTCAGCCTTTTCGTCGGTTATTAGCGCCAGCAATTCTGCCAAAATACCTGTCTACTCAAGTGTGGATACAATGGTGGAGCAAGGTAGTTTAGGGTCTATTTCGCAAAGTCAGTATGATTTGGGCGTTGAGACGGCTAAGCAAGTCCAAGCTTTGATTGCTGGTCGTTCGGTTAGTCAGGTGCCGGTTAAGATTATCGACACTGGTAAGCCCATGATTAATAAGGAAGCTGCCAAAGGTCTAGGCATCAGCATTCCAGAAAAATATCAGAAGTCAGCAACAATTGTTGGTAAGAAGTAGGAGGTCATTATGATTATTTCATCTGTTTCACAAGGTCTCATGTGGGCTATCCTAGGTTTAGGAATCTATTTGACCTTCAGAATTTTAAATTTCCCTGATATGACCACGGAGGGTTCTTTCCCACTTGGCGGAGCTGTTGCCGTGACGGCTATCAATTTGGGGCTTAATCCCTTTTTAGCCACCTTTTTAGGAATGATGGCAGGAGCACTAGCTGGGCTAGCGACAGGTCTTCTTTATACAAAGGGTAAGATTCCAACTATCTTAGCAGGTATTCTGGTCATGACCTCTTGTAATTCCATAATGTTAATGGTGATGGGGCGGGCCAATCTTGGCTTGCAGGATTTAAAAAGACTGCAAGATTACCTCCCTTTTGCGCCACATGTTAATAACCTCTTGCTAGGTTTCTTGGCTGTGACTATTATAATCAGTCTTTTGATTTACTTCCTCTATACTGATTTGGGTCAAGCTTACATTGCGACTGGTGATAACCGTGATATGGCGAAAAGTTTTGGCATTAATACGGATCGCATGGAGTTAATGGGACTAGTAGTTTCTAATGGACTTATTGGTCTTTCTGGGGCATTAGTTAGTCAACAAGATGCTATGCCGATGTTTCTAAAGGAATTGGTGTTATTGTTATCGGGCTTGCCTCAATCATTATTGGTGAAGTCTTATATTCTATCAATTTAACCCTTTTTGAGCGGCTAGTGGCCATCGTCGTGGGTTCTATCTTGTACCAATTTCTGATTGCTGCCGTTATTGCTTTAGGCTTCAATACCAACTACTTGAAACTCTTTAGTGCACTTGTCCTTGCCATGTGCTTAGTCTTGCCAGTTTTGCGCAAGCGATTCTTTAAGGAAGTGAGGTTATCACGATGACTAAAATAATTGAATTAATCAATGCCTCAGTAGTCGTTAACAATGGTTTTGATGACCATAAAACGATTTTGGATGATGTTTCTCTCACCATTTATGAACATGACTTCATTACGATCTTGGGTGGTAACGGTGCTGGAAAATCAACCCTTTTCAATGTCATTGCTGGAAACTTACTTCTAAGCAGTGGTCAGATTAAGATTCTAGGTGTCGACGTGACCAAAATGGGTGCTGAGCGTCGGGCCAAGTACTTAGCTCGGGTTTTCCAGGATCCCAAAATGGGGACAGCCCCTCGGATGACGGTTGCGGAAAACCTCTTGATTGCGGAAAAACGGGGGGACAAACGTCAGCTGAAACGCCGTTCCCTTAACGAACGCCAGCAACATTTCACGGAACTTTTAGCAAAAACGGGCAATGGCTTGGAAAAACATTTGGAAACACCAACGGGCCTCTTGTCTGGTGGACAACGACAGGCACTAAGTCTTTTGATGGCAACCCTTAAACGGCCTGATCTCTTGCTTTTGGATGAACACACGGCAGCTCTGGATCCCAAAACTTCTCAGTCTCTAATGATCTTAACGGACACTTTCGTTCGTGAGGACCAACTGACAGCCTTGATGATTACCCACCATATGGAAGACGCCTTAACCTACGGCAATCGCCTGATTGTGATGAAGGACGGCAAAATTGTCAAAGACTTGGATGGGGCCAGCAAATCGCAACTTAGTATTGCTGATTATTACCTCTTATTTGAATAGAAGGATAAGGTCTGAATTTTTTCAGCCTTTTTTTTTGGAAAATTGTGGCTCTAAGAGGTTGAGAGATAAGACGAACAGCCAAAAATATGCTATACTTATATGGAGTGTAGCAGAGCTACAAAGCAGTAATTCGACTTACAAAGTAAGGACCGTTTGTAATAAATTAATTTAAAGGAGTAACATGAGTGATATAAAAATTATCGCCTTGGGAGGAGTTCGTGAATATGGTAAGAACTTCTACTTGGTCGAAGTCAACGAATCAATGTTTATTTTGGATGCAGGATTAAAATATCCTGAAAATGAACAATTAGGGGTCGATTTAGTCATCCCCAACTTGGATTATGTGATTGAAAATAAAGAGAAGGTTCAAGGGGTTTTCCTTAGCCATGGACACGCCGATGCCATTGGTGCCTTATCTTATCTCTTGGCAGAAGTACCAGTACCAGTCTTTGGGTCAGAATTGACCATTGAATTGGCTAAACTCTATGTCAAAATGAACAATGCCACTAAGAAATTTAACAATTTCCATGTGGTTGATAGTGAAACCGAAATTGAATTTAAAGATGGACTGATTTCTTTCTTTAAAACAACCCACTCCATTCCTGAAAGTTTAGGAATTGTGATTGGGACTGACCAAGGTAATATTGTCTATACTGGTGATTTCAAATTTGACCAGGCAGCTCGTCCAGGCTACCAAACTGATTTAGCCCGTTTGGCAGAAATTGGTAAAGAAGGCACTTTAGCCTTGCTTTCAGCTTCAGCAAATGCCACTTCAGTAGTGCAAACCGCTTCTGAGTCAGAAGTTGGCGAAGAGATGAATCAAGTCATTGGCGATGCCGAAGGTCGCGTTATCGTAGCAGCCGTTGCTTCCAACTTGGTTCGGATTCAACAAGTCTTTGATTCAGCCGCAGCTTTTGGTCGTCGTGTTGTCTTAACGGGAAGCGACGTTGAAAACGTTGTTCGGACAGCCATTCGTCTGAAAAAATTAATGATTATTGATGAAAAATTATTAATTAAACCAAAAGATATGGCTAAGTATGAAGACCATGAGTTGATCATTTTAGAAGCTGGTAAAATGGGTGAACCCATTAACAGCTTGCAAAAAATGGCAGCGGGCCGTCACCGTTATGTGGAAATCAAAAAAGGTGACTTGGTCTATATAGTAACCACACCAAATGTTTCGAAAGAAGCAATGGTGGCGCGTGTTGAAAACTTGATCTACAAAGCAGGCGCAAGTGTAAAATTGATTACTCAAAACCTTCGCGTTTCAGGTCATGCTAATGGTCGTGATTTACAATTGATGCTCAATTTGATCAAACCTAAATACCTCTTCCCAGTTCAAGGGGAATACCGTGATTTAGCAGCACATGCAGACTTAGCGGAAGAAGTAGGTCTTTACCCAGAAAATATCTACATCATGAAACGTGGCGATATTATGATCCTCAATCCAGAAGGTTTCTTACATGAAGGTGGGGTTCCTGCCTCTGATGTCATGATTGATGGTAATGCGATTGGTGATGTTGGTAATATCGTTCTTCGTGACCGTAAGGTCTTATCTGAAGATGGTATTTTCATTGTTGTCATCACAGTTAATAAACGTGAGAAGAAGATTGTTTCAAAAGCTAAAGTCAATACTCGTGGTTTTGTCTATGTTAAGAAGAGCCGTGATATTTTACGCGAAAGCGCTGAGTTAGTGAATGAGACAGTTGGCAACTACCTGCTTCAAGATAATTTTGATTGGGGGGAACTAAAAGGTTCTGTCCGCGATGAACTTTCAAAATTCTTGTTCGAACAAACCAAACGTCGCCCAGCCATTCTTCCAGTAGTCATGGAAGTCCGTTAAGTTTCATTTAAGAGGCTTGTTATACTATTAAATAGTAGAACTATTAAAGTAATTGACAAACAGGCAGCGGGAAGGCTGCGATTCTTCATAATCGCTCTTCTCGCTCTTTTTTACCACTAGAAAGAGAAGGAAGTTTTATGGCAACTTTAAATATTGAATACCGTTCAGAAGTTTTGGGCATGGAGCGTCAAGTCAATGTTATTTATCCCGACCAGTCATCTTTGGCTAAGGTGGAGCAGGGCGACACCGATATTCCTGTTTTATATTTACTGCATGGGATGGGTGGCAATGAGAATTCTTGGCAAAAACGGACCAACATTGAGCGCCTTATCAGACATACTAATCTGATTGTTGTTATGCCTTCAACAGATTTAGGATGGTACACAGACACGGCTTCTGGTCTTCCTTATTACCAAGCGCTAGCCCTGGAATTGCCTGAGGTGTTGCGCAGCTTTTTCCCAAATATGACCAAAAAACGTGAAAAAACCTTTATCGCTGGCCTTTCGATGGGTGGCTATGGCGCCTTCAAATTGGCTCTTAAAACCAACCGTTTTTCCTATGCTGCCTCATTCTCCGGCGCTTTGACCACACCGACTAATGGCTTTGATGATATGGATCCTAATACCATGAGATATTGGCAGGGTATTTTCGGGGATTTCCAGACAACTGAAATTGAGCAACATCAACTACGGTCAATGGTCCCTGAGGCTGATGGTCAGACGAAATTCTATGCTTGGTGCGGTTTTGAAGATTTTCTTTTTGAGGCTAATGAATCAGCAGTGGCAGAGTTCAAGGATTTAGGCATGGATATCATCTATAAGAAAGATCATGGGACTCACGAATGGTATTATTGGAATCAACAATTGGAAGTGCTGCTAGACTGGCTGCCAATCAATTATGTTAAGGAAGAAAGACTTTCTTAATTAAGGAGTTATAAATGAAAAAATTTTTTAAAGCCTTACTTTGGCTGCCAACCAAAATCTTAGAGTTGATTTGGCGCATTATTTGGGGCTTTGTTCAAACCATCCTGGTTTTGGCCATCATTATTTTTGGATTGATTTATTATTCTAATCATAGTGATTCAGCCTTTGCCAATCAGATTTCTAATGTCAGCAATCAAATTGTGACGATTTATAATCTTTGGAAAAATTCAGAATCACATTCTGAAAAGAATAGCCAGGCTTTAGCATCTGACAATTACCAGCATAGCCATGGTATTAAATGGTCAAAGGATGAAGCAACTGTCTTCATCAAAACCACTAATCCCATTTTTCTAAATGCTTATCAAGCAGCCATTAATAATTGGAATCAGACCGGTGCCTTTCACTTTACTGTTGTCAATGATAGCAGTAAAGCAGATATCATCGCTGATGAATCCAATGACAAAAGTGTCAGCGCAGCAGGCTTAGCTAATGTTGAGAGCCAGACTCTAACCAAAAAGATTACCAGTGCCAAAGTCTATTTAAATGGCTATTATCTCTTGGATAAACAATATGGTTATGGCACAGACCGAATTGTCCACACGGCTGAACATGAGTTAGGCCATGCGGTGGGCTTAGACCACAATGATAATGAGGAATCGGTTATGCAGTCGGCAGGCTCTTTCTATGGCATTACTGCCACTGATGTAAAAGCTGCTAAGGACTTGTATCAAAACTAAGCGGAAAGAAATATGGCAAAAATGTTCCTATCAGGGGCATTTTTTTGCTACAATGACAGTATGATTATTTTACAAGCTAATAAAATAGAACGCTCCTTTTCAGGGCAGGTTCTTTTTCAAAATATTAATTTACAAATCGACCAAAGAGACCGGATTGCCTTAGTTGGTCCCAATGGGGCAGGTAAATCAACCCTTTTAAAAATCTTAGTCGGTGAAGAAGCGCCAACCAGTGGCGAAATCAACAAGAAAAAAGACATGAGTCTCTCCTATTTAGCTCAGGATAGCCGTTTTGAGTCCTCAAAAACCATTTACGAGGAAATGTTAGCTGTCTTCGCTGATCTGCGTCAGGACGAAGCTAAATTGCGCCAAATGGAAATGGAAATGGGCCAACTAACTGGTCAAGACTTAGAAAAGCTCATGAAAACTTACGACCAATTAACAGAGTCTTTCCGTCTCCGTAATGGTTTTTCCTATGAATCAGATATTAAAGCTATCCTCAACGGCTTTAAGTTTGACGAATCGATGTGGACCATGCCTATTGAATCCCTTTCAGGAGGACAAAATACCCGTTTAGCCTTGGCTAAGATGCTCTTAGAGAGACCTGATTTGTTGGTACTGGATGAGCCAACTAACCACTTGGATATTGAAACCATAGCCTGGTTAGAAAATTACCTGACCAATTATCAAGGCGCCCTTTTAATTGTCAGCCATGACCGTTATTTCTTAGATAAAGTAGCCACTGTAACCTTTGATCTACGCCCTAATGGTATTGACCGTTATGTGGGCAACTATTCACAGTTTGTTGACTTAAAGGCAGTCAAAATTGCCAGTGAAGAAAAGAACTATGAAAAGCAACAAAAAGAGATTGCTAAGTTAGAAGATTTTGTCCAAAAAAATATTGTTAGAGCCTCAACTACTAAACGGGCCCAAGCAAGACGCAAACAATTGGCTAAAATAGAGCGACTGGATAAACCGACCGCCTCTAAAAAATCCGCTAATATGACCTTCCAATCTGAAAAGCCTTCCGGCAATCAGGTCTTAATGGTTGAAGAAGCGGCCATTGGTTACGACAATGAGGTGCTATCAGAACCCATTGAAATGGAAGTCAAAAAATATGATGCCATCGCCATTGTCGGACCCAACGGAATTGGAAAATCAACGCTTATCAAATCCATCATTCAACAAATTCCCTTCATCAAAGGTCAAGTCAAATATGGTGCCAATGTGACCATGGGTTATTATGACCAAACCCAATCACGCTTATCACCAAGCAATACTGTTTTGGATGAATTGTGGAACGACTTTCCGACCACGCCTGAATTGGATATCAGAAACCGACTAGGTGCCTTTCTCTTTTCTGGCGAAGATGTCAAAAAGACAGTTGGAATGCTCTCAGGTGGTGAGCGGGCCCGTTTGCTTTTGGCCAAACTCTCAATGGAAAACAATAACTTCTTGATTCTGGATGAGCCGACCAACCACTTGGACATCGACAGTAAAGAAGTATTGGAAAATGCCCTCATTGATTATGATGGGACCTTAGTCTTCGTTAGTCATGACCGTTATTTTATCAATCGCGTAGCTTCTAAGGTATTAGAAATTACAGAGACCGGGTCTAGCCTTTTCTTGGGCGACTACGATTATTATGTTGAGAAAAAAGCTGAGCTGGCAGAATTAGCGGCCCTAACGCAACCTGAAGAAGAGAGCCAGCAAGACCAGCTTGAAAGTGCCAACGATTACCAAAAGCAAAAAGAAAACCAAAAAGAAGTCCGCAAGTTGACACGCCGTTTGCAAGAAGTGGAAGCACGCTTAGAGGAAATCGAAGCATCGCAGGCCGCTATAAATGAAAAAATGTTTCAAATAAATGATCCAAGTCAATTGATTGATAGTCAAAAAGAATTGGATCAGTTAGAAGAAGAACAAATGATGCTGATGGAAGAATGGGAAGAAATTGGTACACAACTTGACATCTAATTGTCATAAAGTCTCAGAAATTGGATTGCGAAAGCAATCCTCTTTTTTAATCTGTTATATATTATGGGGTATAAAAGTGTAACAGATATTGTTAGTCGTTTCACAAACTATAAACTGGCGCAAAATGCTTATTTTTAAGCGTAGAAAGCGGTTTAAAAACTTGCATCTTATCACAAAATAGGTTAATATGGATGAGTAAAATGAAAAAATGGAGGCCAAAATGGTAACAGTTTCTAAAGAACAACATTTGGATATGTTTTTAAAAATGGAACGTATCCGTGAATTTGATTCACGTATTAACAAACTTGTACGTCGTGGATTTGTACAAGGTATGACTCACTTCTCAGTAGGTGAAGAAGCGGCCAATGTTGGTGCAGTAGCACATTTAACCTATGATGATATTATTTTCTCAAATCACCGTGGACATGGACAATCAATCGCTAAAGATATGGACCTTAACAAAATGATGGCTGAGTTAGCTGGTAAAGCTACTGGTGTCTCAAAAGGTCGTGGTGGTTCAATGCACTTAGCTGACTTTGAAAAAGGTAACTACGGAACTAACGGTATCGTTGGTGGTGGCTATGCACTTGCAGTTGGTGCAGCCTTAACACAACAATATAAAGGAACTAACAACATCGTTGTTGCCTTCTCTGGAGACGGTGCAACTAACGAAGGTTCTTTCCATGAGTCTGTTAACATGGCAGCAACTTGGAAATTACCAGTTATCTTCTTTATCATCAACAACCGTTATGGTATTTCAATGAGCATTAACAATGCGACAAACACTCCTCACTTGTACACGCGTGCAGAAGCTTATGGAATCCCTGGTTTCTATTGTGAAGACGGAAATGATTTAATGGCTGTTTATGAAACAATGGATGAAGCTGTTAAACATGTACGTGGTGGAAACGGACCTGCAATCGTTGAAGTGGAATCATACCGTTGGTTCGGTCACTCAACAGCAGATGCTGGTAAATACCGTTCTAAAGAAGAAGTTGCTTCTTGGAAAGAAAAAGATCCAATGATCAAATACAGAGCTTACCTTACTAAAGAAGGTATCGCTACTGACGAAGAGTTGGATGCTATTCAAGCACAAGTCGTTAAAGAAATTGATGATGCTTATGAATATGCTCAAAATAGTCCAGACCCTGAGCTTTCAGTTGCTTTTGAAGACATTTGGGTAGACTAAGTTCGGATTTAGCCGTAAACGTTTAAACTAACAAAAATACGATTAAAACTAGGAGTAAATAATGAGTGAAACAAAATTAATGGCTTTGCGTGAAGCCGTAAATCTTGCCATGACTGAAGAAATGCGCAAGGATGAAAATATCTACCTTATGGGTGAAGATGTTGGTGTCTATGGTGGTGACTTTGGTACATCAGTAGGAATGATTGAAGAATTTGGACCAAAACGTGTTAAAGATACGCCAATTTCTGAAGCTGCTATCTCTGGTGCTGCTATCGGTTCTGCCATCACAGGTCTACGTCCAATTGTTGACGTAACTTTCATGGACTTCCTTACAATCATGATGGATGCTATCGTTAACAACGGTGCTAAAAATAACTACATGTTTGGTGGCGGTCTTAAAACACCGGTTACTTTCCGTGTGGCTTCAGGTTCTGGTATCGGTTCAGCAGCTCAACACTCGCAATCACTTGAAGCTTGGATGACACATATTCCAGGAATTAAAGTTGTTGCACCAGGAAACGCTAACGATGCTAAAGGTCTTTTGAAATCTGCAATCCAAGATAATAATATTGTTATCTTCATGGAGCCAAAAGCGCTTTATGGTAAAAAAGAAGAAGTTAACCAAGACCCTGATTTCTATATTCCACTTGGAAAAGGTGAAATCAAACGTGAAGGTACTGATCTAACAATCGTTTCTTACGGTCGTATGTTAGAGCGTGTTCTGCAAGCTGCTGAAGAAGTTGCAGAAGAAG
This sequence comes from Streptococcus penaeicida, assembly GCF_002887775.1. Lineage (GTDB taxonomy): Bacteria > Bacillota > Bacilli > Lactobacillales > Streptococcaceae > Streptococcus > Streptococcus penaeicida. Next base: position 8,077 of record NZ_LOCM01000017.1, on the reverse strand, counting down.
GAATCAATGTTGAAGTTCTTGACCCTCGTACTTTAGTTCCCCTTGATAAAGAATTGATTATTGAATCAGTTAAGAAAACTGGTAAAGTAATGCTTGTCAATGACGCATACAAAACTGGTGGTTACACAGGTGAAATCGCAACGATGATTACTGAAAGCGAAGCATTTGATTATCTTGATCATCCAATTGTTCGTTTAGCAAGTGAAGATGTGCCAGTTCCTTACGCACGTGTCTTAGAACAAGCTATCTTACCAGATGTTGAAAAAATCAAAGCTGCTATTATCAAAATGGCAAAAAAAGGTAACTAATAGATAAAGAATGAAGTCTCAACTCTGAGGCTTCCTTCCGTCTATTCCGTGATAAAAATATCTGACCATTATGGCCCTGTTATTTTTAGAAAAGTGAAATCGAAAGGAAAATTATGGCTGTCGAAATCATTATGCCAAAACTCGGTGTTGATATGCAAGAAGGCGAAATCATCGAGTGGAAAAAACAAGTCGGTGATACCGTCAACGAAGGCGATATTCTTCTTGAAATCAATTCTGACAAAACAAACATGGAAATCGAAGCAGAAGATGCTGGTGTTCTCTTGAAAATTGTTCGTCAAGAAGGTGATGTTGTTCCAGTAACAGAAGTTATTGGTTACATCGGAGCTGAAGGCGAAAATGTTGATAACATTGCTTCAAGCGAAAAAACAACAGAAATTCCTGCTCCAAATTCTGCAGATGCTGCTCCAACAGTAGCACCAAAAGAAGATGTTGAACGTCCTGCAACTCCAGTTCCAGCTACAGCGGCTGCACCTCAAGGTGACGATTCTTCTGTCCGCGCGACACCTGCTGCTCGTAAAATGGCTCGTGAAATGGGCGTCAGCTTAGGACAAGTACCTGGTACGGGTCCAAAAGGCCGTGTTCATGCCGAAGACGTTGAGAACTTCAAGAATGCCCAACCTAAAGCATCACCATTGGCACGTAAAATGGCTGAAGATGCTGGTCTTGATATAGCTGCTGTAAATGGCAGTGGCTTCAATGGCAAGGTTATGAAAGAAGACATTCTTGCGGCTATCGAAGCAAGCAAACCTGCTCAAGCACCTGCTGCCAAATCAGCTGAAGCTGAAAAACCAAAAGCTGAATTACCTGAAGGTGTTGAAATCATCAAGATGTCAGCTATGCGTAAAGCAATCTCTAAAGGTATGACGAACTCATACTTAACAGCTCCGTCATTCACACTTAACTATGATATTGACATGACAGAGATGATGGCTCTTCGTAAGAAATTAATCGATCCAATCATGGAAAAAACTGGTCTTAAAGTATCCTTTACTGACCTTATCGGTATGGCTGTTGTTAAAACATTGATGAAACCAGAACACCGTTACATGAATGCTTCATTAATCAACGACGCAACTGAAATCGAATTGCATAAATTCGTTAACATCGGTATCGCCGTTGGTCTTGACGATGGACTGATCGTACCAGTTGTTCACAATGCAGATCAAATGACCCTTGCTGACTTTGTTGTTGCATCTAAAGATGTCATCAAGAAAACACAGGCTGGTAAATTGAAAGCAGCTGAAATGTCTGGTTCAACATTCTCAATCACTAACCTTGGTATGTTTGGAACAAAAACATTTAACCCAATCATCAACCAACCAAACTCAGCAATCTTAGGTGTCGGCGCAACTATTCCAACACCAACAGTTGTTAATGGTGAAATTGTGGCTCGTCCAATCATGGCAATGTGCTTAACCATTGACCACCGTCTTGTTGATGGTATGAATGGTGCTAAATTCATGGTTGATCTTAAGAACTTAATGGAAAATCCATTTGGTCTATTAATCTGATCTAGAGCAACAAATAATCAGTAAGTTTTATAAATAAGAGTTATAATAGAATTAGTTCATAAGTTAGAAATCTGCTTATGGTAAAGTTAAAAAGGAGAATATAATGGCTGTTGAAATTATTATGCCTAAACTTGGTGTTGACATGCAAGAAGGTGAAATCATCGAGTGGAAAAAACAAGAAGGTGAAACTGTAAACGTTGGTGACATCCTTCTTGAAATCAATTCAGATAAAACAAGCATGGAAATCGAAGCTGAAGACGCTGGTGTCCTCATCAAAATCGTTCGCCAAGCTGGTGATGTTGTTCCTGTAACTGAAGTTATTGGTTACTTAGGTGCAGAAGGTGAAGTGGTTGAAGAAGGTGCAGCTCCTGCATCTGCTGAAAAAGCAACTGCTGACTTAGAAGCAGCTGGTCTTGAAGTTCCTAAAGCTCCAGAAGCGGCAGCAGCTCCAAAAGCTGACAAAGCGCCACTTGCTGATGACGAATATGATATTATCGTTGTTGGTGGTGGACCAGCTGGTTACTACGCTGCTATCCGTGGTGCACAACTTGGCGGAAAAATCGCTATTGTTGAAAAATCTGAATTTGGTGGAACATGTCTAAACGTCGGCTGTATCCCAACAAAAACTTACCTTAAAAATGCTGAAATCCTAGATGGTATCAAACATGCAGCAGGTCGTGGTATTAATCTTGCTTCAACCAACTATACTATCGACATGGATAAAACAGTAGACTTCAAAAACACTGTTGTTAAGAAATTGACAAGTGGTGTATCTGGCCTTCTTCGTGCTAACAAAGTTAAAATGTACAATGGTCTTGCTCAAGTTAACCCTGATAAGACAGTTACAATTGGTTCAGAAACAATCAAAGGACGCAATGTTATCCTTGCGACTGGATCTAAAGTTTCACGTATCAACATCCCAGGTATTGATTCTAAATTAGTATTAACTTCAGATGATATCTTAGACTTACGTGAAATGCCTAAATCACTTGCAGTTATGGGTGGTGGTGTTGTTGGTATCGAGCTTGGTCTTGTTTGGGCATCTTACGGTGTTGACGTAACCGTTATTGAAATGGCTGACCGCATCATCCCTGCAATGGATAAAGAAATCTCAACTGAACTTCAAAAAATCCTTTCTAAAAAAGGTATGAAGATCAAAACATCAGTTGGTGTATCTGAAATTGTTGAAGAAAACAACCAATTAACATTGAAATTAAACAATGGTGAAGAAGTTGTTGCTGAAAAAGCTCTTCTTTCAATCGGTCGTGTACCACAAATGAATGGACTTGAAAACCTTAACCTTGAAATGGATCGTAACCGTATCAAAGTTAACGAATACCAAGAAACTTCAATCCCAGGTATCTACGCTCCTGGTGATGTTAACGGAACTAAAATGCTTGCCCACGCTGCTTACCGTATGGGTGAAGTTGCAGCTGAAAATGCAATGCATGGAAACGTTCGTAAAGCTAACCTTGAATTCACTCCAGCAGCAGTTTACACTCACCCTGAAGTGGCAATGGTTGGTATGACAGAAGAAGATGCTCGTGCTAAATACGGTGATGTTCTTATCGGTAAAAACAGCTTTACAGGTAACGGACGTGCCATCGCTTCTAACGAAGACCAAGGTTTCGTAAAAGTTATCGCTGATGCTAAATTCCACGAAATCCTCGGTGTTCACATCGTTGGACCTGCTGCCGCTGAAATGATCAACGAAGCAGCAACAATCATGGAAGCAGAATTAACAGTTGATGAATTGTTACTTTCAATCCACGGTCACCCAACATTCTCAGAAGTTATGTACGAAGCATTCGCTGATGTATTAGGTGAAGCTATCCATAACCCACCAAAACGCAAATAAGAAGATCTTATTAAAATGAAATAATCAAAAAAGTTTAGGATTTCCTAAACTTTTTTGTTCTCTTTTTTTCAATTAAGAGTATAATATAATCATAAAATGTAAACGTTTCGAAAGCGAGGGTTTGATCATGAAAAATTGGAATAATGGGAACTTAGAAGAAGTCCACCAAGCAGATGAACAAGGCCTTTACGACCTCTTAGAAACAAGCCAAGAAGGCTTGAGCAATCAAGAAGCACTTGCCCGCCAAGCCAAGATTGGTAAGAACATTTTAGCTGCCGAAAAGAAAGAGTCTCTTTTTGTCACTTTTATTAAGAATTTTACTGGCCTCATGGCAATCCTCTTATGGGTTGCAGGGGCTATTGCCATTTTCTCACATAGTCCGGAACTGGGCATAGCCATTTGGATGGTTAATGTGATCAACGGACTTTTTAGCTTTGTCCAGGAACATCGGGCTAGTCAGGCGACCGAAGCCCTCAAACGGATGTTGCCCTCCTATTGTCGTGTCATCAGAGATGGACAAGAAAGTAAACTCTTAGCCGAGGACTTGGTAATTGGTGACCTGGTCCTAATTGAAGAAGGAGATAAAATCTCAGCCGATGGACGACTTCTTCAAAGTAATGACTTAAAAGTTAACCAATCAGCTCTAACGGGTGAATCCAATCCCATAGAAAAATCAGAAGCCGCTGATTTTGATTCTAATAAAACATCATTAGAATTTGATAATATGGTCTTTGCCGGAACCAGTGTTTCAGCCGGATCTGGTAAATTTATCGTAACTGCCATAGCTATGGCTACTGAATTTGGTCAAATTGCCCACCTTACCCAAGAAATGCAGGAAGAAAAGAGTCCTTTACAAAAAGAATTAGACCTTTTGACAAAACAAATCTCCTTAATAGCTGTATCAATCGGACTTTTCTTCCTCATTTCTTCAATGTTCTTAGTTAGCCAACCCTTCGCCCAAGCCTTTATCTTTGCCCTAGGTATGATTGTGGCCTTTATTCCAGAAGGGCTTTTACCGACAGTTACTTTATCTCTTGCTATGGCCGTTCAAAGAATGGCTAAGGAACATGCCTTGGTTAAGAAACTGTCTTCAGTGGAAACCTTAGGGGCCACCTCAGTCATTTGTTCCGATAAAACAGGGACACTAACCCAAAATGAAATGACCGTCAACCATCTTTGGACCACAGGTCGTCAAATTGATGTTACTGGTCTCGGCTATGATAGTCACGGCGAACTGCAAGAAGAAGGTGAACCCATTAAGCCAGAGTCAGACCAACTACTGACTAACTTAATGACTTATGCTTACCTTTGCTCAAATGCCAAAGTCCTTGCCCCCAATGCTGAAAATGCTAACTACACTGTCCTTGGTGACCCCACCGAAGCCTGCCTCAATGTCCTTGCTGAAAAGGCTGGCTTCCAACTGGATGCTCTCCAAAAAGCCAACCCAAGACTGAGGGAATTTCCCTTCGATTCCGTTCGTAAGCGGATGACCACCCTCCACCAATCAGCTGAGCAGGATAAATTATTCACCGTTACCAAAGGAGCTCCCAAAGAGATCTTAGAAAAAGCTGCTTTTTATTGTGATGAATATGGTGTCCATCCCATGACAGACGCTTATTTCCAAGCCAGTCTAGCTGCCAATGACCAATTCGCTCAAGAGGGGCTCCGCGTCTTAGCAATTGCTTACCGAGACTGGCCAGCAGAGACTGACAAGCATTCACTGTCCCTGCAAGATGTGGAAGAGGAACTAATTTTTATCGGATTAATCTCCATGAGTGACCCACCGCGTCAAGGGGTTATTGAGGCCATTGAAAAATGCCATAAGGCCTCTATCCGCATCATTATGGTAACTGGAGATTACGGCATCACCGCCTTGAGTATTGCCAAAAAAATTGGTATCGTTAAAGGCGACCAAGCCCGTGTGATTTCAGGTTCAGAACTGGCTCATCTCTCCGATCAAGAGCTTAAAGAAGCCTTGCAAGGTGAAGTGGTCTTTGCTCGGGTGGCACCTGAACAGAAATTCCGAGTGGTTAAAAGCTTGCAAGAAATGGGCGAAGTGGTGGCTGTTACAGGTGATGGGGTCAATGATGCCCCAGCCTTGAAAAAAGCTGATATCGGGGTTGCCATGGGCATTACCGGTACCGATGTGGCCAAAGAATCTGCCGATATGATTTTGACTGACGATAACTTTTCATCTATTGTTCATGCGGTTGAAGAAGGTCGGGCTGTTTACCGCAACATTCAAAAATTTTTGTCCTACATTATTACCTCCAATGGGCCAGAAGCAGTCCCATCAGCCTTCTTCCTCTTCTCCAAAGGTTTTATTCCCCTTCCTCTAACCGTTATGCAAATCTTGACCATTGACTTGGGAACAGATATGTTACCGGCTTTGGGGCTTGGTATCGAGCCACCAGTTGAAGGAGTCATGGATAAACCACCTCGGTTAATCACCGACCGGCTACTGGATCGCAGCTTGATCATCAAAGCCTTTTGCTGGTATGGTCTGCTGGAATCATTGATTGCCATGCTGGGATTCTTCTTTGTCTATTACCTAGACAAGGCCATCTCAATCATTTCGTCAATCACGGTCTCCTATACCACCAAGCGACAACCATTACTCTAGGAGCTATTATCTTTGCTCAAATGGGCATGGTTATGATTGCCAGGCAGATGGACAATCAATTTTTAGTCTTAAATTCTTCGCCAACCGGCTCATCAATTCAGGTATTATCCTGGAAATAATCCTCTTCCTATGCTTGACCTATCTGCCATTTTTACATGGTATCTTTAACACAGCCCCATTAGCACCAATTCATTGGCTCTATCTGTTAACTTGTCCATTCCTGATGATGGCTATGGAAGAGACTCGCTTAAGGTTGAAGAAGAAATAAAAAGTTTGTAGAGATAACATTTTTAGATATTCTAAGACTAGAAATGAAAAATTCTCAAGATTACAATACAGCATGAAAAAAGACTGCATTCAAAAATTGCCAGTTTAACCAATTTTTGGTCTATTATTAAAACTTATAGCAGACAAAGAAAAAACAAGCCTAAGGTCAGCTCTATTAAAGAGCCAAAGGCTTGTTTTTTAGGGGTTTTTGGCTTAAAATAGAGACTGTAATCAAACGTAAAAAAACAGGAGAAAAAAATGAAATACATTGTTAACAAAAGTAACAACCCAGCTTATAACATTGCCTTAGAAGCATACGCTTTCAGAGAATTACTTTCAGAAGATGAAATCTTCATTTTGTGGATCAATGAGCCAGCCATCATCATTGGTAAACACCAAAATACAATCCAAGAGATTAACAAAGAATATACTGATGAGCACGGTATCCACGTGGTACGCCGTCTTTCTGGAGGTGGGGCTGTTTACCATGACCTCAACAACCTTAACTACACCATCATTTCTAACAAATCAGCTGAGGGTGCCTTTGATTTCAAAACTTTCTCACAACCTGTTATTGAAACGCTAGCTGATCTTGGGGTAAAAGCAGAATTTACAGGTCGTAACGACTTGGAAATCAATGGTAAAAAGTTCTGTGGGAATGCGCAAGCCTATTACAAAGGCCGTATGATGCACCACGGCTGTCTCCTCTTCGATGTTGACATGACAGTGCTGGGCGATGCCCTTAAAGTCAGCAAGGATAAAATCGAATCTAAAGGGATTAAATCAGTGCGTGCTCGCGTAACCAACATCCTTAACGAGTTGCCAGAAAAAATCACGGTTAACGAATTCTCAGATAAAATCTTAGAGAAAATGAAAGAAACTTACCCAGATATGACTGAGTACGTGCTTTCTGAAGATGAATTGGCGAAAATCCAAAAATCTGCTGACGAGCAATTTGGAAGCTGGGACTGGACATATGGCAAAGCTCCTGAATATACCATCGAACGCAATGTTCGTTATTCAGCAGGTAAAATCAATACCTTTGCTAATGTTGAAAATTCTATCATCAAAAACATCAAAATTTACGGAGATTTCTTCGGAATTAAAGATGTGCAAGACATTGAACAAATCCTTATTGGCTCTAAATACGACTATAAAGATGTTCTTGAAAAATTACAAGGCATCGACACAGCTCAATACTTCTCAGGCATGACTGTAGAAGAAATTACTAAAGCAATTGTTGCTTAAATATTAAATAAAGCCTTGAAATCATTTGATTTCGGGGCTTTATTGTTAAAATACTTTTTTGAGTGCTTGGGACGGCAGCGACTCCTTTCAGGATTCTATGCCTAAATTTAAGAGGAGTCTGGGACAAAAGTCTACACGACTATAACAAAAAAGCAACGGTTTTTGCCGTTGCTTTTTGCATGGTTGCGATAGTCTTGATAAAATAGAATTGTCTAAAAACACTTTAGAAAGGCTACCTCAT
>NZ_LOCM01000016.1 GCF_002887775.1 Streptococcus penaeicida | reverse complement strand
GTAAAAATTGATATGGGTTTGGTCCTCATGGCCAATAATCTACTGAAATACAATAAGAGAATGATAAGAAATTAAAAACAGAGAATCACATCAAACGTGAGTCTCTGTTTTTATTAGTTATGAAGACTTTTGTCCCAGCCTCCTCTTTTTTCTATTCTCCTACGATATATCCTTTATAGGTGATTTTTGATACTGTTTTGGGGACATGCCGACTACTGATTTGAAGGAGCGGGAGAAGTGGGCCACGTCGGAGTAGCTAGGGAGTTGCTGATGTCGGTGACGGAATTCTGGTTGCGCAACATGATTTTGGCTTCTTCCATTTTCTTGCGGCGGATGTATTGCTGGATGGAGCAGGACATCTCTTTGCGGAAGAGTTTACGAATATTGGATTCGGAAAAATGAAACTCTTTGGCGATACTTTCTATCAGTATTTTCTTGGATAAGTTGGCGTTGATATAGCGGAGGATATTGGAGACCAAGTAGGAATAATGGTTAAAGTGACCGATTTTTTGGGTAAACAATATGATAGCCGACTCCCGCAGTAATAAGACTTCCGATGCCTTCTGGCATTTCTCACATTTGCCGATATAATAATCCCGGGTGTGGTGGGCATAGGTGTGGTCGACCCCGGTCTTGATGGCCAGTTGTGATAGTTTTTCAAAGAGGATAATGGAATAATTTTTTTCTGACCGTAAGTCCTTGTGGTAGCTGGCCGGGGTTAGGTCCTGGGCCAGATACTTTTTCACTTCTTCCAGCTTGCCACGCTTGACGGACTCCAAGAGTTGAAATTCAAAGTCAAAAGCTTCCTTGTCCTTGAGATGGCATTGTTGAATCAGATTTTCCGATAATTCTTGCCGGATCTCACTTAGGATTTGGTTGGTCAGTTGTCTCTGGTCTTTTTTTAAAAAATGCATCTGCTGGGTAAAGAAATAGTGAATCAAATGGAGAAAATGTGGCAAGTCAAGGCTGATTGCAGTCTCCTGGTCACTTAAGGATTCGAAACAGCCCTCGTCAACGGCATAGACCTCCGCCAAGCCTTGTTCCGGAATTTGGCTTTTTGTCACCTGAAATGGACCAAATAAAAAGAGTTCATTTTGCAAGGGGTAAAGTGCCAAAACCTGATTGCTAGGTGTTTTTAAGAGAGAAAAGGGAATCAAGGACTTGCGATTGCTGATGACAGCTAACTGGGCTAAAAGCTGAGGCCGTAAGCTAATATCCGAGACCAGATGAAAGCAGCGGATCAGCTGATATTCCGAATTTAAGACAAAAATAGGAATCCTTAAGCAAGTGTGCAAGGATTCGAGTAAGGGATGTTGATACATGTGATTGACTTTCTGTTTTAGGAAATAAACTTCTGAGAAAGCAGCAGTCTATGAGGCGATTCGGTTATGTAAGCGGGTTTTGCAAGGGGTGAACGGTCTATCAAAAATAGGATTTAAAATGAAAAAGATATGGTATAAATCGTTTTGAAAACTGTTCTCGGTATAAAGCATAGATTTCATCACCCCAAAAGGATTAAGGAGACCTCATAGACAGGTTACTTTCCTAGTTCCCTAGATTAACAGATAAGGGAAACAGAACCAATTCAAAAATAATAAAAAGATAAGAAAAATGACAATAAAATGAAAACACAAAATAATTTAGTCATAATGACCAAAAAAGGCAAAATAGTGGCATTTTGAGCAAGTGAGGGCTGTCAAAAAGTGGCATGATAAATGGTGGTTATGATGACCTATCAAAACTTCATTTTTACTATAATTAGAAATAAATGAGTGAAATACTAGGTCATCATACCTAATAAAAATATGGACTCTTTTAGGAGAGTAGAATAGGAGTAATGTCATGACACAGAAGAAAACTGTTGACAAACAACGTTTTGGCATCCGTAAGTACAGCTTCGGTGCCGCATCCGTATTATTAGCCACTGTCTTTGCCATGGGAATGCATAGCACAACAGCACACGCACTTGTACCAGGAGCTGGGGTACCCGTTCCTGGAGTCCCTGGAACCGTAGGCGTACCAGGAGTAGGAGTTCCAGGCGTTGGGGTTCCTGGTGTAGGAGTACCGGGAGTAGGTGTACCAGGCGTGGGCGTACCAGGAGTAGGAGTACCAGGAGTAGGAGTACCAGGAGTTGGAGTTCCAGGAGTAGGGTCATACAATGGATACGACAATGGATTTTATAGTGGGGGATATGACTATAGTTTAGGTGGTTTATATTCTCCAGCTTATGCTCCTGGTGCGCAAGGTCCACAAGGTAGAGATGGTGCTCAAGGTCCTGCAGGTCCTGCAGGTCGTGATGGTCGAGATGGAGCACCTGGCTTACCTGGAAATCCTGGATACAATGGATACAATGGATATAATGGAGCACCTGGCAGAGACGGCCGAGACGGTCGAGTTGGAGCTCAAGGTGAAGCAGGTCGCGATGGTCGTGACGGTGCTAAAGGTCGTGACGGACGAGATGGTCAAAAAGGTGAGCAAGGTATTGCAGGCCGTGATGGTTTACCAGGTCCAAAAGGGGATAACGGACGCGATGGTCGTGATGGAGCCAAAGGTCAAGATGGTCGAGAAGGCAAAAAAGGTGAACAAGGTGAAGCAGGTCGCGATGGACGTGACGGTGCTAAAGGACGTGATGGTCGAGATGGTCAAGACGGCAAAGCTGGAACAGATGGTAAAAACGGTAAAGCTGGAACAGATGGTAAAAACGGTAAAGCTGGAACAGATGGTAAAAACGGTAAAGCTGGAACAGATGGTAAAAACGGTAAAGCCGGAAAAGATGGCAAAGCTGGAACAGACGGCAAAGATGGTAAAGCCGGAAAAGATGGTAAAGACGGCCAAGCTGGCCAAAACGGCCAAGACGGTAAAAACGGTAAAGCCGGAAAAGATGGCAAAGCTGGAACAGATGGAAAAGACGGCAAAGCTGGCCAAAACGGCCAAGACGGTAAAAACGGCCAAGCTGGAAAAGACGGTAAAAACGGCAAAGCCGGAACAGATGGAAAAGCCGGCAAAGACGGCAAAGATGGTAAAGCCGGCAAAGATGGTAAAGTCGGAAAAGACGGCAAAAATGGTAAAGCTGGAACAGACGGAAAAAACGGTAAAGCTGGTCAAGATGGTAAGGCCGGCGTGATGGAAAAGATGGAAAAGATGGAAAAAATGGACTTGACGGCGTAAACGGACGCGATGGTCGTGACGGACGTGATGGCCGTAACGGTAAAGACGGTGAGTCTCCAATTATCAAGGGCAGAAACAATGGTGACGGAACTTATACTATCATTTTATTGAACCCAGACGGAACAAAATCTGAATTTACCCTTCATGATGGTAAAGACGGAAAAGATGGTCAACCAGGTAAAGACGGAAAACCAGGCCTAAACGGTAAAGACGGTCGCAACGGTATGGATGGTAAAGCTGGTCAAGATGCCAGCCAAAAAGCTGAAACTAAAGAAGAAATGCCATCAGGCAAATCAGTTGCAGAAAAAGTTATGCCAACTGGTATGGGAAATGCTAAAGCTCCTAGTCAAAACCCTTCAGCTAGCGAACAATTACCTTCAACTGGTGACTCCGTTAACCCATTCTTCACTGCTGCTGCTTTAGCAGTTATGGCTAGTGCAGGTATGGTATCTGCTCTTAAAACAAAAAAAGACTAAACATTAAAGACATTAATCTACCCTTTCATGATAGTAAAAAAGCCTCTGAGGAATTGCTCCTCGGAGGTCTTTTCAAATCATAAGCTTTACTTTTCGAATTCGGCCTTGCTCTTAACATCAGCATACTCTTCGGCAACTTCCTTAGCTAGGATGTCTTGGTAGGCTGGCAAGTTAAGCTCTTGGCCATACTTATTTTTTAAGGCAGTAGTAATCAGGCGATAGGCCAAGTTAACATTGCGAGAAAGGATTGGTCCGTGGAAGTAAGAGCCATAGACATTCTTGTAGTGAACCCCCTCCGTGCCATCTTCCTTATTATTGCCGTTACCGTAAACCACATTGCCCAGTGGTTTCTCATCGTCAGATAAGAAAGTCCGTCCTTGGTGGTTTTCAAAGCCGTAATAGGTTTCGTCAAAGTCAGCATTGTGAATCTTGATATCACCGATGAAACGGTTGTTTTCCTGGTTCAAGGTGTAGTGGCCCATAACCCCGATGCCGTCAATTCTAACACCGTTGGCTTGAACGTAGTACTGACCAAGTAATTGAAAGCCCCCGCAAATGGCCAAAATGACCTTATCTTGGTTGATGTAATTGGCGATGGCTTCTCGTTTTGAAGGTAAATCTTTGGCCACAATCGACTGCTCGTAATCTTGACCGCCGCCGAAGAAAACCAAGTCGTAGTGATCCGCGTCAAAAGCGTCGCCAATAGACAGGATATCGACCGTCATCTTAGCGCCTAGCTTTTCAGCCACATACTTGAGCATGAGGACATTGCCGTTATCGCCATAGGTGTTCATCAAATTGCCGTAGAGGTGGGCCATATTAAGCTCATAGCTGTAGTCCCGGTTGCCAGGAGATTGTAGTGAAGTGTATGTCATTAGTTCATCTCCTTTCCGACTAGGTGTTGGTTGGCGAGGATTTGGCGGAATTCAAGCATAGCAGTATAGGTCGCTAGGATATAAGCATGTTTAGCTTCTTGTTGCTGAATAGCAGCCATGACATCCTCAAGTTTTTCCAGCTCAGTGATTTTGTTTTCCTCATAGCCTGAGACCCGAAGTCTGCGAGCAATTTCCGAGTGGCGGACGCCTCCTGCATTAACTTCGGTGATGTCCATGTCATTGATCAGCTCAAAATTGGCATCCCAAATCCATGAGGTATCGATACCGTCAGCATAGTTGGCATTAAGCAAGACTGATAAGCTAAATGGATAATCTGCTAATTTAATCATTTCTAAGGCCTGACTAGCGCCAACTGGGTTTTTAATCAAGACTAAGGTACAAGATTTATCTCCAATCGTGAAGGTTTCCTGACGCCCAAAGACAGCCCTGCTCTTGTCGAAACCAGCTTTGATTTCATGCGGGTCAACGTCAAAGAACTCAGCTACAGCTACAGCAGCCAAAGCATTATAAATGTTATAAAGGCCACCGACATTAATCTTGTATTCTTGTCCGTCAATGACAAAGGCTGAAGAAGAATTGGTTAATTCTGTTAGCTCTGTCAATTGGTAATCTAAAGCTGGACGCTGGAAGTCACAGTTAAGGCAGACGTAATGGCCCAAATTAGCATAGGTATATTGCTTGTATTGCAAAATATGCTCACATTTAGGGCAGAGAATCCCTTCAGTATTGTAATGGGCCAATTGTGGCTCATGTGATTCCGTATTAAAACCATAGTATTTAATGGGATTGATAACATCTTTTGAAGCAAAAATTGGACTGTCGCCATTAGCCAAAATGGTTGCCTTAGGAGCATTTTTAGCCCCATCAAGAATCATTTGGTAGGTGGTATAAATTTCCCCATAACGGTCCATTTGGTCACGGAAAATGTTAGTAAAAACAAAAAGGCTAGGGGTAATGTATTGCGTCACTTTAGGTAAACTGGCTTCATCAATCTCTAAAACAGCAATCTTTTTGCCGTTTTTGCCAGGCTTAGCCGAAAGGAAAGTCGATACAATCCCTGTAATCATATTAGCCCCACTTGGGTTCGTTAAAACTTCTCCGTAGCTTCTTTTAAAATGCCAACAGTAAGTGCAGTGGTCAAGGTCTTCCCGTTGGTCCCTGTCACTACAACAATTTCATAATCTTTAGCTAGGGTATCTAGAATGGCTTGGTCAAACTGTAAAGCCAATTTTCCAGGATAGGTTGAACCCCGGCCCATACTTTTTAGCACAGTCTGTGCTGTTTTTCCGGCAGTAATGCCCATTAAGGTCTTCATTTTCATGTTTATATTTTAACATAGAATTGGCGATTTTAGATACAGAAAAACTTTAAGAAACATGTTATAATGTTTAAGATATCTATTTCACATAGAAAGAGAGTAGTATGAGTAATCTTAGTAATATCGACGCTCGTTTTATACAAAGTTTATTTGCCGACCCTTGGCTACTGACGGTCCATCTTTTAGACATCCTCATAGTAGCATATGCCATTTATCGGTTTATCAAGGCCTTGGCAGGCACAAAAATCATGTCCTTGGTTCAAGGTGTTTTACTCTTTATCGTTCTCCGCTTTATCGCGGAATGGGTAGGACTAACAACCATTACTTATCTGATGAATCAAGTCATCACCTATGGGGTCATTGCTGCCGTCATCATCTTTGCACCGGAAATTCGGGCAGGTCTCGAAAAATTTGGGCGCTCGACCCAGGTATTTCGACCTAAAGAATTAATGAGTGATGAAGAGAAACTGGTAGATGCCGTTGTAAAATCAGTAGCTTATATGAGTCCCAGGAAAATTGGTGCCTTGATTGCCATAGAACAGGCACAAACCCTGCAAGAATACATTTTAACAGGGATTCCTTTGCATGCCGATATTTCTAGCCAATTGTTAATTAATATTTTCATCCCTAACACGCCATTGCATGATGGGGCCGTTATCATATCTGACAATAAAGTCTTATCAGCATGTTCTTATTTACCACTGTCAGAATCCATGTCGATATCAAAAGAGTTTGGAACCCGGCACCGGGCAGCTATCGGTTTATCAGAGAATTCGGATGCCATCACAATTGTTGTTTCAGAAGAAACAGGCGGGATTTCCATCACGCGTAAAGGACAGTTTTTGCACGATTTAACGAAAGAAGAATTTGAGTCTGTTTTACGCTCACATCTTATTAAAGCTGGCAAAGCCAAAGAACCTTGGTATAAAAAATGGTTGGGAGGCAAATAAGGAATGAAAAGATTTTTTAACAGTCGCCTCTGGTTAGGGTTAGTTTCTATTTTCCTAGCCATTGTTCTTTTCTTAGCGGCTGCATCTAGTAATGTATCAAATACCAATAGTCAACTTTATAGTCCAATTGAAACTTACACACACAGTTTAACCGATGTCCCTATCGACCTCAAATATGATAGTGACAAATACTTTATCAGTGAATATTCTTACGGTGCCCAAGTTTATCTAACTTCTACCAACCGAATCAAGTTAGATTCTGAAGTTAATAGCGACACTCGTAATTTTAAAATTGTGGCTGATTTATCCAAAAGTAAGCCCGGTAAAGTAACAGTTCCACTTAAGGTCAACAATTTACCATCTGGCGTTGCGGCAAAGGTGACACCGGACAAGATTTCAGTAACCATCGGTAAGAAAAAGACCAAAACTTTTTCTGTTAGCGGCAGCGCAGATCCAAAACAGGTTGCGCCTGGCTATGAAATTGCTGAAATTTCAACCGGCCTTAGTAAGGTCGAAGTCACTTCTGATGAATCAAAAATCGATTTAATAGATCATGTTGTGGCTAAACTGCCTGATGATGTGAATCTAAAGGAAGATTATAGTGACGAGGTGACCTTACAGGCCGTTTCTGCGGACGGTACCGTATTAGCCAGCACCATCAGTCCAGCTAAAACCAATCTTAAGGTTTCCATCAAAAAACTAACAAAGTCAGTGCCGATTCGCATGTCGATGGTTGGGACAGTTAATGGTAGTCTAGCCTCAATCACACCAAAATTATCTCGACAAACGGCGATAATTTCAGGACCTAAAGAGGTCTTGGACAATACCTATGAAGTAATGGCTGAATTTGACATTTCAGATGTTACGAAAAACACCAATAAAACAGTGAGTCTTAAGGCTGATGGCCTTACCGTTGAACCAACTTCGGTAGTCGTTCAGTTGACAACTAAAAAGAAATAATAGATAATATCAAAGGAAATTTGAAACGGAGGAAGCGTCTAGGCGCTGATGTATAAATTATGGGTAAATATTTTGGAACAGACGGTGTACGTGGAGAAGCAAATGTTGAGTTAACACCGGAATTAGCATTTAAATTAGGTCGCTTTGGAGGCTACGTCTTAAGCCAACATGAAACAGAAAGACCAAGAGTTTTTGTGGCAAGAGATACCCGCATTTCAGGTGAAATGTTAGAATCTGCTCTTGTTGCAGGTTTGCTATCTGTTGGAATTGAAGTATACAAATTAGGAGTTCTCGCAACACCAGGTGTTTCTTACTTAGTAAGAACCGAAAATGCCAGCGCTGGTGTTATGATCTCAGCCAGCCACAATCCAGCATTGGATAACGGCATCAAATTCTTTGGTAGCGACGGCTTTAAATTAGCTGATGACCAAGAATTAGAAATTGAAGCTCTTTTAGATGCTGCTGAAGATACCCTTCCTCGCCCAAGTGCTGAAGGGTTAGGAACACTTGTAGACTACCCAGAAGGCCTACGAAAATATGAAAAATTCTTAGTCTCAACTGGTCTCGACTTAGACGGCATGAAAGTTGCCCTTGACACTGCCAACGGAGCAGCATCAGTATCAGCGCGTGATATCTTCCTAGATTTGAACGCTGATATCGCTGTTATCGGTGAAAGCCCAAATGGTCTTAACATCAACGATGGCATCGGCTCAACTCACCCAGAAAAACTTCAAGAATTGGTCATCGAAAATGGCTCTGATCTTGGTTTGGCTTTTGATGGAGATAGTGACCGTTTAATTGCGGTTGATGAAAAGGGCCAAATTGTTGACGGTGATAAAGTCATGTTTATCATTGGGAAGTATCTATCAGAAAAAGGACTCCTTGCGCAAAACACCATTGTTACGACAGTAATGTCAAACCTTGGTTTCCACAAAGCCTTAGATGAACACGGCATTAATAAAGCCATCACCGCAGTCGGTGACCGCTATGTCGTCGAAGAAATGCGTAAAAACAAGTATAACCTTGGTGGCGAACAATCAGGACACGTCATCATCATGGATTACAACACAACGGGAGACGGCCAACTAACAGCTATCCAATTGACCAAGGTCATGAAAGAAACAGGCAAAACCCTGTCAGAATTAGCTAGTGAAGTAACCATCTACCCACAAAAATTAGTTAACATTCGTGTTGAAAATAGCATGAAAGACAAAGCTATGGAAGTCCCAGCCATCGCAGCTATCATTGAAAAAATGGAAGCTGAAATGCAAGGCAACGGCCGCATCCTCGTAAGACCAAGTGGAACAGAACCATTACTCCGCGTCATGGCAGAAGCACCAACAGACGAAGAAGTCGACTATTATGTTGATACCATCGCCGATGTTGTCCGCCAAGAAATCGGAATTGACTAAAAAAGATATTTCAAAGACTATTTCAATACTTTGTCTGAGCGATAGTGATCAGAAAAATTAACAATTTTATTTCATACATTATTGAAGCTAGGACAAGTCTGTTCTAGCTTCAGTCATTTCAACGATCTGCTTTTTGCTATCACTTAAACTAAAAAATATTGAAAATGAGATGATAAAAAGGATCGTTAAACCGATAAAATCTCATATTCTCAATTTCTCAACTAGAAAATTAAAAATTCATTTTATAAAAAAGGAGACCTAAATGGAAGCGAAAATCCAAGAAATTCTGAAACGTTTGGATCCTCAGGCCTCTGCCTATTTTAAAGAAATCATTCCTGAATACCAAAAGGGTTATGTTGATTACATTTACCAATCAGACATTTGTTCGGTTCAGAAGCGTCGTCTCAAGTACATGTCCAAGCTTTTTCAGGTCTGGCAGAAGAAGCCTTGGTATTACATCATGCCCCTGACTCAACATTCTGCTGAAATCATTGCTAAGGATTGGCAATACCCAGCCCCATATGATTTCTATGACCTTGCTGCGGATCCTGAAGATTATGCGGAGATAATGGATCCCGAGCTCCGTCAAAACAGCTACTTTCAGGTCATCCGCAATGGGATTCTCTTTGGCTTTGCCTCATTCGAGAAGCAGGGCTCAGAGCTGGAAATTGGTCTAGGCATGGCCCCCAAGTGGACTGGTCAATCCCATGGCGCAGCCTTCTTAAAAGCCATTGAAGAATACGCCCAAGCCAATTATCAAGCCCAAACTTTGGTCCTTAATGTTGCGACATTTAATAGCCGAGCCATTAAATGTTATGAAAATCTAGGATACCAAGCTGAGACCACTTTCAAACAAGCCACAAATGGCAGTGTCTACGACTTTGTCAGAATGACCAAAGCAGTAGAGCAAGACCCCAGCAGTAAGAATTAATCTTGCCAGATTCCCCTTTAAAGCAAAAGTGGTATAATAATACTATGAAGAAAAAACCAAGTTCAGCTTACGTGCACATTCCCTTTTGCACACAAATTTGTTATTATTGTGACTTTTCCAAAGTCTTTATCAAAAATCAGCCTGTCGATGCCTATCTTCAGGCTCTTATTGCTGAATTTCGTTCTTATGACATCAAGCAATTGAAGACCCTTTACATTGGTGGTGGTACCCCAACAGCCATTACCGCCAAGCAATTGGACTACCTGCTGACAGAATTAACCAGAGATTTGGACCTATCAGTCTTGGAAGAATTCACCATCGAAGCCAATCCAGGGGACCTAGACGCCGAAAAAGTGGCAGTTCTCAAGAAATCAGCCGTCAACCGCATCAGTCTGGGTGTCCAAACCTTTAATGATAAGCATTTAAAACAAATTGGTCGCAGCCATAATGAAGCGCAAATCTATGAAACCATTGAGAGCCTGAAAGCTGCTGGTTTTTATAATATTTCGATCGATTTAATCTATGCCCTACCTGGCCAAACGCTTGAACAAGTCAAGGAAAATGTGGCCAAGGCCCTGGCCTTAGATATTCCCCATCTCAGTCTCTATAGCTTAATCCTGGAACATCACACGGTCTTTATGAACAAGATGCGCCGGGGCAAACTTAACCTGCCAACAGAAGATTTGGAAGCTGAAATGTTCGAGTACATCATCACTGAAATGGAAGCCAATGGCTTTGAACATTACGAAATTTCCAACTTCGGCAAGCCCGGTTTTTTCAGCCAGCATAACCTCATGTACTGGAATAATGACGAGTATTACGGCTGTGGTGCCGGAGCTTCTGGCTATCTGGACGGCATCCGTTACCGCAACCGGGTTCCCATCCAACACTACCTCAAGGCCGTGGCCGAGGGCAATGCCCGCCTGACCGAAGAGGTCCTGACCATGGAAGAGAAGATGGAAGAAGAACTCTTCCTAGGCTTGCGGAAAAAGACAGGCGTTTCCATCCCTCAATTTGAAGCTAAGTTCCCTTATTCTTTTGAAGAAAGGTACGGCCAAATTGTGAAAGAACTGGTAGCCGATGGGCTCCTAGTTGATGACCCCCAAAACGTGCGCATGACCAAACGAGGCCTCTTCTTAGGGGACTCCGTAGCAGAGAAATTTATCTTACAATAGGAGAATTAACATGGGATTACAATACCAAGAAAGCTTTACCATGCCTTTTGACTTGTGTGACGTCAAACACGACGCCAAATTACCTTTATTATTGGCCTACTGTTTAACAGTCTCAGGTCGACAGTCAAAAGCCCTAAATAGAAGTGATGGTTATGTTTTAGATCAGTTCAATCTCATTTGGATTATCACTGATTATGAAGTAAAAATCACGCGCCTACCAGTTTTCAATGAGACCATCACTATCAAAACTGAAGCTGTTTCATACAATAAATTATTCTGTTACCGTCAATTCTATATTTATGACCAAGAAGGTAATCAACTAGCAGATATTTTAACCTTTTTCGCCCTCATGAATCCAGAAACACGAAAAGTTGCGACCATTCCTGAAGCATTAGTTGCTCCATTTGAATCCGAATTTGTAAAAAAAATGCGCCGTGCCTTTAAGCCGGAAGCTTTGGAAAATCCAATAGAAAAAGACTATCATGTCCGTTATTTCGACATTGATATGAACGGCCATGTCAACAACAGCAAGTACTTGGATTGGATGTACGACAGTCTAGGCTATGATTTCCTCAGACACCATAATCCTGTCAGCCTGCGCCTCAAATATGTTAAAGAAGTGGCACCAGGTGGCCAGATTACATCCCGCTTTGTCCAAGATGATTTAACCACCCGACATGAGATCAAATCGGATGGTCAAGTAAACGCGCAAGCCATTATTGAATGGATGAGAATTGAGTAAAAGGAGTTAGCAGTGACCTACAAAGGCTATTTAATCGATTTAGATGGAACGATTTACAAAGGAAAAGAGCGCATCCCCGCAGGTCAGCGTTTCATCCAAAGACTGCAGGAGCAGAATATCCCTTATCTTTTGGTGACCAATAATACCACGCGGACACCGGAGATGGTGCAGGACATGCTATCGACCCAGTTTGACATCGAGACCCCATTAGAGACCATTTACACGGCAACCATGGCCACAGTGGACTACATGGATGACATGAATCGCGGCAAAACTGCCTATGTTATTGGCGAAACGGGCCTCAAAAGTGCCATCGCCCAAGCAGGATACCAAGAAGATAGCGACAATCCGGCCTATGTTGTGGTCGGCCTGGACACCCACTTGACCTATGAAATGCTCTCTGTGGCGACCTTAGCTATCGCAAAAGGTGCCCTTTTCATTGGAACCAACCCAGACTTGAATATTCCTACGGAAAGAGGACTCATGCCGGGTGCAGGTTCCTTAGTTGCACTATTAGAATCAGCTACCCGTGTCAAACCAGTTTTTATTGGAAAACCCAATGCTATCATCATGAACAAGGCCTTGGATATTCTAGGGGTTCAACGCTCAGAAGCCATCATGGTTGGCGATAATTACTTGACAGATATTATGGCAGGCATCCAAAATGATGTGGCAACATTACTTGTGACAACCGGTTTCACTAAGCCAGAAGAAGTACCTAGTCTTCCAGTTCAACCTGATTACGTGATGGCTAGTTTAGATGAGTGGGAGCTGTGATGAAAGAAAAATTACAAATGCTATCAACTTTCATCTGGGTACTCTCATTATCTGTCCTTTTAACCATTTATTTGGCCTGGCTTTTCTATCCCATCGAAGTGGATCTTTTGAAGATTACAAAAGTGGTTTTTATGACAAAAAAATCTATTCTTTATAACTTCAACGGCCTCATGGACTACTTGACCAATCCCTTGGTCAAGTCCTTAAAGTTTGCCAGCTTCACAGCCTCTAAAGCAGGCTTAGCCCACTTCGCAGACGTCAAAGGACTATTCCACCTAGCACAGGCTTTGTTTATCCTCTGTTCCCTACCAGCTCTGCCATTCCTCTCAAAAAATATCAAAGCAAAAACACTAGGACTCTATCGTCGCTACTTGGGGTTGGCTATTATCTTACCTCTAGCTGTCGCGATCATGGCATTACTCATCGGCTTCGATAATTTCTTTGTCCTCTTCCATCATATCCTCTTTGCCGGCAAGGACAACTGGTCCTTTGACCCCCTAACCGATCCCATCATTTGGATTCTCCCAGAAACATTCTTCATGCATTGCTTCATTCTCTTTTTCGTCCTTTATGAAGCTATTTTCATCGGACTATTTGGGATAAGCAGGAGAAGGAAATAATGAAAATAAGTTCTAAAGAGAGCTTGTTTTTTTTTGGAAATAAAATTTAGGAAAAGGGGCTACTTTCTTTGAACCAAAATGGAAAGTTTCAAACTATAATAAAACAATCTCATTTTCCCCTTTTCTCATGAAAAGGGCTTTTTTGACTTTCATTAAAGCTTTTGTTAAATTTTATCCACAGCTATTTTGATTATGAATATTTATTACATAAAACAAATTGAAAATGCATATTTCATTTACTGTTTTCATATATTTTCCTTGAAAATCTTTCTGTAAAAACATTGTAAACAAAGGGTTTGTAGGTGTTTTTAGCCTATTTTTGATTTTTTATTTGCAAGCCCTTACATATGTGTTATAATGAGAAAAAATAAGAGGGGAACTTCTAATGGAAAAAACATTTTTTATGATAAAACCTGATGGTGTAAAACGTGGCTTAGTTGGCGACGTTCTTACTCGTATGGAAAAACGTGGGTTTACTTTTGACCACCTTCAATTGGTAACACCTTCTAAAGAACAATTTGACCAACATTACTATCAATTGGTTGATAAACCATTCTATCCAGGCATGATTGATTATATGATGAGTGGTCCAATCCTTATCGGTATTATTTCTGGTCATGAAGTGATTGAATCTTGGCGGACGATGATGGGAAAAACAAATCCTAAAGAAGCGGCACCTGGTACAATTCGTGGTGATTTTGCTCAAGCACCTAATGATAAGGGTGAAATGATGAACGTTGTTCATGGTTCAGATTCTCGTGATTCAGCTAAACGTGAAATTGAACTTTGGTTCGGTAAAGAAGCAGCTGAAGAAGTTAAATAATAAAAAAAGAATAGCTATACTTTAGTCAGTACTTGGAATTTCGGCTCTATAATTTCTGTAGTGGGTAAATCCTCAAAAGAGATTATAGGTCTTTTTCGTTATTGAAATTTTTCACACCAAAAAAGTCCCATATGATCTATAATGAAAAGCGACTAAACCATCAT
>NZ_LOCM01000015.1 GCF_002887775.1 Streptococcus penaeicida | reverse complement strand
GGATTTCGGAACTTTGAAACTTTAAAAAACGTATTTTGATTGCTTTGAACATCAAAATAGAGAGTACCAATTTGATACTCTCTAGATCTTAGCTTTTCATCTACCCACTACAGTTGACAAAGAGCCGGAATTTCCTCTTGTCTGACTCAGTAATTTAGCTATTCTTTTTTGTCGTTCTCTTGGCGGGCAACCTCTGGAAGAAGCTTTTCTTCAAAGGCTAGGCGATCTAAGTAGGCTTCCTCTTTTGTTGCTCTAGTGGGTCCATGGTAATGTTGACCTTTGACACAGATACGAGCAATAAAACCTTGACCATGACTATAAACACCTTTGAAACCAGAGGTGTTGTTTTTATTCTGACGATTTTCAAACATATCAATGACGACGCCGTCAATGATGGTCTTCTTGGCGTTCAAAGCACGTAAATCTTTCATTCTCGTATCACGGTGTAAACACCCACAAGACCTTGTCTTTCCTCGTCTTAGTAATGAGGTATATGCTTCTATGAATTTCCCACAATCACAGCGGCAGATGTAGACTACCTCATTATTACCGGCTCTTTTTTCAGTCCTTTTGATGACTTTCAGTCGACCGAACCTCTCTCCCGTGAGGTTTAACTTTTTCATAAAAATAATTATATCACATAATACTAGTTAAATAGGAAGAAAATTGTGACAGTTTGCTTACAATAAGGTAGCATTTTCATGAGAAATAATAACATTATCAGATACCTTAACCTGACTAACCCGCTTTTTACAGGATTATTCTTATAGCGCTTTAACTTGTCTTTTGTTATAATTAAGGGTAACGAAAAATTGTATAGGAATGAAGATTGAATGAATAGTCAAGAATTGAAACAAAGACAAGAAAAAATCAGAAATTTTTCGATTATTGCCCATATTGATCACGGTAAATCGACTCTTGCTGATAGAATTTTAGAAAAAACAGAAACGGTTTCTTCCCGTGAGATGCAGGCCCAACTTCTAGACTCAATGGATTTGGAAAGAGAACGTGGCATTACCATCAAACTCAATGCCATTGAACTGAATTATACCGCCAAAGATGGGGAAACTTATATTCTCCACTTGATTGACACCCCGGGACATGTGGATTTTACCTATGAAGTATCACGGTCGCTTGCTGCCTGTGAAGGTGCTGTGCTGGTTGTCGATGCTGCTCAGGGGATTGAAGCTCAGACCCTTGCCAATGTTTATTTAGCTTTAGACAATGACTTGGAAATTCTTCCAGTTATAAATAAAATTGATTTACCTGCTGCCGATCCAGAACGTGTTCGTCAGGAAGTTGAAGATGTTATCGGTCTTGATGCCTCTGAAGCTGTTTTAGCCTCAGCCAAAGCTGGTATTGGGATTGAAGAAATCTTAGAGCAAATTGTGGAAAAAGTTCCTGCACCAACTGGTGATGTTGATGCCCCCTTACAAGCCTTGATTTTTGACTCAGCTTATGATGCCTACCGTGGCGTTATCTTACAGGTTCGGATTATCAATGGTATTGTTAAACCAGGTGACAAGATTCAAATGATGTCCAACGGTAAAACCTTTGACGTTACTGAAGTTGGTATTTTTACCCCCAAAACAGTAGGTCGTCAATTCTTAGCAACCGGAGACGTTGGTTACATAGCTGCATCAATTAAGACGGTGGCTGATACACGTGTGGGTGATACGGTCACGCTTGCAACCAATCCCGCTGCTGAACCTCTGCACGGCTATAAACAAATGAATCCCATGGTCTTTGCCGGCCTTTACCCAATTGAGTCTAACAAGTACAATGACTTGCGGGAAGCTTTAGAGAAGTTGCAGCTTAATGATGCTAGCTTGCAGTTTGAGCCAGAGACTTCTCAAGCTCTAGGTTTTGGTTTTCGATGTGGTTTCTTGGGTCTTTTGCATATGGATGTTATTCAAGAGCGTTTGGAGCGTGAGTTTAACATTGACTTGATCATGACAGCGCCATCGGTAGTATACCAAATCAACACCACAGATGGCGAAATGGTTCACGTCTCAAATCCATCTGAGTTCCCAGATCCAACCAAGGTTGAGTCCATCGAAGAACCTTACGTCAAAGCGCAAATCATGGTGCCTCAAGAGTTCGTAGGGGCTGTTATGGAATTAGCCCAAAGGAAGCGCGGCGATTTCGTAACTATGGACTATATTGATGATAACCGCGTCAATGTTATCTATCAGATTCCTCTGGCAGAAATTGTTTTTGACTTCTTTGACAAACTTAAGTCTTCAACCCGCGCTACGCCAGCTTTGATTATGAGATTTCCGAATACCGCAAATCACAATTGGTTAAAATGGATATCCTCCTTAACGCGGAAAAAGTTGATGCCCTTAGTTTTATTGTCCACCGTGAATTTGCATATGAACGTGGAAAACTTATCGTTGAAAAATTAAAGAAAATTATTCCACGTCAACAGTTTGAAGTGCCTATTCAAGCAGCTATCGGGCAAAAAATTGTTGCCCGCTCCGACATCAAAGCCCTACGTAAAAATGTCTTGGCCAAATGTTATGGTGGGGATGTTTCCCGTAAACGCAAACTCTTGGAAAAACAAAAAGCCGGTAAGAAACGGATGAAAGCTATCGGATCAGTTGAAGTCCCACAAGAAGCTTTCCTCAGCGTTCTCTCAATGGATGAAGATAGCAAAAAATAAATGTGATGAAAAGTGAAGACATGGGAAATTGTCTTTGCTTTTTTTGTTGTATTTTTGGAAAATGATAATGTTTAACATTCTCATCTAACAAAAGAAAAATTGCGACAAATTAAGAAATAGAATGACAAATTTAGAAAGATTAATAATCCAATCCTCGGCCCTGCCCTTGGCGAGCGAAAGCGAGCCACCCCTGATACTTTCCGCTGAAGTGGTAGTAACTGAAAAGAAATTTCAGTTACCGGAATTTTTTAGAGAGTAATAGTCCAGTGGACTATTACTGCCTGAACCTGAAAACCAAAAGGTGAAGGGGTATAATAATTAGCAATGGAATTCCTAGGATTTCTCAAACAGTCACTCCCCTGACTGTTTGACCTAACGACCGCACTACCACAGGAAAGTATCAAAAAAGAAACAATAAGTTTCAACAGGAAAATATCAAAAAAATATAATTCAGTAAAATCCTTACAAGAAGTCATTCTTGTAAGAATTTGTTACAATAAAAGGAAAGTAATTTTCTCAACAAGGAGGGACTTATGGAAGACAAAGAAAGCTTGCGCCAACGCATAGGTGACTTGGCCTATGAAGTAACGCAAAATGCGGCAACAGAAAGAGCCTTTACTGGCCAGTATGACAATTTTTTCGACAAGGGTATTTATGTGGATGTGGTCAGTGGTGAAGTCCTCTTTTCATCACTCGATAAATTCCAATCAGGATGCGGCTGGCCGGCTTTTACCAAGCCTATTGATAACCGGCTTGTGACTAACCATGAGGATTCATCCTTTGGCATGCACCGGGTTGAGGTGCGAAGTCGCCAAGCGCAATCCCATTTAGGTCATGTCTTTAATGATGGTCCCAAAGAGGCCGGTGGTCTGCGTTACTGCATCAATTCAGCAGCTCTCCGTTTCATTCCCTACCAGGACATGGAAAATGAAGGCTATGCCCAGTACTTAGATCTCTTTAGAAACGAGGAAGATTAAACAGATGAATGACATTCGAAAGAGCATCCTTTCTCAAACAGAAGAATGGGTGAAAGCTAAACTTGCAGGCGAGGCCAGTGGTCATGACTGGTGGCATATTGTCCGGGTGACCAACACTACTAAAACCATTGCCCAGGCCGAAGGGGCGGACCTTTTTATTTGTCAAATGGCTGCGCTCTTGCACGACATGGCTGATGAGAAACTCAATGTGGACCCTCAAGCAGCTGACCAAGAAGTAGCGGATTTTCTCCAGTCAAAAGACTTGCCTGCAGAAGAGCTTGCGGAAATTTTAGACATTACACGACATATTTCCTTCAAAGCTGGCAAAGGGGAGGAACTCCAGTCCCATTCAGCAAGAATTGTCCAAGATGCGGACAGATTGGATGCCATCGGCGCCATCGGCATTGCGCGTTGTATGGCCTATTCTGGCCACAAAGACCGCTTGATTCATGACCCTAATATGAAGCCAAGAGAAAATCTGACGCAAGAGGAGTACCGCAATGGCCAGGATACGGCCATCATGCACTTCTATGAAAAATTATTACTGCTCAAAGACCGTATGAATACGGACTACGGCCGTCAATTAGCCCAGCAAAGACATGACTTCCTAGAAACTTACTTAGACCAATTCTACGCCGAGTGGGATGGGCTGCGCTAGCCATTTAAGAAAGGGAAAAGATGATACGTTTAGCAGAGAGAAAAGACCTTCAAGCCCTGCAGGAGCTTCTCCTTGAGATTGCAGAACTGCACCATGACCTGCGCCCAGATTTGTTTATGCCAGCTTCTTCTAAGTTTGATCAGGAAGAGTTGAAGGCCATGCTTGGCAATCCCCAAAAGCCAATTTATGTTTATGAGGCTAATGGACAGGTTTTGGGCCATCTCTTTTTAGAGTGGAAGCAGCCGAACAATGGAGTTCGTTATCCCCATAAATCTCTCTACATTGAGGATTTGTGTGTGGCTCAAGCAGCTCGTCATCAGGGAGTCGGCCAAGCTTTGATGGCTTTTTCGGAAGATTTAGCCCGTCAACATGGTGCTTTTAACCTGACTCTGAATGTCTGGGAAGCCAACCAGCTGGCGCGTGCTTTTTATGAGCGAGCTGATTTTAAACCCCAACAAACGCAAATGGAAAAAATACTCTAAGAAAGAAAGCAATGGAAGCAAACTTGACCATCACTACTTTCTTGGATAGAATGAAAGAGTGAAAGAAGGATGGTGATAGATTGCCCATATTAAAAGATTACATTGAGAAGCAGGCCAAGACTTCATTTGCTGACCTACCCCTCAATGAACTAGATATTATAGCTATTAATGAGATTGGTTATCTTTCTTTTGATGAATTAGCAGTAGCGACCATCGATGAGACAACCAAAATCAAGATTAAAGACATTGACAAGAATGATCCAGAGGACCGTCGGAAAACCATATACAACTATTTAATCACACAAGAGCGGTTAGAATTATTCGAGGCCATTCAAGCTTCGCAACGCTTTGAAGACCTAACCCTTTCTCATTATGTTAATGAGATCAATAAGGAATTCGAAAAACAATTTGCGGCCATGGTCTTCACAATTCCAAGTATTAATCATGTCCAAATCGTTTTTCGCGGTACCGATGACTCTTTAATTGGCTGGAAGGAAGATTTCAAACTAACTTATATGTCTGAAATCCCCGCACATCGGTCAGCCATTCATTATGTGAGAGACTACGTACGCAACCATCCCGACCAAAAGATTTATTTAACAGGCCATTCAAAAGGTGGTAATTTAGCCCTTTACGCCTCAAGTTTTTCATTGCCGAGCGTTCAAGAAAAAATTAAAAAAGTCTATTTATTAGACTCGCCAGGGATAGCAGAAGAATTGTTGCAAAGGGAATCCTATATGGTCATCCGAAACAAATTAGTGGTTGTCAGACCGCAAGAATCAGTGGTCGGTGTGATGCTTTATTGTGACGTTAAGCCTAAAGTCGTCAAAAGTTTAGCTTTTGGTGTCCTTCAACATAAAACCTGTAATTGGCAGGTCCATTTAGAAGGTAAATTAGCCACCGTTCCAAGTCAGACGGAACTCAGCCTTAGCCTAGAAAAAACCTTTAGGGACTGGACCAGACAATTGTCCAAACAGGATTTGAAATTGGTTTGCGATTCCTTCTTTGATGCTCTAATTGCTAGTGGCATTACCAGTCTCAATGCCTTTACCTTTGATGAAAAATCCTTTATGGCTTTGTTCAAGGTGATTTCCTCACTCAATTCTATTGACCAAGCTAAAAAAGCCATTATGTATAAATCAATCAGACAATTAATTCATGATTATACAGGCTATCGGAAACGAGATGTCTCTGAGAAAATACAGGCACGCATCAGCAATATCTTGAAAAAAAGACCAAATCAAAAGCTTCTGCAACGTTAAGCGGAGGCTTTTTGGCTCTTAAGGTTTCTGCTTGACCTGCCTCCTATGGTCAATGCTATAATAGAGGAAAGAATGGAGGATAGAAGATGATAGAAATGGTCAAAATGAATGACGGTAATCGCATTCCAGACTTAGGACTTGGGACTTGGATGATTCCAGATGACAAAGCAGCAGACGTGGTCGTACAAGCCTTAAAACTAGGATACCGCCATCTGGATACTGCTCAGGCTTATGGCAACGAGGTTGGTGTTGGTAAAGGTATTTTTATGTCTGGCATTCCCAGAGAAGAAATTTTTGTGACAACAAAAGTTGGTGCAGAACACAAAACCTACCAAGCAGCTGCAGACTCTATCCAAGAATCCTTAGATAAGTTGGGACTAAATTATATTGACCTGATGATTATCCATAGTCCTCAGCCTTGGCAAGAATGGCGAGCAAGCGACAAGAATTTTGATCAGGGCAACTTGGAAGCTTGGCGTGCTTTGGAAGATGCTCACAAAGCCGGCAAAATTAAATCTATCGGGGTATCAAACTTCCAAAGAGAAGATATTGAGAACATCCTAAGCCACGGAACAATAAGACCAGCGGTCAACCAAATTTTGGCCCATATTGGAATATCCCCTTTGATTTGGTTGAATATTGTGAAAGTCAAGAAATCTTAATTGAAGCCTATTCCCCAATTGCCCATGGTCAAGCTTTAGGTAATGAAACAATCAAAGCAATGGCTAATAAATATGGGGTAACCATCGCCCAATTATGTATTAAATATGTCTTACAACTGGACATGATTGCACTACCAAAAACCGAAAATCCAGAACACATGCACAGTAACATGCAAGTGGACTTCACCATTTCACGTGAAGATATGGAAACCCTTAATGCCATTAAATTCACTGATTATGGGGAATATAGCAAATTCCCAGTCTTTTCAGGTAAATAAAACAATAGCAATGAAGATTTGAACTTCATTGCTTTTTTTCTTTTACATTCCACAGAGTTCTAAGGAATAACGAAAATTCAAAAATGAAATCTCAAAAATTTCATTAAAATAATATTTTCTCTTGACTTGGAGTTAACTCCAAGGAATAGAATAGAGTCAATATAATAGTAAATGAGGTTCAATAAATGACAAAAGTAATCTTAGTAACAGGAGCTGGTCAAATCTCCATGGCCATTGCTAGAAGAATTGGAGCAGGTTGCAAAATCATTTTAGGCGATAAAAATCGAGCTAATGCAGAAGCTATTGCTAAAACAATGCGAGAAGCTGGTTTTGATGTGGAAGCTATTGAGATGGACTTATCAGACAGACATTCCATTCAAAAGATGATTTCCTTAGGACAAAGCTACGGGCCAATCCATTACTTGATTAATGGTGCGGGTGTCTCTCCCTCACAAGCATCCATTGAAACTGTCCTAAAAGTCGATTTGTATGGCACAGCAATATTGTTGGAAGAAGTGGGTAAGGTGATTGCTCGAGGTGGTTCTGGTGTAACCATCTCCAGCCAATCAGGTTTCCGCATGCCGGCCTTAACAGCTGAGCAAGACAGAGCTCTTGCTACTGTTGACGCAGAAGAATTATTAGCCATAGATTTCTTACAAACGGACCAGATTTCAGACAGCCTCCATGCCTATCAGTTGGCAAAACGGGCAAATGAAAAACGTGTTATGGCTGAGGCAGTCAAGTGGTCACAAAATGGAGCAAGGTTAAACGCTATTGCACCAGGTATTATTGTAACTCCCCTTGCCTTGGATGAATTTAATGGACCAAGAGGAGATTTCTATAAAAATATGTTTGCCAGATCACCTGCCGGCCGTCCAGGGACAGCAGACGAAGTAGCTAATTTAGCAGAACTTTTAATGAGTGATCGGTCAGCCTACATCACAGGTTCTACCATGCTGATTGATGGCGGAGCAACTGCATCTTATTTCTATGGTCCTTTACAGCCAGATCAGAATTAAAAAATCACTCAGTTTAATAATCAGAATTAAAGTGACAGTCAATTTTTAAGAACCATTGCGAGTTGCAATTCGACTACAAAAGATCTAAGTGATTTGGAAGTTTTTTTAGTGTCAATTAAAGGTTTGGAATTCCATATCAGGATGAATTAGAAATTCTGGAATTTAGTTCCAATTTTGATAAAGATAATGAAATTTTCTGAAATATTGTTTTATATTAATGTTTTTTCTTGACTTGGAGTAGACTCCAATGTTTATAATGAAAGTATAGAAAAGAGGTACTCATATGAAAGCAGCAACATTTATGGAACCAGGAAAAATGGTAATTACAGAACGTGTCAAACCTGTTATTGAAGCAGGAAGTGACGCGATTATCAAAATTGTTAGAGCATGTGTCTGCGGTTCTGACTTATGGTGTTATCGTGGGATTTCAGATCGCCCTTCAGGTTCATACGCAGGCCATGAAGCTATTGGTATCGTCGAAGAAGTCGGGTCAGATGTGACAAATGTAGCCGTTGGTGATTTTGTGGTTGTGCCTTTTACTCATGGATGTGGCCATTGTGCAACTTGTAAAGCAGGATTTGATGGCAATTGTACCAACCATGTCCCTGGCAAAAACATTGGTTACCAAGCAGAATACCTCCGTTACACCAATGCAGACTGGGCATTAGTCAAAATTCCAGGACAACCATCAGATTACTCAGAAGAAAAACTCAACTCACTCTTAACCTTATCAGATGTTATGGCAACTGGTTACCATGCTGCTAAAACAGCAGAAGTTAAAGATGGTGACACAGTAGTAGTCATGGGAGATGGAGCTGTCGGCCTTTGCGGCGTAATTGCTGCGAAACTTTTGGGAGCCAAACGGATTATTGCCATGAGTCGTCACAAAGACCGTCAAGAGCTAGCTCTTGAATTTGGTGCAACGGATATCATCGCTGAACGTGGTGATCAAGCCGTCGAAAAATTGATGGCACTCACTAATGGCGATGGGGCTGATGCTATTTTGGAATGTGTTGGCACTGAACAATCGGTTGAAACGGCCGTTCAACTCGGACGACCAGGGGCAATTGTTGGCCGTGTCGGCGTCCCACAAAAAGCTGAGATGAATACCAATAACCTCTTTTGGAAAAATATTGGTCTACGTGGCGGAATTGCATCTGTAACCACTTTTGATAAAGAAGTTCTCTTAGAAGCAGTACTCAATGACAAAATTAATCCAGGTAAAGTATTTACTAAATCATTTGCCTTGGATGATATCCAAGCAGCCTATGAAGCAATGGATAAACGTGAAGCCATTAAATCTTTAGTCATTGTTAGTCAATAATAGACTAAAGAAGACAAGGTCACAACTTTCTAAAAGGACTTAACGATGACTGACAGGAATTAATGACTTCTGCAGTTAATGAAATAGTTATTCCTTTTAATCGAAAAAATGAATGTTTGAAAAAATATAATAAGTGAGTTTAGATTCTATGAATATTAAAAAAGTAAGTGAGCTGACAGGTGTTTCAGCTGATACCATTCGCTACTATGAACGGATTGGTCTCATTCCGCCTGTGAGTCGCAATGATTCTGGTATTCGAAATTTCTCGGAGCACGATGTCAACGTTTTGGAATTTGTTCGCTTTTTCCGCGGAGCTGGTGTCTCTGTAGAAAGCTTGATTGAGTATATTGGGCTTGTTGAGCAAGGGGATAAAACCATTGAAGCCCGTTTGGCTATTCTCCAAGACGAAAAAGAAGGCTTGCAAGGTCGAATTGATAAGCTACAGATGGCCCTTGATCGGCTCAATCATAAGATTGACAACTACCGCAATAAGGTTGTTCCACGGGAACATGAATTGTTTGATAAAGAAAGTGAGGATTAAACATGCATGAAGAAGAAGTAAAAAATGGTATTTTTGAACTTGGTGAGGAAAATCCTTTTGGCAAGTTTTTCATTGGCCAATCTTACCTTAATGGACTTGCCAAGTCACCCGACCAAAGTCTATCTGTGGGAAATGTGACTTTCGAGCCTGGTTGCCGCAACAACTGGCATATCCATTTGGATGGCTTCCAAATTCTCTTGGTAACAGCCGGTCAAGGTTGGTATCAAGAAGCAGGCAAGGAAGCGCGTGCTTTGAAGCCAGGTGATGTCGTGGTTACTGATAAAGGTGTTAAACATTGGCACGGTGCTAGCAAGGATTCTTGGTTTTCACATATTGCTATTACCTCAGGTGCTAGCGAGTTTTATGAAGAAGTAACCGATGACCAATATCAAAGTGTGGAGAAATAGAAAGTAGGTTTCAAATGGCAGAAAAAGTAACAGCAGGTAGTGATATTTTGGGCGAATTTGCCCCTAAATTTGCCGAGTGTAATGATGATGTTTTATTCGGTCAAATCTGGTCTCGTGAAGAGGAGCTTCCGGCTAAAATTCGTTCAATCGTAACGGTCTCAGCTTTAATTTCAGGTGGTAATTTAGAACAATTAGAACACCATTTACAACGTGCAAAAGCAAACGGAGTAACTAAAGAAGAAATTTCTGAAATTATCACCCATATTGCCTTCTATGTTGGCTGGCCAAAAGCTTGGTCAGCATTCAATCGGGCAAAAGAAATTTGGGCAGATTAAATATACTGTAAATTTATTTTATCTGATTAAGTTGACTGAAAAGGCAATTTGATAGATTTAATTTAGCTAAAAGATAACTAGTCTGATTAAATATACCGAAAAGGCAATTGGTCAGAAAAGGATACTGAAAAAGCTATAGAGGAGGATTTTCTAGTGGAATATATTAAATTAGGCAATACTGGTTTAGAAGTGTCGAAATTATGTTTGGGCTGTATGAGTTTTGGGGATGCTAGTAAGGGATTCCACACTGGTTGGCTTTTGGATGAAGAAGCTAGTCGTAAGATCATCAAAAAATCACTCGATATGGGAATTAATTTCTTCGATACTGCAAATACCTATGCTGCCGGAACAAGTGAAGAATATTTAGGTCGTGCTATTAAAGATTTTGCTGATAGAGAAGAAATTGTCATTGCTACGAAGCTATTCTTCGGTGATGGGCAACATCAAGGACGTAATACCACAGGCCTTTCTCGCAAAGCTATCTTTAATCAGGTAAATGCTAGCTTAGAACGCTTAGGAACAGACTACATTGATTTGCTCTACATCCATCGTTGGGACTACAATACACCAATTGAGGAGACTATGTCGGCCTTGAACGACTTGGTTAAATCTGGTAAGGTTCATTATCTTGGAGCATCAGCTATGTATGCTTGGCAATTCCAAAAAGCCCAAAATGTAGCTGAAAAAAATGGTTGGACCAAGTTCTCAGTGATGCAAAATCACTACAACATGCTTTACCGTGAAGATGAGCGTGAGATGATTCCATATTGTCAGGATTCTGGTGTTGCTCTAGTCCCTTATAGTCCGCTTGCTGCTGGTCGTGTGGTGCGTGACTGGGATGCGGATACTGCCCGTAGTAAAACTGACCAAGTGGCTATTTCGAAATACGATTCAACTGAGGATCAAGATAAAGAAATCGTTAAAGCAGTAGCTCAAGTGGCTGATGCGCGTGGGGTTAGTCGAGCTCAGGTAGCTCTCGCATGGCTTTGGCAAAAAGGTATTCACTCACCAATTGTTGGTGTGACCAAAGAGAAATATTTGGATGACTTTATGGGTGCCTTCGGTTTGGAACTGACAGCTGAAGAAATGGAGATATTAGAAGCTAATTACCTCCCACATAAAATTGTTGGTGCACTTTAAGAATCTCCCTTAAAGATTTTGATAAACTCATTTTTTGGAATGTGTTAGACTTCATTTGATTATGATCATTAGTGATTTATTAATTTTCTAAATCATTCATTTCAAATCTTAAAAAGATAAAACATTGGAAAATGAAAAGCTTTGCTTTATGGCAGGGCTTTTTTTCCTTGGTTTGCAATTTTTTCTGAAAGTTCTATAATAGATGACAGTAAAGGAGTCTCTATGATCAGTATTCAAAAAAAACTTCCCGGAATTATCATTTGTCTAGCTTTGTCCTTGCCGGCTTGGTTTTTTGGTCAAGCCCTACCCATAATCGGGGGACCTGTTTTCGGTATTTTATTGGGGATGCTAATTGCCCTTTTTTATCAGAAACGTGACAAAACGCAAGTGGGTATTGCATTTACTTCCAAGTATATCTTGCAAACTGCTGTCGTTTTATTAGGGTTTGGGCTTAATTTAACTCAGGTATTAAAAGTGGGTCTGGAGTCGCTTCCCATTATTATTTCAACCATTGCAACAGCTTTGATAGTTGCCTATTTCCTCCAAAAGAAACTTAATCTTGATGTCAATACGGCAACACTGGTCGGTGTCGGTTCCTCAATTTGTGGTGGTTCAGCTATTGCCGCTACAGCACCAGTAGTAGGGGCAAAAGATGATGAAATCGCTAAGGCTATTTCCGTTATTTTCCTTTTTAATATTCTTGCAGCTTTACTTTTTCCAACACTAGGTCAGTTGCTTGGATTATCTAATCATGGATTTGCCATTTTTGCTGGGACTGCTGTAAATGATACCTCTTCGGTAACTGCCACCGCAGCTTCCTGGGATGCTCTTCATCACTCTAATACTTTGGATGGAGCGACAATCGTCAAATTAACCAGAACTCTAGCCATTATTCCCATTACCTTAGGTCTCTCTTATTATCAGGCGAAAAAAGAGGAGCAATCCGATTCAACAAAAGGCTTTAGTTTGAAAAAAGCTTTCCCGACTTTTGTTTTATTCTTTTTATTAGCTTCATTGGTAACGACAATTGCTTCAGCTCTTGGCTTTAATATGATTTTGTTTGAAAATCTCAAAATCTTATCTAAATTCTTTATTGTAATGGCCATGGTAGCCATTGGACTTAACACGAATGTCGTTAAGTTGGTTAAAACAGGAGGACAAGCTATAACTTTAGGTGCTATTTGTTGGCTAGCCATTACCTGTGTCAGCCTTCTGATGCAAGCTCTATTAGGGACCTGGTAAAAGTTAATAATATTTAAGAGACACAATTAAAATTACTTTACATTTAATCTATCACTTTCTGTCATTTCTTTTTGGGAAATGACTTTTTAATTTTCTAAATTTGTAGTCAAAACTTGCTAGTCTTCCAATCTTTTGATAGGCTAAAAGTTGATACATATTTATGAAAAGAAGTGGAGGACTGTGTTGTCTATAATTAAAAAGTTTGCCTTTTTGCTATTAGAATTGATTGTTATTGTTGTTTTTATTTTTAATTTAGCGACTCTCTTTCCCTTACCTTACTTGGGTTCCATCGCAAATCACTACACCGTCCCCTATGTTCGGGTCTGGCTCCCTGTGCTTTGTGGATTATTTCTGGTTAGTGTCTATTTAGGCATCAAAAACAAGAAGAGTGAGTGGCATATTTTTAATGCCGCAATTGCTTCCCTCAGTTTAGCCATGGGCGCCTATATGATTATGACCATTGAAACCAATCTGAAT
The DNA here is from genome assembly GCF_002887775.1 of Streptococcus penaeicida. Taxonomy (GTDB): domain Bacteria; phylum Bacillota; class Bacilli; order Lactobacillales; family Streptococcaceae; genus Streptococcus; species Streptococcus penaeicida. The sequence continues at coordinate 286,927 of NZ_LOCM01000015.1, read as the reverse complement.
CAGCTTGGGGCCAATGTTTCCTTTCTGAAATCCTATCAGGTGGAGGATACTTCGGGGGTTAAGTTGGCTGTCAAAACCTATAGCTATTCTAAGTTGGGGCCAGTGAAACTCAATGTTTATTATCAGGATGATGATGTTAAGGATAAGCCAGTTCTGGTATATATCCACGGCGGTGGTTGGGTTGCCGGTACCCGTTATTCACATGACTATTACTGGAGAAGTTTTGCTAAGGATGATTTCGTGGTGGTCAGTCTCGATTATGACCTTTCCAACAAGAATCGCCATTTGTCAGATGTGACAGAAGAACAGTTGATTAAAGGTTTTGCTTGGATTGAAAATAATATTGATAAGTATGGTGGCAACACGGATCGCCTTTATACGACTGGTGTTTCTGCTGGCGGTAATTTGGCATTAGAGTTGTCATACAAAATCAATAGTGGCCATTTCCGGGCTGCAAATGGGGAAAAGCTACCTCAGATTGACGCGGTTTCTGTCTCTTATCCCGTTGCTAGTCCTAAGGATTTTTATGAAAATAGTGACCTGGTCAAGGGGGATTTGGCCAAATTAATGGTATTGTCCTACCTAGGAGGCCGTCCCGATCAGTTGCCTAAAAAATATGCTCGCCTAACGCCTAAGAATGCTATTTCACCGCAGACCCCACCAACCTTATTGATGGCTGGTCAACGGGATAGTCTTGTTCCTCAAGAACCTACTTATGAACTGGCAGAAATCTTAACTAAGAAAAAAATTGCCAACAAGCTGGTTATTTTCCCCTATACCAATCATGCCTATGACCGGATTGATGGTAACCTTGGTAGTCAGGCTTATCTTCATTTGACAAAGGAATGGTTTAAAACCTATCCAGAAAAGACGATTAAGCCTTAAGCATCAAACTATTTTCTCAAAACTTAATATGGTAAGATAGAAATAGAGAAAATTTAAGACTGATAAGGAGCTTATGTGAGAAAATATTTACAGGAATTTGAAAAAGAACTTTCAGACTATTTGGAAATGATCTTATCCTTTATTTTAATGATAGCCATGGCCTTTTTTGCCTTTTCATTATTAAGGGATATGACAGGTTTTATGTCAAGCGGAATTGACGACTTAAAATTATTCGAAATTGTCTTAGCACGAGCCATGGCCTTAGCGTAGGTATTGAGCTTATCAAAATGATTTCCAATCCAGGTCCTAAGACAGTCATTGAAGTTTTGCTTTTTGCCTTGACCCGTCAACTGATTGTTGATCATCCAAATATGTTGGATTTTCTCTTTGGCATCATCGCAGTAGCAGTCCTCTTTGCTATTAGACGTTACCTCTTTATTCAATTTGATAACAATACCCGTATGATTGTTAGGGGAAGTCACAAGCTGAAAATGATTAATGTCTTGGCGCGTGTGACCATTCCTGGAGAAAAAGAAGATACTCTCCGTAGCTATATGACTCGTCGTCTCAAAGAGGACAATAAAACCATCTCGGTTGGTTCGGTTGTCTATTTGAAAAATGTCGCTTTACGCGTTGATAAAATGCATGGTGATGTGATTACTCGTGTTGAAATTATAAAAGGCATTTATTAAGAAGTCTTGCTGTGCAAGGCTTTTTTGCTTGTCAGTTACCTTGTATATTGAGGTCAAAATGACATTATTAGAAAATAAGGGTTGACCTAATGGGATTGTCAGAAAATATAAATTAAGTTCTGAAAATTACTGACAACTTAAAGAAAGTTCAGTCAAATCTTTATAATCATTTTTGAAAATCAATATGCCATTTTTCTAAAAGTGTCGGCTTTCAGTTACTGACAAAGTTAGAAAGAAGATGAAATGAACTGATTATGATAAACTTAAAGTAAGTCGAAAATAAATTCAAAACGGAGATTAGAGATGACTGCTAAACTTTTGTCGAAGAAGCAATTTTTAAAAGATGTCTTTCTGTGTGCCTTGGCATCTTATGGCGGCCCGGAAGCTCATTATGGCGTCTTCCAACACCAGTTGATTGAGAAGAAGTCTTATATTACTGAAGAGGAATTGGCAGAATTAATAGGACTTTTTTCAATCGTACCGGGTCCTTCAAGCACGCAAACAATTACTGCCATTGGTTATCACCTAGGTGGTAAAAAATTAGCACTGTTAACCTTCCTTTTATGGGTTAGTCCAGCTATTCTTATGATGTCCACCTTAGGTCTCTTCTTTCAGCTTTTTAAGGACAATCAACATTGGCAAAGCCTTGTCCGCTTCCTACCCGCTGTTGCTATTGGCTTCATCGTCTATGCAGCCATCAATATGACTCGCAAAACCGTCAAAAGAATGCCGGACTTGTTCCTATATATTGCCATAGCTATTCTGGCCTACTTTACCCTTTCATGCTCAGTTTGGATGATTTTCATCCTCCTCATGCTGGCAGGTCTTATTAAATCATTGCCTCATTGGTCTCAAATCAAGGAACAGTGGCATTACCTAGGTCAGATGAATGAAAAGCCACAATGGATTTACTTAGTGGCCTTATTCGCCATTGCCATCATCTTGGAGTTAGCAGCTATCAATGGACAACCCTTAATGACATTGCTTGCTTCACTTTACCGTTATGGCTATTCAGTCATTGGCGGTGGCCAATTGATCATCCCAATGATGATTGAAGATTTTGTCAAACTTCAGACCGTTATTAGTCAATCCGATTTCTTAGCAGGCTATGCCTTTGACCAAGCCGTCCCAGGTCCACTCTTTAGTTTTGCAGCATTTGTAGCATCTAGAGGGTTCTCGCAAAGTATCTTCGCCTTACTTATCGGCATTGTAGGTGGCTTTACCATTTTCCTTCCTGGCACACTATTAGTCTATTTCATGACTCCACTTTGGCAAACCATTCGAAAATTTAAGGCTGTATCCTATTTCCTAAAAGGGGTTACCATCGCAGTTGCAGCCCTAATTACCCTGACAGCAATTACCCAAACCATGACGAGACAAAATAACTTATTGGAATTACTGATTATATTAATCACCAGCCTTTTATTACTTAGTAAAAAGGTGCCCGCTCCAATTTTAATCATTGCAGCTATCCTTTTTGGATTGGTCTATCAAGGGTAAAATGGCTGGCGCTAGCAGAATCTATCTTTTCCCATCTTCAGTAAGGTGGGGTTTTTAAATTTGATAAAGTAAGAATTCATCAGAAATAAAATGAAATTTTTTGAAAATCAAACAAAACACTTGCGAGCATTTTCATAATTGGTTAAACTAGTTTAGTAAGTATTACTAACTAGTATAAAATTCAAATACTTACAGAGGAGAAATTTATGGAAAAACATATAGATCGTTTCAGTCCTTTTGCTTTAGGTTTATTACGTATCGTTGCTGGATACATGATGCTCTTTCACGGTTTGGATAAAGTATTCGGACTCTTTAGTGGAAAAGCAGTCCCTCTAGCAAGTTTAATGGGTGTTGGTGGTATCCTTGAATTAGTACTAGGATTTTTGGTATTGATTGGATTAGGAACACGCCTTGCTGCCTTTGTATTATCTGGTGAAATGGCCGTAGCCTATTTCATGTTTCATGGTTTAGCAGGTAATATTTTCTTACCTTATGTCAATAAGGGTGAATTAGCCGCTTTATATACTTTTGTCTTTTTCCTTTTTGTATTTACAGGAAGTGGAGCATTAGCAGTTGATAATTTCTTTGGCAAAAAAGACAAGTAGGCTATTAAAGCAAAATAGTAAGGTCATGATATAGACACTTTACAAATAAAAAAATCCCTTGAAAATAAAATCAAGGGATTTTTATCCGCGTAACCACAAAACATAGGAGGTTTTTTTAGCCGCCAGATAGCTTAATTTAAGTGTAAGATAATTGATTTCGACTTTCAATCCCTTGGGATTCACTTGTACACTTATCTCATATTGTCAAACTATTAAAAGTTAAAAATGAGAAATTTGTCTCACTTTAAGATATATTAGTATTACTAAGATCTCTAGTTTAGGATAAGTTGAGGAAAACGATGAATATCTATGAAAAATTATCAACCATTAAATTAAGTACCAATGAGGAGGCTATCAAAGCATTGATTTTTGCGGATAGTCCAGCTTTTATTAAGATGTCGCTCAATACTATTTGTAAGAAAACCTTTGTTTCACGCTCAACACTTTATCGATTTTGTGATAAATTGGGTGTCAATGGCTTTTCTGACCTAAAACTTAATCTACAGGCTGACCTGGATCAATACCAAAAAACGCTATCTAATTTTAATATTGATTTTCCAGTACAAAGCCAAGATAGTTTGGAAAAAATGTTAAGCAATATGCAAGAAGTATATGGTGAAACAGTCCAATCGACAGCCAATTTAATGGACCTGCAAGTCTTGAATCGAGTAGCTAGACAGCTTAATAAAGCTGACCGAACCTTACTTTTCACTTCGGCGGGTAATATCTTTTTTGCTGAAAATTTTAAATTCCAACTTACTGAGATTGGTAAAAGAGTTGAAGTTCCAAAAGAAGACTATTACATGTCTTGGACGGCGGCCTCAAGCCGAGAAGAAGACTTTGCTATTGTGATTTCTTTTGGTGGGCGATCTCATCAAATGGGGCATATTTGTAAACTTCTTAAACAGAATCATACCAAGATTTTATTGATTTGTTCACCAGAAGCTGAGCGTCTTTTTGACTACGCTGACTATATTCTATATATGTCGCCTAAAGAAAATCATTATCAGAAAATCTCATCCTTTTCGACGCGACTTTCCTTATTATTTATCCTCGATTTACTTTACACCACTGTTTTTAAGGAAAACTATGATCGCAATAAGGACTATAAGACCTCAACTTATCAAATGATGATTGACCGAGATTGAGACATATGTTTCAAAATTCCTGTCCTAAATTTTCTAAATGTGAGATTTCTTTCCGAATGAATTCTTAGAGAGTCGCAACTTCTTATTTAAGCTTATAATAGGCTTAGTAGAAAAAAAGGAGATTTGATTGTCATGATTAAAGCGATTATTTTAGACATTGACGGTACTTTGACTAACTCGCAAAAAGAGATTACTGCTGAAACTAAGGAAGCTTTATTAAAAGCTCAGAAAATGGGTATCCGCTTGGCCATTGCGTCAGCTCGTAGTGAGAATGGCTACGCCGTTTTGGTCGCTGGTTAGATTTTGAGAAAAATAACGGCATTTTCATTTGTTACAATGGTGGCTTGATTATCAATAGTCAGACCAAAGAAGTCTATTATGAGAAGCTATGCCGACAGAATTAGCTAAGGAAATTTTGGAACATTTGAAGCAATTCGACTGTATTCCAATGGTTAATAAGGACGAGTACATGTACCTGAACGATGCTTTCAAGGGCATGATTCAGACGCCTAATGGTGATGTGGATATTATTCAATATGAGACACGATCCAATGAATTCTTGATTTGTGAAAAAGCTGATTTGGCAGACTTCGTGGATTTCGAAGTACCAAAAATTTTGGTAGCAGCTTCATCTGATTATATGGCTGAAAATGCAGAAAAAATGGGGGCGCCATTTAAAGATCGTGCCCGTACCGGAATGACAGCGCCTTTCTATTATGAATTCAACGCTAAGGGCGTGGAAAAAGATGTGGCTATCGAAAAAGCCTTCGAAGAAATGGGCATTTCAAGCGATGACATGATGGCCTTCGGCGACGCCCAAAATGACATGGCCATGCTCAAATACGTCAAATATGGCATCGCTATGGGCAACGCCATCGATGAATTGAAAGAAGTCGCCTACGATGTCACAGACGACAATGACCACGACGGCATTGCTAAAGCCCTTTACAAATACATCCCAGAATTAAAAGATGTGAAACTTTAAGAAGTAAGAGAAAAGCAGCTTTACGAAAGAAGGGCTGCTTTTTGGGTGGGTTAAAACCATGATTTTCAGATTTTTCACTTGTATTGTTCCGCTAAATCGAAAATGTTATTCCGATAAATCCTCTATTGTTCCGAACTATGGTATAATTGGGTTTGAAAGTGAGGTTATGTATGGACTATATGAGTGTAAAACAAGCAGCACTTCTCTGGGGAATTTCGGATAGACGTATTCGAACCCTTTGTCAGGAAGGCAAAATTGAAGGAGCTTTCCAAGAGCGCAGAGCATGGCAAATTCCAATTGATGCTAAAAAGCCGTCAGATGGGAGATACAAAAAAACTGCTAGTCTCATTCCCCTCATTGAAGAAAAATTGGAAGTTCTGCAATCATTACGACCACTAACAAGTGGAGAATTAGAACGCTTACTAGAAGAATTTACAGTTGAATTTACCTATAATTCAAATGCTATTGAGGGAAATACGCTCACCCTGCGTGAAACAGACATGGTTCTACGAGGGTTAACCATTGATCAGAAGCCTTTAAAAGACCACTTGGAAGCCATCGGACATCAGGAGGCTTTCAAATATATTTGTAATCTTGTTTCTGAAAAACAAAGTTTAACGGAACAAGTCATAAAGGACATTCATTATTTAGTTTTATCAGATAAAAAGGACGACCGTGGTGTTTATCGAAAAGTCCCAGTTCGTATTATGGGAGCAGCTAATGAACCAGCTCAGCCCTATCTTATCCGTCCAATGATGGAACAACTCCTAAGCAAATTTGAAAGCAATAGGGAAAATATTGTTACCAAAATGGCTCTTTTTCATATTGAGTTTGAAAGCATTCATCCCTTTATTGATGGTAATGGCCGTACTGGTCGATTATTAGTTAATTTAGAGCTGATGAAAGCAGGTTATCCTCCAATAAATATTAAGTTTACGGATAGATTGGCCTACTATCAGGCTTTTGATCAATACCATTCAAAAGGTGATTTGTCAGCTATGGAAGATTTATTTGCTCGATATATTAATGAAAGACTTGATCATTACCTTAGTATCTTAGGTGATCAATAATATCTCATGTAATTCGAATCAGTTATTTTATTATTATGATATAATTGGACTCATCAAATGGTCAGGAAATTTTAGAATTTTACTGACACATAATACCTCGTCGCCCTGTTTGCAATCCTAGAAAGGAATCCTAAAATTGTCATACAAATTCTTATTATTCGACCTTGACCACACCTTGCTGGATTTTGATAAAGCAGAAGAAGTGGCTTTGTCTGAACTTTTAATTGAGTGCAAGGTCACCGATGTTCAGGCCTACAAAGACTATTACAAACCCATGAATCAGGCTATGTGGAAGGATTTGGAGCTCAAGTTGGTGACCAAAAAAGAGCTGGTTAATACCCGTTTTGCTAAGTTGTTCGATCATTTTGGGAAAACTGTCGATGGCATTTACATGGCGGAAAGATACCAGGCCCACCTCCAACATCAAGGGCAAACCTATGCTGGTGCGGCAGAATTATTGGCTACTTTAAAAGAAAAAGGCTACCGCATTTATGCTGCGACTAATGGGATTACGAAAATTCAAACAGGTCGTATGAGAAATTCCGAAATTGAATCTTTCTTTGAGAAGGTCTTTATTTCAGAAGCCTCTGGTAGTCAAAAACCAGATAAAGCATTTTATGATTGGATTGGCCAACAAATTCCCGACTTTGACCCAAGTGACTGTTTAATGATTGGCGATTCTTTATCAGCCGATATTCAAGGTGGTAATAATGCTGGCATTGATACGGTTTGGTATAACCCGCATCACTTAGAAAATGGCAGTAAAGCTCAGCCAACTTATGTGGTTTCTAATTATCAGGAACTTTTAGAGATTTTGTCTAAATAGATACTACACACAAAAAAGTTTATGGAAAAGGCAAAATTATTTGCCTTTTTTATATGGTTCTCACCTTATTTTTCCGCTACTTTTGAGAAATTTTCGAAAATTTTCGCATTTCGTAGCATTTTTTTGAAATCGTTCTCAATTTCTGATAGACTTTAAGTAATAAAAAGAGGAGGCTTATTATGGCTTATAAAACTATTTACCCTTTTACAAATGAAGTTCTTAAAGAATATGAGAACACTACTGATGCACAATTAGAAGAAGTGCTTGAAACGGCACACCAACTTTACAAAAAATGGCGCAAAGATGACCAATTAGAAACTCGTAAAGCGCAACTTCATGAAGTGGCTGCTATCTTACGTCGTGACCGTGATAAATATGCGGAAATCTTGACTAAAGATATGGGTAAACTTTTCACTGAAGCTCAAGGTGAAATTGAACTTTGTGCTGACATTGCTGACTACTATGCTGACAATGCTGACAAATTCTTAGAACCAACTCCACTTGCTACTGATACTGGTGACGCTTACTACATCAAACAAGCTACAGGTGTTGTTCTTGCGGTTGAACCATGGAACTTCCCTTACTACCAAATCATGCGCGTGTTTGCTCCAAACTTTATCGTTGGTAACCCAATGGTCTTGAAACATGCTTCAATCTGTCCTTGGTCAGCGCAATCATTTGAAGAATTAGTTGATGAAGCTGGTGCTGAAAAAGGTACATTTACTAACCTCTTTGTTTCTTACGGCCAAGTGTCTAACATCATCGCTGATAAACGTGTTGTTGGTGTCTGCTTAACTGGTTCTGAACGTGGAGGTGCATCTATCGCTGAAGAAGCTGGTAAAAACTTGAAGAAAACTACCCTTGAATTGGGTGGTGATGATGCTTTCATCATTCTTGACGATGCTGATTGGGATGAATTAGAATCTGTTCTTTTCTTCTCACGTCTTTACAATGCAGGGCAAGTATGTACATCTTCTAAACGTTTCATCGTTCTTGAAAAAGACTATGATCGTTTCAAAGAATTATTAACAAAAGTCTTCAAAACAGCTAAATGGGGTGACCCAATGGATCCAGAAACAACTTTGGCACCATTATCATCAGCTCAAGCTAAAGAAGATGTTCTTGCTCAAATTAAATTGGCTTTAGACAACGGAGCTGAATTAGTATACGGTGGTGAATCTATTGACCATCCAGGTAACTTCGTCATGCCAACTATCATTGCTGGTATGACTAAAGATAACCCAATCTACTACCAAGAAATCTTTGGTCCAGTTGGGGAAATCTACAAAGTGGCTTCAGAAGAAGAAGCTATCGAAGTGGCTAATGACTCTAACTATGGTCTTGGTGGTACCATCTTCTCAAGCAACAAAGAACACCGCGAAGCAGTTGCTGCAAAAATCGAAACTGGTATGTCATTCATCAACTCAGGTTGGGCAAGTCTTCCAGAACTTCCATTCGGCGGAATCAAAAACTCAGGTTATGGCCGTGAATTAAGTGAACTTGGCTTCACAGCATTCGTTAACGAACACCTAATCTACACACCAAAAAAATAAGAAACTCAACTAAACAAAGTTAAGGCTTAAAGGGAAACTTTTAAGCCTTCTTTTTAAGAAAAGGAGACGTTTATGGATATTAAAGTATTTGCTACCGATATGGATGGCACTTTCTTAAATAGTCAAAACGATTATGATCGTCAGCGTTTTGCCGCTCTTTTTGAAAAAATAGATGCTCAGCAAAAGCACTTCGTGGCTATCAGTGGCAACCAGTATTATCAGATCAAGACATTCTTCTCAGGCTACGCTGATAAGATGACTATCGTTGGGGAAAACGGGGCTTATATCGTCGATAAAGGACAGGTCCTGAAGACCTATCCGCTTGCAGATGATATTGTGACCACCGTTATCCGATACCTCTACGACAATAATTTGGCCAATCAAGCTGTTGTCTGTGGTGAAAAATCTGCCTACATCTTGGATTCTGCCAGCGCAGCTGATTTGGAAATGTTCTCCATTTACTATACAGAATTACTGCAAGTGGCTAGCTTTGATGCTCTGCCATCTGACAAAATCTTAAAATTCTCATTTAACACCACTGTTTCGGAAACGCAGGAGATCGTCAATGCCCTCAATGGGCAATTAGGTGAGCGAGTGGTGGCAGTGGAGACCGGCAACGGCAATGTGGATGTGATCTCTAGAGGCGTCAACAAGGGTTCTGCCATGGCTTTCTTGCTAGAAAAATGGGGCTTAGAAGCCAGTCAAATGGCTACTTTCGGCGACAGTAACAATGATCTGGAAATGTTAGCCATGACTGAGCATTCCTACGCCATGCTTAACGGCAACGACCAAGTCAAAGAAACCGCAACGTTCATGACCTCCAGCAATGATGACTCGGGTGTTATGGCGGTAATTGAAAAATTTGTAGAAACATCTTAAGTCAATCAGACGCATAAAACTAGCCGACAAAGTCGGCTCTTTTTGCGGTCAAATGGGCAATAATTTGGTAAAATAGGGTCATGAATGAACTGATAAAACATAAATTGGAATTGCTTCCGGGTAGTCCTGGTTGTTACCTGCACAAGGATAAGAATGGGACCATTATCTATGTGGGCAAGGCCAAGAATTTACGTAATCGGGTGCGCTCTTATTTTAGGGGCAGTCACGATACGAAAACAGAACTTCTGGTTTCTGAGATTGAAGATTTTGAATACATTGTAACGGGCTCCAATACGGAAGCTCTTCTTTTGGAGATCAATTTAATCCAGAAGAATATGCCCAAGTACAATATCAAGTTAAAGGATGACAAGTCTTATCCTTTTATTAAGATTACGAACGAGCTTTTTCCGCGTCTTTTAATTACCAGACAAATTAAGAAAAAGGACGGCCTCTACTTTGGTCCCTATCCGGATTCCTATACGGCCAATGAGGTCAAGAAGCTTTTGGACCGGATTTTCCCTTTCAAAAAATGTACCAATCCTGTCAATAAGGTTTGTTTTTACTATCATCTGGGCCAATGTAATGCCCATACCATTTGTCAGACCGACAAGGCCTATTGGGATGGCTTGGTTGAAGATGTCAAACTTTTCTTAGAAGGCAAGGATGATAAAATTGTCAATCAATTAAAAGAGAAGATGACAGCTGCCGCTGGGGAAATGGAATTTGAGCGGGCGGCTGAGTTTCGTGATTTGATTTCGGGAATCGCCAAGCTGCGCACTAAGCAAAGAATTATGAGTAAGGATTTACAGGACCGCGATATCTTTGGCTACTATGTGGACAAAGGATGGATGTGTGTGCAGGTATTCTTTGTCCGCCAGGGAAAATTAATTCAGCGTGATGTTAATATGTTCCCATATTACAATGATGCGGAAGAAGATTTCTTAACCTACATGGGTCAATTCTACCAGGACCAAAGACACTTTATTCCAAGAGAAGTCTTTATTCCTACCAATGTCGACCAAGAATTAGTGGAAGCAATTGTCCCAACAAAAGTGATTAAACCTCAAAGAGGTGAGAAGAAGCAGTTGGTGGCTTTGGCAACTAAGAATGCCAGGGTCAGTCTGCAACAAAAATTTGACTTGTTAGAGAAAGATCTTAAGAAAACGCAAGGGGCTATTGATAATCTTGGACAACTGATTGGGATTCCTACGCCTAAACGGATTGAGGCTTTTGATAATTCCAACATTCAGGGGACAAGCCCTGTTGCGGCTATGGTTGTTTTTGTAGATGGTAAGCCAAGTAAGAAGGACTACCGTAAATTTAAGATTAAAACTGTTGTTGGCCCAGACGATTATGCGAGTATGCGGGAGGTCATTTATCGCCGTTATAGTCGGGTCTTAAAGGATGAGTTAGTAGCACCAGACTTAATTGTCATTGATGGTGGTGCTGGTCAGGTAAACATTGCTAAGGATGTGGTCTATCATCAGCTTGGTTTAAAGATTCCAATTGCTGGTTTGCAGAAGAATGATAAGCACCAAACGCAAGAATTACTTTTCGGTGATCCCTTGCAGGTTATTGATTTGCCTCGTAATTCTGAGGAATTCTTCTTGCTTCACCGGATTCAGGATGAGGTTCACCGCTTTGCTATTACTTTCCACCGGCAGGTGCGTTCCAAGAATTCATTCAGTTCTAAGTTGGATGGGATTGAGGGGCTTGGTCCAAAGCGCAAGCAGCTTTTACTCAAACACTTCAAGGGGGTAACGGCTATTGCGTCAGCGACCGAAGATGAGATTAGAGCCTTGGGGATTCCCCAAAAAGTAGCTCAAAGTATTTTGGAAACTTTTGCTAAAAAATGATTTGTAGAAAGTCCATTTTTTGTAAGAAAATGAATGAAAAGCCTTGCAAAAAGTGGTAAAATAAGACTGTATTTAAATAAAAAAAGATTGGAAGTTTTGCCATGAAATTTCTTGAATTAAACAAAAAACGTCACGGTGTTCGTTCTTTTAATGACCAGCCGGTTGACTTTAAGGATTTGCGGACTGCTATTGAAATTGCAACGCTTGCTCCGAGTGCTAATAATATTCAGCCTTGGAAATTTGTTGTTGTTGAAGATAAAAAGGCAGATTTAGCTAAGGACATGGTTCTTGGGAACAAGGTGCAGGTTGAGCAAGCTCAGTATGTTGTGGCAATTTTTTCTGATACTGATCTGGTTCAAAGATCGCGTAAGATTGCCCGTGTGGGTGTTAAATCACTTCCTGATGATTTGATTGGCTACTACATGGAAACTCTTCCTCCACGTTATGCCAAAATGGAAGAGCTTGAAAAAGCAGAATACTTGTCGTTCAATACTGGTTTGGTAGCTATGAACCTGATTTTAGCCCTAACTGACCAAAAGATTGCTTCAAATATGATTTTAGGTTTTGATAAATCAAAAACTAATGAAATCTTAGATGTTGATCCACGTTTCCGTCCGGAAATTTTAATCACTGTTGGCTATACTGATGATAAATTGGAACCAACTTACCGTTTGCCTGTTGACGAATTAATTGAACGTCGTTAAAAAGAGTGAAAATTCAGATATAAAGTGTTATACTGTCTATATTGACAGTTGATAAAGTTAAGTAAGTTGTATTGTTATGGTACAACTTATTAACTTTGTAAATTTTAAAAGGAGATAAACTTAATGATTGATTTTAAAGCAGAAGTTGAGAGCCGCAAAGAGGCTATGCTTGAAGACTTGATTAGCTTGCTTCGCATTAACTCTGAACGTGATGATTCTCTTGCAGATGAGAAACACCCATTTGGTCCTGGTCCTGTGAAAGCTTTGGAACATTTCTTAGCCATGGCAGAACGTGATGGTTACCAAACGCGTAACATTGATAACTATGCTGGTGACTTCGAATTTGGTGAAGGAGAAGAAGTCCTTGGTATTTTCGGTCACTTGGACGTGGTCCCTGCTGGAGCTGGTTGGGACACTGACCCTTATGAGCCAATCATCAAAGACAATCGCATTTATGCGCGTGGTTCATCAGATGATAAAGGTCCAACTTTAGCTTGTTACTATGCTTTAAAAATCATTAAAGAACTAGGTTTACCAACCTCTAAAAAAGTTCGTTTTGTTGTTGGTACCGATGAAGAATCAGGTTGGGGCGATATGGATTACTACTTTGCCCACAACGGTTTGAAGGACCCAGACTTTGGTTTCTCTCCTGATGCTGAATTCCCAATCATCAATGGTGAAAAAGGAAATATCACTGAATATCTACACTTTGGTGGTGAAAACGATGGTTCATTTGTTCTTCATTCATTCAAAGGTGGCCTTCGTGAAAATATGGTTCCTGAGTCAGCGACTGCTATTATTTCTACATCACGAGAATTTAATATTTTTGAAGCAGAATTTGATCAATACATTAAACGTAAAGAAGTTAAGGGTGATATCTCCAAAGAAGGTGACAAGATTAAAGTTACCATTCATGGTAAATCTGCTCATGGTTCTACACCAGAACTAGGTATTAATGGAGCAACTTTACTTGCGCGTTACCTTTCACGTTATGCTTTCAACAAAGATGCAGAAGCTTACTTACGTTTAGCTGGTCACCAATTACATGAAGCCTTTGATGGTAAAAAATTTGGTCTTGCTTTCAAAGATGAAAAAATGGGTGCCCTCAGTATGAATGCTGGTGTCTTTAGTTTTGATAGAGAATCAAACGATAACACTATAGCTTTGAACTTCCGTTATCCAAAAGGAATCGATGCTTTTGTTCTTAAAGCTGGTTTAGAAAAATTAAAAGGTGTTCGTGAAGTTACCTTGTCACAACATGAACATGTGCCACACTATGTTCCAATGGATGATGAACTCGTTTCAACTCTTTTAAGTGTTTATGAAAAACAAACTGGCTTAAAAGGTTATGAACAAGTTATCGGTGGTGGAACATTCGGTCGTCTCCTTAAACGTGGCGTTGCCTTTGGAGCGATGTTCCCAGGTGATGAAAACACCATGCACCAAGCCAATGAATATATGCCTTTAGAAAACATCTACAGATCAGCAGCAATCTATGCTGAAGCTATCTACGAATTAATTAAATAAGCAAAAAAGAAGCCGTCAGGCTTCTTTTTGTGACATTAATTTATTTCAAATATTTATTATTGTTCATTTCATTTGTGAGTCGGACGTCAGCGACTTCAATCCCTTCGGTCTTGAATTCCATGACTAATTTTTTAGCCTAAGGTCTAAAAAATTCCGAGTACCAAAAAGTGTATTTTTGGTACTTTCACCACAATGAAATGAACTTATAAGGGCTTACACTGATTTCTTACTGAGTATGGTTATAATTTTTCGAAATAATTTATGAATTATTTTCTTAGATTATCTTTACTGATAGTTGTCGTCAGCGACTTCAAATCTCGTGGTCTTGTATTCATGAATTATTTTAATTATTTCATTCACTTACACGATGACAATATTAATTTATTTTTTCTGGAATTTGTACTTATTGTTATTATCAATAAAAAATCACTTGAAAACTTTTTATCAATTTGCTAATTTATATTTACAAAATTTCAATTAATGGAGGTGACAAATTGTCCCATACACTGAAAAATAATTATGAAAGTGATGACCAAATAGTAATGGATTATTTTGAATATGATTTACATAGAGCTTTTACTGACTTGAAAAATGAAATCCTATTAGGACATCGAGATATTTTAGAAGGAAAGATATCATCATTGTCAGATGTTAGGGAAGAATTTGGGCTTAGTTAATTTTAAAATAATGAATCAGCAAATTAATAATTTATTTAATTTTAACAATGTTTTATCAACTGACACAAAAATCATCTTGCAAAGGTTGTCGAAAAATAATATTATTATTGTGTAGTAAGCAACTAACGTTGATTTATTCAATGAAGCTAGTGAGGATAGCCGGCTGCTTTAGGCTTGAATTGGATACTAATTGCAATTAGTATCGGCTTTAAAGGGTTTTGGGATACTTTTTCCACAAGCAGTAAAAAGTATTTCTTATGGAAGAGGGATTAAACAACCCTCTTTTTTGTTTGGATATTAGCAAATTTAAAATTAATACTATGATGAACCTCGGGGTAAAAGGAGTCTGAGAAAAGAAAAAAACTGAAAACAATCCTGTTTGAATTCAATGAAAAAAGGAACTGTTATAGTTCCTTTTTGTGTTATTCAGATAGCTTCCCCTTCGCTTTCAATTTTCAAGACTCAGGCTGAAAAGGTCCACTGGACCTTTTCACTTTCCTAAACAAAATTGGCTGAAGAGTTGGGTGATGAGTTCGTCGGGGGCGGCGTCACCGGTGATTTCGCCAAGGATTTCCCAGGTTCTGGTCAGGTCGACTTGTAGTAGGTCCACGGGCATTCCCATTTCTAGGCCGTCGTTAACAGCTTGGAGGCTTTGGACGGCTTGTTCGATAAGTGAAATGTGGCGGGCGTTAGATAGGTAGGTGGCGTCCTGTTCAACCAAGCCAGCATTATCAAAGAAGAGCTGGTTGATGCGGTCTTCGATCATGTCGATGTTCTCATTTTTCAAGACAGAAATTGGGATTAAATCGTCTGGCAATTCTTGGCGTTCGATGTGTTCTGCTAAGTCGGTCTTGTTAAGGAGAATGAGTCGGTTGGCCTCTTTGCTCAAGTCCAAAAGCGTTCTATCTTGCTCAGTTAAGGGCTCTGATGCGTTGAGGACTAGTAGTACCAAGTCGGCTTCGTTGAGGGCTTTTTTGGAGCGCTCGACACCGATTTTTTCAACCACGTCGTCGGTATCGCGGATGCCGGCGGTATCAATCAGTTTGAGTGGCACGCCTTTGATGTTAACATATTCCTCGATGACGTCACGAGTTGTGCCGGCGATGTCGGTTACGATGGCTTTTTCTTCTCTTAGTAAGTTGTTGAGCAAGCTCGATTTACCAACGTTAGGACGGCCTATGATAGCAGTTGAGAGGCCTTCTCGCAGAATTTTGCCACGCTTAGCGGTGCGCAATAAATTCTCTAAAAGTGTTTGAAACTCTTGGGTCTTTTCACGCATGAGGGCAGTGGTCATTTCCTCCACGTCATCATACTCGGGATAGTCAATATTAACCTCCACTTGAGCAAGAGTGTTGAGAATTTCCTGACGGGTGTCGTTGATCAGTTGGGATAGGGAACCATCAAGTTGCTTAACGGCTATATTCATAGCTTTATCAGTTTTGGCTCTGATAATATCCATAACGGCTTCGGCTTGGGTCAGGTCAACTCGGCCATTCAAAAAGGCCCGTTTGGTGAATTCACCGGGTTCGGCCATGCGGGCACCATTTTTTATTAATAATTGTAAAATTTCATTTGTGACAGCAATCCCACCGTGGGTATTGATTTCAATGACATTTTCTCTGGTAAAGGTCTTAGGTGCCAGCATGACTGTGACCATGACCTCATCAAGAATTTCTTCTGTTTGAGGGTCAATGATGTGACCATAATTAATGGTATGCGAAGCCACCTGCTCTAAATCTTTACCTTTGAAGACTTTGGAAGCAATGTCTAGGGCTTC
This sequence comes from Streptococcus penaeicida, assembly GCF_002887775.1. Lineage (GTDB taxonomy): Bacteria > Bacillota > Bacilli > Lactobacillales > Streptococcaceae > Streptococcus > Streptococcus penaeicida. Next base: position 270,243 of record NZ_LOCM01000015.1, on the reverse strand, counting down.
TGTCCCAGATAGTCGGACGATACCGATAGCACCCTCACCAAGAGGGGTTGAAATAGCTGTAATGGTGTCAAATTCTTTTGTTATACTCATGCCCTTATTTTAGAATAAAGCTTGGTTAAAAGCAAGGCTTTGAATTAATCTTGTCCCTGCTCGGCCATTGCCAAAAGTCCGGAAATTAAAGGTAATTTCATTAACAAGTGGGCGCTTTCATGGTATAATATAAGTCCATAATGTTTAAACTATTCAGGAGGAATCATGGAAGCACTTAAGAAAATTGCTGGCGTGACAGCTGCGCAATATGTTAAAGATGGTATGACAATCGGTTTAGGTACAGGCTCTACGGCTTATTTCTTTGTTGAAGAAATTGGACGTCGGGTTAAGGAAGAAGGCTTGGATGTTGTCGGTGTGACCACATCAAGTGCCACAACCAAGCAAGCTCAAGGTCTTGGAATTCCTTTAAAAGCCGTTGATGAGATTGATTCAATCGATATTACTGTAGATGGTGCTGATGAAGTGGACAAGGATTTCAATGGGATTAAAGGTGGTGGTGCTGCCTTGCTCATGGAAAAAATTGTTGCGACGCCAACCAAAGAGTATATTTGGGTGGTTGATGAAAGCAAGATGGTTGAACATTTAGGTGCATTTAAATTGCCGGTCGAAGTGGTTCAGTATGGTGCGGAACGTCTTTTCCGAGTTTTTGAAAAATCAGGCTACCAACCATCATTTCGGATGAAAGATAGCCAAAAACTGATTACGGACATGCAAAACTATATCATCGATTTGGACTTGAAGAAAATTGAAAACCCACTTGCCTTTGCCGAAATGTTGGATACAACTGTCGGTGTGGTGGAACACGGCTTATTCAACGGCATGGTCAATAAAGTGATTGTTGCCGGTAAAAATGGTGTGGAAGTTTTAGAAGCACCAAAACACTAATTCGTTACTATTATTATAGGTATTTGGGAGCCAACCGTAACCTCCCTTAGAATGGAGACATAATGTCTAAATTTGATCGTATTCATTTAGTTGTACTTGATTCCGTAGGGATTGGGGCAGCTCCAGATGCAAATAATTTCCAAAATGCTGGTGTACCAGATGGTGCATCAGATACCCTTGGACACATTTCAAAAGCTGTCGGACTTGATGTTCCTAACATGGCCAAGATTGGTCTAGGAAATATTCCTCGTCCACAGGCTCTTAAAACGGTGCCTGCAGAAGCAAACCCAAGTGGTTATGCTACAAAATTGGAAGAAGTGTCACTGGGTAAAGATACCATGACTGGCCACTGGGAAATCATGGGTCTAAATATAACTGAACCTTTTGATACCTTCTGGGATGGTTTCCCGGAAGAAATTCTAACAAAAATTGAAGCATTTTCAGGCCGTAAAGTTATTCGTGAAGCTAACAAACCTTATTCAGGAACAGCTGTTATCGATGACTTTGGACAACGTCAAATGGAAACTGGCGAGTTGATTATCTACACATCAGCTGACCCAGTATTACAAATTGCAGCTCATGAAGAAATCATTCCACTTGAAGAGCTATACAAAATCTGTGAATATGCTCGTTCAATCACCATGGAACGCCCAGCCTTATTAGGACGTGTCATTGCTCGCCCTTATCTAGGTCAACCAGGGAACTTCACGCGGACAGCAAATCGTCATGACTACGCCGTAGCCCCATTTGAAGATACTGTTTTGAACAAATTAGACCAAGCTGGCATTGATACTTATGCTGTTGGAAAAATCAATGATATTTTCAATGGTTCAGGTATCAACCATGATATGGGCCATAACAAATCAAACAGCCATGGTATCGATACCTTGATTACAACCATGGGCTTAACTGAATTTGAAAAAGGCTTCTCATTTACTAACTTAGTAGACTTTGATGCTCTATATGGCCACCGTCGTGACGCCTTTGGCTACCGTGATTGCCTGCATGAATTTGACCAACGCTTACCAGAAATCATTGCTGCCATGCGTGACAATGACTTGCTTTTAATCACAGCTGACCATGGTAATGATCCAACTTATGCTGGAACAGACCATACCCGTGAATACATTCCTCTCTTAGCTTACTCACCAGCTTTAACAGGCAATGGCTTAATCCCGCAAGGACATTTCGCTGATATTTCAGCAACTATTGCGGAGAATTTCGGTGTCGACACAGCTATGATCGGGGAATCATTCCTCTCTCAATTACAATAGGACAGGGAACAAATGGAAAAAGTAAGAATTTATCATAATCCAAACTGTGGAACCTCTCGTAACGTGCTTGCTATGATCAAACATGCAGGACTTGAGCCAGAAGTGATTGAATATTTAATCAACCCACCAAGTCGTCAAGAACTCTTGGACTTGATTGCGGCAATGGGCATTTCAGTTCGCGACTTAACCCGTAGCAATGTCCCTGAATTTGACAAACATGGACTTGCTGATGAGAGTAAAAGCGATGAAGACATCATTGATGCCATGATGCTTGACCCTATTTTAATCAACCGGCCTATCGTGGTGACTTCAAAAGGCACTAAACTTTGCCGTCCTTCAGAAATACTTTTAGATATTTTACCAGTCAATTTACCTAGTCCTTATACCAAAGAGGACGGGGAAATTGTTTATCCAAAATAAAAGAAAAAAGGAGACAATATGTCTTTAGTGACAAAAATTAATGAAACAAGAGATTATTTAAATCTTAAAGGAATTAAAGAACCTGAATTTGGGCTTATTTTAGGCTCAGGTTTAGGCGAACTGGCTGATGAAATTGAAAATCCAATTGTCATCGACTATAATGATATTCCTAACTGGGGCAAATCAACAGTTGTCGGCCATGCTGGTAAATTAGTCTATGGTGATTTATCAGGTCGCAAAGTGCTCGCTTTGCAAGGTCGTTTCCATTTCTATGAGGGGAATCCTTTAGAAGTAGTGACTTTCCCAGTACGTGTCATGAAAGCTCTTGGTTGCCAAGGAGTTATCGTAACAAATGCTGCTGGGGGTATTGGCTACGGACCAGGTACCTTAATGGCAATTACAGACCATATTAATATGACTGGTAATAATCCATTAATTGGTGAGAACTTAGAAGAATTTGGTCCACGGTTCCCAGACATGTCAGATGCCTACACAGCTGAATACCGTCAAATTGCTAACCGTGTTGCCCAAGAATTAGGCATCAAACTTGAAGGCGGGATATATATTGGTGTTACTGGTCCTACCTATGAAACACCAGCTGAAATCCGTGCTTTCAAAATGATGGGTGCTGACGCTGTCGGTATGTCAACTGTTCCAGAAGTTATCGTTGCAGCCCATTCAGGCATGAAAGTGCTAGGAATCTCTGCTATTACCAACTTTGCGGCTGGCTTCCAATCAGAATTAAACCATGAAGAAGTTGTTGCTGTAACAGAGCATATCAAAGAAGACTTCAAAGGTTTAGTCAAAGCTATTTTAGGTCAACTTTAAAAAGCTATAAAGTTATAAAATCAAAAATTTTTAGATTAATCGTTTATCACGTATGAACGTTAATCAGGTTTTACTATCACTTACTATCAAATGAAAGGTAAGGGCAGGGTTCTTGTAATAGAACTTTTCAAATCAATTTCTCTAATTCGCTTTTAAAATCTTGTTTAAAAATCAGAATCGAGAATAATTAGAACTGCCCTTAATGTTTACTATTATGTCTATTCATATTTCTGCTGAAAAGGGTCAGATTGCTGACAAAATTCTTTTGCCAGGTGATCCTTTACGTGCTAAATTTATTGCTGAAAACTTTTTAGAAGACGCTGTTTGTTTCAACGAAATCCGTGGCATGCTAGGATATACAGGTACATATAAAGGTCACCGTGTTTCAGTAATGGGTACTGGAATGGGGATGCCATCTATCTCAATTTATGCCCGTGAATTGATTGTCGATTACGGGGTTAAAACCTTAATCCGTGTAGGGACGGCTGGTGCCATTGACCCTGATGTGCATGTGCGTGAATTAGTTCTTGCCCAAGCCGCAGCAACCAACTCAAACATTATTCGTAACGACTTCCCTGAGTTCGATTTCCCTCAAATTGCGGACTTTGGTCTTTTAGACAAAGCCTACCATATCGCCAAAGATTTAGGCATGACCACTCACGTAGGTAATGTCCTCTCTTCTGATGTTTTCTATTCAAATTCACCGGAACGCACTATGGAGCTTGGTAAGATGGGTGTCAAAGCTGTTGAAATGGAAGCCGCAGCTCTTTATTACTTAGCAGCACAACACCGTGTGAAAGCTCTTGGTATCATGACAATTTCTGATAATTTGAATGACCCAAGTGAAGACACAAGCGCTGAAGAACGCCAAACAACCTTTACTGACATGATGCAAGTCGGGCTGGAAACCCTTATCGCTTATGACTGAAATTGAAAAAACAATAGACATCCTTTTGGGTGTCTATGCTTATAATCACACTTTTAAGATTGCTCAAGAAATGCCTAAGCTGGATGAGGAGTCGCTCTTTCTACTAGAAATGGTCAAGGAAAGACGAGAGCTCAACCTTGCCTTTTTGACTGAGCACAAAACGAAATTGGAAGAGTTAGAAAAGACACACCATTTTAACTTTTTTATGAATGAGGATTTGGAAAAAGAACAAATCGCCAATTATCTCTTGGACTTGGAAGTTAAAATCAAGAACGGTGACATTATCGATTTCGTGCGGTCTGTTTCACCTATCCTTTACCGACTTTTCCAAACATTGATCCGTCAGCAAATCCCTAACTTTGACAGCTTCATCATTGATGCCAAAAATGATGAGTATGATACCTGGGATTTCCACAAGATGAAAGCAGCAGGACTGCCGATTTTTGAGACTTATTTGGGAAAAAGGCAAAGCCGTAATATCACTTCGCGAAGTCTGACGGATCTTTTAATCCTATCTGACCTGCCACAAGAAATCAAAGATACTGTTGAAGAATTGCGTCGATTTGAGAAATCTGTCCGTAATCCATTAGCTCACCTCATAAAAGCTTTTGATGAAGAAGAGTTACACCGAACAACCAATTTCTCTTCACAAGCATTCTTAAACAAAATTATTGAATTAGCCACCTATTCAGGTGTCAACTACCAACGTCAACCTTTCTATTTTGATCAAGTTAATGACATTATCAAAAAAGGGTTCACTGGTCATTAAAATTAAACGATTGAAAAGAAGCCTAACTTTTGTTAGGCTTCTTTGGTTATTCAGGATGCTTAAATTGAACTTCTTCTTTTAGATAATCGATGAATTTTTCGCCCATTTTTGAGAGGTTTGCTTTTTCATGTTTGATATAGACAACATCAATAATATCAGGGACTTCGAGAGGGATGGCTACGATATGATTACCATTGAGTTGGCTATTGAGGACACCTGATGCGACAGTGTATCCATGAAGACCAATCATTAGATTGAAAAGTGTAGCTCGGTCACTGACAACGATAGATTTATTGTGCGGCATGTTGGCCATCATCTCCTCTGAAAAGTAGAAGGAGTTGTGAAGCCCTTGGTCGTAGGATAAATAGGGATAAGGTTCTAAGTCCTCTAATGTCAGACTGGTTTTATCAGCTAGTGGGTGGTCTTCACTGACAAAAATATGGGGCTGGGTTTTAAAGAGTAAATTTGAGATCAGATGGCTCTCATCTAATAACTTAGTCAGGACATCTCGGTTATAGTCGTTTAAGAAGAGAACCCCAATTTCTGAGCGGAAGTTTTTAACATCATCAATAATTTCCCAAGTTCTGGTTTCCCGTAAGAAGAGTTCGTATTGAGACATATCTGTTTCTTTTAGGAGTGACACAAAGGCATTGACCACAAAAGCGTAATGTTGCGAGGAAACACTGAAGAGATCACGGTTGCTATTTTGGTTTTTGTAGCGATCTTCTAATAGCGAGGCTTGCTCCACAATTTGACGGGCATATGAAAGAAATTCCACACCATCTTTGGTCAGGGTAATCCCTTTAGGATTGCGGATAAATATAGAAATACCCATCTCTGCCTCAAGGTCTTTGACCGCATTAGAGAGACTGGGTTGTGTAATATATAATTGTTTGGCAGCTTCATTCATAGAGCCACATTCGACAATTTTAATAATGTAATGTAATTGTTGTAATCTCATAAAGACAGTTTATCTTAAATAGTTGTAAGATTCAAGTATCTAAACATAAAGGGTTTTCATCCGTGTTTTAATAATCTTTTTGGATAATTATAAATGCTGTCACTAAGCGGACATTTCTCATAGAAATTTTAATAATAAATAAATGATTAAAAATTACAGGAAAATGATGTTTCTAGAAATTGCAATTTTTCTCTAAAAATGCTAGAATTAATCTATATTTTTGTGTATTTAAAAGAATCTGGAGATTTTAAAAAATGTCGACAAGGTCACGTAAAAACAGAAAATCAAGTCGTAGAGGAAATGGTACTTTTACCCTTATTAATTTTGCATTATTAATTCTCTATGCCCTTCTCTCAATTATTGTTGGTTTTATGATGTATAGTTATAATTTCTTAGCTTTTCATCATCTCAACCTTATCATCAGTGCCGTTTTAGGAGCTCTTTTTTTTCTAGCGCTTTTATTAGTTATTAAGAAAAAAGCCAAACTTTTTACAATGCTTGGTCTCATTTTGGCTAACATCGCCTTAGCATCATGCTTTATACTTTTAAGTCAACCATTGATTTAACGGCGCAAATGAATAAAACGGCAGCCTTCTCAGAAGTTGAAATGTCAGTTGTTGTGCCAAAAGACAGTAGCATCTCTACCATTAAAGAAGTGGATAGCCTCGAAGCACCGAAGAAAGCTGATGAAAGTAACATCAGTGAACTGATGACCCACTTACAATCTGTCAAAAAAGTCAGTCCAAAAACAAAAGAAGTGGCTTCTTATCAAGCTGCATATCAAGATCTTAAGGACGGCTCTGCCAAAGCCATGGTCATGAACTCTGCTTACCAAGCTTTGATTGAACAAAATGACGAAAATTACAAAGACAAAGTCAAAACCATCTATACCTACAAAATCAAAAAGAACATTAAAAGTTCTGAAAAACCATTAAATAAATCAGGAGTTTATAACCTTTATATTAGTGGTATTGATACTTATGGCGATATCTCAACAGTTTCACGTTCAGATGTCAATATTATCATGACCGTTAATATGAATACTCATAAAGTTCTCTTAACAACAACACCTCGTGACTCTTACGTCAAAATTCCAGATGGTGGTGGCGATCAATACGATAAATTGACCCATGCCGGTATTTATGGTGTTGAAACCTCAATGAAAACCCTAGAAAATCTCTACGGTATTCAAATTGATAATTATGCTCGTATTAACTTCACAACCTTTACGGAACTCATCGACCAATTGGGTGGTATTGAAGTGCAAAATGATACAGCCTTCTCTGCAGGTGGTTATGATTTCCCACGAGGAATCATTGCCTTGAATTCAAAACAAGCCTTGGTCTTCGTCCGCGAACGACACGCCTTACAAGGTGGCGATAACGACCGTGGGAAAAATCAAGAACGCGTAATCACAGCTATTATTAATAAGTTAAGTAGCATCAAATCACCAAGTCAAGCAACAGCTGTTATTTCTGGTCTGCAAAATTCTGTTCAAACCAATTTGAGTTTGAATCAAATGATGACCATAGCAAACAGTCAAATTGAAAATAAAGAAAGTTTCTCCGTTACATCTCAAGATGTCACAGGTACAGGTTCTACAGGTCAATTACCTTCCTATGCTATGCCGGGATCAGCTTTATATATGCTTAAACTAGATGATGCAAGTGTTAACCAAGCAAAAGAAGCCATTAAGGCAACCATGGAGGGAAATGAATGATTGATATCCATTCCCACATCGTCTTTGATGTGGATGATGGTCCGCTAACGATAGATGAAAGTCTATCTCTTATTGGAGAAAGTTATAAACAAGGTGTTCGTACCATTGTTTCGACATCCCACCGTCGAAAAGGAATGTTTGAAACGCCTGAAGATGATATTGCAAATAAATTTTTACAAGTTAAAAGGGAAGCGCAGAAGCTCTATCCTGATTTAACTCTCCTCTATGGAGCAGAACTTTATTTCACCCGTGATATTTTGGAAAAATTAGAGCATCAGTTAGTTCCCCGCATGAATGGGACCCGTTACGCTTTAATTGAATTCTCCATGCTACGCCTTGGAAGGAGATTCACACAGCCTTATCACAGGTTATCATGTTAGGAATTACACCAATTGTAGCCCACATCGAACGTTATGAGGCCCTAGCATTTAAGAAAGACCGCGTCCAAGAATTAATTGATATGGGTTGCTACACACAAGTTAACAGTGCTCACGTTGTGAAAGCGAAGCTATTCGGCGATAAACTAAAAGTCTTTAAAAAGCGAGCAACTTACTTTTTGGATGAAAACCTTGTTCACTGTGTGGCTTCAGATATGCACAACTTAAAGAAACGCCCACCATATATGAAAGAAGCTCGTGATTTAGTGGCTAAAGAATATGGTCGCAACCGGGCACGGGCACTTTTTGAAAGCAATGCTCAGACCTTAATCGATAATCAATATTTATAGGAGATTTTATGAATAACACAGACCGTTCATCAATGGAGATTGATGTTCTTAGCCTTTTGAAAAAACTTTGGAATAAAAAATTTCTCATCCTTTTTATGGCCCTTTTCTTTGGCACACTTGCTTTAATGGCTTCCCTTTTTCTTATTAAGCCTGAATATACTTCTTCAACACGATTGTATGTAATTAATCGTCAGCAATCTGATAACTTGACTGCATTAGATTTACAGGCGGGTGATTATTTGGTAAACGATTATAAAGAAATTATTACCTCTCGTGATGTCATGAAAGATGTGATAGCTAATGATGGTTTGACTGTTACTCCAGAACAATTATCTAAAATGATCTCAGTCACTATCCCAGCTGATACCCGAGTTATCTCAATCTCAGTAACCAACCAAGATCCACAACAGGCTAAAGATTTAGCTAATTCCATTCGTGAAGTGGCTTCAGAAAAAATTAAAAAAGTTACTAAAGTTGAAGATGTGACACCACTTGAAAAAGCGCAATTGCCGTCTAGTCCATCCTCACCAAACATTAAACGTAACACTTTACTTGGTATCTTCATGGGTGCTTTACTGACAATGATTGTCGTTGTTGTTCGTGAAGTTCTCGATGATCGTGTCAAACGACCTGAAGATGTCGAAGAAGTTCTTGGAATGACGCTCCTAGGTATCGTTCCAAATACAGATAAAATGTAAGGGGTGTATCATGGCACAATTAGAATTAGTCAAATCAAAATTAGATTTATATACATTAGCTGAAGAGTATTACAACTCCATCAGAACCAATATTCAATTTTCAGGACGTGATCTCAGAGTTATTGTCCTCACATCAGTTCAACTAGGTGAAGGGAAATCAACAACATCAGTCAACTTAGCAGTATCATTTGCTAAGGCTGGATTGAAGACCTTGCTCATTGATGCTGATATTCGAAATTCAGTTATGTCAGGGACTTTTAAGTCGGATGAAAAATATGAAGGTCTGTCTAGTTATCTCTCTGGGAATGCTGACTTATCAGCAGTCATCTCTAGAAGTAATATCGAAAACCTAATGGTTATTCCGGCAGGTCATGTCCCACCAAACCCAACAACCCTTTTGCAAAATAGTAACTTTAATTACATGATTGATACTTTAAAAGAAGTGTTCGATTATGTCATTATCGATACACCGCCGATTGGTTTGGTTATTGATTCAGCTATTGTGGCTCAAAAAGCAGATGCTTCAGTCATTGTTACTGAAGAAGGAGCCATTAAACGTCGCTTTATTCAAAAAGCCAAAGAACAAATGGAACAAAGTGGTGCCCAATTCCTTGGAATTATTCTTAATAAAGTTGATAGTACAATAGATTCCTATGGTGGTTATGGTTCCTACGGAGCTTACGGTAATTATGGGAATTACGGTAAGAAAGAAAACAGTAGTAAAAAAGCAAAACGTAAGTCAAGAAAGAGATAAATAAAGATGAAAAGAAGCCAGAAAAGAGTAATTTTATATTTCTTAGATTTGTTGATGATTAGCATTTCCTTTGTATCAGCACATCAATTTTTGTTAGCTTATAGCCATAATCTAACAGATAAGGAAGTTCTTCTAACTCTTTTCGTGACTCTTTTTGTTTATACCCTTGTTGGAATTAGATTAAGAATATTTTCAATTATTAATCGTTTCACCGATTATAAAATTATTTTTGAAATTATTGTCAGTTTATTAATTGCCTCAATTGTATCCTATATTGTCGTTTTTCTAAACTTTGATTCCTTTAGCAGACGCTTTATTTTTCTGGGGTATCTTTTCAGTACTTTCCTGGTAGTCATTCCACGAATGACCTGGCGCATTTATCACGATTTTGCACCACAAATGCAAAAGCGCAAACAAAAAAATAAAAAACGCATCTTGGTCGTTGGAGCTGGTGAAGGGGGATCTGCCTTTGTTCAAACAGTTCTCAATAAAGGCAAAAATATGGAGATTGTGGGAATCGTCGATGCTGATATTAACAAGCATGGCACATATCTTCATGGTATCAAAGTTTTGGGTAACAAATATAGTATTCCAAGGATTGTTGCTGATTATGAAGTCAACCAAGTTACCATTGCCATTCCAAGTTTGTCTGAGCCTGAACGTGAAAGTATCTTAGATATTTGTCATTCCGCAAACGTTCCCGTCAACAACATGCCAAGTATTGAAAATATTGTCATGGGAAATGTCTCGCTTAGCAAGTTTAAAGAAATTGACATTGCTGACTTGTTAGGACGAAAAGAAGTTGTTTTGGATCAGTCTTCTTTATCTGAATTTTTTAATGGTAAGACAGTTTTAGTTACTGGTGCCGGTGGTTCAATCGGTTCAGAAATTTGTCGTCAGGTCGCAAAATTCAAACCTAAAAAAATTCTCCTCTTAGGACATGGTGAAAACTCCATCTATCTGATAAACAGAGAATTAAAAGCTAAGTATCAAGATGCCATCGAAATTGTGCCCATTATTGCGGATATCCAAGACCGTCCGTTAATCTTTAGAATTATGGCCGATTATCAACCAGATATTGTTTACCATGCTGCTGCTCACAAACATGTGCCTTTGATGGAATACAATCCACGTGAAGCTGTTAAGAATAATATTTTTGGAACCAAAAATGTGGCGGAAGCTGCAAAAGCAGCAGGCATTCCAAAATTTGTCATGATATCCACAGACAAGGCAGTAAACCCACCTAATGTTATGGGAGCAACTAAACGCTTCGCAGAAATGATTGTGACAGGTTTAAATGAGGTTGGTAAAACACAATTTGCGGCTGTGCGTTTCGGAAATGTTTTAGGTAGTCGTGGGTCAGTTGTTCCGCTCTTTAAAGAACAAATCAAAAAAGCTGGACCTGTAACGGTAACTGACTTCCGCATGACACGTTACTTCATGACTATTCCGGAAGCTAGTCGTTTGGTCATTCAAGCGGGTTACCTAGCCCAAGGTGGAGAAGTTTTTGTTCTTGATATGGGGCAACCCGTTAAAATTTTAGACTTAGCTAAAAAAGTTATCAAGCTTAGCGGACATACCGAAGATGAAATTCAAATTGTTGAATCAGGCATTCGTCCTGGTGAAAAACTATACGAAGAATTGCTTTCTAGCGATGAACGTGTGAGTGAACAAATTCATGACAAAATCTTTGTTGGTAAAGTTACCTCAAAACCATTAGAAGACGTTGAAGCACTAATCAATGGTTTAGATCAATTATCTGAAAAAGATCTCAAAGAAACCTTAATTAAAAATGCAAAACAGGAGTAAAGATGTACCCATATATTAAACGACTCTTAGCTTTTATATTGTCAGCTATCGCAATAGTCCTTCTAAGTCCAATTTTAACTGGGATTGCAGTCGCTATTAAAATTGATTCAAAAGGACCAGTTTTATTTAAACAAAAGCGAGTTGGTAAAAATAAAGAACACTTTATGATATACAAATTCCGAAGTATGTACGTCAATGCTCCAGCTGATATGCCTACACATATGTTGAAAGATCCGACTGCTATGATTACAAAAGTTGGAGCTTTCTTAAGAAAAACAAGTCTTGATGAATTGCCACAACTTTTTAATATTTTTAAAGGAGAAATGGCTATTATTGGACCAAGACCTGCCCTATGGAACCAATACGATTTGATTGCAGAGCGCGATAAATATCAGGCTAATGATATCTTGCCAGGTCTAACAGGTTGGGCCCAAATTCATGGTCGTGATGAACTTGAGATAGAAGAAAAAGCCCAATTAGATGGTTTTTATGTCAAAAATATGTCCTTTATGCTAGACGTTAAATGCTTTATTGGAACTTTTATTAGTGTTCTTAAAAGCGATGGTGTTGTTGAAGGTGGAACTGGAAACAAGGATAAGGAGTCCTCACAATGAAGCATGTATTAATTACAGGAGCCAATTCTTATATTGGAACCTCTTTTGAAAAGTGGCTTGAGAACTCTCAAGGAGAATATCAAGTAGATACCTTGAATATGATAAAGCCTGAATGGAAAAATACGGACTTTACTCCCTACGACGTGATCTTTCATGTTGCTGCCATTGTTCATAAAAATGAAAAAAATGTTGATTCCAATCTATACCAAAAAGTAAATACTGATTTACCTATTGAATTGGCCAGTCTTGCTAAAGCAGCAGGAGTAAAACACTTCATCTTTTTAAGTAGTATGAGTGTTTATGGAAATGAAGAATCAATTATCAACCGTGCCACAAAGGAAAATCCATCAACGTATTATGGTAAAAGCAAATTGGCGGCAGAAGAAGGCTTGAAAGCCTTGCAATCTGACGCTTTCAAAATCCTTATCATGCGTCCACCAATGGTCTATGGACCTAATGCAACAGGAAATTACACACGGCTTTCAAAACTTTCAAAATTGACTCCAGTTTTCCCTAAAATTGAAAATGAACGTAGTATGGTTTACATTGATAATCTTTTGGAATTTGTTAGATTAGCCATTGATAATGAACTTAGTGGCTTGCACTTTCCACAGAATAAGGAATACGTAAATACAAGTAACTTAGTTGAAACAATCAGATCAGCAAATGGTCAAAAGACATTCCTTACACCTCTTTTTAATCCTTTAATTAAAAGCATGTTTGGAGTCAGTCAAATCAATAAGTTATTTGGAAATCTCATCTATGATCAAAGCTTATCTCAAGAAGTCTTTGATTATAATGTCGTCAGTTTCCAAGATTCAGTAATGAAAGCTGAAAAGAAATAGAAATAAAATAAATCAAGGTGTTAAGCTAAAATGAACAAAAAGTATTCAGTTTTAATGTCTGTTTATATTAAGGAAAATCCAGAATTTTTAAAAGAGGCACTTGATAGCATTTTTAATCAAACTGTTTTAACTGATGATTTAGTGTTAGTGTGTGATGGTCCCCTAACAAATGATTTGGAAGAAGTTATTAAAAATTTCAAAAATAAATTTTGCGATATTATTAATGTGATCAGACTAGAGAAAAATATGGGACTTGGATTTGCTTTGAATGAGGGATTGAAGTCTTGTAAAAATGAGTTAGTAGCTAGAATGGATACTGATGATATTTCATTACCAAATAGATGTGAGTTACAATTAAAAAAATTTGAGAAGAATAAAAGCTTAGCATTAATAAGTGGTAAAATTTTAGAATTTCAAGACAAACAGGATGTGATTACTGGTAGTAGGGTTGTCCCTTTAACAAACAGTGATATTATCAATTTTTCAAAAAGAAGAAATCCATTCAACCATCCAGCAGTAATGTTTAAGAAAAGTGTAGTTGAAGCTGTTGGTGGATATGATGAAAAGTATCATCTATTTGAAGATTACTATCTTTGGGTAAGGATATTAAATGAGAAATATTTTGTTGAAAACATTGGAAATCCGTTGTTACTAATGCGTACACCTTCTGATTTGTATTTAAGACGCGGAGGGTATTCTTATGCGAGAGATTTATTAAAATTTAATATTTGGATGAAATCAATTGGATGGATTTCAAGTTTTGACTTTATTCTAAGTGCTTTACCACATGCCATAGTTTGTATACTTCCTAATTTTGTAAGAAAAATTATTTATCAAAGATTACATTCATAAGAGGAGAAATTATGATTCCAAAAATTATTCATTACTGCTGGTTTGGTGGTAATCCGATACCAGAAAAATATCAAAACTACATTGATACGTGGAAAACATATGCTCCTGAATTTAAAATTATAAGATGGGATGAGAATAATTTTGATATTAATAATAATCAGTATTGTAAGGAAGCATATGAAGCAAAACAGTGGGCATTTGTTTCAGATTATGCAAGACTGGAAATAATTTATAAATATGGTGGGGTTTATCTTGACACTGATATTGAATTGCTTAAAGATATCTCACCTTTATTAGATGATGGGATTGGTTTTATTGGATTTCAAAACCCGATGGAAGCCACTACTGGTCTTGGGTTTGCTGCAGAGGCGAATAATGTTTGTGTAAAATCTATGTTAGATATTTATAAATATCGAATTTTTGATTTGGGTGATGGTAAGTTTAATAAAGTACCTTGTCCAGCTGCAAATACTGTAGGACTAATGCAACAGGGATTAAAAATTGGGAAAAACTGGAGCAATAAGATTCAAGAATTACCTGGATTAAAAGTTTATCCTCAAGAATATTTCAATCCTTTAAATGCAGATACGCAACAATTAACTATCACAAAAAATACTTATATGATTCATCAATATGCTGCCACGTGGTTTAGTGATAGTGCTAAACATAAACAGAAAATTAAGAAATTAATTCCTAATTTTATATTAAACCAACGAGTTATCAATATTTCAAAGAGAGATATTGAAAGAATACAACAAGAGGTTAACAAAGGAAATAACAATGAGTAAATCTGTTACATATATTATTGTGACTTGGAATAATGAAAGTGAAATTGAAGATTGCTTAGCTAGTCTTTATAAGTATTCTCCAAAAAATACCGAAGTTATTGTGGTTGATAACAATTCTTCAGATAAGACGGTAGCTATAATAAGGCATAATTTCCCGAATACTAAATTAATTGAGAGTCAGGAAAATTTAGGTTTTGCGGGTGGCAATAATTTAGCATTGAAATTAGTGCATACAGATTTTATTTGCTACTTGAATCCTGATGTCATTTTAACTGAGGATATTATTTCAACCTCTATGGATGTTCTTTCAAATAGGTCAGAAATTGGAATTGTTGCATCTCGATTAAAAAATTTAGATGGTAGTCATCAACAATCATGTTTTAATTTTGCTAATAGTAAAACCATGTTTTTTGACATTTTGCATATTGGTAGAATTATTCCAAATTTTTTTAAAAAAAAGTATTTTTTGAGTTATTATGATACAAATAAGGATTATTTCCCTGATTGGGTAATTGGTGCTCAAATGGTGTTACGAACCGTTGATGCAAAGTCAGTTAATGGTTTCTCAACTGAATATTACATGTATACCGAAGATATGGATCTTTGTAAAAAAGTTCTAGTTCAATTAAATAAGAAAACATTATATCTAACTAATTCATCATTAATACATATTGGTGGTGCAAGTGAAAACCAAAACGTAAGTTATAATAAACAAAAGAAAATGTTTGAAAATATTATTTTATTTGTTAATAAATTTTATGGTCCCTCAGAAGTAAGGAATACCCTAAAAAGGATGATTAGTGCATATAAAATGAGATACCATCTACTTAATATTTTTTATAGAAATGACGATAAGCAGCTTCAATTAGATAAAACAAGTCAAGCACTATCAATATTAGAGGAGCTGAGAACATAATGTCAATAATTGTCGGTATTCTACTAATCTTGTATATAGCATTTTTAATATTTGGTAAAGTTGAGGACTTACTAAGACCATCAATTATTTATTCTTTATTAATTTTGTCTACATATTTTCTTTCAACTTTAAGATATTCATTTTTACAAGCACCTTATCCAATTTGGTTTACAGCTATGATTCTTTCCCTAATCATTATTTTTTATCTTGGTGATAAGACTGCTAGTTTGGTTCATAAACCTAAAGAAAAGGAGTTTGTAGATTATTCTACACTAACAATGAATATTCTAATATTTATTGTATGGTTTCTTTTAATTTTCTCTTTTGTAAAGATGGTCGAAGTCTTAGGCCCACCTCCTGCCATTAGTAAAGGTAATAGAGCAGAATACTTTGTTTCTGGTTGGGGTACAATTGTAATTTTACAATCCTCATTTTTTGGATTATTGTTATATGATAAATTTAATAAAAATGCAACAAAATTGATGTTTTGGGTCTATTGCACATCAATTGTACTTATAGCTTTATTGTTATCGAATAAATTTCAAATAATCTACATGCTAGTACTATTTTTAATTTCATATAATACTTTTAGAAAAAAAATACAGCTAAAAACACTTTTAACGGCAGCGTTAGCAATTATAGCAATGTTCATTCTTCTTTTTGAATTTGTCTATAAAGATATGTATGGTGTTTCGATGGATACATTGTATAGTGCTTATAGGATGGCTATTCCTTTTAATCTAAAATTTTTAACTCAACCATACTTATATGTAGCTTTTAATTATGAAAATCTTTATCATTTTATTATTTCGGATACTCATAATCTTTATGGATTAAAAACATTTGGCTCAATATTAGAATTGCTTAAGTTGAAAGGAATTTATTCACTTCAAACCTATTCATATCTTGATGAATGGAGAAATTTATTACCAATTCCTTCAATGACTACTGGTACTATGTTTCAGGATTTTATCCAGGATGGTGGAGTACCATTTGCTTATGTAATGACATTTTTCTGTGGTTTAATTTCAAGATCTAGCTATGAAGCATTCAAAATAAATAAAAACTTTGGGTCTTTCTTCTTATATGCAGCGACAACGGTTGCAATTTTTATGTCTTTCTTTGCCAATGTTTTCACCTTAAAAGTAACTGTAATGAATGTTCTGATGGCATTGATATTTAGTTTAATATTAAGAATTAATTTAGTATATGGAAGAGGCAAGTAGTGGATAGAAAAAAAGAATTATTTAAAAATACCATTATTATTGGTATTGGAAATATTTTCACTAAAGCTATATCGTTCTTATTAGTTCCACTGTTTACAATTTGGCTAACTCCTTCACAGTATGGTGACTATGACCTTTTGTTTAGTTATGTCTCTCTAATTGTTCCTATATTGACTTTACAATTAGAACAAGCTGTATTACGTTATACACTAGATGACAAAGTAAAAGGGGATGTTTATTTTAGAACATGTATACTATTTGTTTTAATGAACTCAATTATTTTTTCAATAATATTTGGAACATTAGTTGATTTTCAGTACCATCTTTCATTTACTTTTTGTACTGCAATGTTTGCTTTACAAGTTTATTCAACAGAGTATTTGCGAGGTAGAAATGAATTAAAGAGTTATTCAATAGCTAATATCTTCTGTGGAATTGCAACAATTGTTTTTTCATTCGTACTTGTATATCGATTACGATTGGGAGTAGATGGTCTCCTATATGCATTTGGTCTAGCTTATCTTACTACAGCATTAACTATCATTTTTTCAAAAAAACTATACTTGAATTATAATAATAAAACAATTGATTTTGATGTCTTTAAAATGCTACTTTTATACTCATTACCGTTGCTCCCGAATGCAATATCTTGGTGGGTAACGAACGTATCTGATAGAACAATAATTAAAATATTTTTAGGTAGTAGTATGAATGGAATTTATGCTGTTAGTACAAAAATTCCGACCTTAATTGCTGTATTTTATAGTATTTTTAATTTAGCTTGGCAACAAAGTGCGATAACTTCTGCAAAAGATCATATTGAGAAAAGAAGGGAGTTTTACAACAGTACTTTTAGACAGTTATTTTTATTTCTTTTTTCCAGTGCCTTATGTATTGTAGCTATAACGCCATTTCTCTATAAATATTTTCTCGGACATGAATATATTGGAGGAATTTATATTGTTCCAATACTTATTCTTGCCACTGTTTTTTTAAACCTAGCTCAATATTTTGGTGGAATTCTTTTAGGTAATATGGATTCAAAAACAAATGGATTAACAACAGTAGTAGGAGCAGTTGCTAACTTACTTCTAAATTTCTTATTAATAAAATTTATTGGAATTTATGCTGCTGCCATCTCGACTATGATTAGTTATATTATTATGTTCGTTATGAGATTAAAAAAATTAGATAGCTTATTTAATGTCAAGAGAATTATTTTATTCTCGATTATCGGAATCATAGCATTGTCTAGTTTTTCAATAGTTATTTTGTATAGTAATTTAACTGTACAAATACTTATATTATTAGTTACAATTTTCATTTTTTTATATTCAAATAAAAATATTGTTTTAAGCGTCATAAATAATTTAAAAGGGAGAATTTAGTGAAAGCAATAGTTATTAATCAATATACCGAGAACAGAGGGGATGAAGCGGCAGGTACAGCTTTAGTAAAAAATCTACTAAAAAATCCCAAAATTGATCAAATAGACATTATATATAATTCTGCCTATAAACTTGATATTGACGATCCGAAAATCAAACATAGGAATGAAGACTTGAGGCTAAAGAATGCTGGTAAAGTTGGCATATTAAATTATTTATTATTTAGAAAAACTCCTTTCAATAAGTATGCTTTAAACAATAAAGTTATGAAAGATATGGTTGAAACTATTAGAGAAGCTGATTATATTTATGTTACACCATGTGGAGCAAGTATTGGTATTTATAAGGATTGGGCTTTTTTAATCCGATTACTCTTTGTTATAAAAGAAAATAAAACTCCAATCTTTTGTCTAAATACGATTAATGCAAGTGGTAATAAATTATTTGATTTTCTTGCCACAAAAGTTTTACGGAAATCAAAATTATATGTTAGAGAACAAAGAAGTAAGGATTATTTACAATCATTAGGTTTAAATTCAGAACTCGGAGTGGATACAGCATTTTCACTTGATCCAATAACTGCAGAAAGAGATTTGTCAAAAATTGGTTTAGTAGTTACATTACTTGATTGGCATCCTGAGTTTAAAGGTAGAAATATGTCAGAAGAAGTATTGAATAATATCATTCCAGCGATCTCTGAATTCTGTCAAAAAAATAATTATTCAATTGATGTAATTCCTCACATAGGTGAAGAACCTGAAACTTCATATATTAATCAAGTAGTCTCTAAATTAGTTGAAACTGGGTTATCAAGTTCTAAAATTGTATATCGAAATGACATTAAAACTTCAGATGAGTATGATGCAGCTATTTCAAAACTCCGATTTATGGTAGGTATGAGATATCATAGTATTGTGCTTGCTGCTAAGAATGCAATACCATTTTTAGCTTTAGCATATGAAAATAAGATGAGAGAAGTTTGTCGCTATACTAATTGTCTTGAAAATTATTTAAATCTTCAAGATGAGTTAAGCAAGAATGATGTCTTAGAGAAATTAGATAGTGTTGATATGAACATTGAGATTATACATGATAAACTAGAAAAAATATACAAACAAGATTTACAAAGACTCTCTAAATTACCGCTCAAAGAATTAGAAGATTAAAATTTTACAAAAAAGTAATCTTCGCATTACTTTTCCTCTAAATTAAGGGAAAGAGCGGTTGTTTTTGTCACGACATTATCATGCAATAGCATTGCCCTTTTAATTTTCTTGTGTTATATTAATAATATAGTTTTCGCGTATAAGTAGCTGTAAAGGATGGTGTCGTATGAGTGTAACTGAACAAGATGGTCACAAAGTTTTAATTCAAAAATTATTGGTCAGTATTCACTATTTGACACTTTTTAAAGATGAGCTTTTATTGGTGGAAAGAACGCCTTCTATTTTGGGGGCAAATTTCTCGCCAGCACTTGTTCAGTCTGAATTAGGTGACCTCGTTAAAGCTATTGATGGCCTGGATAAACAACAACGGTTGATAGAATCCACTTTTTGGTATGAAGAAAAAGCCTTTAAGTTGATGAATAAAACCCTTCAAATTGTTGAAAAATGGGTTAAAGGACTTGATGAGCTAATAAATCTTTGTCAATCTAAAAAGGTTTTCCAAGCTATTTTAGGGGATAATCGGATTCGTGTTTTTGGTGTTCTCATTGATGTCTTTTCATCTTTGAAAATTATTGCCATGTCTTTGAAAGAAGTACCAGTTCCACCGGTTATGTTTGAACAAATCAAAATGGTTAACATCGAGGAAGAAGCATTCCGCAAACATTATCATAGTCCAAAACACATGTCACCAGAGGCTCAATTTAGTCCCGAACATATTCAATAAAACATGCTAAAGCCAATCTTTTTGATTGGTTTTTTCTCATATCTCTGTCTCATTATTGCCTATTTCCGAATGTTTGGCTGATTCTTCTAAATTTTTTTGACAGCTATACCAAAATAGGCTATAATGAGAAAAATGAGATACCTTTAATCAAGTCCAGAGAGTCTACAAGGTTTACACGTTAATGAGGGGAGCAGTCTGCTCTTTATTTTCTGTAACCTTGCTTCTGTGGAAGTAAGGTTTTTTTGTAGCTTATGTCCAGAAAGGAATTATTTATGCGTGAAGCACGTCCCATTATTGCCCTAGACTTTCCTGATTTTGAGGAATTTAAAGCCTTTTTAGATCTTTTTCCCAAAGTAGAAAAACTTTACGTTAAAATTGGTATGGAACTCTATTATGCTGTAGGTCCTGAGATTGTTCGTTATGTGAAAGATCTTGGTCACAGTGTATTTCTTGATTTGAAACTGCATGATATTCCTAATACTGTCAAATCAACTATGCGCGTTTTGGCTAAGATGGGCATTGATATGACTACTGTTCAAGCTGCGGGTGGGGTTGATATGCTCCAAGCTGCTCGTGAGGGTCTTGGTCAAGGGCCGATTTTAATTGCCGTAACCCAATTAACCTCAACCAGTGAAGAGCAGATGCGTGAGGATCAAAATATCCAAACAAGTTTGATTGACTCAGTTCTCCATTACGCTAAGAAAACAGCTGAAGCTAAGCTTGATGGTGTGGTATGTTCGGCTCATGAAGTTAAGGCTATTAAGGAAGTAACACCTGAGGGCTTTGTTTGCTTGACGCCAGGGATTCGTCCGACAGGCTCTGAGATTGGGGACCAAAAACGAGTTATGACGCCACAAGAAGCTAAGGCTATCGGTTCTGACTACATTGTTGTTGGTCGTCCCATTACACAAGCTGAGAACCCACTGGAAGCCTACCACGCTATTAAAGCCGAGTGGAACGCCTAAGACTTATACTAATATTTGAAGGAGACAATCATGACTTTAGCACAAGACATCGCTGCAGACCTATTAGAAATCGAAGCTGTTTACCTTAAACCTGAAGAGCCATTTACTTGGGCATCAGGCATTAAATCACCAATCTATACGGATAACCGCATTACTTTATCTTATCCAAAGACGCGTACTTTGATTGAGAATGGCTTTGTTGAAACCATTAAAGCCCACTATCCAGAAGTTGAAGTGATCGCTGGGACTGCAACAGCAGGGATTCCTCACGGTGCCATCATCGCTGACAAGATGGAATTGCCATTCGCCTATATCCGCAGTAAACCAAAAGATCACGGTGCTGGCAACCAAATCGAAGGGCGCGTAACTAAGGGCCAAAAAATGGTTATCATCGAAGACCTGATTTCAACTGGAGGTTCAGTTCTTGATGCCGCAGCAGCCGCTATTCGTGATGGAGCAGAAGTACTCGGTGTTGTTGCTATTTTCACTTATGAATTGCCAAAGGCAGAAGCCAACTTTGATAAAGCTGGTATTGAGCTACTAACTCTCTCACACTATACAGAACTGATTCAAGTTGCTAAAGATAAAGGCTTTATTGATGCTGACGGTTTAGCTTTGCTGGAAAAATTCAAGCAAGACCAAGAAAACTGGCAAAACTAAAGGCTTGTAAAGCCTTTGGTTTTACAAACCAAAGATACTTTTCGGATGAAAGGTATCTTTTTTGATATCTTTCTTATAAAGAAATTTTCATTTTTTGATACTTTTCTATGAGGTTCGGGCGGAAGCGACTTTAAAACTGCGTTTTAAATTCCATTCCTAAAAATGAAGCCAGCCTTTTATAATCATTATGCTCGTCTTCATTTTTCCGACCATACTACCAATTATTTGGTAGTATGGTTTCAACTACTAGAAAAGTATCATTAGGATTGCTCGCTTTGCTCGCCGTTTTGGCGTTGAGGACTCGGTAGAAACTGTGTTTTTATGCAAAATTGACGAATTTTTTGTTTGATATCTTTATTTTTTTTGATATTTTCCTTAAGTGGTGGGGGCACTTCAACAGTCAGGGGAGTGACTGTTGAAGGAAATGAGAGAAACTGTGGTACAGTTTCTTCCAACACTGCGTGATTCCATGACTTATTTTTTTGCCAAAGTTGTCAAAAAAATCCCCTTCAACTGAAACGATTGTTTCAGTTACTATCACCACGGCGGAAAATATCATCAGTGGCTCGCTTTGCTCGCCCAGTTGACGGTGAAGCCTCTGTAAATAAATTACTCTCTGTTATTTTTGAGTGAAAATAAGCAAAATTTTTATGAAATCGGTCAATATATTCCTGTTATTTTTGCGGCTTATGTTTTATATTATTAAGTTAAGGAGGTAGGTTGATGACAAAACTTTATACTAAAAAATTTTCAGAAAATAATACTCCCAAAAGTTATAAAAGTCTAGAAGTTTGGGAAGTTGTATCTGACCTCTTTCATGATCAAGTCGCAAATACTGTTCTATCTAGACATTTAATTGCTTTTAAGGAATTAGCAAGCTAAGAAGATTTCGAAAGTAAAAGAGTAAATGGATCTTGAATAATTAGAAAATCCTAAAACATGTTCTCCAGTTTTGGCCTTGAGGACTCGGGTGAGAATGATTTCTTGAAAAAAAGACGACTTTTTTGTCAGCTTGAGTAAAATTTTGATTCATGTTAATATTTTATTAACGAATGGGGGTATAGTACTTAGGTCTATACTTGAAAGAGCTGATGCTGTCAGTTCTTTTTTTATTTTTGTAAGGATAATGATAATATCAGTCCTTTTGTCCTTAACATGATATAATTAAAGAAATTTCAAGACTGGAGAATGGTATGACCTACAAAGAAATTTTGACGGATTATAGTGAAGTTTTTTATGAAAATGACAGATTTTATCGTTTTAAGGATGAGGCTTTAGCCAGTCGTTTTTATTCTAATTATATTGATTATAAGAAAATGCCTTCGCTTGAGCTTTTGCGGGAAGATTTGGCGACTATTAAGGAAGAGCAGAAGGACTATCCTTTGGATTTTGCAATGGTCTTTTTCCCTGAAGATGCTGCTATGAGTGATGATATGAAAGGCTTTTTGGAGGCTGAGACGTTTGCTATTGAAAAGCATATTATTTTTACCTGTCCTTTAGAAAATCTGAAATTATCAGAGAAAGACATTGGTGACATTCGGATTGAGAAGTTGACTCCGGCCTACTTCAAGGATTATCTGGACTACAAGTACCAGCAACGCTTGGAGTATGGTCAGGCTTATGCTAAGCAGATGTATGACTGGGATCAGGAACATTTGCAGGAAGAGGGCTCGCAGATTTACTTGGCCATTGATGGCGAAAAGTTGGTGGGTGATGTGACGGCTTGGGAATACGGTGACTACATCGAAATTGACGACTTTTCACTTTTGGAAGACTACAGAGGACGAGGCATTGGCTCCGCTTTACAACGTGAGGCCAGTCGTGACTTTCAGTCAGCTATCTTAATTTCTGAAGAAGTCAATCGAGACATGTACCAACACCAAGGTTACCAGGAAGTGGCTTTTTATTGGACCGCCTTACGCCATGACAAACCTAGTGACGTCCAGTAATTGGCAAGTCAGCAATTGGCAATCTTTTAAACATTGTGTTTAAATAAAGGGAGAAATGGAGAGAAAATAATGCTTACTAAAGAAATGATTATGGCTGCTCAAGAGCTGTTTTCAGGTAATGATTTTCCTGGGCTGGTTAAGGCATTTTTGGAGATGGGAATTGTGGCTAATACAGTCAATATTAAAGAAGGGCAGGCTACTTACCAGACAGCTGAGGGACAAGAAGTTGAACTACCGGCTTATCGAGTAGAGAGTGTTGCGGGAAGGGTTGATGAGGACTACTTTATTCAACAATTGCGCAAACACCAAAAGCAAGAAACGGATTTTCCAACTTTCTGTCAGGACACTGCAGCGTCAGGCATTTATAAGTGGGATGTTGATTTGTTGGCCAAAACTTGTAGCTATTTCGATTTAGATAATAAACTGGTTTATACAGAAGCAATTCCTGTATAATTGTTAGACTTTATCATGGAGGCTTAGATTATGAGAATTGAACACACTTTTTCAGGCAATGTTTTAGATGATATCTACGCTAAAGGAGCTTCGGATACCATTGAAGGGATGGCGGTTCTGTCTTTCCCATTCACTGTTAAGGATTTGCCAGCGGGCACTAAGAGCCTAGCATGGACCTTTATAGACTATGATGCCGTTCCCGTCTGTGGCTTCCCTTATATCCATTGGCTTGTGGCTAATGTGCCAATTTTTCAGACCCAAATCCCAGCTGATTTCTCACGCAAAGACAAAGAGCATCTGGAGGGTAAAAACAGTTTGACCAGTAAGTTTCTTGGTGACGCCGTCAAGGTCATTGATCAACAGTATATTGGCCCTAAGCCACCAGATAAAGATCATAAGTATCAGCTCAAGGTTTATGCCCTAGATTCAGGACTGGATTTGGCCAATGGCTTTTATTTGAATGAGCTCTACGACGCCATAGCTGATCATATTTTAGAGACAGAAGAGGTGACTTTGATTGGTAAAGTTTGATTATTCTCAGTTCCCAGATGCTTACGCAATGGCCCAGGCAGTCAGAGCGGGTGAAATTAGCCCAAGTGAGTTAGTTGAAGCAGCCATCGCCCAGGCTGACGCTTTAAACCCAACCTTGAATGCTATCGTATCAGAGCGCTATGCATTAGCTCGCCAAGAAGCGCGTGAGCGTGATTTTTCTGACTTGCCTTTTGCTGGTGTGCCTATCTTTATCAAGGATTTAGGGCAAAATATGGCAGGCCTCAAATCAACCTCAGGATCCCTGCTTTTTAAAGATTATGTCGCTCAAAAGTCGATTACCTTGGTTGAGCGATTACAAGCACTAGGTTTCATTATTTTAGGCAATACCAATACCCCAGAATTTGGATTTAAGAATATTTCAGATAGCTCAAGTAATGGAATTGTTAATTTCCCTTTGGACCATAACCGCAATGCGGGAGGTTCCTCGGGTGGCTCTGCAGCTTTGGTAGCAGCAGGTGTAGTTCCTTTAGCCGCAGCCAGTGATGGTGGTGGTTCTATCAGGATTCCAGCATCCTTTAACGGTTTAATAGGCTTAAAACCTAGTCGTGGTCGGATTCCGGCTGGACCCGATTCATATCGGGGCTGGCAAGGGGCTTCTGTCCATTTTGCCCTGACCAAAAGTGTTGGTGATACAAAAGCCTTGTTTTACCATTTGCAAGATTGTCAGATGGAAAGCCCTTTTCCTCTACCTTTGTTAACCAAAGAGGAGGTCTTTGAGAGCAAAGCAGAAGGACTAAAGATTGCTCTCTTACATTCAGATTATGAGGGCCAGCCCTTAAGTGATAACTTGTTAAAAGCATTGGCAAAAACTAAGGCAAGCTTAATGGAATTAGGTCATCAAGTGGTCGAAATCGATGCTTTACCTCTTGATATGACAAAAGTTATGCAGGATTACTATTTTATGAATGCGGCAGAAACAGCAGCCATGTTTGATGGTATTGAATCAGCTCTAGGTCGTTCGGTCACTAAAGATGATATGGAAGTCATGACCTGGGCTATTTATCAAGCAGGTCAAAACTTGAAAGCCAAAGACTATTCCAAAGTTTTATCGGCTTGGGATCGTTACAGTGCCCAAATGCATGCTTTCCACGAGGAATTTGACCTCTTGTTGACACCAACGACATTTGCTAAAGCTCCCTTGCATGAGCAATTAACCCCAGAGCCTGATGTGATGGCGCAGCTGGCAAATGCGGAAATCTATTCTAACAAGGAGCAATTGCAACTGCTTTGGGACATGTTCGACAAAGGCCTAGCCTGAACCCATATACTCCTCTGGCTAATCTGACTGGTCAGCCAGCCATTAGCTTACCACTTTATTCCCTAGAGGAAAAATACCCACTAGGCATGCAGTTTATGGCCGCAAAAGGGCGAGAGGATTTACTTTTGGCCTTGGCTCAGCAATTTGAAGACACTGGCTATTTTGGTCAAAAAAACTAATCTAGTATAGAAATAAGAATCTATTATAGGATAGGTTCTTGTTTTGTGTAAGCATTACCAGCCCTGATTTGACAGCTCTAATGATATACTTAGATTATCAAATAAAAGGAGTATTTTTTTTCTAATGAAAAAATGGTATACACTTATTGCTTTAGCATTTTCAGTTGTTTTTTTGAGTGCTTGTTCTTCTAATAAAGACGATCAAGGCCAGGCCCAATGGGACAAAATTGAAAAAAAAGGTGAATTGAAAGTAGCCACGGCTGGAACCCTTTATCCGCAATCATTTCATGATAAGCAAAACAAATTGACTGGTTATGATGTTGAAATCATTAAAGAAGTTGCAAAACGTTTAGACTTAAAAGTAACATTTACTGAGATGGGTGTTGACGGAATGCTTTCATCTTTAAATAGTGGTCAAGTAGATATTGCTGGCTACTCTATTGAAAAAGATAGTAAAAACGCTAAGAAGTTTTTATATACTGATGCCCACAAATACTCATTTGGTTCGATGATTGTACGTCAATCTGACGATTCAGGTATTAAAAAACTTGAAGATTTAAAAGGCAAAAAAGCTGCTGGGGCTTCAACGACTTCATATATGAAAGTTGCTAAGAAATTTGGTGCTGAATTGGTCATTTATGATAATGTCACAAATGATGTTTATTTAGAAGATGTCGCTAACGGTAGAACAGATGTTATCTTAAACGATTTTTATCTGCAATCAATGGCAAGCAAAGCATTACCAGATATCCCAGTGAAAGTTTTAAAAGATGTTTACTATAATCCTTCTGAATCAAACTTTGCGATTAAATTAGGCAATAAAACACTTCAAAATAAAGTCAATAAAGTTCTTAAGGAAATGAAAGAAGATGGGACCTTGACAAAACTTTCTAAAAAATTCTTTGCTGGTCAAGATGTTTCAAAAGAAAAGAAATATGACTTTAAGAAAATCGACGTTTCTGACGTTGAATAATGCATTAGAAATGGATAATGACCAATGAAATTTATTGATTTTCATTTAATGAAAGATAGTCTTTGGTTTGTCCTATCAGGTCTACCATATACAATTGGCATTGCAGGATTAAGCTTTTTAACGGGTGTCACCCTGGGCATTTTATTGGCTATATTTGGAAGGTCAAAAAATCCTATCATAAGTCGTATGGTTAAGATTTACGTTTCAATCATGCGGGGCGTACCGATGATTGTGGTACTTTTTATGTTGTATTTTGGGATGCCTTATTTTAATTTACAACTCCCAGCACTTTTATGTGCTTATATAGGCTTTAGTTTAGTTAGCTCGGCCTATATTTCAGAGATTTTTCGTTCCTCTATTAATGCTGTTGATGCAGGTCAATGGGAAGCAGCTAAAGCTTTAGGACTTCCTCAAAGAACGGTGATTCAGAAAGTCATTTTACCACAAGCCATTCGAATTGCTATTCCACCTCTTGGAAATGTGGTTATTGATATGATAAAGAGTTCTTCTTTAGCCGCAATGATAACCGTTCCTGATATCTTTCAAAATGCTAAAATTGTTGGCGGTCGGGAATGGGATTATATGTCCATGTATATTCTAGTTGCTTTTATCTATTGGGTTCTGTGTTATCTTTTTGAAAATTTTCAAACCCATCTTGAAGGCAAATTACAGATTCCCAGTTAAAAGACGAATAAAAACCTTAGAAATTCAGATTTCTAGGGTTTTTATCTGTCTTTTGTGCTAAAATATGAGCTAAGAGGGCATATCCTATTAAGGTTTTACAGAAAGGACCAGCATGATAGAATCCACTTGGCAAGAAAAATTAGCAGCAAAATTAAGTCCTGACTATTTAAAAGAAATTGACCGCTTTTTGGATCAAGTCTATTCGGAAGGAAGGATCTATCCAGCAAGGGAAAATGTTTTTCGGGCTTTGGAAGAAACGCCTTATGAAGAAACCAAGGTGGTTATTCTTGGTCAAGACCCTTACCACGGTCCAGGTCAGGCACAAGGTTTATCTTTTTCCGTACCTGACCAGATGAAGGCTCCGCCATCTTTGCAAAATATGCTTAAGGAATTAGCTACGGATATTGGGCCAAGAAATCACCATGATTTAATGTCTTGGGCTAGGCAGGGTGTGCTCTTATTGAATGCCTGTTTGACGGTTCCTGAACATGATGCTAATGCTCATGCAGGACTGATTTGGGAGACCTTTACCGATGCTGTTATTGAGCTAGCTAATGAAAAAGAAAGCCCTGTCGTTTTTATCCTTTGGGGTGGCTTTGCTAAGAAAAAGAAGAAATTGATTACGAACTCTCATCATTTAATCTTGGAAAGTGCCCATCCTAGTCCCTTATCTGCCTACCGAGGTTTCTTTGGTAGTCGTCCCTATTCCAAAACCAATGCTTTTTTAGAAGCAAATGCTTTAAGTCCCATCAACTGGTTAGCTTAAGTGACTTATTAATAAGGAGTTGTCATGTTACTGATTAAAAATGGTCGTCTAATGGATCCTAAAACAGGCTTTGATGCTGTTCGTGATATCCTAGTTTCTGATGTAAAAGTCCTCAAAATTGCCGAAGAAATTACTGAGCCACAAGCGCAAGTGCTTGATGCCAGTGGTTTAGTGGTTGCTCCTGGTTTGGTGGACATACATGTCCATTTTAGAGAACCTGGTCAAACCCACAAGGAAGATATTCATACGGGTGCCTTGGCTGCGGCTGCGGGTGGTGTGACTTCGGTGGTCATGATGGCTAATACCAATCCGGTTATTTCTGATATTGAAACCCTTGAAGAAGTCTTGACTAGCGCAGCTAAAGAGTCCATTCATATTTACACGAATGCTAGTGTGACCAAAGGTTTTGATGGCCAGAACCTTACTGATTTTAAAGCTTTGCTGGCGGGCGGGGCGGTCTCATTTTCTGATGATGGTATTCCACTGGAGTCTTCAAAAGTGCTGAAAGAGGCTTTGCTATTGGCCAAAGAAAATGGCACCTTTATTGCCTTACATGAGGAAGACCCTGAGCTGAATGGCGTTTTGGGCTTTAACGAGGACATCGCTGAAAAGCATTTTCATTTTTGCGGGGCGACTGGCGTGGCTGAATATAGCATGATTGCGCGTGATGCCATGATTGCTTATGATTGCCAGGCTCATGTTCATATTCAGCACTTGTCCAAGGCTGAGTCAGTTAAAGTGGTGGCTTTTGCCCAAAGTATGGGTGCGCAGGTTACGGCAGAAGTTGCTCCTCAACATTTTTCTAAAACAGAGGACCTCTTGCTAGAAGCTGGTGCCAATGCCAAGATGAACCCACCATTACGCCGTGAGAGCGACCGGCAAGCTGTTATTGAAGGTTTGAAATCAGGCGTTATCTCGGTCATCGCTACCGACCACGCGCCTCATCATAAGGACGACAAGGCTGTTGCGAAAATCTGGGAAGCTCCATCTGGCATGACTGGCCTCGAAACTTCCTTATCTTTGGGTATTACCCACTTGGTTGAACCCGGTCACTTGACGCTGATGGAACTCTTAGAGAAGATGACCATTAACCCTGCCTCCCTATATGCCTTTGATGCCGGTTATTTGGCGGAAAATGGCCCAGCAGACTTAGTTATTTTCGATCCCAAAGCAGACCGTTACATCTCCGAAGATTTTGCCTCTAAGGCCAGCAACTCGCCCTTCATCGGCGAAACCTTGAAGGGCAAAGTGGTCTACACCATCGCAGATGGGCAAATCGTTTACCAAGCATGATATGAGCTGCGCTAGCAGAATCAACAAATATAAAAATTCCCTTTCATGCGAAAGGGAATTGCTTTTGCTTTAATCTTTTTTCTGATGGCTGAGGTTAAGCCCCCAGGGTACCAAGTTTTCCGATTTATCCTTGACGCGTTGTATGTTATCTTTATGCCGGTAGATAATGATTGCGGCTAGGGAGATGACAATGAGCAGGAGTACCGGGTCTGGTTTGTCCAGCAGGAAATGCATTCTTGGAAAGACCAAGACTGTAATGGCTGCCAGGATTGCTGTGGTGATGCTGGCTAAAGAAATCATACTGAATAAGTAGAGGATTAGCACAAAGAAAAGAGCAAGGAAAAGGACATAGAGCGGTGAATATCCTAAAATGACACCTGCACTAGTTGCGACGGCCTTGCCCCCTTTGAATTTAGCAAAGACTGGGAAAGTATGGCCTAAGACCGCAAAAAATCCAAAGATAATGGGAGAGATACTTGTGACCCCAAGAGCTAATGGCAAGAGGGTAGCGACTGTCCCTTTAAGGATATCAACGGCTAAGGTGGCTAGTCCAGCTTTGACTCCTAAAATGCGAAACGTATTGGTAGTACCAGTGTTTCCAGAACCATGTTCTCTAAGGTTAATTTTGTAAAAATACTGGCCAATCCAGAGTCCTGTTGGGATGGAACCTAGTAAATAGGCGATGATGATTAATAATGATATTTTCATAATTTATATTATACCATAAAGCCTTTAAGCTGTAATTGAAGCTCGCCAAAATAAGAAAATAAAAAATTTTTTTGCAAAATCCTTAAAAAACTTGTAAGATGATAAAGATGAAAAAATCTGGAGGACACTCTTGGCTAAAAAAGAAATATCCATAACAAATTATAATGATGATGCCATTCAGGTGCTAGAAGGCCTAGATGCCGTACGTAAACGCCCGGGGATGTACATCGGCTCAACAGATGCCACTGGTCTACACCATCTGATTTGGGAAATTGTCGACAATGCAGTCGATGAAGCACTATCTGGTTTTGGTACAGAAATTAAAGTTACTATTAATGCTGATGGTTCCGTAACTGTTGCCGATAGTGGTCGTGGGATGCCGACTGGTAAACACGCCATGGGCATACCTACTGTTCAAGTTATCTTCACTGTTCTCCATGCCGGAGGTAAGTTCGGACAAGGGGGCTACAAAACCTCAGGTGGGTTGCACGGGGTTGGATCTTCCGTTGTAAATGCTCTTTCCGAATGGTTAGAAGTCGAAATTACTCGTGATGGTGCGGTTTATAAGCAGCGCTTTGAGAACGGTGGAAAACCAGCAACAACACTGAAGAAAATTGGGACTGCTCCTAAGAGTAAGAGCGGCACAACGGTTTCCTTCATGCCTGACGCTAGTATCTTTTCAACCACTGATTTTAAATTTAATACCATAGCAGAGCGGCTTAAAGAATCAGCCTTCCTTCTCAAAGATGTCAAAATGACACTGACAGACCTCAGAGGAGAAGAACCAATTACAGAAGAATTCCACTATGAAAATGGGGTTCAGGATTTTGTATCATACCTTAATGAAGACAAAGAAACCTTAACACCAGTCATCTATGTTGAAGGTGAAGATCAGGATTTCCAAGTTCAGGTTGCCCTTCAATACAATGATGGTTTTTCTGATAATATCCTCTCATTTGTTAACAATGTTCGGACTAAAGATGGTGGTAGTCATGAAACTGGTTTGAAGTCTGCCATCACGAAAGTCATGAATGATTATGCTCGCAAAACCAATTTGCTTAAGGAAAAAGACAAGAACTTAGAAGGTTCTGACTACCGAGAGGGTCTGTCAGCTGTCCTTTCCATACTTGTTCCCGAGCAACACTTGCAGTTTGAAGGGCAAACTAAAGACAAATTGGGTAGCCCATTGGCTCGTCCAATTGTCGATGGCATTGTGTCTGAAAAATTAACTTACTTCATGCTTGAGAATGGTGAATTAGCGACGAATTTAGTCCGTAAAGCCATCAAAGCTCGTGACGCTCGCGAAGCCGCACGTAAGGCTCGGGATGAGTCTCGTAACGGTAAGAAAAATAAAAAGGACAAAGGCCTGCTTTCTGGGAAATTAACCCCAGCCCAATCCAAAAATCCAAAGAAAAATGAACTTTACTTAGTCGAGGGAGATTCGGCCGGCGGTTCTGCTAAACAAGGTCGTGACCGCAAATTCCAAGCAATTTTGCCCCTTCGTGGTAAGGTTTTGAACACGGAAAAAGCCAAAATGGCTGATATTCTCAAAAATGAGGAAATCAATACCATGATTCACACTATTGGAGCGGGTGTAGGTGCGGACTTCAGTATTGAGGATATCAACTACGATAAAGTCATCATCATGACCGATGCCGATACTGATGGGGCTCACATCCAGACCTTGCTTTTGACTTTCTTTTATCGCTATATGAGACCGTTAGTTGAAGAAGGTCATGTTTATATTGCCTTGCCGCCATTTTATAAAATGTCTAAAGGTAAAGGGAAAACAGCAAAAGTTAAATATGCTTGGACCGATGGGGAATTGGATGATCTGCGCAAAGAGTTTGGCAAAGGTGCCATGCTTCAGCGCTATAAAGGTCTGGGTGAGATGAATGCCGATCAATTGTGGGAAACAACCATGGATCCAGAAACCAGAACCTTGATTCGCGTCACCATAGATGATTTGGCGCGTGCTGAGCGACGCGTATCTGTCCTTATGGGGGATAAAGCTGCCCCTCGCCGCCAATGGATTGAAGACAACGTCACATTTACTTTGGAAGAGAATACCGTTTTTGATTAAATAGTCATTTCATAGCTGTAAGCCTTAAGTCATTTCTTCATGCTATTATTTCATCGTAGTTTTCTTTTAATATTATTTCCAACTTATGATAAAATAAGGGTAAGTAAGCTAAGCTTACCTTAGAACCGTTAAGTTAGAGAAACTATTAAAAAAAACGAGGGAAAAAGAATGAAAAAACGTATCAATTCAAAACAAGCTATGGATGAGTTGCAAAAAGGATATCAGAAAGCAGACTCTTTATTAAAAGACGATGCTAAGATGGATTCTTTCTTAGATAAAGTGGAAAAACGCCTTAAGTGGATTCCTTTTATTCGACAAGAATTAAAATTATTGCCAATTTTTATTAGTATGGTTCGTTCTTATCTGAAGAAGGACTATACACGTGTGCCACGAGGAACAATCTTGGCCATTATCAGTGCACTTATTTACTTCTTGTCACCAATTGACCTGATTCCGGATTGGATTCCATTCCTTGGTCAATTAGATGATGCCCTAGTAGTAGGGGCTTGCTGGAAGATGGTTAATAAGGACATTGACGATTACCGTCAATGGAAATTAACCCGTAATGTTATGAAATAATCTTTCAGTCTCATGATTGGATAATCGACTTTCATCAAGGCAAATACAGACAAGCTCACTTGTTTGCGTTTGTCTTGATATTTTGTGTCAGCCAGATATTGAAAAGAAAAAGGCAGTTACCCCTTTCAAGCCTCGTCCTAAAAATTAAAAAGACGAGGATGACAAATCTTTTCAATAAAAAATAAGACCTTTTAAAGAAATAGAAAGGAACTGAACCCGCCCTAAATGCTGTGTCAAAAAGATAAATCCCTTAGAAAATCAGGATTTTCTAGTGATTTCCTATTTTGACTTTGCATTTTACGGGCTTGGTATCTTAAGTATGAGTAATATTCAAAATATGTCCCTTGAGGACATTATGGGGGAACGCTTTGGGCGATACTCCAAATACATTATTCAGGAGCGGGCTCTTCCCGATATTCGGGATGGTTTGAAACCTGTTCAACGCCGTATTCTTTATTCCATGAATAAAGACGGTAATACCTTTGATAAAGGTTTCCGGAAATCGGCTAAATCTGTCGGTAACATTATGGGTAATTTCCATCCGCATGGAGATTCCTCTATTTATGATGCCATGGTTCGTTTGAGTCAGGACTGGAAAAACCGTGAAATTCTTGTTGAAATGCATGGTAATAATGGTTCGATGGATGGTGACCCTCCTGCAGCAATGCGTTATACGGAAGCTCGTCTTTCTGAAATTTCAGGCTATCTTTTACAAGATATTGAAAAAAATACGGTTCCTTTTGCTTGGAACTTTGACGATACCGAAAAAGAACCAACCGTTTTACCAGCTGCCTATCCAAACCTTTTGGTCAATGGGGCAACGGGTATTTCTGCTGGTTACGCAACTGATATTCCGCCTCATAACTTAGCAGAGGTTATTGATGCCACTGTTTATATGATTGACCATCCTAATGCTAAATTGGATAAATTAATGGAATTCTTACCTGGTCCAGATTTCCCAACTGGTGGGATTATTCAAGGGCAAGACGAGATTCGTAAAGCATACGAAACGGGTAAAGGTCGTGTCGTTGTCCGTTCTAAAACAGAAATAGAAGAATTAAAGGGTGGCAAGCAACAAATTATTGTCACTGAAATTCCTTATGAAATTAACAAATCTGTTTTGGTTAAAAAGATTGACGATGTTCGGGTCAATAATAAAGTTCCTGGTATAGTTGAAGTTCGGGATGAATCAGATAGAACTGGTTTGCGAATTGCCATTGAGCTTAAAAAAGATGCTGATACACAAACTGTTCTTAACTACTTGCTTAAATATACCGATTTACAAGTCAACTACAACTTCAATATGGTTGCTATTGACAACTTTACCCCTCACCAAGTTGGTATTCAGAAGATTTTAAGTTCTTACATTGCTCACCGTAAGTCAATTATTATCGAACGGTCAAAATTTGACAAAGCAAAAGCTGAGAAGCGCCTGCATATTGTTGAAGGCTTGATCCGTGTCTTGTCAATTCTTGATGAGGTTATTGCCTTGATTCGGGCATCTGAAAACAAAGCGGATGCTAAGGAAAACTTGAAAATTAGCTATGCTTTTACCGAAGAACAAGCAGAAGCAATTGTAACTTTGCAACTCTATCGTTTGACCAATACCGATATTGTGACACTGCAAAATGAAGAAGATGAGTTGCAAAATCTGATTACGACTTTGGCAGCGATTATTGGTGACGAAGCGACCATGTATAATGTGATGAAGCGTGAGTTGCGAGATGTTAAGAAGAAATTCGGTAATCCACGTCTTTCCGAATTGCAAAAAGAAACGCAAACTATCGAAATTGATACTGCTAGCCTTATTGTGGAAGAAGAAACCTTTGTCTCTGTTACTAGAGGTGGCTATATCAAACGGACTAGTCCCCGTTCTTTCAATGCTTCAACTCTTGAAGAAGTTGGGAAACGCGATGATGACCGTCTGATTTTCCTTGCTAATGCAAAGACTACCCAACACTTGCTGATTTTCACCAATTTAGGTAACGTCATTTACCGTCCGATCCATGAATTGCAAGATATCCGATGGAAAGAAGTCGGAGAACACCTATCTCAAACCATTACCAACTTTACTAACGACGAGACCGTTCTTTATGCTGAGTTGGTTGACGATTTCACTAAAGGGACTTATTATTCAGTAACTCAACTTGGTCATATTAAGCGCTTTGAGCGAGCAGAGTTGACACCATGGCGGACCTATCGTTCCAAATCCATGAAATATGCCAAGCTGAAGAATGATCAGGACCGCATTGTCACCGTCCATCCAATTTTCTTTGAGGACATTATGCTAATCTCCCATCAGGGTTATGCCTTACGTTTTTCTTGTGAAGAAGTGCCCCTTCAAGGTTTGAAATCAGCTGGGGTTAAAGCCATGAACCTTAAAAATGGAGATGTCATAGCTGCTGCTTTTCTTGCAAGTACGGACAGTTTCTTTGTTCTTACTCAACGCGGCAGCCTGAAACGTGTAGCAAGTAGTGACATTCCCCAAACAAGCCGTGCTAATCGGGGCTTATTGGTACTGAGAGAATTAAAAGCCAAACCTCATCGTGTCTTCTTTGCTGGCGCTGTTCATGGACCAGCAACAAGTGCAACAATTGACTTGTTCGCGGAAACAGAAGAAGATCATCAAGACACAGAGCAATTAGTTGTTGTCACGAAAACTGGTCAAGAATACCAAATTGACTTGACGGACTATTCATTAGCTGATCGCACAAGCAATGGCAGCTTTATTTCTGACTCAATATCAGACCAAGAAGTTTTTGATGCCTATTTAAACTAGAAAGGTTAAGTCCTTTTTAGTTTTTTAGTTATTTTTTGAAAATTAAAAAAGATTAGAAAATCTTGCATTTTCAACAAAATAGGGTACAATAATAAAAAGTAGAAATGAGGTCTTCATATGACAGTTAATATTGATTGGGAAAACTTAGGATTTGAATACCATAAATTACCATTCCGTTATATTTCTTACTTCAAGGATGGCAAATGGGATCAGGGACAATTAACAGAAGATGCCACTTTGCATTTATCTGAGGCAGCTCCTGCCTTACATTATGGTCAACAAGCATTTGAAGGTATGAAGGCATATCGCACTAAAGATGGCTCTATCCAATTATTCCGACCTGACCGTAATGCGGCTCGTTTGCAGGATACTGCTGACCGTCTTTTAATGCCACAAGTATCTACAGAACAGTTTATTGATGCAGCTAAACAAGTGGTTAAAGCTAATGAAGAATACGTTCCACCTTATGGCACTGGAGCAACCCTATATCTTCGTCCTTTGTTAATTGGGGTTGGTGATATCATCGGGGTTAAACCTGCCGACGAATATATTTTCACAATCTTTGCTATGCCTGTTGGGGCTTATTTCAAGGGTGGTTTGAAGCCAACTAATTTTATTGTTTCTGAAGACTATGATCGAGCAGCTCCGCATGGAACAGGTGCTGCCAAAGTTGGCGGGAACTATGCTGGTTCACTTTTACCTGGTAAAAAAGCCAAGTTAAGTGGCTACTCCGATGTTATTTACTTAGATCCAGCTACTCATACAAATATTGAAGAAGTGGGCGCAGCAATTTCTTTGGAATAACGGCTAACAACGAGTTTATCACTCCACTTAGTCCATCAATTCTTCCGTCAATCACTAAGTATTCACTTTTAGAGATTGCTGAAAAGAGACTCGGTATGACCGTGATTGAAGGCGATATCCCGGTTACTGCATTAGACAGATTTACAGAGGCTGGAGCTTGTGGAACTGCTGCAGTTATCTCGCCTATTGGGGGTATTCAATACCGCGACAATCTCCATGTCTTTTACAGTGAAACAGAAGTAGGTCCTGTAACCCGTCGTCTTTATGATGAGTTGGTTGGGATTCAATTTGGTGATATTGAAGCACCAGAAGGTTGGATTGTCAAAGTTGATTAATTTGAAAGCTTGCCCTTGCAAGCTTTTTTCTTTTCGTGTAAAATGGAAAAAGTGAGGTGTGAAATGAGTAAAAAAGACAAAAAAATTGAGATTCAAATCATTGATCAAAAGGTTTCACTAGAAAATGCTATGGTTGATGGCTACCAATTACAAATTGGTAAACGTACAGTTGGTGAAATTGCTGAGCTTGACGACAAGTTCGTGGTGATCAAAAATGGAAGCGCTGAAAGTTTCTTTAAAACATTGGAACAAGCAGTTGAAAACATCATTGAAAACTACAATTTGAATCACTAAAAAAGGGCAAAAACACTTGCGTGAGCACTGAAACTATGATAGAATAGTTTTTGTTGTTATGGAAAGATAGCGAAGAGGCTAAACGCGGCGGACTGTAAATCCGCTCCTTCGGGTTCGGGGGTTCGAATCCCTCTCTTTCCATTTTTTGGGGTATAGCCAAGCGGTAAGGCAAGGGACTTTGACTCCCTCATGCGTTGGTTCGAATCCAGCTACCCCAGTCAGAGGTATCAGAATTATCTGAGACCGTCAAAGATAAATCATGTTGTCGTTGCGGGTTACCTTGAGAAAATATATTGTTATCAAAAACTAGGGGACTAGTTTTTGTTGGAGGATTTTTTAGAATGAATGAATTTGAAGATTTGCTAAACAGTGTTAGCGAAGTAAACCCTGGTGATGTAGTCACTGCGGAAGTTTTAACAGTTGATAACGGTCAAGCAAACGTTGTTATCGATGGAACTGGTGTCGAAGGTGTGTTAACACTTCGCGAACTTACAAATGATCGCGATGCTGACATCAACGATTTTGTTAAAGCTGGCGACACAGTTGAAGTGCTTGTTCTTCGTCAAGTAGTAGGTAAAGATACTGATACAGTTACTTTCCTAGTATCTAAAAAACGTTTAGAAGCTCGCAAAGCATGGGACAAACTTGTTGGACGTGAAGGTGAAGTTGTTACTGTTAAAGGAACTCGCGCTGTTAAAGGTGGCCTTTCAGTTGAATTTGAAGGATTACGTGGATTTATCCCTGCTTCAATGATCGATACTCGTTTCGTACGCAACACTGAAAAATTTGTTGGTCAAGAATTTGACGCAAAAATTAAAGAAGTTGATGCTGCTGAAAACCGTTTCATCTTATCTCGTCGTGAAGTGATTGAAGAAGCTTCAGCTGCAGCTCGTGAAGAAGTTTTCTCTAAACTTTCTGAAGGTTCAGTTGTAACTGGTACAGTTGCTCGTTTAACAAGCTTCGGTGCTTTCATCGACCTTGGTGGTGTTGACGGACTTGTTCACGTAACTGAGTTATCTCACGAACGTAACGTTTCACCTAAATCAGTTGTATCTGTTGGTGAAGAAGTGGAAGTTAAAGTACTTTCAATCGACGAAGAAGCTGGTCGTGTATCACTTTCACTTAAAGCTACAACCCCTGGACCATGGGATGGCGTTGAACAAAAACTTGCTCAAGGCGATGTTGTAGAAGGTAAGGTTAAACGTCTTACTGACTTTGGTG
Source organism: Streptococcus penaeicida (assembly GCF_002887775.1). Taxonomy (GTDB): domain Bacteria; phylum Bacillota; class Bacilli; order Lactobacillales; family Streptococcaceae; genus Streptococcus; species Streptococcus penaeicida. The sequence goes on along the minus strand of NZ_LOCM01000015.1, from coordinate 231,365 downwards.
CTTTTGTTGAAGTATTACCTGGAATTGATGGACTTGTTCACATTTCACAAATCTCACACAAACGTGTTGAAAATCCAAAAGATGTACTTTCTGTAGGTCAAGAAGTTACTGTTAAAGTTCTTGAAGTTAATGCTGCTGATGAGCGTGTATCACTTTCAATCAAAGCTCTTGAAGAACGTCCAGCACAAGCTGAAGGCGAAAACAATAACAACAGCGAACGTCAATCACGTCCACGTCGTCCAAAACGTGAACAAAAACGTGACTATGAATTACCAGAAACTCAAACTGGTTTCTCAATGGCTGACTTGTTCGGTGATATTGAATTATAATACAAGTAAAAGCTAAGATTTTCTTAGCTTTTTTTGTATAAAATATCCTTTATCCATCTTCTCATTTATGCTAATATATGGTATACTATTATGGTGTTACCACCTTTAGTGTAATGGATATCACGTAAGATTCCGGTTCTTGAGATGGGAGTTCGATTCTCTCAAGGTGGATTCTAACCACTATGAAAAGCCTATTAAAATAGGCTTTTTTATTTTATTGTCCTAAATTTGATTTAAAAAAAGTGAGGCTAGCATGCCCCACTCTTTCATTATGATTTAAAATGATCAATTGATCAAGCCTTTTTGTTCCATTTTCACTAACTTATCGTTTTCGAATAAGAGTGAGATGTTTGTCCCTCGAACAGTTGTTTTTAAGCCACTGACCCAAACGGCTTGAGTTTGGACCTTATCACTTGAACTAGCATGCGTATAGTCATCTGGTTCTGTAAGGATTTTAGTCACCTGATTATAAGTCATGCCTTTTTTCAATTTGTTATAATCCTGTAAGGAAACTTTTGGTTTACGGGCAAAGGCAAAGTTTGCAATCGATTTGACAATAGTAGAATTCTCATACATGTTGGCCTGGACTGTAACATTATCAAAAGTCCAAGTATAGTTATCTAAGGTTACATTACCAGCAGGTTGTTTTTCATGTTTTGTTGGTTCACCATAGAGGGCTTTAAGTTCCTCGATAGTAGATCCCCCTTTGAATTGGGTTTCCGCAGTGGCAATGTGAACCTTTTCAAAAGCAATCCGTTTATCCTGGTGAGGTGCAGTAGGCGCTTCTTTAATGGCCAAAGAATCCTTGTTATCTGAACCTTTGGAAGAAGTTTCCTTGTCTTTAGAACAAGCCACCATGCCAATGCAGAGCAAGGGGAGAAGTGCAGTTATGATTAATTTATTTGTTTTTTTCATGTCTTATTAATTCTCCATATAGATTGCTTCTATTATATCATATTTTGGATGTGGTATTAAGTTGTGAAAGTTTAAAAAGTCTTGTTTTACATCTTCTTTATCATTTTCAATGCTACCTGATACTCTAAAAGATGGAGTAAATTGGGTCTCCCTTTTTGCTAAACTGATGGTGATGCATGTACAAGACCAAAAGAAAAAACCTTGATTTAACAAGGTTTTGGTAAGTTGTGATAACTTACGGTAAGTTTTTATGGAGCTGGTGGGAGTCGAACCCACGTCCAAACACCTGCCAACATATTCGTCTACAACCATAGGTTATGTATTGATTTAACAAACTAAGGACACATAACTCAAGCCATTAGAGTGCGAGTCTAAAAATCTCTTTTTAAGGTACTAGACAATACCTTAAACGTAGCTTGCTGTTTTGAGACTTCTAGCAGGACACAAGCAATCTTGTAGAAGTCACGCTAACTGGTTTTTAGGCAGCTAAAGCGTAAGTGTTTGTATTTTTTGCAGTTATATTTAACTGGCATTTTACATCTGCCGATGGGTCGCAGAACATGTCTCATAATGCCTGTCGAATCCGTAACAACCCCGTGAATAAAAGGGTAAAAAACTTACAAAAATTATTATAACAAAAAACACTTTGGATAGCAAAATCTTTTGGTTTTGTGGTATGATAAAATCATGAAAATGAATAATGCAAAAGCCTATGTCTTTTTTCAACAATTATTTAAAATATTAGGAATTGTTGCTTTGATAGGTTCCTTTGTTTTAGCTTTTTGGTTGTATAAAATGGGCATATTTAACGATAAAAATGTCTTGAAGGATGTTATTAACCAATACAAATTTTGGGGTCCTTTCATCTTCGTCATCATCCAAATTTTTCAAATTGTCTTTCCAGTTATTCCTGGGGGCATCACGACTGTTTTTGGCTTTCTGATCTTTGGTCCCATTAAAGGATTCTTGCTCAACTATGTCGGCATATTAATAGGGAGCTATATCCTCTTTATGCTGGTCCGTGTTTACGGGAAACGGTTTATTCTGCTCTTTATGGATGAAAAGACATTCTACAAGTATGAACGAAAATTGGATACACCAGGGTATGAAAAAATCTTTATCATCTGCATGGTCTCGCCCATCTCACCAGCGGATATTATGGTTATGATTACAGCCTTGACCAATATGTCGGTTAAACGTTTTATGACCATTATGGTAATTGCCAAGCCCATATCAATTGTCGCCTATAGTTACCTTTTCATCTTTGGTGAGGATATTATCAAATATTTTCTGAAATAATTCAAAAGTGCTGGAAATTGATTCCAACACTTTTTTCTTATTGTAAATTGAGTTTGTACTTCATAATGAAGTGGGTTCCAAAGTAGTAGAAGATGACTTGGATTAAGCCCTCAATTGAGGTGATCAAGAAATACTTGTTGCTTGTCATAGCGAAATTATCATCGACCCCTAATCCTAAAAGGTTATTATTAACGAAGAAGATAATAATGGTTAGGATAATTTGAATGGCAAAGTAAGTAAGAAATGCCATGATTCCACGGTGGTTGCTGAAAAGTTGACCGACTGAAATGGAAAAGTAAATAACCAAAACATAGGAAATGCTTGAAAGGATAAATGAGACAATCAAGTAGGCTGTAAAGTTAAGATTACTTGGAATCTCTTTTGCAATATCTTGAAAGCCTTGAACAATATCTGCGTGATTAAATTGTGGCAAGATTAAGATAGCAAAAGCAATAGCTAAGATCAACATATTAAAGAATGAAAAGATTAAGGATGACACCAGTTTGGACAGTAATAGTGAATGTTCTGAAACTGGAAGAGTCATGGTTAAATAGCCTTCGCGACCATATATGTTTTTGTTAAAGCGATTAATGATGATAAGTAATGTTGCTAGTAGTGAACCCGCAATTAGGGCTCCAAAGATGAGCACTAAGGCCATGGGAATGAGACTGGTAAAAAGATTGAACTCTGTTTCCTGTGTGGCAAATCTTTTAATGACAAAAGATAAGATGGCTGCAATGGCAATGATGCCTGCATTTAAGGCAAAGTACCATTTACCAATGGATTTGAATTCATATTTTAATAATTTTCCGAACATTGCTGCCTCCTAAACTTTATAGTTGCTTCTGAAGAGTGTGTCAATTGACATGGCGTGTTCTTGACGGAGATCATCCACAGAACCAGACATGCTAATGTTACCATCTTTTAAGAAGAGTACTTCGTCAAGGATTGGTTCAATATCTGAAATCAGATGGGTTGAAATGAGTACGGATGCCTCTTCGCAGTAATTATTGATAATGGTTTTAAGGATGTAATCCCGGGCAGCAGGATCAACACCTCCGATAGGTTCATCCAAAATATATAATTTGGCTTTACGACTCATAACAAGGATTAATTGAACTTTTTCCTTATTCCCTTTTGAGAGGTTTTTGAGGTGTTCATCCAAGCTTAAATTCAAATCTCTGAGAAGACTGTATGCTTTAGCAATGTCAAAATCATCGTAGAAATCATCAAAATACTGAATAATATCAGAAACTTTCATTTCTTCTCTAAGATATGATGTATCAGGAAGGTAAGAAATGATTTTCTTAGTTTCAATGGATGGGCGATAGCCATCGATGACAATTTCCCCTTTATCGGGTTGAATAAGACCATTAATTAATTTAATAAGTGTTGTTTTACCAGATCCGTTAGGTCCTAATAAACCAATGATTTTTCCAGAAGGCATGCTGAAGGTTAAATCGTCAATGACTTTTTTGCCTTTATAAGATTTACTAACATGATGCAGTTGCAATAGTTGTGGCATCCTATGAATCCCCCTTTAGATATAGTTCAAGTTCTGGTAAGATTTGGTTGACAGTAAAACCCATTTTTACCATATTGGTCACGAAGGATTCAAGCTCACTACGTGATAATTCACGACGTTTTTGGTCAATGAGACTCTGATCTTCAGTAACAAAGCGACCAGCGGTGCGTTGAGAATAGACGATTCCCTCTCTTTCCAACTCTGAAAAAGCGCGCTGCATGGTATTTGGATTGACACCAGCTTGCTCCGCATATTCTCGGACTGTCGGTAATTGATCGCCAATTTTAATTTCTTGACTGACGATTTGCATCTTAATGTGCTGGGCAATCTGGATGTAGATTGGTGATTTTTCATCAAAATTCCAAGACATACCTTCTCCTCTCTGAGATTGCTATTAACAATCAATTGTACTATATAAATAATACAGTAAAAAGACTGGATTGTCAACAATTCAAAGATTTGCAAATTCCTAGTAGGTTATAAAAGCGAGCTCTGGTAGTAAATTTATAGTATAATAGAAGAAATCAATTAAAGGAGAAGCCATGTTTGCACAGTTAGATACAAAAACAGTTTATTCGTTTATGGATAGCTTAATTGACTTGGATAGCTATATTTTAAAAGCAAAAGAACTCGGCTATCAAAGCATCGGCATCATGGATAAAGACTCCTTATATGCTGCCTATCACTTTATTATTAAAACACAAAAGGCAGGGCTACAGCCCATTCTTGGTCTTGAACTCGATTATCTCATTCAGGACCAGGCTATTGCCCTTTATGCGATAGCCAAGGATAATCAAGGTTATCAAAACCTCTTAAAATTATCGACGCTTAAGATGTCTGGGGAGTTCAATCAAGGTCATTTTCAAGATTATCTTGAAGGGGTATTGATTATTATTCCTTATTTTCCACAGTTACTTGAACTTGAATTGGATTTTGACTACTTGATTGGTGTTTTTCCAGAGACTGAATTGCAGCAGCAGCTTGCGGTGAAGAGCTTGTTCCCACTTCAAACGGTGCGGTATTTCGATGATTCTGAACGGGAAACCCTGCAGGTTCTGCATGCTATTCGGGATAATTGTGCTTTGACGGAGTCAGCTTTGGTAGAAGCTGGGCAATTCCTCAAAGACAGACGAGAAATGGACCAATTATTTGAGAGTCGTTTTCCTGGGATTCTGGGTCATGTGCAATCCATTATTGGGACGATTTCTTATCAGTTTAATCAGGATTTCAAATTACCTCGTTTTAATCGGGATATGCCAGCCAAGGAAGAGTTAGCAGAGAGAACACGTGAAGGCTTGCAAGAGAAGGGCTTATGGTCCAATGCTTATCAAGAACGGTTAGCGCATGAGTTACAAGTCATTTCGGAGATGGGCTTTGACGACTATTTCTTGATTGTTTGGGACTTGTTACGTTTTGGTCGAAGTAAGGGTTACTACATGGGTATGGGGCGTGGTTCTGCGGCTGGTAGTCTGGTTGCCTATGCTTTAAACATTACGGGCATTGACCCCGTCAAGAATAATCTTCTTTTTGAGCGTTTTTTGAATAAAGAACGTTACAGTATGCCCGATATTGATATTGACCTTCCTGATATATACAGGACAGAATTTTTACATTATGTTCGTAACCGCTATGGCAGTGATCACTCGGCTCAAATTGTGACTTTTTCAACCTTTGGGGCTAAGCAGGCCATTCGTGACGTCTTCAAACGTTTTGGTGTTCCTGAGTATGATATTAGTAATCTTAGTAAGAAGATTGCCTTTAAGGACACGCTAACTAGTGTTTACGAAAAGAATATTTCTTTCCGTCAAACCATTAATAGTCGGATAGAATATCAAAAGGCTTTTGAGATTGCTAAACGTATCGAAGGTAATCCACGTCAGACCTCTATTCATGCGGCTGGTATCGTCATGAGTGATAACCTGTTGACTGACCATATTCCTTTGAAAGAAGGGGTGGAGATGATGGTCACGCAATACGATGCGCCAGCAGTTGAAGCCAATGGTTTATTGAAGATGGACTTCCTTGGTTTGCGTAACTTAACCTTTGTGCAAAAGATGAAGGAGAAGGTGGCTAAAGATTTTGGTCAGGACATTGTCATTGAGGACATTAATCTTGAAGACAAAGAAACCTTGGAGCTTTTTGCTCGTGGTGATACTAAGGGGATTTTTCAGTTTGAACAAAGCGGTGCTATCAGTCTTTTGAAACGCATCAAACCTGTTCGTTTTGAAGAAATTGTCGCTACAACTAGCTTGAACAGGCCAGGGGCTAGCGACTACACTAGTAATTTTATCAAGCGGCGGAATGGGCAAGAAAAAGTGGATTTAATCGATCCGGTAATTGCTCCTATTCTTGAATCAACTTATGGCATCATGCTCTATCAGGAACAGGTTATGCAGATTGCTCAAGTCTTCGCAGGCTTCAGTCTAGGCAAGGCCGACCTGTTAAGGCGTGCTATGTCCAAAAAGAACCTATCGGAAATGCGAAAAATGGAAGCTGATTTCATGGCGGGGGCGCGTGCTTTGGGCCGTTCGGAAGAGACCGCTAAGTTGCTCTTTAATCGGATGGAGAAATTTGCTGGTTATGGCTTTAACCGCAGTCACGCTTTTGCCTACTCGGCTCTGGCTTTTCAACTTGCCTATTTTAAAGTTCATTACCCATCGATTTTCTTTGATGTCATCATGAATTATTCAAACAGTGATTACATTAGTGATGCTTTGGATTCTGATTTCAAAGTGGTTCCTCTCTCCATCAATTCCATTCCTTATATGGACAAGATTGATAAGCAAAGTATTTTCATGGGGCTTAGGAATCTAAAGGCAGTTCCACGAGAGATGGCCTATTGGATTATTGAAAATCGTCCTTTTAATAGTATTGAATCATTTTTGATGGCTCTTCCTTTGAAGTATCAGAAGAAAGAATTGATTGAGCCTTTGGTGGCTATTGGTCTTTTTGATACTTTTGAGAAGAACCGTAAAAAAGTTATGCAAAATATTGACGGTCTTTTGCTCTTTGTTGCGGAGCTAGGTTCCTTGTTTGCTGATTCTTCCTTCAATTGGGTGGATAGTGATGACTATTCTAATACAGAGAAGTATCAACTAGAGGAGTCTTATATTGGGATTGGCTTGAGTCCTCATCCTCTTTTGGAAATTGCTGAGCGAACTAGGGAGCCTTTCACGCCAATTTCTAAATTAGTTAAAGAAACCAATGCGACGCTTTTGGTCCAAATTGAAAAAGTTCGAATCATAAGAACCAAGTCCAATGGTCAACAAATGGCTTTCTTGACGGTGACTGACACCAAATCCAAAATCGAGGTGACTGTTTTCCCTGAAGCATTCTTGCAGTTCCAAGTTCTCTTAGCAGAAGGTCAGTTAATTTTTATTAGTGGTAAGGTTAATGAGCGCGACAATCGTTTACAAGTGATTGCCCAAAAACTATGGAAAGCAAGTAGTAAGCAGTATTGGATTTTAGTCGCAGATCACGGCAATGACAAGGAGATTGCGGAGATTTTAGCAGCTTATCCAGGGGACTATCCGGTGATGATTCATTATCAAAATTCAAAGGAAACGCTTCAAATTAGTCAGATTTTTGTGGATGGTAGTCAAGAACTGGAGAATGCCTTAAAAACAAGGGTAATGAAAACGGTTTTTCGATAAATTTAACCCATTTGTGAAGAATTTTGCTATGGAATATGCTATAATTAAGACGTTAAATTAATTAAAGGAGTACCAAAAAATGAAACGTATTGCTGTTTTATCTAGTGGTGGTGACGCCCCTGGTATGAACGCTGCTATTCGTGCAGTTGTTCGTAAAGCAATCTCAGAAGGAATGGAAGTCTATGGGGTTAACCATGGTTATGCTGGATTAGTAGCTGGCGACATCTTCCCTATCTCTTCAAGAGATGTTGGCGATAAAATTTCTCGTGGAGGAACTTTTCTATACTCAGCTCGCTATCCTGAATTTGCTAAATTAGAAGGTCAACTTGCTGGTATTGAACAACTTAAGAAAAATGGAATTGAAGGAGTTGTCGTTATTGGTGGTGACGGTTCATATCATGGCGCTATGCGCTTAACTGAACATGGTTTCCCAGCTGTCGGCATTCCAGGTACAATTGATAATGATATCGCTGGAACTGATTTTACAATTGGTTTTGACACAGCTGTCAATACAGCCGTAGATGCTATCGATAAACTTCGTGATACTTCATCAAGTCATGGTCGTACTTTTGTTGTTGAAGTAATGGGTCGAAATGCTGGTGATATTGCTCTTTGGGCAGGTATTTCAAGTGGTGCTGATCAGATCATCGTGCCAGAAGAAGGTTTCGATATCAATGTTGTTGCTAAAACAATCGAAGATGACTTTAAGAAACAAGGTAAGAGTCACCATATAATCGTCCTTGCAGAAGGTGTGATGAGCGGTGTGGAATTTGCTGAAAAACTTAAAGAAGCTGGTGATACCAGTGACCTTCGTGTAACAAATCTAGGTCATATTCTTCGTGGTGGTTCACCAACTGCGCGTGACCGTGTCTTAGCATCACGTCTAGGGGCACATGCTGTTGAACTTCTTAAAGAAGGTCGTGGCGGTCTTGCAGTAGGTATCCATAATGAAGATATTGTTGAAAGTCCAATTTTAGGTACTGCCGAAGAAAATGCATTGTTTAGCCTTTCAGAGGATGGCAAAATTATTGTTAATAACCCTCACAAAGCACGTCTTGACTTTGCTAAACTAAATCGTTCACTTTCAAGATAATCTTATCTGAGAGCTATCGTTTCTATTGTTAAACGTCGATAATCGACAGAAAAATAAGGAGTTTCATATAAATATGAGTAAACGCGTAAAAATTGTTGCAACACTTGGTCCTGCGGTTGAAATCCGTGGTGGCAAAAAATATGGAGAAGATGGTTACTGGGCTGGTCAACTTGATGTTGAAGCATCAGCAAAAAAAATTGCTGAATTAATTGAAGCTGGTGCTAACGTTTTCCGTTTCAATTTCTCACATGGTGACCATGAGGAACAAGGTGCTCGTATGGCAACTGTTCGTCGTGCTGAAGAAATGGCTCGTAAACGAGTTGGTTTCCTTTTAGATACTAAAGGTCCAGAGATGCGTACTGAATTATTTGCTGATGATGCAAAAGAATACAGTTATGTAACTGGTGAAGAAATCCGTGTTGCTACTGAACAAGGTATCCAATCAACACGCGATGTTATTGCTTTGAGCGTTGCTGGTAACTTAGATATCTATGATGAAGTTGAAGTTGGTCATACTATTCTTATTGATGATGGTAAACTTGGTCTTAAAGTTATCGAGAAAGATATTGCTACTCGCCAATTCGTTGTAACAGTTGAAAACGACGGTATCATTGCTAAACAAAAAGGTGTTAACATTCCTAACACTAAAATTCCTTTCCCAGCTTTAGCTGAACGTGACAATGCTGATATTCGTTTTGGTTTAGAACAAGGCTTGAACTTTATCGCTATTTCATTTGTACGTACTGCAAAAGATGTTGAAGAAGTTCGTGACATCTGTCGTGAAACTGGTAATGAACATGTTCAATTGTTTGCAAAAATTGAAAACCAACAAGGTATCGATAACCTTGATGAAATCATTGCAGCAGCAGATGGTATCATGATTGCGCGTGGTGACATGGGTATTGAAGTACCATTTGAAATGGTTCCAGTTTTCCAAAAAATGATCATCACTAAAGTTAATGCTGCAGGTAAAGCTGTTATTACTGCAACTAACATGCTTGAAACAATGACTGAAAAACCTCGTGCAACTCGTTCTGAAGTTTCTGATGTCTTCAATGCTGTTATTGATGGTACAGATGCTACAATGCTTTCTGGTGAATCAGCTAACGGTAAATACCCTGTTGAATCAGTTCGCACAATGGCAACAATTGATAAAAATGCGCAAACACTTCTTAATGAATATGGCCGTTTAGATTCATCAAAACTTTCACGTGATAACAAAACTGATGTTGTTGCATCTGCAGTAACTGATGCGACACATTCAATGGACATTAAATTAATTGTCACAATCACTGAAACTGGTAGTACAGCGCGTGCTATTTCTAAATTCCGTCCAGATGCAGACATTTTAGCTGTTACATTTGATGAAAAAGTTCAAAGAGCTTTAATGATTAACTGGGGAGTTACTCCAATTGTAGCTGCGAAACCATCTTCAACAGATGATATGTTCGAAATTGCAGAAAAATTAGCTCTTGAATCAGGTATGGTTAAATCAGGCGATAATATCATTATCGTTGCTGGTGTGCCAGTTGGTTCTGGTGGTACTAACACAATGCGTATTCGTACTGTTAAATAGTAATATGATTTGAGTCACAAGCTTGCTTGTGACTTTTTTTTATTCAGAGAATTCAGATTCTTTAAAGTTCTAACCTTTTGTTATTTCTTAGAAAATGTTATAATGTTAACAAGGTAAGGAGTATATATGGTCAAAAGAGATTTTATACGCAATATTATCATTGCCTTAATTGTTATTGTAATTGCAATACTTTTAAGAATATTTGTTTTCTCTACGATTGAAATTAACAAAGACTCAGCTAATTCATACTTGAAAGCTGGTGACTTAGTTACGATCAAACGTAATATAAAACCGCAATATAAAGATTTTGTGGTCTACGAGGTTGATGATAAGGAGTTTGTCAGCCGCGTCATTGCTACAGGTGGTCAGTCTGCAACTTATATGGATGATATTTTTTATTTAAATAATGGTATTGAGGATCAACAGTATATTGAAAAACTTAAGAACGATTATTTATCAACATCACCAATGGGCAGTCTATTCACAGATGATTTTAATATCTCAACGATTTCAAGAGAAAATAACACCGTTATTCCTGATGGTAAATTTTTACTTCTAAATGATAACCGTCGAAATCGAGCTGATTCACGAGAATTTGGATTGATTGACCGCAAACAAATAAAAGGTGTCGTTACCTTTAGAGTACTTCCTTTAGATGACTTTGGTTTTATTGAAGTTGAATAAGAAAACTATTTGTTAAGAAGTTGCTCTTAAAGGAGATTAAAGTTAGTTAGCTTATGACAGACTGATTGTCATTAGTTGTCGTAACAAAGCGTGAAGCTAGGATATATATCTTAGCTTCATTTTTTTGATTTAAATCAGACTATACCAATATAATGTTTGACAAGAAAAAGTCATTAGTTTATACTGGGAACATAGAGTTTTGGTTGGAATAATCAGACTATACCAATTTTATTTGAAAAAGAAAGAAGTAAGTTCACTTACTTAGGTATTTATTTATGTGTGGAATCGTAGGAGTTGTAGGAAATCGTAATGCTACAGATATTTTAATGCAAGGATTAGAAAAACTTGAATATCGTGGTTATGACTCAGCTGGTATTTTTGTTGCTAATGGTGTTAAATCTAGTTTGGTGAAGTCAGTTGGTCGTATTGCAGACTTACGTGCTAAAATCGGAATTGATGTTGCTGGTAGCACTGGTATTGGTCATACCCGTTGGGCAACTCATGGTCAAGCAACAGTTGAAAATGCACACCCTCATAGATCAGCAACTGAACGTTTTGTTCTTGTACATAATGGGGTTATTGAAAACTATCTTCAAATGAAAGAAGAGTACTTAGCTGGACATACTTTCAAAGGTCAAACAGATACTGAAATTGCTGTTCATTTAATTGGAAAATTTGTTGAAGAAGATAATCTTTCAGTTCTCGAAGCTTTTAAAAAAGCTCTTTCTATCATTGAAGGCTCATATGCTTTCGCTTTGATTGATACTGAAGATGCAGATACAATTTATGTGGCTAAAAATAAATCACCTTTATTAATTGGTTTAGGTGAAGGCTATAACATGGTATGTTCTGATGCCATGGCTATGATTAGAGAAACTAGTGAATTTATGGAAATTCATGATAAAGAACTGGTTATCTTGACCAAAGATGCTGTTAAAGTTCTTGATTATGAAGGAAATGAAGTTGAACGTGACTCTTATACTGCTGAACTTGATTTATCTGATATTGGTAAAGGAACTTACCCTTTCTACATGTTAAAAGAAATCGATGAGCAACCAACTGTTATGCGTAAATTGATTTCGACATATGCAACTGAAGATGGTAAAATGGCTATTGATCCTGCAATTGTTAAATCAGTTCAAGAAGCAGATCGTATTTATATTCTTGCTGCTGGTACGTCTTATAATGCTGGGTTTGCATCAAAATCAATGATTGAACAATTAACAGATACGCCTGTAGAACTAGGTGTTGCTTCAGAATGGGGTTACAATATGCCATTATTAAGCAAAAAACCAATGTTCATTCTTTTAAGTCAATCAGGTGAAACTGCTGATAGTCGTCAAGTATTAGTTAAAGCAAACCAAATGGGTATTCCAAGCCTAACAGTTACCAACGTACCTGGTTCAACCCTATCACGTGAAGCCACTTATACAATGCTTTTACACGCTGGACCTGAGATTGCAGTAGCATCAACTAAAGCTTATACAGCACAAGTAGCTGCTCTTGCTTTCTTATCAAAAGCTGTAGGAGAAGCAAATGGTAAACAAGAAGCTCTTGAATTTGATCTTGTTCACGAATTGTCATTAGTTGCTCAATCGATTGAAGCAACATTGTCTGAAAAAGACTTGATTGCTTCAAAAGTTGAAAACCTATTAGCAACAACACGTAATGCATTCTACATCGGTCGTGGTAATGATTACTACGTAGCTATGGAAGCATCTCTTAAATTAAAAGAAATTTCATATATCCAATGTGAAGGCTTCGCTGCAGGTGAACTAAAACATGGAACAATTTCATTGATTGAAGATAAAACACCAGTTATTGGTTTAATTTCATCAAGTGAACTAGTTGCGGCACACACTCGCGGGAACATCCAAGAAGTAGCTGCTCGTGGAGCAAGTGTTTTAACAGTTGTTGAAGAAGGCCTTGAACGTGAAGGTGATGATATCATTGTTAACAAAGTACACCCTTACTTAGCAACTATTGGTATGGTTATTCCAACGCAATTAATTGCTTACTATGCATCATTACAGCGTGGACTTGATGTTGATAAACCTCGTAACTTAGCAAAAGCTGTAACAGTTGAATAATATATAATCTAGCTAGGACTGATGTCCTAGCTTTTTGTCATATTTTCGTTTTTGTCACAAGACTTGTGCCAAAGTTTGAGTTTTCCTGATAACCCTTACATGATAAGATTAAAATGTAAATAAATTAGGAGGCGTTCTGATGGAACAAAAATCTTCACTTAAAGTAAAAATCCAAAAATTAGGTACCTCACTATCTAATATGGTAATGCCCAATATTGGTGCATTTATTGCATGGGGTGTTTTAACTGCACTCTTTATCCCAACTGGTTGGATGCCAAATAAAGAATTTGGTGCTGCAGTTGGCCCAATGATTACTTATCTATTACCATTATTAATTGGTTATACTGGCGGTTATGTTGTTCACGGTCAACGTGGAGCCGTCGTTGGTGCTATTGCAACTTTCGGTGCCATTGCAGGTTCAACTGTACCTATGTTCATCGGTGCTATGGCAATGGGACCTTTAGGTGGATGGGTTATCAAGAAATTTGATGAAACCTTCCAAGAAAAAATCCGCCCTGGTTTTGAAATGTTGGTGAACAACTTCTCAGCAGGTTTAATCGGTTTTGCCCTCCTCTTATTAGCTTTCAAAATTGTAGGACCATTCGTTGCTATCTTTACAACCGCAGTAGGGCACGGTGTTCAAGCGATTATCGATATGAAATTATTGCCATTAGCAAATATTCTTATCGAGCCAGCTAAAATTTTGTTCTTAAACAATGCCCTTAATCATGGTATCTTTACACCTCTAGGAGCAGAACAAGTTGCAAATACTGGTAAATCAATTCTCTTCTTACTTGAAGCAAACCCTGGACCAGGTCTTGGTATCTTATTAGCTTACCTTGTATTTGGTAAAGGCGCAGCTAAATCGTCATCATGGGGTGCATTAATTATCCACTTCTTTGGTGGTATTCATGAAATCTACTTCCCATACGTGATGATGAAACCAGCTTTATTCTTAGCAGTTATCGGTGGTGGTGTAACTGGTACATTTACAAATCAATTATTAGGGTCAGGTCTTGGAGGACCAGCATCACCAGGTTCAATTCTTGCTATCATGAGTATGGTTCCTAAAGGTGGTTCTTACATAGCAGTATTGTCAGGTGTCTTCTCTGCAGCCCTTGTTTCATTCTTAATTGCATCAGTTATTCTTAAAGCTGATAAATCAGAGGATGACGAAAGTGCTTTGTTAGAAGCACAAGCAGCAACCAAAGCAGCTAAAGCTGAATCAAAAGGTCAAGCACTAGCTTCTTCAGAAGATTTTGCTAGCGATGATATTCAACAAATTATCTTTGCTTGCGACGCAGGTATGGGTTCTTCAGCAATGGGAGCTTCAATCTTACGTGATAAAGTGAAGAAAGCTGGTCTTAATATCACAGTAACAAATAAAGCTATCTCTAACTTAACTGACGTAACAAATACATTAATTGTTACACAACAAGAACTTGCACCTCGTGCAGCGCAAAAGACCCCACGTGCAGCTCATGTTTCAGTTGATAATTTCTTAGCAACACCTAAATATGATGAAATCGTAGCCAAACTTGCAAAAAAGCCTAGTGCTGAACTTGCTGCTGCTTTAGCACAAGATTCAGCTAAGGAAGAAGCAATTGATCTCAATTACATTGATGAAGTCGTTTTCGCTTATGATCAAGCAAAAGGTTCAGCAACAATGGGGCAAGCAACCTTACAAGAAATCTTTAAAGTCAGAAATATTGGCATTCCAGTATCAAAAGCGGAAAATACAAATCTTGCTGCTTTCAATTCTAAAAATATTTTACTTGTCACAACAATTAACAATCAAGCAAAAGCGCAACAATATGCACCAAATGCTCAAGTCCTTGTTGTTGATAGTTTAGTTACAAGTCCTGAATATGATAAAATGGTTGAAAGAATGCATAAATAATAGAGATTGGTGTATAATTAATATATGCTACTAACTAAAAGAGAAGAACAATTAATGAAAGCTTTCCTAACATACGGAAGGCTTTCAATTGATAATATGGGTGATATTCTTAAAGTATCACGACGTACAGTCTATCGAGTCTTAAATGATCTATCTAAGAGTCTAAATACCATTGATATTGGTATTATTAAAGACGATCAAAAGTATTTTCTAACGGGAGATTTGGCGCAATTACAATCTTTTAGCAGTCAGGAAAGTTTTAGTCGTAATGAGCGTTTAAATTTAATTACTTATCAATTATTGATAAATGATGAAGAAATTACAAACGATTATTTACAAGATTTATTATCTGTTTCAAATGTCACTGTTATTCAAGATATTGCACAAATTGAAAAAAGGTTAGCCGACTTTAACATTGTTTTACAGCGTCAAAGGGGCTACCAATTGGGCCCTATTCCAATGTCAAAGAGGCGTCTATTGGCTATTTTACTTTGTAACAGTATTAGTTTGTCAGATTACTATCACTTACGATTTGGTCATTTTGACTTGATTTCAACAGAAAAAGTTAAAATCGCAAGACGAATTTTTCAACAATATCAAGCGGAATTGCCGGAAATGGATTCAAAACTAAGTCAGTTTTTTGTCACTCTTCTAGCTTTAAGTAATTGGGATAAGGTTAATCAGGATAAGCATCAAGTCTCAAAACTTGCTTTAGATTTCTCAAAGAAGGTATTCGGCGATTTATCAAAAGAATTACACACTTTTTATCCTCTTCAAGAAATCGTCTATTATGCTCAAATTTTAGATCAGTTAGTTTTAAAGCGTCAAGAAACACCGCTGTTTCAAGAAAATTTTGATTCAGAGTTTTTCTACAATGTGACCAATTTGATTGATAAAGTAGCACTATATACCAAAATTAATTTTACCAAAGATCAAAAACTCTTTAAGTTTCTTTTCAATCATATACGTCTAAATTTAGCTGTTCCTACTATTTTTGCAGATACCAATATTGCTGATTTGGCTCATCAGGCCTTGAACCATAGTGATTACCTGCATAGGGTTATCAAACTCTTAGTGATGGAAATTTTCCCACAGTATTTAAGAACAGAAAATGAATTAGAATTAATTACTCTTCACTTTGCTTCCAGCTTAAGAAGGAGTCCTCAAATCTATCCTATCCGCCTTTTATTACTAACGGATGAACGACCTTTGGCGACTGAGTTACTCATTACAAGACTAAAAAACATCGCACCATTTATTGAAAGTATTGATACGAAAGGGACAAATAATTTAGAATCTAGTGATTTTGACAATTTTGATGCTGTCTTATCAACAAAATTACTCGTAGATCAACGGATTCGTTTAGTGTCAAGTTTCCCTAGTCCAAATGAATTATTGGAGTTAGAAACTTTCTTTAATCACATTCAAGTTAGCCGTGACTTTAAACCACGTCAGGACCTGCTAAACGGTCATTCCATAAATCTAAAAGATTACTTTGATGCTAGTCAGGTTATTTTAGAAGCTTTTCGTTTGACTTACATTTATAATGATAGGACTTTTGATTTGACTATTAAGCAGATCATGGCGTCCTTGGAAAACGTTAAAGATAATGACTATTTAACTAAAAAAGTGACAGCCCGTTTTCATGAGAGCCCCATGGCTATTCCAGAAACAAACCTTGCCTTAATTCATACCCAATCGAGTCATGTGACTTCTTCGACATTCTTGATTTTTGAATTGGACAAGCCAGTTATAGCTAAGTCAATGAATGGTCAAGACGAGACTGTGAAACGAATTTTAGTCATGCTGACGCGACTCAATGAAAGTGAAGAGATAAGAGATTTAATGACTGCCATAAGTCAATCCATCATTGAAAATCACCTTTATACCGAAATTTACCGTAAAGGTAATGATGATATTATCTATCAATTGCTAAATCAAATTTTTACTGACAAAATTAAGAAATTGGAGAATTAAAAATGGAATTCCAACAAGAATTAATCAAACTCAATCAGAATTTCCATAGTTACGAAGCTGCCATTCGTTACTGTGGTCAATTACTTTATGATAACGGCTATGTTGAAGAAGACTACATTCAAGCCATGGTAGACCGTAACGAGGAACTCTCTGTTTATATGGGCAACTTTATTGCCATTCCACATGGAACAGACGCAGCTAAAGAAAAGGTTAAAAAATCTGGCTTAGCTGTAGTTCAAGTACCAGACGGAGTTAATTTCGGTACAGAAGAAGCCCCTCAAATTGCTACCGTATTATTCGGTATTGCTGGTATTGGTGATGAACACTTACAGTTAATTCAAAAAATCTCTATTTTCTGTGCAGATGTTGATAATGTGGTTAAATTAGCAGATGCTAAAAGTGTTGATGAAGTTGTAAGATTATTGAATTCAGTCGACTAAGAACTGAATTTAACTGAAGGAGTTGTTAAAATGAAAAAAGCAGTACATTTTGGAGCAGGTAATATTGGTCGTGGTTTTATTGGTGAAATCCTAGCAGCAAATGATTTTTCCATCCAGTTTGTTGATGTTAATGAAGCTATTATCAATGCCTTAAATGAAAGACATTCTTATGAAATTGAAATTGCAGAAGATGGTAAACGTCATGTTGCAGTTTCTAATGTCTCTGGTATCAATAATCGTCTTAATCCAGAAGCAGTTGTCGGAGCCGTAGCTCAAGCGGATATCATCACAACAGCTATTGGACCAAATATCTTACCCTTTATTGCTGAATTAATTGCTAAAGGGATTATGCAACGTCGTCAATTAGGTGTGACTCAAGCAGTAGATGTATTGGCTTGTGAAAATATGATTGGTGGCTCACAATTCTTGTTGGAAGAAGTGAGTAAATATCTTTCTGAAGAAGATTTAACTTATCTTGATACTTATGTTGGATTCCCTAATGCAGCCGTTGATAGAATTGTTCCAGCTCAAAGTCATGAGGATCCTCTCTTTGTTGTGGTTGAGCCTTTCAATGAGTGGGTTGTTGAAACGAGTCGTATGAAAAATCTAGACTTGAGACTTGAAGGTGTTCATTACGAAGCTGATTTAGAGCCTTTCATCGAACGTAAATTATTCTCAGTCAACTCTGGTCATGCAACCTCAGCTTATACAGGCGCACACGCAGGGGCTAAAACAATCTTAGAAGCTCTGCAATTGCCAGAGGTAAAAGAACAGTTAGAAGCTGTTTTAGCAGAAATTCGTTCTTTACTTGTTGCTAAATGGGACTTCGATCTTGCTGAATTAGAGGCTTATCATCAGGTTATCATCAGTCGTTTCGAGAATCCTTACATTGTTGACGATGTGGTTCGTGTGGCTAGAACGCCGATTCGTAAACTTGGTTTTGATGAGCGCTTTATTCGCCCAATTCGCGAGTTGAAAGAACGTGGCCTTGCTTATGATAATCTCCTTAAAACAGTGGCTTACGTCTTTAAGTATAAGGATGCTCAAGATGAGCAAAGTAATCAATTACAACTGATGCTTTCTGAGAATAATCTTGAAAAAGTCGTTGCTGACGTGACGTCACTTGATGATCAAGACTTGATTCAGGAAATTGTTCAAAGTATTGAAGCACTAAATTAGGCAGTCATGCCCTTTCATAGCCATATGAAAGGGTTTTTAAATTTTAATGCTTTTGACAACGTATTCATCTTGTCAAATACCTTTTTCTAAAGTAGAATAGTAAAAACACAATTTATTGAATAAAAAGGAGTTTCATCCATGTCCATACCAAATTGTTTACAATGTCAATCAGAATATGTTTATGAAGATGGTCTTATGCTTATTTGTCCCATGTGTGGTTTTGAGTGGGCTACAGATCAAACGGAAAGTCTGCAAGAAGAAGATGGGGTAAAAGTTCTAGATAGTAATGGTACACAACTCGTTGATGGTGATACTGTAACTGTTATTAAAGACCTTAAAGTAAAGGGTGCACCTAAAGATATCAAACAAGGTACACGGGTTAAAAATATTCGGTTAGTAGAGGGTGACCATAATATTGATTGTAAGATTGATGGTTTCGGCGCTATGAAGCTGAAATCTGAATTTGTTAAAAAATTATAGTCAATTTCAATCCATTTCTTGTATTTTTATTCAAATTTCTCCCAAAAATTTAGATAATTTGATATAATGAGAACAACTATTTTCACAATTGGAGCTTACATGTCATATATTTTACAAGTCCTGCCCAGTCTTTTAGATGGTGCCAAAGTGACTTTACAAGTTTTTTTCATTGTTATTTTATTATCCATCCCCTTGGGTATGCTTATAGCCTTTCTGATGAAAGTCCAGTTTAAACCATTGCAATGGTTATTAACTATTTATGTCTGGATTATGCGGGGAACACCTTTGCTCTTACAATTAATCTTTTTCTATTATGTCTTGCCAAGTATAGGAGTCACATTTGACCGGATGCCGGCAGCCATTCTAGCATTTACCATGAATTACGCAGCTTACTTTGCTGAGATCTTCCGTGGTGGTATTGAAGCTATTCCCAAAGGACAATATGAAGCTGCTAAAGTTTTGAAATTAACACAACTTCAAACGATTCATCATATCATTGTGCCTCAAGTCTTCAAAGTTGTTTTACCTAGTGTCTTCAATGAAGTCATTAATTTAGTCAAAGATTCTTCTCTAGTTTATGTCCTTGGTGTAGGAGACCTCTTATTAGCCAGTAAGACAGCTGCTAATCGAGACGCCAGTTTAGCACCAATGTTTATTGCAGGAATGATCTATTTACTCTTAATTGGTTTGGTCACAATTCTATCACGACGAGTTGAAAAGAAATTTAACTACTACAAATAAGGAGGCCAGTGATGTTAGAACTTAAAAATATTTCCAAACAATTTGGCCATAAACAAATTTTCGACAAGTTTTCCTTATCGGTTGCTGATGGTCAAATTCTTTCATTAGTTGGCCCTTCAGGCGGTGGAAAGACAACTCTATTAAGAATGTTGGCAGGTTTAGAAGCCATTGATTCAGGTGATATTATTTATAATGGAGAAACAGTGCCAATCAATCATTTGGAAAATCGCAATCTTTTAGGCTTTGTTTTTCAAGATTTTCAATTATTTCCCCATTTATCTGTCCTTGATAATTTAATTTTGTCACCTACAATCACAATGGGCTTAGGAAAAGAAGCGGCTAAGAAAAAAGCAGAGGACTTACTTAGCCGATTAGGCTTGAAAGATCATCTGCATGCTTATCCTTATTCCTTATCAGGTGGACAAAAACAACGTGTTGCTCTTGCAAGGGCAATGATGATTGATCCACAAATTATTGGATATGACGAACCAACGTCTGCATTAGATCCCGAACTAAGAGATGAAGTTGCCAAACTGATTTTGCAGAACCGTGAAATGGGTATTACTCAAATTGTCGTAACCCATGATATGACTTTTGCTCAGTCTATCTCAGATCAAATTATTTCCGTTAACCCAAAATAGAATAAATTGGAGAAAAAGTATGAAAAAATTCCTAATGACACTATCAACACTAGCTTTTACATTTCTTTTGGTTGCCTGCGGCAATAGCCAAGCTAAAAAGGGTGATTCATGGGAGACTTACCAGAAAGAAAAGACCATTACACTTGGTTTCGACAATACCTTTGTCCCAATGGGTTTTAAAGATAAAGATGGCAAAAACACAGGGTTCGATGTTGAATTAGCTAAAGCTGTTTTCGTTGAATATGGGATTAAAGTTAAATTCCAACCAATCAACTGGGACTTAAAAGAAACAGAATTAAAAAATGGCAAAATTGACATGATTTGGAATGGCTATTCTGTAACCAAAGAACGTCAAGCAAAAGTGGCATTTTCAAATCCCTATATGAAAAATGAACAAGTTTTAGTTTCAAAAAAATCCGCAGGTATTGAGTCTTTCTCTGACATGAAGGACAAAGTACTAGGTGCTCAATCAGGTTCATCTGGCTATGATGCTTTTACTAAGAATCCAAAAGTCTTAAAAGATATTGTTAAAGATAAAGATGCGACTCAATATGAAACCTTTACGCAAGCCTTTATTGACCTTAAAAATGATCGTATTGATGGACTATTAATCGATAAAGTCTATGCGAAT
The DNA here is from genome assembly GCF_002887775.1 of Streptococcus penaeicida. Taxonomy (GTDB): domain Bacteria; phylum Bacillota; class Bacilli; order Lactobacillales; family Streptococcaceae; genus Streptococcus; species Streptococcus penaeicida. Next base: position 210,212 of record NZ_LOCM01000015.1, on the reverse strand, counting down.
TACTACTTGAAACAAGAGGGTGAATTAGCTAATTATAACATCACTAAGAGTGAATACACAGGTGAAGACTTCGCTGTTGGCGTCCGCAAAGAGGATAAAACGCTTATCAAGAATATTAATAAAGCCTTCAAGAAACTTTATAAAGATGGTAAATTCCAAGAAATATCAAATAAATGGTTTGCTGAAGATGTAGCCACGGATCAAGTCAAATAAGATATTAAAAAGCAAGTTCAAAAATGAACTTGCTTTATTTTTTAGTAATTTTATAACGGTTGGTTTTTAATGGGCTTGACTGTTTCGATGTGACTTGATGGAAAATCAAATACCAAACTTCGTTGCGACGCCAGATGCTGGTATGTCTCTTTCCATCTAGTTGATAGGAAATGAGTTTTGTTTTTTGGCTGATAGACTGAAGTTGGAAATCTTCAAAGTTGCAAGGGTAAAAAATAGGATTTTCAATTAATTCTTGACGGTTTAGCACTTGACCATTTTCATTAATTTGGGTAAAATCCTCTGCTATAAATTCTTGAAAATCAGGTAGTTTGGATAAGATCATTTTCTCGTTTTTTAAGAGTTTATTGGTGACATTATCAATCTGTTCATCTTCTGGAATTAAACCAGGTTCCACATGAATATCAATATCATAAATTGAGAACTTTTCACTTAGTAGTTGTTCAACTTCTTCGGTAATAGCATGACTTTCAAAGACGGACAGGTCGGGATTCATTTCTAGAACAATATCAAGGTATACGTTACTCCCGTATGTTCGGCCCCGTTGTGACTTAACAGCTGAAATTTTCGGGATTTGGAGGATAGCTTCTTCGTATTTTTTAAGGTGTTTGTTATCAAAACCATCAGATAAACTGAAGGCGCTGGACATGAAAATATCATAAGCTGTTTTTAAAATGAAAAATGTAATAATAATGGCAGCAATTCGGTCAATAATGGGAAGATGAAGTGAAGCCGCTAAAACAGCAACCGAAGTACCAATTGAAGTAACCGCGTCGGATAAATTATCTTTTGAAGCAGCAACTAAAGCACTAGAACGAACTTTTTTTGATAACTGTTTATTGTAGGCATAAACCCCAAGCATTATGATGGCTGAAATGACACCAACAATGGCACCTAATGGGTCAACCGGACTTTGCTTACCAGCAATGATATTTTGAATGGTTTGAATCAGTACTTGAAAGCCAACAATAAACATAATGAAGGAAGTAATCAAGGAGGATAAATCCTCGAACTTCCAATGTCCGAAACGGTGATTAGCATCTGCGGGTTGACTAGCAAGTTGTAGTCCAATTAAAAGAGCTACATTGCCAACAATATCAGATAAGTTATTAAAACCATCGGCGACCAGGGAATTTGAATTAAGCATATAACCACTGACTAACTTGGCAATACTTATCAGTAAGTAGGCTATGATACTTATTATTGGTCCTCTTTTGGCGAGTTTTAAATTACTAATAGGATTTAATTCTGACATGGTAACTCCTTTGTATTCAATGCAACTATTATATCATATTAATGACCATATCAATCTTGATTGCGATTTCAAGAATATAGAAGAAACTTACTTTCATTGACTTGGTCATTTTTCATTTTAGTCAGAAAATGATATAATTTTATAGTTAATTGATGGATAGATTTTAAGGAGATAAGATGAATCCTTTATTAAATGGAATGAATGACAAACAAGCGGAAGCAGTTCAAACGACAGAAGGTCCGCTTTTAATTATGGCCGGCGCAGGCTCAGGTAAAACTCGGGTTTTGACTCATCGAATTGCCTACTTAATCGATGAAAAATTTGTAAACCCTTGGAATATTTTAGCCATAACCTTTACCAACAAAGCGGCGCGTGAAATGCGTGAAAGAGCTATAGCTTTAAATCCAGCAACTCAAGACACTTTGATTGCTACCTTTCACTCCATGTGTGTCCGGATTTTAAGACGAGAAGCCGATCATATTGGTTATAATCGAAATTTTACCATTGTTGATCCCGGGGAACAAAGAACCCTGATGAAGAGGATTTTAAAAACTCTGAATTTGGATCCTAAAAAGTGGAATGAACGCTCTATTTTAGGAACTATTTCCAATGCCAAAAATGATTTGTTGGATGAAGTTGCTTACCAGGCTCAAGCAAGTGATATGTACCAACAAATTGTCGCTCGCTGCTATAAACTTTATCAAGAAGAACTGAGACGAAGTGAAGCTTTCGACTTTGATGATTTAATTATGCAAACTCTTAGACTCTTTGATAAGAATCCAGATGTATTGGCTTACTACCAACAACGCTATCAGTACATTCATGTAGATGAGTACCAAGATACTAACCATGCTCAGTATCAATTGGTAAAATTGCTAGCCTCACGATTCAAGAACATCTGTGTTGTTGGGGATGCAGATCAGTCTATCTACGGTTGGCGTGGCGCTGACATGCAGAATATACTTGACTTTGAAAAAGATTATCCTCAGGCAAAAGTGGTCCTTTTAGAAGAAAATTACCGGTCAACTAAAACGATTCTAAAAGCAGCCAATGATGTCATTAAAAATAATCGTAATCGGATTGATAAAAAGCTTTGGACTCAAAATAATGACGGTGAACAAATTGTCTATTATCGTGCAAATGATGAACGAGATGAAGCCGTTTTTATCGCATCAACAGTGTCAAATATGTGTCTGGAACTTGGAAAGAGTTTTAAAGATTTTGCCGTTTTATATCGTACCAATGCACAATCACGTACAATAGAAGAAGCTTTCCTAAAATCGAATATTCCGTACACAATGGTCGGCGGAACTAAGTTCTATAGTCGTAAAGAAATTAGAGATTTAATTTCTTATTTAAATATTGTTGCCAATCCTGCTGACAATATTTCATTTGAACGAATCGTTAATGAACCTAAGCGAGGCGTTGGTCCAGGGACTTTGGAAAAATTGCGACAATTTGCCTATGATAACCAATTATCCTTATTAGAAGCAGCAAGTAATCTCTTTTTATCGCCATTAAAAGGAAAAGCGGCTCAGTCTATAATGGATTTTGCCACTCTCCTTAGTGATTTACGGTCGCGGTTGGATCACTTAACAATAACGGAATTATCTGAAGAAATACTAGAGAGATCTGGTTATTTGGATGCTTTAAGAATTCAAAACACATTAGAAAGTCAAGCTCGGATTGAGAATATTGAAGAGTTTCTCTCAGTAACGAAAAACTTTGATGACTCTGCCAAGGCTGAGACAGATGAAAATGGTCTCGATAAATTAGGACGCTTTTTAAATGATTTAGCCTTAATTGCTGATACGGATGATTCAGATACTGAGGTTGCTGAAGTGACCCTAATGACTCTTCACGCAGCTAAGGGACTTGAGTTTCCAATAGTATTCTTAATTGGCATGGAAGAAGGTGTCTTCCCATTATCACGTGCTTTAGATGAACAAAGTGAACTGGAAGAGGAAAGACGTTTAGCATATGTTGGTATCACCAGAGCAGAGGAAATCCTTTTCCTAACTAATGCTAGCACTCGGACTCTGTATGGTAAAACCAATTATAATCAGCCGACCCGATTTCTTAGAGAAATTTCTGATGATCTTCTTGCCTATCAAGGCTTAGCTCGCCCAGCCAATACTTCATTTGGCGTTAAGATGAGCCAACAAAATCAAAGACAGTTCGGGCAAGGAATGAGTTTGTCACAAGCTATTCAATCTCGCAAATCACAAGCTCAACCAGGAAGTCCTCAGAGAATCACTGACAATGATTTACCTTTTTCTAACACAAAGACAAGCATTGACCAAGAGTGGGAAATAGGTGATATTGCCCGTCATAAAAAATGGGGCGATGGGACTGTTTTAGAGGTTAGTGGAAGTGGTACTTCAACTGAGCTGAAAATTAAATTTCCAGAAATTGGACTCAAAAAATTATTAGCCAGTGTTGCTCCGATTGAAAAAATTTAAAAATTTATTTTAGCCATAAAGCCCAATCTAATAGGCTTTATGGCTTTTTTGTTATTAAATTTCAATTTTTTTTTTAAAAAATGATACTTTTTTCTTGCATCTCAGATTTAGTATTGTATAATAACAATATAAATAAAAACACGAGTGGTCACTTTAGAAAAAGCCTTATTTAATATATAGTTCATGATATTATTTGAAATTTAATTAAGGATTTAAAAGTTGATTGACATTCCGGTTTTATTTAAAGTAGTCACTTTAAAATGTGAATACAAATAATTTGAAAGTGCATGAGCACTAGAATAGGAGAAGATTATGGGACTAATTTGGACATTAATTGTCGGCGGCCTTATCGGTCTAGTTGCAGGAGCTCTTACAAAACGTGGTGGTTCAATGGGTTGGATTGCTAATATTTTAGCCGGTATTATCGGCTCTTGGGTTGGTCAATCCCTATTAGGAGCTTGGGGTCCTTCCCTAGCAGGTATGGCATTGATTCCATCAATTATTGGTGCAGTCATTGTTGTATTAGTTGTATCATTTGCTTTAAGTAAATTGAACTAGGATAATCATTTCCTTATTAGACAACTGTTTGAAATGAATTTAAATAATTAATTACTAAAAATAGTTAAATAGTTATTAAGAGTTCAACTTATATAGATCATTAAGAAAAAGAGGTATTTATTATGGCACTTATTTGGACATTAATCGTTGGTGGTATTATCGGTTTAATCGCAGGAGCTCTTACAAAACATGGTGGCTCAATGGGCTGGATTGCTAACATTTTAGCAGGTATCATTGGTTCATGGGTTGGTCAATCATTACTTGGTGCATGGGGGCCATCCCTAGCAGGTATGGCATTGATTCCATCAATTATTGGTGCAGTCATTGTAGTTGTTGTTGTTTCATTTGTTTTAAGCAAATTGAATTAAGATAAGGTCACTTTAAGCCAAGTATTATCATTTAGTGATCAACTAGAAAGAGGTAGATATGGCAAAAATATTGAAAATCTTTTATAGTTTATTTGGCCTTATCCTCCTATCCATCTTTATTATGGTAATGGGAGTGACCCAAGGTTACCTAAAAATGCCCCCTAAATATGACTGGATTGGCTGGGACTTAGATAAAGTTCCTGGCTTCCTAAATCCAGGTTTGTATTACTATTTTTACTGGGCAGCAGTACTGCTAGCATTATTAACGATAATTGGTATTCTAGTAGTTATCTTTTATCCAAGAACATATACAGAAGTACGTTTGAAAAAGAAAAATGGAAGTTTATTACTTAAAAAATCTGCCATTGAATCTTATGTAGCTACTGCAATTAAAAATGCAGGACTGATGAGTAAGCCTAACGTATCGGCAACTCTATATAAACGCAAATTCAAAATCGACGTCACTGGACGTTTAGATTCACGAGTTGCAGTTAGTGATCAAGTTCGTGGAATTAAAGAAGGTATTGATGCTGGTTTCAAAGAATTCTTTGGCATAGATAAACCTGTTAACTTTAAGGTTTTTGTTAAAGATATCTCGCAAGTTGAGACCAAACATGGCAAAGCCAGACGTGTAGAATAGGAGGTCAAAATGGTATTTTTTGAAAAGAATAAGTATGCCATAATTGGTGGATTAGTAGGCTTAATTTTAGCTATCTTACTAATGACTATTGGCTTCTTTAAAACTTTACTCGCACTCATCTTTGTAATTCTAGGTGTTTGTGCAGGAATTTTTCTTAAGCAGACTGGTATTATCGATCAATTCATTGACCGTAGATAATGAACAATTTAAATTGATTTAAACAATTTAACATTTATATTTTAGAAGAGGAGAAACGATTATGACTGACACATTTATTAAAAATACAGATTTAAACAATAGCCCAAGTATTCGTGGTGAATTAACATACGAAAATAAAGTTATTGAAAAAATTGTAGGATTGGCTGTAAATAACATTGATGGTCTTTTAGCTATCAATGGTGGCTATTTATCAAACATCAAAAATAAATTAGTTAATAGTAATTCAGTTCGTGATGGTGTTTCTGTAGAAGTTGGTAAAAAACAAGTTGCAGTTGATTTAGATATTATCGCTGAATATCAAAAACATGTTCCAACTATTTTTGACGAAATTAAAGCAATTGTTGAGTCAGAAGTTAAGAAAATGACTGATTTAGATGTCATTGAAGTTAACTGTAATGTCGTTGACATTAAAACTAAAGAACAGCATGAGGCTGATAAAGTGACTCTTCAAGATAAGGTAACTGATGCAGCACATGCAACTAGTGAATTCACTAGTAAACAAGTTGGTAATGTTAAATCTTCAGTAAATGACAATGTACAGACAGAACCACGCGTAAAATGATATAAAAATCCTAAATCATTTTTAGGAAGGTGAATCTAATGACAGATGAAAAGATGAAAGCAAAACTTGAACAAGCTTCAGGCTCCGTTAAGGAATCCATTGGTAAAGTATCTGGTAATAAATCGCTTGAAACAGAAGGAAAAATGAATAAAATTTCTGGTAATGTGAGAGAAGTAAAAGCTGATACTAAAGATACTATTGATGGTATATCTAAAGGCCTACAAAATAATCAAGAAAAGTAGAGGAAGAATATATGACAGCTAATGAAATCAAAACGAAATTGACATATAACGACAAGGTTATCGAAAAAATTGTCGGACATGCTCTTGAAGAAGTTGATGGGCTCTTAGCAGTCAATGGGGGCTTCTTCTCAAATCTTAAAAACAATGTAGTCAATAGCAATTCTGTCAGGGACGGTGTTTCTGTAGAAGTTGGCTCAGAGGAAGTTGCAGTTGATTTGGATGTTATTGTTGAATACGGTAAAGACATCCCTCAGATTTCTGATAAAATCAAAGAAATTGTGGCCCAAAATGTTGAGCAGATGACGCATTTAAAAGTTGTTGAACTCAATACAAATGTGGTTGATATCCGAACGAAAGAAGAACAAAAAGCAGCTGAGGTTACGGTCCAAGATCGTGTTACCAATGCAGCAAGTAAAAGTTCTGAATACGTAAGTTCAAAAACACAAGATCTAAAATCATCTTCAGTAAACGAAGCCAATCAAACCTATTAAAAACTAGCCCTTTTTGAATCAAATAGTAGGGAAAAAGAGAGAACTGGTTGAAAAACCAGTTCTCCTTTATGTACACCTAAGGACGGAGCTATTGAAATCTTTCGAGAAATGTGATTTAATTAGACTGTTTGAGTTAGTCAGTAAAGGAGTATATGATGACTACAGCTAGTAAAAATGAAATTACCACATCGAAGTATCAAAAAATAGCTATTTCTGTTGCCCAAAGAATCGCCAGTGGAGAGTATGAAGTTGGAGAAAAATTAAAATCTCGGACGACAATTGCGTCAACCTTTAATGTCTCACCTGAGACAGCTCGAAAAGGATTAAATATCTTAGCTGATTTGAAGATATTATCCTTAAAACATGGGAGTGGGGCTATTGTTCTTTCAAGAGAAAAGGCCATCGAGTTTATTAATCAGTATGAATCGACACATTCTATTGCGGTCATTAAAGAAAAAATTCGGCAAAATATTCAGAAGCAAAATGAAGAACTGAATGATTTGTCATTGTTAGTCAACGATTTCTTAATGCAAAGTCAAAATATTAGTAAACAGTTTCCTTTGGTTCCATATGAAATCATTGTTAACAAAGATACAGATCATTTTGGCAAATCTATTGGTGTTTTAAATTTATGGCATCAAACAGGTGCGACTGTTGTTGCCATCGAACATGAAGGTAAATTTTTAATTTCCCCTGGACCGTACGCGGTTATTGAAAAAGGAGATCACATTTATTTTGTAGGTGATGAGTCTGTCTATTCAAGAATGAAGAATTACTTTAACCTCTCAATGGGTCTTTGATTTCTGAGAACAAAAAAATCGCTTTCTTGCTCCAAATTGGATACAATAAATTTGTAAACATTTAAAAGATTGCTATAAATATTTCAAGGAGAAAGACTTATGACAACATTTATTGGAAAACCCGTCACCTTACCTGGTCAACAGTTTCAAGTTGGACAAATTGCTGATGATTTTACATTATTAGCGACAGATCTTTCAAAACGATCACTTTCTGACTTTAAAGGAAAAAAAGTGATTAGTGTTGTTCCGTCAATTGACACTGGTATTTGTTCAACACAAACTCGCAAATTCAATCAAGAATTAGCAAGTCTAGATGACACTTATGTGATAACTATTTCAGTAGACTTACCTTTTGCTCAAGCTAGATGGTGTGGTGCAGAAGGGTTAGATAAAGCCATTATGTTATCAGATTATTATGATCATTCTTTTGGTAAAGCCTATGGACTTTTGATGGAAGAGTGGCATTTATTGGCCAGAGCAGTCCTTGTTCTTGACCAAGATAATAAAGTTGTATATACGGAATATGTTGAAAATGTGAACACTGAACCAAATTATGATGCAGCAATCCAAGCCCTTAAATCAATTTAATAATATGCAAAAGAACAAAGAGCAGAGGCTCTTGTTCTTTTTTTGCATTAAAGACTGACTGTTTTCAGAATAATATCTGTCAGTTCTTCAGGCGATTGCTGACCATCATTAGCAATCCAGTAGGAAATAATACTTTCAATACTAGCCAGATAGACTTCTAAGGCATAACCAAAGGGGATGCCACCATACTGATGGCTAACAATTTCCTGATAGTTATCAATCGTCAGAAGTACCTTGTAAATAAAATCCTTTAGAGTTTGTTTAAAATTTAAGGACTGGGATTTTGAAATGGCAGCAAAAAAAGCAAAATTGTCTGCCAAAAAGGTTAAGGTTTGAATGAGTAATTCTCTGGTATTAGTTGATATCTCGGGAGCGTCTAAAAGCTGGAAAAAAGTATCCATGTGCTCATTTTTAAAACTTTCAATCATGTCATATTTATCTTGAAAGTGTAAGTAAAAGGTCCCCCGATTAATTCCAGCCTTCTTAGTTAAATCAGAAACTGTAATGGCTTCAAAATCTTTTTCGGCTAATAAGCTTATCAGTGCCTCTTTTAAATAGTTTAGGGTATCTGTTTGTCTTTTAACCATAAGATCTCCTTAAATCAACATATTGTCTATTTTTGTTCTTGTTGCTTGAATAAGGTCATTATATAATAGTCATATATTTAAATCAACAGATTGTTCATATAAAGGAGTGGCAGTAATGACTTATATCCAAATGATAAATTCATCTAAAACCTATCAGATTGGAGAAAATACCATAAAAGCTAATGACCAAGTCTCTTTTGACATCGAAAAAGGAGAATTAGTAATTATTTTAGGTGCCTCAGGAGCTGGTAAATCAACGGTACTTAATATATTAGGGGGTATGGACACCAATAGCACTGGCCAAGTCATCATTGATGGAGAAGATATTTCTTCCTATTCCGCCAAGCAATTAACTAAATACCGACGTCATGACATTGGCTTCGTTTTTCAATTTTATAATCTGGTCCCTAATTTAACAGCTAGGGAAAATGTCGAATTGGCAGTCGAAATTGTTGACAATGCTCAAGACCCTGTCCAAGTCCTCAAGGAAGTTGGCTTAGAAAAGCGCCTCGATCATTTTCCTAGTCAATTATCTGGTGGGGAGCAACAAAGGGTTTCAATTGCCAGAGCAATTGCCAAAAATCCGAAACTCTTGCTTTGTGATGAGCCAACTGGAGCCTTAGACTATAAAACTGGTAAACAAATCTTAGCCTTACTCCAGGAAATGGCACAGACCAAAGGGGCAACAGTTGTCATTGTTACCCACAATGCTGCGTTGGCACCGATTGCTGATCGTGTTATTCATATGCATGATGCGCGTGTGGTAAAGACGGAGATAAATAAACATCCTCTGCCTATTGAGGCAGTTGAATATTAGGGGGTGCACAATGACAAAATCATTTTGGAAAGACTTGAAGAGGTCGATCTGGGCGACCAAGACCCGCTTTATTTCTCTTATTCTACTCATGGCCTTAGGTTCCTTTGCCTTAGTTGGGTTAAAAGTGACCAGTCCAGATATGGCCAGATCTGCTAACTCTTATATCAAGTCTCATCAGATGATGGACCTAGCAGTTGTCACTTCTTATAGCTTTTCAGCAGATGATAAAGAAGAGTTAAAGAAAGTTTCCCATGCTGAAATTGACTATGGTCATCTCTTAGATGCAGAAATTGGCAAGAATCAAGAATCCATCCGCTTATTCTCAAATCCCAAGGTGATTTCCAAAGTCACTTTAACAAAAGGACGACTTCCAAAAAACAATCACGAAATTGCACTAGCCAGTTGGCAAGCCCCAAATTATAAAATTGGCCAAAGTATTACCTTATCAACACCAAAAGATAATCTATTAAAAGAAAAAAGATTAAAAATAGTTGGTTTTGTTTCAGCTTCGGATATTTGGTCTAAAGAAAACTTGGGTGCTTCACAAACAGGTGATGGAAATTTGGCCTTATATGCCTTTCTAAGCCCCTCTAACTTCCAGATGGACGATAACATTGCCAAGTTAACTTTTAAAGATGTGAAGGCTCTAAATGCCTTCTCAGAAGACTATAAAAAGAATGTCCAGCTAAAGGAAGAAAAAATTGAGAATTTAATAGCTGATAACGGTGAAAAACGTCTTTCTGAACTCAAAAGTGATACTCTAGCAAAATTCAAAAAACCTGAGGAAAAAATCAATAAGGCCTTGTCTGAAATAAAGACAAAAGAGCAATCCCTAAAAGGATTACCGCCCCTTCCTCAAGTGATTGACTCACGTAAACAGTTAGCAGAAGCCAAGGCTAAACTTCAAGCAGAAAGTAGAAAACTGCAAGTAAGGAAGACTGAAGTCACTAAGCTAACGAAACCAACTTATCAAGTTTATAATCGATCTACTTTTCCAGGTGGCCAAGGCTATCAGATATATGATACCTCTATGGGCTCTATTTCACAGGTTGGCAACATCTTCCCAGTCGTTCTCTATTTGGTTGCTGCCTTAGTCACTTTTACAACCATGACCCGGTTTGTCGATGAAGAGAGAATAAATTCTGGACTTTATTTGGCCTTAGGTTTCGGTCCCAAAGATATTCTCAAGAAATTTTTAATTTATGGCTTTTTGGCAAGCTTTATCGGATCGACAATCGGAATCATTGGCGGAACCTACTTTCTATCTGGCATGATTGCTAAAATTATTACCCAGCCTCTGGTAATTGGAAAAACCAACTTGGATTTCAATTGGTATTACGCAGGCATAGCCTATTTCTTAGCAGCTTTATCAGCTTTACTACCTGTTTACATCATTGTTCGCCGGGAACTTTTTCATGTGCCTGCTCAGCTATTGTTACCAAAACCACCAAGCAAAGGCTCTAAAATCCTTTTAGAAAAAATACCAATTATTTGGAAACGATTATCTTTTACCCAAAAAGTGACGGCTCGTAATATTTTCCGCTATAAACAAAGGATGTTGATGACCATTTTTGGCGTCGCTGGTTCAGTCGCCCTATTGTTTTCTGGTTTAGGTATTCAATCTTCGTTATCAAAAGTAGTGGAACACCAATTTCAGGAATTGACCCCTTTTCATGTCATGGTGGTTGGTAAATCTAAGGATGAGGAAGCGTCTCTAAAGCTTGAAAAAGCTCTAGCCAGTGATCAAACCATTGAAAATCAAGAAAAAGTCAGCTTTTCAACTTTGTATTTAGCCATAAAAGGGCAAAATAGTAAAATTGCGACGAGTATTATTGCCAGTCCAAAAAAGAGCTTGTCTCCATTAATCAATCTTAAAGATATCAGTGGTGAAAAGTCACTATCTATTCCAGATCAGGGAATTGTGATCAGTCAAAAACTAGCTCATTTTTATCAGGTTAAAGCTGGTCAAAATTTAACTTTGAGGAATGAAAAAAATCAGGAATTCAAAGTCAAAGTAGTCGCCATCTCAGATATGAATGTAGGACACTATCTCTTTATGTCCGAAGATTATGCACGGGCTAAGTTTGGGCAGTTGACCTTTAGTCCAGCCCACTTACTTGCTTTAAAAAATGGATCTTTGAACCATGTTAAATCTTTCGCTAAGAAGTTACTAAATAAAGAAGGTGTTGAAGCAGTTTCTCAGAATACTGTGATTATTGAAATGGTTTCTTCAATAGTTAGTTCCCTTAAACAAATTATGACCTTGTTAGTAGTCCTTTCCTTACTCTTAGCCTTAGTCATCCTTTATAATTTAACGGCCATAAACATCGCTGAGAGGCTGCGCGAGTTATCAACCATAAAGGTATTGGGATTCTTTGATAAAGAAGTGACATTATATATTTATCGAGAGACTATTTTACTGAGTTTGATTGGTATCGTAATTGGCTTCATCGGAGGAAAATACCTTCATCAATTATTAATGTCCTTAATGGGTTCTTCAGATATGAATTTCGGTTATCAAGTGGATACTTATGTTTACATCATTCCCGTAATAGCTATTAGCTTCATTGTATGTGTCTTAGCCATTTTGGTTCATCGTCAACTCAAGCATCTGGACATGTTGGAAGCATTAAAATCTGTTGACTAAAATGCTTGTGTCCTAGTAATACATAAAGTCGGTCTGTGACCGTCTTTTTTTAACTTGCAAATCTTGAAAAATAGTGATAGTATTTAAATACTACAAATTAATAGAAAGATACTAATGATATGGATGAGCTATTAGAGACCTATCTTAATAATAATCAAGAGAAAGTCATTTTAGGAGAGGTAGTAGATTGTTTTAAAGGAAAAGCAGTCAGTAGTAAAGTTGAAGCTGGGGACTTTGCTTTAATTAATCTCTCAGATATGACACCAACTGGCATTGCTTATGAACAGTTACGTACCTTTCACTTAGACCGTCGGCAACTCTTACGCTATTTACTCGAAGATGGTGATGTTCTGATTGCGTCAAAAGGAACGATCAAAAAAATCTGTGTCTTTCATAAACAGGAACGGGAAGTTGTTGCTTCGTCAAATATTACAGTTATAAGACCTTTGTCTAAACTGCGAGGATATTACATCAAATTCTTTTTAGATTCTGCCATCGGCCAAAGGCTTCTTGACCAAGCTGATCATGGTAAAGATGTCATTAATTTATCGACCAAAGAATTATTAGAAATTCCTCTACCTCTTATTCCACTTGTCAAACAAGATTACATGATTAATCATTATTTACGTGGACTCAGTGAATATCAACGTAAACTGCAAAGGGCTGAGCAAGAGTGGAATCATTTACAAAAGGAAATTGAAAAATCTTTACAAGGATAAAGGATGAGAAATGCCCTTATTTGAACGAACTATAAAAATGGTCTTAACGACCTTGTTGGCTATAATCTTAGCTGAACAATTACAATTGTCATACAGTATATCAGCTGGGATTATTGCTTTATTAAGTCTTCTGGATACGCGGAAATCAAGTTTAGCCATTGCCAAAAGTCGTCTTTTAGCTTTCTTTTTAGCTTTTGCTATTGCCTATTTGGCCTTTTACCTATTAGGCTTTAATCTTTGGGCTATGTTTATCTATTTACTCCTTAGTGTGCCCTTATTATATTACTGGCAATTGGAAGCTGGGCTTGTCCCCATTACAGTCTTAGTTTCCCATCTCTTATTACTGAAAAGTTTAAGTATTCCAGTTTTATTAAATGAATTATGGCTTTTCCTTATTGGGACTGGAATAGCTTTGCTTGGAAATACCTATATGGGAAAACAGACAGAGGCCATCAAAAACTTGCAAATGCAAGTGGAAACGGAATTCAAGGAGCTTCTCTTTGCCATTGAAGAATCCCTTTTAGATCAGTTCAATCATAGCTTGTGGGAGAAAAGGGATGCTTTAGAAAAAAATCTAAAATATGCTCTCAAGTTAGTCTATCGCGATAGTCATAATCAACTCTTTAGTCAAACCAATTATCAGGTCCACTATTTTGAAATGAGACAGCGTCAAATTCGGATTTTGAAAGATATCTTGAAGTCTTGTCAAAAGTTAAGAGGAGAAACGCGACAAAGTATTTTGTTGGCTCACTTGATCCATGAGACAGGGCAACAATTGAGTGAGAAAAATTCTGCTTTAACACTTTTGGAAGATATTGACTTACTGCTTGAAACCTACCGGCAAGGTGAATTGCCACATAGCAGACAAGAATTTGAAAATCGAGCGCAACTCTTTTTACTTTTACAAGATTTAGAGCGCTTCATTACTGAAAAAACGCAATTTTATAAAGAGTACAAAGAAGTGGATTAGGATTAGAGAAAGATTTTGACAACTGGTCAAAGTCTTTTTTGTTATAATAAGGGTAATTATAAATAAGGAAGTTTATTATGAAAGAAATCAAGTGCCCCCATTGTCAAACTGTTTTTACCATTGACGAGTCGGAATATAGCCATCTACTAGCACAAGTTAGAGGTGAAGAATTTGAAAAAGAAATCAGCGAACGCTTACGTAATGAGCTAGCCTTGCATGATGAGAAGGCTAAAAATAATTTGCAGGAAGCTCTTAGTCAAAAAGATTCTGAAATCAACCACTTGCAAAATCAATTAGAGCAAAGTCTAAAAGATGCTCAATTTAATCAGGAAAAGGAATTGGCTAAAAAGAATGAACAGATTCTGTCTCTAGAAGCTAAGTTGGAAAAGATAGCTTCACAAAATGCTTTGGAATTAGCTAATAGTCTTTCTGATAAGGATAAGGAAGTAGTGGCTTTAAAAAACCAGTTGGAAAAACTTGAGTTGGAAAATCAAGCTAAGATGCAGTCCGCCCTAACTGATGTGGAGAAGGAACGTGACTCCCTTAAAAATGAATTATTACTGCAGGAAAAAGAAGCAGCCCTTTCCCTATCTTCTTTAAAGAGTGATTTCCAATCGCAATTAAAGGCAGCTAATGAGCAAGTTGAGTTCTACAAGAACTTTAAAGCGCAGCAATCAACCAAAGCCATTGGAGAAAGTTTGGAGCTTTACGCTGAAACAGAATTTAATAAGGTCCGGAGTTACGCTTTTCCAAATGCTCAATTTGCTAAGGATAATGCCTTATCCAGTCGGGGCTCTAAGGGTGATTATATTTATCGGGAGTGTGATGAGAACGGGGTGGAGATTTTGTCCATCATGTTTGAGATGAAGAATGAGGCTGATACTACAAAGACTAAGCATAAGAATAGTGATTTCTTCAAGGAGTTGGATCGAGATCGCCGTGAGAAGAACTGTGAATATGCGGTTTTGGTAACCATGTTGGAGGCTGAAAATGACTATTATAATACGGGTATTGTCGATGTCAGCCATGAATACGAGAAGATGTATGTGGTTCGGCCGCAACTCTTTATTCAATTGATTGGTCTTTTGCGAAATGCTGCGCTTAATAGCTTGAAATATAAGCAAGAGCTGGCCTTGGTTAAGGAACAGAATATTGATATTACCCACTTTGAAGAAGATTTAGATCATTTTAAAACTGCTTTTGCGAAAAACTATAATTCGGCCAGCAGTAACTTCAAAAAAGCCATCGATGAAATAGACAAGTCGATCAAACGGATGGAAGAAGTGAAACGCTTTTTAACGACCAGTGAGAATCAATTGCGTCTAGCAAACAATAAACTGGATGATGTCTCTGTCAAAAAACTGACCCGTCAAAATCCGACCATGGCTGCTAAATTTAAAGAACTTGGCAGTAGCGATTAGGTCTAATGGTTACATGTAAAGTTGATAAGCTTTGTAAAACTCCTTTTTGGAGTTTTTTCTCTTGTCAATTAAGTTTTAAAACAGTTATAATGATGAGAGTATAAGTCAAAGTAATGAAAGATAACGAGAAGTATGAACGGAATAATTAATGTCAAAAAAGAAGCTGGCATGACCTCTCACGATGTGGTTTTCAAACTGCGTCGCATTTTATGGGAAAAGAAAATTGGTCATGGTGGCACCTTAGATCCGGATGTGGTTGGTGTTTTACCAATTGCCGTTGGTAAGGCAACACGGGTAATTGAATACATGACTGAAGCCGGAAAAGTTTATGAGGGGCAAGTGACTTTAGGTTACTCAACCGATACAGAAGATGCTTCGGGTCAAGTGGTGGAAGAAACTCCTGTTAAGGAAGTCATTTCTGAAGAAGAGATTGATTTAGCTATGTCAAAGTTTGTCGGACAAATAACCCAGATTCCTCCCATGTATTCAGCTGTCAAAGTAAATGGCCGCAAATTGTATGAATATGCGCGTGCTGGTCAAGAGGTTGAACGTCCTCAGAGACAGGTGGCCATTTCGGAATTTGTCAGAACCAGTCCTGTGGAGATGATTAATGGTTTATGTCGTTTTAACTTCCGTGTGGCTTGTAGTAAAGGGACTTATGTTCGGACATTAGCAGTTGATTTAGGGAAATCCCTTGGTTATGCTAGTCACATGTCCTTGCTTGAACGTACGGCAGCGGCTGGGATGACTCTAGCTGATTCTTACAGCTTGGCCGATATCGAGAAAATGGTTGCTGATAAAGACTATTCTTTCCTCTTATCGATCGAGTATGGCGTATCGGATTTACCAAAACTAATGATCAACGATTGGGAGAAAACAGAAATTTCTTTTGGACGTCGGATAAGTCTGCCTAGTTCAGAGGAGCTCTTGGCGGTATTCCATCAGGATGAATTGGTTGCTGTTTTAGAAAAAGCAGATGAGGTCTATAAACCTAAAAAGGTTTTCTTATAATGAAAGTAAAAGTGAAAAAATGAAAGTTAAACAAATTACATCGGCGATTGATATTGACCAAGCTGAGGATACAGTATTGGTTCTAGGCTATTTTGATGGTCTTCATCGAGGCCATAAAGCGCTTTTTGATAAGGCTCGGGAGATTGCTGAGAAGGAGTCCTTAAAAATTGTGACCTTAACCTTTAATGAGACGCCGAAATTAGCCTTTGCGCGTTTCAACCCTGAATTACTGCTTCATATCGCCTACCCAGAGAAACGCTATGCCAAATTTGCTGAATATGGTGTTGATAGCCTTTATCTGATTGATTTCACAACAGCTTTTTCTAAGGTTTCTTCGGATGATTTTATCAAGGATTTTATTGGCAACCTTAAAGCGAAGCATATTGTTGTCGGTTTTGATTATAAATTTGGTCATAACCGGACAAATTCAGATTACTTGCAACGTAATTTTGAGGGAAAAGTTCATACTATAGAACAGGTTTCAGAAGAAGGGCGCAAAATTTCTTCAACATGGATTAGAGAATTGATTAAAGAAGGCCTTGTGGCGAAAGTCAATCAATTATTGGGCTATGAATTATCGACGCGTGGAATGGTCGTTCATGGGGATGCGCGTGGTCGGACATTAGGTTTTCCAACTGCAAACTTAGCTCCCATTGATCGGACTTATTTACCAGCTGATGGTGTATACGTTTCGGATGTTTTAGTGGCAGGTAAACGTTATCGGGCTATGACAAGTATCGGTAAGAATATTACCTTTGGTGGTACAGAATTGCGTTTAGAAGCAAACATTTTCGATTTTGATCAAGAAATTTATGGTGAATCCATTGAAATTATTTGGTTAGAAAAAATTAGAGAAATGACCAAATTTGAAGGAATTGAAGATTTGGTTGACCAATTAAATGCTGATAAAGAATTCGCCCTTAACTGGAAATAAAACCATTTTTCAAAGTTTAATTGTCATAAATCTTATCCTAAAAAAAGGATAGCCAATTTTATTAAATTTTTGTATAATAAGGTAAGTATATTGATAGAGGAAAAATATGGTCACCTTATTTTTATCACCTAGCTGTACCTCTTGTCGTAAGGCGAGGGCATGGCTTTTAAAACATGAAGTTAATTTTCAAGAACATAACATAATTACTAGTCCACTAAGTCGTGATGAGTTGATGGCTATTTTAGCCTTCACTGAGAACGGTACAGAGGATATTATTTCAACGCGATCAAAAGTTTTCCAAAAACTTAATATTGATGTTGATGAATTATCGATTTCTGATTTGATTACGCTTATTGCTGAAAATCCAAGTCTTTTACGTCGCCCAATCATCATGGACTCTAAGCGCATGCAGATTGGTTTTAATGAAGACGAGATTCGAGCATTTTTACCAAGAGATTACCGTAAACAAGAGTTGCGCCAAGCAACCATTAAAGCAGAAACTGAGGGCTAGTATGTCAGATAATTATTCTTATCCACTTGACATAAATTGGAGCACTGACGATATTACATCAGTGCTTTCTTTTTTAAATCAGGTTGAAAAAGCTTATGAATCTAAAGTAGAGGCAAGTCAAGTATTGCAGACTTATAAGGCTTTCAAGGAAGTTGTTCCAAGTATGTCTCAAGAAAAGCAGATTGACAAATCCTTTCAAAAATCAAGTGGTTATTCAAGCTATCAAGTTGTCAAAAAGGCAAAAGAAATTGAGAAAGGATTTTTTTCAATTGGAAGATAAGTTCTTATTTGCCCAGCAATTGATAAGAGAAGCAGGGCAATTTATCAAGAAAAAAATGACTGAGCAAGTGGCAATCACCATAAAAAGTCAAAATGATGATCTGGTCACTAACGTTGATCAGGAAACACAAGAGTTCATGATTGCAAAAATTTTGCAACAATATCCAGAAGATCATATCCTTGCTGAGGAAGACGAAGTTAGGCATCCCATTAATGATGGCAATGTCTGGGTTATCGATCCAATCGACGGGACAGTCAATTTTGTTGTTCAAAAAAATCAATTTGCAGTTATGGTAGCCTACTTTGAAGATGGAGTTGGTCAATTTGGTTGCATTTATGATGTGATGAACGATCTTTTATTGAGTGGTGGCGTAAATTTGAAAGTCACCTTGAATCAGCAAGAAGTTGCGCCTTACCAATCTAAACCACTGGATCGTGCCTTAATCGGATGTAACTCAGGTCTCTTTCTTACAAATGAATTTGGTGTTACCCATTTGATTAGTCATACTTTAGGGGTTCGGGTATATGGCGGAGCAGGAATCTCAATGCTCAAGGTCATGACGCAAGAATTAATGGCATACTTTTCACATATCCAACCCTGGGATTACGCGGCTGCCATGATAATTGGCAAGCAATTGGGATATTTGGTTAGGACTTTTGATGGGCAAGAGCCAGATTTCAAAACCCGCCAAAAGGTCATGTTTTTACCGGAATGTGAATTAAAGCATTTTGAAAATTATTTATCTGAGTAGTTTTCATCGCTTTTTTTTATCTTAATTTTTTTGTAAAGAATAGGTAAGGAATCTGTAAAAAAAAATTGCTTGTTTTGAAGCCAAAGCCCTTTAAATAGGGCAACAGATATGTTACTATTAAGATTGAGTTTGTTTAAAAAACTCCCTAACTTTTTAATGAATAGGAAATAATGAATTATGAAGAAGAAGTTCTTTTATCTCAGTATATTAGCACTGTCGACAGTGTTTTTAACAGCTTGTTCAAGTTGGATACAAAAAGGGGAATCTATTACCGCCGTTGGATCAACTGCCTTACAACCTCTTGTCGAAGCAACGGCGGATGAATTTGGGAAACATCATTTAGGCAAAACCATTAATGTCCAAGGTGGTGGTTCAGGTACTGGTTTGTCACAGGTACAATCACAATCTGTTCAAATCGGCAATAGTGATTTATTTGCTGAAGAAAAAGATGGAATCGATGCCTCTAAACTAGTCGACCATCAAGTTGCAGTAGCAGGTTTAGCGGTTATCGTAAATCCAAAAACAAAGGTTTCCAATTTAACAACTGACCAATTACGTCGCATTTTTTCTGGAGAATATACTAATTGGAAGCAAGTTGGGGGACAAGACTTAAAAATTTCAGTTATTAACCGGGCCGCAAGTTCTGGTTCTCGTGCGACCTTTGATAATGTTATTATGCAAGGTGTTAATGCTAAACAGAGTCAAGAACAAGATTCAAATGGTATGGTTAAATCCATTGTTTCTCAAACTCCTGGAGCTATTTCATACTTGGCTTTCTCATATGTCGATAAATCCGTAAAAGCTATTAATTTAAATGGTTTCTCACCAACTGCAGAACATGTTAAGACAAATGATTGGCCAATTTGGTCTTATGAACATATGTATACTTATGGCAAACCAGATGGTTTGACAAAAGAGTTTTTGGATTACATGTTATCAGAAAAAGTTCAGAAAAATATAGTAACACATATGGGTTACATTCCAATGACTGATATGAAAGTTATCAAGTCACATGATGGTAAAGTAACTAAAAAGTAACGAGGGAATTATGAATAATCAGGATTTAGCTAAAAACTTAGTCTCACCTTCTAAAAATTCACGTTTGGAGAAATTTGGTAAAACACTTACCTTCTTGTGTTTGGGACTAATTGTATTTATTGTTGCAATGATTCTTATTTTTGTTGCACAAAAAGGTCTATCAACTTTCTTTGTTGATAAAGTGAATATTTTCGACTTTCTATTTGGTCGCAAATGGGAACCAAGTATTAAAGATAAAAATGGTATTCCAATTCTTGGTGCCTTACCGATGATTAGTGGTTCATTTATGGTTACCATTTTATCAGCCTTAATAGCAACTCCTTTTGCCATTGGAGCAGCTGTCTTTATGACAGAAATTTCACCAAAATATGGTGCTAAATTGTTGCAGCCAGCTGTCGAATTGCTTGTCGGTATTCCATCAGTAGTTTATGGATTTATCGGTCTTCAAATTATCGTACCTTTCATGCGTAGCATTTTTGGTGGAACTGGGTTTGGTATATTGTCAGGGGTTTGTGTCCTCTTTGTTATGATTTTGCCTACTGTAACCTTTATGACTGTTGATAGTCTTAAAGCTGTTCCAAGACATTATCGTGAAGCAAGCATGGCCATGGGAGCTACAAGATGGCAAACCATTTGGCGTGTTGTCTTAAATGCAGCTCGTCCAGGAATTTTTACAGCCATTATCTTTGGTATGGCTAGAGCCTTTGGTGAAGCCTTGCGATTCAGATGGTCGTTGGTAATTCTGCCGTTATGCCAACTTCATTAACAACACCAGCAGCAACGTTAACATCAGTTTTAACAATGGGTATCGGTAATACCGTTATGGGAACTGTTCAAAATAACGTTCTTTGGTCATTAGCCCTAGTATTATTATTAATGAGTTTAGCCTTTAACTCATTGGTTAAATTAATTACGAAAGAGAGAAAGAGAAACTATGAACGCTAAGAAAGTCGATAAATTAGCAACAGGTATTCTGTATACCATTGCTGGAATTATTGTAGCTATTCTAGCTTCATTAATTCTTTTCATTCTTTTACGTGGACTTCCACACATTAGTTGGCATTTCCTTACTGGTAACTCATCTTCTTATGAAGCTGGTGGTGGTATTGGAATCCAACTTTACAATTCTTTCTTCCTCTTAGTGGTAACATTGATCATTTCAATTCCACTTTCAACAGGAGCTGGAATTTATTTAGCAGAATATGCTAAAAAAGGACCACTTACTAACTTCATCCGTACTTGTATTGAGATTCTATCTTCTTTACCATCAGTAGTTGTTGGTTTATTCGGTTATTTAATTTTCGTTGTACAATTTCAATATGGCTTTTCAATCATCTCCGGAGCTTTAGCCTTAACGGTATTTAATCTCCCACAGATGACTCGTAATGTTGAAGACAGTCTCTTGCATGTTCACCATACTCAAAGGGAAGCAGGACTTGCTCTTGGACTTTCAAGATGGGAAACTGTTTTCCATGTTGTTATTCCTGAAGCTCTTCCAAGTATCGTTACAGGGATTGTCTTAGCTTCTGGTCGTATTTTCGGTGAAGCAGCAGCATTAATTTATACTGCTGGTCAATCAGCGCCTGCTCTTGACTGGAGCAACTGGAATCCACTAAGTGTAACTAGTCCAATCTCTATTTTCCGTCAATCTGAGACCTTAGCGGTTCATATATGGAAAGTTAATAGTGAGGGAACAATTCCAGATGGTACTCTAGTATCTGCAGGAAGTGCAGCCGTATTATTAATCTTTATTCTAATTTTCAACTTATCAGCTCGTTTTATTGGTAAGAAATTACATTCACGATTGACAGCTGCTAAATAAGTATAGGAGAACATATGACAGAATATAATTGGGATGAACGTCATATCATGACTTTCCCTGAAGATAACCTAGCGTTATCAACCAAGGACTTACACGTTTACTATGGTGGTAACGAAGCTATCAAAGGGATTGATATGCAGTTCGAAAAAAATAAAATAACGGCCTTAATCGGCCCTTCTGGTTGTGGGAAATCGACTTATTTAAGAAGTTTAAACCGTATGAATGATACTATTGACATTGCTAAAGTAACTGGTCAAATTATGTATCATGGAATCGATATCAATCGACCAGAAATGAATGTTTTTGAAGTTAGAAAACATATCGGTATGGTTTTCCAAAGACCGAATCCATTTGCAAAATCAATTTATCGTAATATCACTTTTGCCCATGAACGTGCAGGAGTTAAAGATAAGAATGTATTAGATGAAATTGTTGAAACATCACTTAAACAAGCAGCTCTTTGGGACCAAGTAAAAGATGACCTTCATAAATCAGCCTTTACTCTCTCAGGAGGGCAACAACAACGCTTGTGTATTGCACGTGCTATCTCTGTTAAACCAGACATTTTGTTGATGGACGAACCTGCGTCAGCTTTGGACCCAATTGCAACCATGCAATTAGAAGAAACCATGTTTGAGCTAAAGAAAAACTATACCATTATTATTGTTACCCATAATATGCAACAAGCAGCACGTGCTAGTGATTATACTGCTTTCTTCTATTTAGGCGATTTAATCGAGTACGATAAAACAAGAAATATTTTCCAAAATGCACAATGTAAATCAACAAACGATTACGTTTCAGGTCATTTCGGATAGAAGGGAATATCATGACAGAACCTATATTACAAGTTAGAGATCTTTCTGTTTACTACAATAAAAAGAAGACCTTGAAAAATGTGACGCTTGATATTTACCCAAAAGAGATTACCTCTTTCATTGGTCCTTCAGGATCAGGTAAATCAACTTTATTAAGAGCTATTAATCGGATGAGTGATTTAAATCCAGAAGTAACTATCACGGGTTCAATTACTTATAATGGCCATAACATTTACAGCCCAAGAACAGATACCGTTGATCTTCGTAAAGAAATTGGAATGGTTTTCCAACAACCTAATCCATTTCCAATGTCAATTTATGAAAACGTTGTATTTGGTTTAAGAATCAAGGGAATTAAGGATAAACAAGTTTTAGATCAGGCTGTTGAATCTTCCCTAAAAGGAGCATCAATCTGGGATGAGGTCAAGGACCGTCTTCATGATTCTGCCTTAGGTCTATCTGGTGGGCAGCAACAACGTGTCTGCGTAGCCAGAGTACTTGCAACAAGTCCGCAAATCATTTTATTAGATGAGCCAACGTCAGCCTTGGACCCAATTTCTGCTGGTAAAATCGAAGAAACGTTATTTGCCTTAAAGAAAGACTACACAATGGTAGTTGTTACACGTTCAATGCAACAAGCTTCACGTTTATCTGACCGTACGGGCTTCTTCTTAGCTGGTGATTTATTAGAGTTTGGTAACACTAAGAAAATGTTTATGAATCCTGAACGTAAGGAAACAGAAGATTATATTTCTGGTAAGTTTGGTTAATAAAACCAATAGTTATAAGGAGAAACGATGTTAAGAACTAAGTTTGAAGAAGAATTAGATAAATTACATAACCAATTCTATTCTATGGGGACTGAAGTATTGGCTCAATTGAATAAATCGGTTAGAGCTTTTGTCAGTCATGACAGAGATTTAGCTAAAGAAGTAATTGAAGAAGATGTTGTTATCAACGAATTTGAAACAAAATTAGAAAAAAAATCGTTAGAAATTATTGCTTTACAACAGCCTGTATCAAATGACTTAAGAACTGTTATTACTGTTTTGAAAGCTTCAAGTGATATCGAACGGATTGGTGACCACGCTTCATCAATCTCAAAAGCTACCATCCGTATGAAGGGTGAAGAACGCATTCCTGTTGTTGAAGAACAAATCAACTTAATGGGGAAAGCCGTAAAACACATGGTTGAAGATGCATTGAATGCCTATATCAATCATGATGAAGCTAAGGCTTATGAAATTGCTGCTCATGATGAAGTGATTGATAATTTCTATCGTGAAATTCAAGCATTAGCCGTTGAAGAAATTAAGAAAACTCCAGATGCAGCTTTTGCTGGTAAAGAGTACTTCCAAGTTTTAATGTACTTAGAACGTATCGGTGATTATGCCCGTAATCTTTGCGAATGGATTGTTTATCTCAAGACAGGAAAGATTATTGAATTATAATCAAATATGATATAATAGTGGTTAGAAAGTTTTTTTCTAATCACTATTTTTCTTGATATTAACAAAGGAGATTTATGAAGACAGTAGAACATCTGGTTGAGAAATTTGTTCCGGAAAATTACAATATCTTTTTAGATATAAACCGTCAAAACAAGACTTTTTCAGGTAACGTTGCCATTAACGGTGAGGCTTTGGATCATCACGTCGCTTTTCATCAAAAAGACTTGGAAATCCATTCTGTATTATTAGACAATGAGGCCATCTCATTCCAGACTAACCATGACAACGAGACTGTAGAAGTTGATTTACCAGTAACTGGACTTATGACTTTAGTCATTGAATTCTCAGGTAAAATCACAGATAACATGACTGGGATTTATCCATCATATTACACCATTGATGGCCAACAAAAAGAGGTTATTTCGACTCAATTTGAAAGCCACTTTGCTCGCGAAGCCTTCCCGTGTATTGATGAGCCGCAAGCAAAAGCAACTTTCGATTTAAGCATTAAGTTTGACCAACAAGAAGGCGAAATTGTCCTTTCCAACATGCCAGAAATCAATGTTGACCTTCGTAAAGAGACAGGACTTTGGATTTTTGATACAACTCCTAAAATGTCTTCATATCTTCTTGCATTTGGCTTAGGGGAATTGCAGGGCTTAACAGCAAAATCAAAAAATGGTACTGAGGTTGGTATTTTTGCCACATTAGCCCATCCGAGTAGCTCTTTAGAATTTGCCTTGGATATCGCAGTCCGTGTCATTGATTTTTATGAAGATTACTTTGGTGTTAAATACCCAATTCCTCAATCTTACAACCTTGCCTTACCAGACTTTTCAGCTGGTGCCATGGAAAACTGGGGCTTAATCACTTACCGTGAAATTTATCTCTTAGTTGATAAAAATTCTACCGCAGCAAGCCGTCAACAAGTTGCCTTAGTAGTAGCCCATGAGTTAGCCCACCAATGGTTTGGTAACTTGGTAACCATGAAATGGTGGGATGACCTCTGGTTGAATGAAAGTTTTGCTAATATGATGGAATATGTATCAGTTGATGCTGTTGAACCATCTTGGAAAATCTTTGAAGACTTCCAGACAACTGGTGTACCTCTAGCTTTAAAACGTGATGCTACTGATGGTGTTCAATCTGTTCACGTAGATGTTAACCACCCTGATGAAATTAACACATTGTTTGATCCAGCGATCGTCTATGCTAAAGGTAGTCGTCTTATGCACATGTTAAGACGATGGATTGGTGATGCTGATTTTGCTAAAGGCTTAGGACTTTACTTTGAAAAACACCAATATGGTAACACAATTGGTCGTGATTTATGGGATGCTCTTGGTCAAACTTCTGGCAAAGATGTTGCTGCCTTTATGGATGCATGGTTAGAGCAACCTGGCTATCCTGTTGTGACGCTTTCAGTTGAGGGAGATAACTTACACATCAGTCAAAATCAATTCTTCATCGGTGAACATGAAGAAAGTGACCGCATTTGGCCAATTCCTTTAAATGCGAGTTGGACTGGTTTACCAGAAACACTCACAAAAAAAGAAATTGTCATTCCAAATTTTAGTCAACTTGCTCAAGCAAATCAAGGACCTTTACGTCTTAACACAGAGAATACAGCTCATTATATCTCTAATTATAAGGGGCAATTATTCCAAGATATTCAGGAGCACTTAAATTTCCTTGATCAAACAAGTTTACTGCAAATTATTCAAGAACGTCGCCTATTAGCTGAGAGTCAATTGATTTCATACTCTGAACTTGTACCATTAATTGCTTCACTTAAAGATGCTAAATCCTTTATGGTTGCCTCAGCTATCAATCAGGTTCTTGTTGGACTCAACCGTTTTGTTGACGAAGATACTACAGAGGAAGCAGCCTATAATCAGTTGGTAAAAGAGATTTTCCAAGCAGATTATGAATTACATGGTTTCGATAAAAAAGCTGATGAATCTGATGAAGCAGAAATGGTACGGCAAATTGCTTTAGGTAATTTAGTGACAACTGGTTACCAACCAGTTATCGATAAAGCTCATGACGTTTTTGGCAAATACGCAGATGATATCAGCAAATTACCAGCAGCAACTCGTCGTTTTGTCCTCGTAAACGAAATGAAACATTTTGAAACAGAAGACTTGCTTGATCAATACTTTGACACCTACATTGCTACTAACGATAATAATATTCGTGTTGACCTTGCTTTAGCTATGGCTAGAACTCATAGTCAAAAAGCTTTAGGAAGAATTCTTGTTAGTCTTAAAGATAAAGCCATTGTCAAACCACAAGATTTATCCATGTGGTATAATTTCCTTCTCTCTCAAGACTTTAGTCAAGAGAAAGTTTGGGAGTGGGGGCGTAGCGATTGGGAATGGATAAAAGCTGCCTTAGGTGGTGATATGAGCTTTGATAAGTTTGTTATCTACCCTGCAAATATCTTCAAAACCCAAATACGTTTAGATGAATATAAAGCTTTCTTTGAACCTAAACTAGATGATATGGCTATTAGCCGTAATATTAAAATGGGTATCAATGAAATTGCTGCTCGTGTGACCTTAATGGCTAATCAAAAAGAAGCTGTTTCAAATGCTTTAAAAGACAAGTCTGTTTAAAAAAGGTTGATTCTAAAGGATTAAGAATAGAGAGGTTGATTACCAAATGGGTCAACCTCTTTTTGGTGGAGTATCTAGTGTCAATCAATGCTTATTCTATCTGCTAGTCAATTGATAACTTCATATGTACATTACCAAGCGGAGCTAAATGCTATCCAAACTATTGGGTGGGGGATCAATTTTTCTCATATTCTAGCTTTTACGGACTATTTTTAGAAAAAGTTAAGGCAAATATGGTATGATTTATAGTAATAATAATGCTTTGGAAGACTTGTAAAGTTATAGGAGTTACGATGATAAAAATATTACTTGTAGAAGATGATCTTAGTTTATCAAATTCCATTTTTGATTTTTTGGATGATTTTGCTGATGTGATGCAGGTTTTTGATGGAGATGAAGGCTTATTTGAAGCTGAGAGTGGCGTCTATGATTTGATTTTATTAGATTTAATGCTTCCTGAAAAAAATGGTTTCCAAGTACTTAAAGAATTGCGAGAAAAAGATATTAAAACACCTGTCCTCATCATGACTGCTAAAGAAGGTTTGGATGACAAGGGACATGGTTTTGAACTTGGAGCTGATGATTATTTGACTAAACCTTTTTATTTGGAAGAATTAAAAATGCGCATCCAAGCCCTATTGAAGCGAACTGGCAAATTCAACCAACATCTTATCACTTATGGTGATTTAACGGTTGATTTAGACCGTAATGCCGTTATGGTCAACAATAAGAGCGTCGAATTACTGGGGAAAGAGTATGATTTGTTGATTTATTTGTTGCAAAATCAGAATGTTATTCTACCCAAATCACAAATTTTTGATCGCATTTGGGGTTTTGATAGTGATACAACAATTTCTGTAGTCGAGGTTTATGTTTCTAAAATTCGTAAAAAATTAAAAACAACCGATTTTGCTGCTCGTTTACAAACACTTAGAAGTGTTGGCTATATTCTAAAGACAAATGACTAAATATAAAGCGATTCTTAAATCTGATAACTTTGACCGATTTTTCCATTTCTTTGCTGTTTTCACTGGAATTTTCGTGGTTATGACGATTATCATTTTACAAATTATGAAAGTCGGGGTCTACTCTTCTGTCGATTCAAGTTTAACTTCGGTTGCTAACAATGCAACTACTTATGCAGATCGAACGATGGAACGGATTTCTTCCTTTTATTTCTACAGTCAAGACCTTAATATCAAAACTAATTTTGATGATCTTAAAAGTAAAGGTGGGGATCAACCAGTCGCTAATACTGACATCATTTTGTTCAGTTCAAATGGAACGGTTATTAATACATTCGATGCGCTCTCAAACTTTCATAATTTTTCCTTTAAGCGTAGTGATTTAAATGAAATTAAGACTCGTCGTTTAGTCAATTACTATGGCCATGAAGAAAAATTTCATACCATTACAGTTAGGGTTAATTCGAACAACTATCCCGCGGTTGCTTATTTAATGGCTGTTGTTAATGTAGAACAGTCTGAAAAAACGAGTGAGCGTTATGAAACTATTATTATTGTGGTTATGGCCACTTTCTGGCTGATTTCAATTTTAGCAAGTATTTACCTGGCTAATTGGAGTAGCAAACCTATTCTTGAAAGTTATGAAAAGCAGAAGATGTTTGTTGAGAATGCTAGTCATGAATTAAGGACGCCTCTGGCAGTACTTCAAAATCGCTTAGAATCTCTTTTCCGTAAGCCCAATGAAAGTATTCTTGATAATAGCGAAGCCATTGCGTCTAGCTTAGATGAAGTTCGTAACATGAGACTTCTGACGACGAATTTGCTTAATTTAGCCCGTCGGGATGATGGCATTAAACCAGAATTGGAACTAGTAGGACGCCCCTTTTTCGACGCTATTTTTGAGAATTACCAGTTAATCGCCGAAGAATATGGTAAAGGTTTTGAAGCTAATAACGCTATTACAAAGCCTTTCAAAATGGACAAGTCTTTGATGAAGCAGGTCATGACTATTCTTTTTGACAATGCCATCAAATATACTGATGATGACGGCAAGATTAGAATGTCGATTACTAGCAAGGATCGTTATCTAACGCTAAGAGTTGAGGACAATGGACCGGGTATTAAAGATTCTGATAAAAAGAAAATATTTGACCGTTTTTATAGGGTTGATAAAGCTAGAACTCGTAGTAGTGGGGGATTTGGTCTCGGCCTCGCTTTAGCACAACAAATTGTTAATGCATTAAAAGGGAGTATTCAAGTTAAGGACAATCATCCTAAAGGAACAGTATTTGAAGTAAAATTGCCAATAAACTAAAAAGAAGCCAGAAAGTGAATACTTCCTGGCTTTTTGGTGTTTGTTCAAAAGAAAAAAACTCCTGGTGGAGTTTTCATTGGATATTTATTAGCCAAGTTTTGCAGCAAGACGTGCTTTATCGCGGCTAGCTTTGTTAGCGTGAATCAAACCTTTTGATTCTGCTTTGTCGATGCTTGAAGAAGCAGCGCGGTAAAGCTCTTCAGTTGGGTTAGCTTCAAATGCTTTGATAGCAGTACGCATAGCTGATTTTTGTGCTGAATTTTTTTCGTTTGCTTTAACGTTTAATTCTGCACGTTTGATAGCTGATTTAATATTTGCCAATGTTTTCACCTCCGTATTAATCTAACTACACTATTATATAGAAATAATGTTTGTTTGGCAAGTCATATTCATTTTTTGATAAAAATTTCGTCAATTTTATGATCAGATGCCTTGTGAAGGATGATTTGAGCCCGGTTACGTGTTGGTTCAATATAATTTTCTAAGTTGACTAAGTTAATGGTCTTCCAAACATCTTTTGCAAAAGTAACGGCTTCATCGCGTGGCATAGCAGCATATTCTGTATAAAAACTGGTCTCATCATCTTTTGCTAGATCAAGAATACTTTCAAAGCGTTCAATGTACCAATTTTCAATATGTTTACTGTCGGCATCAATATAGATTGAAAAATCGAAGTAATCATTCATATATAGGCGATCATTTTGTTGATTTTGGAAAACATTGATCCCTTCAACGATTAAAAAGTCAGGACTTTCAATTGTCTGTTTTGTATCTGGTAAAATATCGTAAGTCTCGTGAGAGTAAACTGGGACTTCAGTGGTCACTCCATTTTTCATAGCATCTAGGAAGTTGAGAAGGAGTTCCATATTATATGACTCAGGAAAACCTTTGCGATTTAAGATGCCATGTTCTGTCAAATAATCATTTGGGTAAAGAAATCCATCTGTCGTAACTAATTCTACCTTGCTAGATTTGAATGTTCTGGATAGAAGCAGTTGTAGTAGGCGACTTGTTGTCGATTTGCCGACAGCCACTGAGCCAGATATTCCGATGATAAACGGTCTATAGTGAGCATCTTTTTTCAAAAAAAGACTCTTTGAGAAAGATAGATTCTCTTGATTGATTTTATAGATTTGAATCAGATTTAGTAATGGTAGGTAGACTTCAATAACATCATTAATATTGATATTATCGTTCAAACTTTTAATGGTTTCTAGTTCATCTTCAGTTAATAAGGGACGCGATTTTTGATGGAGCAATTTCCATGATTCTCGAGACATTTTGATAAAATTGATAAATTCGTTAGTCATATGATCTCCTATTTGAGTGACAATAGGCTTATTATATCATGTTGAAAAAAAAATTAAAAAAATTTTCAACTATTATTTGGAAAAATCACATATTTAGCAAGCATGTAAGCGCTACATTCAGTTATTCATAAATCTTTAATAATTATAAATCTCAATGTTCGCTTTTAACGAACGATTATAAGCGAAAGCTTGAAAATCAAGCGTCTTGTAAACCATTTCAAAGTATGTTAGAATGTATAAGCATCTAAAATGGATAGGAAACGCTATGAGTAAAATGTATTACGATGAAAATCCAGATAGTCAACATGACATCCATGAATTAAAAGTGGTCCTTTTGGATCAATCTTTTATTTTTTATTCTGATTCTGGTGTTTTTTCAAAAAAAATGATAGATTTTGGTAGTCAAGTCTTGCTCTCTACACTATCATTTAAAAAAGGAGAAAAGTTACTTGATGTTGGCTGTGGTTATGGTCCACTAGGCATTAGTTTGGCTAAAGCCCAAGGTCTTGAAGCAACTTTAATTGACATCAATAATCGTGCTATTGAATTAGCAAAAAAGAATGCTATTAAAAATAATGTCAATGTCACAATCTATCAATCTAATATTTATGAACAAGTGAATGGTTCTTTTGACCATATCATTAGCAATCCTCCTATTAGGGCTGGAAAAAAAGTTGTTCACGAAATTATTGAAAAGGCTTATGATTTTCTGAATGAAAATGGTGACCTGACAATTGTTATTCAAAAAAAACAAGGGGCGCCGAGTGCTAAAGAAAAAATGGAAAGCATTTTTGGTAATGTGGAAATACTAAAAAAAGATAAAGGCTATTATATTTTAAGGAGTGTTAAAGCATGAGAGCCGTAGATTTAATTCAGAAAAAAAGAGATGGCAAGGAATTGTCAACTCAAGAGATAGAATGGTTAATTTCAAACTATGCTAAAGGTGATGTTCCCGACTATCAAATGTC
This sequence comes from Streptococcus penaeicida, assembly GCF_002887775.1. Classification (GTDB taxonomy): domain Bacteria; phylum Bacillota; class Bacilli; order Lactobacillales; family Streptococcaceae; genus Streptococcus; species Streptococcus penaeicida. The sequence goes on along the minus strand of NZ_LOCM01000015.1, from coordinate 178,843 downwards.
TGCTTTCGCTATGGCAGTTTATTTTAAAGGAATGTCAACTCGCGAAACCAGAGATTTAACCATGAGCATGGTCGCAACTGGCGAACAAATTGATTTGTCAGCTATTTCAGGAGTGAAAACAGACAAACACTCAACAGGTGGCGTGGGTGATAAGGTCACTTTAATCCTGGTACCATTAGTAGCTAGCTTTGGTGTGCCTGTTGCCAAAATGAGTGGTCGTGGATTAGGCCATACTGGTGGAACACTTGATAAATTAGAATCTATAAAAGGATATAATATCAACATTAGCCAGGAAGATTTTATTAAACAAGTCCAAGATATTGGATTGTCAGTTATTGGTCAATCAGATCAATTGGTTAAGGCTGATAAACTTTTATATGGCCTTCGTGATGTCACTGCAACAGTTGATATTATTCCATTAATAGCTAGTTCAGTGATGAGTAAAAAAATTGCTGCTGGAGCTGATAGTATTTTATTGGATGTTACTGTCGGTGATGGTGCTTTTATGAAAACCCTTGAGGATGCTGAAAAATTATCACGTCTCATGGTTGACCTAGGTAAAGAAGTCGGTCGAAAAACAGTAGCTGTTATCACAAATATGAGTCAACCTGTCGGACAAGCTATCGGTAACCGTTTAGAGGTACTAGAAGCAATCCAAATTATGCAAGGGAAAGGGAGAACTGATGTCACTGATTTTATCTGTGAATTAGGACAGTTAATGCTAGAACTTGCAGGTGTGAGCAAATCACTAAATGACATCAGAGACCATTTGGTGTCAGGTCAAGCACTTAAAAAGTTTGAGGAAATGATTATACGTCAAGGTGGCGATTTGGAGGATCTATACCGACCTGCAAATGTTAGTCATAAGATAGAGATTTTAGTCAAGGAAAGTGGTTTCGTTACCGAATTGCCTGCTTTAGAATTTGGTCTGTTTGCTATGAAATTAGGTGCAGGTAGAGCGGTCAAAACTGATTCATTAGATTATGAAACAGGTATTGTTTTTGATAAAAAAGTAGGAGACAAAGTCACAAGCGGAGACCGTATTGCAGTCATCTATTCTAACATAGAATTATCTGAAAATGTGATTACAGAATTCGAAAAAAATGTTAAAATAGGAGTAGAGCCAATCGCTCCTAAAGAGATCTTAGAAATCATTTCTTGAGGTAAAAATATGAATATTAACAAATACATTGATCATACATTATTGAAAGCAGATAGTGTCAAAGATCAAATTGATCAATTATTGCAAGAAGCAAAAGAATTTGATTTTGCAAGCGTTTGTGTAAATCCTTCTTGGGTTTCATATTGTGCAAAAGAATTAACAGGTACTGACGTTAAAGTTTGTACGGTAGTAGGCTTCCCTCTTGGTGCTACAACTTCAGAAACAAAGTCTTTTGAAACAAAAAATGCCATTGCTAATGGTGCAGATGAGATTGATATGGTTATCAATATCGGAGCCCTTAAACAAGGTGATTTCGAAACTGTTGAAAAAGATATTAAAGCTGTAGTTGATGCAAGCGGAGATAAACTAGTTAAAGTTATTATTGAAGCATGCTTATTAACAGATGAACAAAAAGTTAAGGCATGTACTCTAGTAGTGAATGCTGGCGCAGATTTTGTTAAAACATCAACTGGTTTTTCGACTGGTGGCGCTACTGTCTCTGATGTTAAGTTAATGCGTCAAACAGTTGGTCCAGATATTGGTGTTAAAGCAGCTGGTGGCGCTCGATCTCTTGAAGATGCTCTAGCCTTTATTGAGGCAGGCGCTACAAGAATTGGAACTTCGTCTGGTGTGAAAATTATCAACGGAGAAATTGCAAATGGTGGCTACTAAGATTGAAATTGAAGCAATGGAAGCTAGCAAAAATGCTTACGTTCCATATTCTCACTTTCCTGTTGGAGCAGCAATTTTAACAAGTAAAGGCAAAATTTTCACAGGATGTAATATTGAAAATGCTAGTTTTGGATTAACCAATTGTGCTGAAAGGACAGCTATTTTTAAAGCTGTTTCGGAAGGTTACAAAGAATTGACTGAAATTGCCATTTTCGGTAAAACGCATGAGCCAGTTTCCCCATGCGGTGCCTGTCGCCAAGTTATGGCAGAATTTTTTGCACCGACAGCTAAAGTAACTCTTATTGCAAAAGATGGTTCGACTAGTTTGACAACTGTTGGTGAGTTACTTCCATATTCTTTCACAGATTTATCATAATCTGTCTTTAAATTTTGTTATTTAGCCATAAGGCTATATATATTTTTTCAGCAAGCGATTGCTAGAAACATTTTTAGGAGGGTTCATTTTCATGAACAAGAAATTTATTGGTCTTAGTTTAGCTTCTGTAGCTTTATTGAGTTTGGCAGCATGTGGACATCGTGGTCCTTCAAAATCTGACAGCAAAAATGCAAAAACAGATTTAAAAGTTGCTATGGTTACTGACACTGGTGGTGTTGATGATAAATCATTCAACCAATCAGCTTGGGAAGGTATGCAAGCTTGGGGTAAAGAAAACGGTCTTAAAAAAGGTTCTGGTTTCAACTACTTCCAATCTAACAGCGAATCTGAGTATGCAACAAATATGGATACTGCAGTAGCAGATGGTTACAAAGTAATCTACGGAATTGGATTCTCTCTTAAAGATTCAATTTCTAAAGCAGCAAAAGACAACGCTGACACTAAATATGTTATCGTTGATGATGTTGTTGAAGGACAAGACAATGTTGCAAGTGTAACATTTGCTGATCACGAAGCAGCTTACCTTGCAGGTATTGCAGCAGCTAAAACAACTAAAACTAAAACTGTTGGTTTCATCGGTGGTATGGAAGGTACTGTAATCACTCGTTTTGAAAAAGGTTTCATTGCTGGTGTTAAATCAGTTGACGATACTATCAAAGTAAAAGTTGATTATGCTGGATCATTTGCTGATGCTGCTAAAGGTAAAACAATCGCTGCAGCACAATATGCTGGTGGCGCAGACGTAATCTACCAAGCAGCTGGTGGTACTGGTGCTGGTGTATTTAACGAAGCTAAAGCTGAAAATGAGAAAAAAGCTGAATCTGAAAAAGTTTGGGTTATCGGTGTAGACCGTGACCAAAAAGAAGAAGGAAACTACACTTCTAAAGATGGCAAAAAAGCTAATTTTGTATTAGCTTCATCAATCAAACAAGTTGGTAAAGCGGTTCAACTTATCAATAAACTTGTTGAAGATGACAAATTCCCAGGTGGAAAAACTACAGTTTATGGTCTTAAAGACGGTGGTGTTGACATCGCTTCAACTAACCTTTCTGACGATGCTGTAAAAGCAATCAAAGAAGCTAAAGATAAAATTATTGCTGGTGACATCAAAGTTCCAGAAAAATAATCCTAAATGTTGAGCGACCTTAGTCGGTCGCTCTTTTTAGACTGAGACAATTTTTGTCTCAGTAAAGCTTGCGACTAGTGGCAGGCTTTACTGAAATAAAAGTGTGAATTGAAAGGAAGCGCGATCCTATGACACAACATGTCATTGAAATGAAAGAAATTACAAAAAAGTTTGGTGATTTTGTCGCAAATGACCATATTAATTTGAACGTTCGAAAAGGTGAAATACATGCCTTGTTAGGGGAAAATGGAGCAGGAAAATCAACATTAATGAATATGTTGGCTGGTCTTTTAGAACCGACTGAAGGAGAGATTATTATTAATGGACAATCTGTTCAAATTGACTCCCCTTCAAAATCATCTCGTTTAGGAATTGGCATGGTTCACCAACATTTTATGTTGGTGGAAGCATTTACCGTTGCTGAAAATATTATTCTAGGTAATGAAACTGTCAAAAATGGACGCTTAGATTTAAAACAAGCTAGTAAGGATATTCTTGAATTATCCAATAAATATGGACTTGCGGTTGACCCTCATGCGAAAGTAGCTGATATCTCAGTTGGTGCTCAACAGCGTGTTGAAATCCTAAAAACCTTATATCGTGGGGCCGATATTCTTATTTTTGATGAACCAACTGCAGTTTTAACGCCATCAGAAATTCAAGAATTGATGGCGATTATGAAAAATTTGGTTAAAGAAGGTAAGTCAATCGTCTTAATCACACACAAATTAGATGAAATTCGTGCTGTTGCCGACCGCGTTACTGTTATTAGACGTGGTAAATCTATTGAAACAGCAAATGTTGCAGGTGTTAGTTCTAAAGAATTAGCAGAAATGATGGTTGGTCGTTCCGTTTCCTTTACAACCAGTAAAATTCCTGCAGTTCCTAAAGATGTTATCCTTTCTATCAAAGATTTAATTGTCGATGAGAACCGTGGTGTTCCTGCCGTTAAAGGTTTATCACTAGATGTAAAAGCTGGAGAAATTGTTGGGATTGCTGGTATTGATGGGAATGGTCAAAGTGAGTTAATTCAAGCCATTACTGGTTTACGTAAAGTGAAATCTGGCGCCATTACTATCAAAGGTCAAGATGTCACACATTATTCATCACGTAAAATTACTGAATTATCAGTTGGTCATGTACCTGAAGACAGACACCGTGATGGCCTGATTTTAGACATGTCATTAGCGGAAAATACTGCTTTGCAAACCTATTATAAAGAGCCCTTAAGTAAAAATGGAATCTTAAATTATAATAAAATTAATGATTACGCCCGTAAGTTGATGGCTGAATTTGACGTCCGTGGTGCCAGTGAATTAGTTCCTGCTCGTGGATTTTCAGGTGGTAACCAACAAAAAGCAATTATCGCTAGGGAAGTTGATCGTGACCCAGATTTATTAATTGTTAGTCAGCCAACACGTGGTTTGGATGTCGGAGCAATTGAATACATTCATAAACGTCTGATTGAAGAGCGTGATAAAGGCAAAGCGGTTCTTGTCGTTAGTTTTGAATTAGATGAAATATTAAATTTATCAGATCGAATTGCCGTTATTCATGATGGTAAGATTCAGGGGATTGTTTCTCCAGAAACCACAAATAAACAAGAGCTAGGTATTTTGATGGCTGGTGGTTCGATTGATAAGGAGGAAGAAAATGTCTAAAAAGGCACAACAAATTGCTGTTCCAGTCATTTCCGTACTATTAGGATTTGTACTTGGCGCAATTATCATGTTTATCTTTGGATATGATCCTATTTGGGGTTATGAAGGGCTCTTTCAAATTGCCTTTGGAAGCGTCAAAAATATTGGTGAAATTTTAAGAGCAATGGGTCCACTGATTCTTATCGCCCTTGGCTTCACCGTAGCAAGTCGCGCTGGTTTCTTTAATATTGGACTTTCAGGACAAGCCTTAGCGGGCTGGATTTCATCAGTATGGTTCGCCCTTTCTCATCCAGATATGTCTCGTCCACTCTTAATCATCCTTACTATTATCATTGGTATGATTGCTGGGGGAATCGCTGGCGCAATTCCAGGTATCTTGAGGGCCTATCTTGGAACCAGTGAAGTTATCGTTACCATCATGATGAACTACATCATTTTGTATGTTGGTAATGCCGTCATCCAAAAAGGATTTGCAAAAAATATTAAACAAAGTATCGATTCAACGATACAGGTCAGTCAGAATGCTAGTTACCAGAGCCCATGGCTATCAGAATTAACTAACAACTCAAGGCTTAACATTGGTATCTTTTTCGCCTTGATAGCAATCGTTTTAATTTGGTACTTACTGAATAAAACAACCTTAGGTTTTGAAATTCGCTCAGTTGGTTTGAATCCACATGCCAGTGAGTATGCTGGTATCTCTTCTAAGAGAACCATTATCTTATCTATGATTATTTCAGGTGCTTTAGCAGGACTTGGCGGTGTAGTTGAAGGACTTGGAACCTTTGAAAATGTCTTTGTTCAATCAAGTTCATTAGCTATTGGTTTTGATGGTATGGCGGTAAGCTTGCTTGCAGCAAATAACCCTATCGGGATATTCTTCTCATCATTCTTGTTTGGTGTCTTGAATATCGGCGCTCCCGGGATGAATATCGCTGGAATTCCACCTGAATTGGTTAAAATTGTAACTGCATCAATCATCTTCTTCGTCGGAGCACATTACCTAATTGAACGTTTCATGATTAGAAGTAAAAAATCAACAGTGAAAGGAGGTAAATAAGATGTCATTAGTAACAATTCTTTCATTGATGGTATCATCAATGCTCATCTATGCGACACCTCTTATTTTCACTAGTATTGGGGGAACTTTTTCAGAAAGATCCGGAGTTGTTAATGTCGGGTTAGAAGGGATCATGGTTATTGGTGCTTTCTCGGGAATCATTTTCAACTTAACCTTTGCTGAAAGCTTAGGAAAAGCAACACCTTGGGTAGCAGTATTAGTCGGTGGTTTAGTAGGACTTATTTTCTCACTTATCCATGCTGTAGCGACCATTAATTTCCGAGCAGACCATATTGTATCTGGTACCGTTCTTAACTTATTAGCACCATCTTTGGCCATCTTCTTGGTTAAGGTTTTATATGGAAAAGGACAAACTGATAATATTCAGGCTTCATTTGGTAAATTTGATTTTCCAATTTTATCTGATATTCCAGTACTAGGTCCAATCTTCTTCAAAAACACAACACTTATTGGCTACTTAGCCATTGCCTTTTCATTTTTGGTTGGTATATCCTCTATAAAACACGCTTTGGACTTCGACTACGTTCTGTCGGTGAACATCCACAAGCAGCTGATACCTTAGGGATCAATGTTTACTTGATGAAATACTATGGTGTTATGATTTCTGGTTTCCTTGGGGGAATGGGCGGAGCCATTTATGCTCAATCTATCTCTGTTAACTTTGCCATTACGACAATCCTAGGTCCTGGATTCATTTCACTAGCAGCTATGATTTTTGGTAAGTGGAATCCAATTGGTGCTATGTTATCAAGTTTATTCTTTGGCTTGTCTCAAAGTTTAGCAGTTATTGGTGCTCAGTTGCCACTTTTAGAAAAAATTCCAACAGTATATCTGGAAATTGCACCTTACTTAGTGACTATTGTCATCCTAGCAGCCTTCTTTGGTCAAGCAGTCGCGCCAAAAGCAGATGGTGTCAATTATATCAAATCAAAATAAAAAAGAGCCTAGGGCTCTTTTTTGGCTTCTGTGATGATATACTGACTTGACTGATGAAAATATTATCAGGAGCATAAGTACTTTGTATGAAGACAAATAATCTTTTCGATTATAAAGTAAGAGTTTCTCATATCAGAAAACAAAAGGAAGTCACTGACTTCCTTTTGTGATTAGCCTACAAAGGCATTAATTTCTTCTTCGATACTTGCAATTTTAGCATTGGCGTCTTCTAAACTGTCACCAACTGTTGCAATGTAGAATTTGATTTTTGGTTCAGTCCCTGAAGGACGAACGGCAAACCAAGATTCATCAGCAAGTGTGTATTTAAGGACATTACTTGGTGGCGTTGTCAAAGCAACAGTACCTTGATCTGACTTGGCTGTTTGAGCTTGGAAATCTTCAGTTAAAACGATATCTGTTGCATTAAATTGACTTGGAGCATTGTCACGGAATTTATCCATGATTTTTTTAATTTCAGCAGCTCCGTCAACACCAGAAAGGGTAACTGAAATTGTCTTTTCTGCAAAGTAGCCATATTCCTTATAGATTTCATCAATACCATCAGCCAATGTCAGTCCACGTGAGCGGTAGTAAGCTGCAATCTCAGCAACCATTAGAACAGCTTGGATGGCATCTTTATCACGAACGAAAGGTTTGATAAGGTAGCCGAAACTTTCTTCAAAACCAAACATGTAAGTATGATTGTGTTTTTCTTCAAACTCTTGAATTTTTTCAGCAATAAATTTGAAACCAGTTAGGACGTTAAACATTGTAGCGCCATAGCTTTCAGCAATTTTTGTCACCAACTCAGTCGAAACAATAGACTTAGCAAGAGCAGCATTGGCAGGTAATGTACCAGCTTGTTTATGTGCTTCTAAAATATATTTAGCGATAAGAGCACCAATTTGATTACCTGAAAGATTCCAGTAAGAACCATCAGCTTGACGAATTTCTACTCCTAGACGGTCAGCATCTGGGTCTGTTGCGACCAAGACATCCGCATTGACTTGGCGACCTAATTCTTCAGCCATTGCAAAAGCTGCTTGGCTTTCTGGATTTGGTGATTTAACAGTTGAAAAATCAGGATCTGGTTTGGCTTGTGCTTCAACAACTTCAACGGATTCAAAACCAGCTTGTTCTAAAGCACGACGAGCTAACATTTCACCAGTACCATGAAGCGGTGTGTAGACAATTTTCATGTCTTTTCCGAATTCATTAATTAAGTCTTGGTTTATATTGACATCTTTAACTTCTTTTAAGTATTCGAGATCGACAGCTTCACCGATAACTTCAATAAGACCATTTTCTTTTGATTCCTCTAAATCAGCAAGAGCGATAGAGAATGGGTCTTCGATAGCACGAATGTAGTCTGTTAAGGCATCTGCGTCTGCAGGAGGCATTTGGCCGCCGTCAGCTCCATAAACTTTATAACCATTAAATGGTGCCGGGTTATGACTTGCGGTAACCATGATACCAGCAAAAGCATTTAGATGACGAACAGCAAAAGATAATTCTGGGGTTGGTCGTAAGCTTTCAAAAACATAAGACTTAATACCATGAGCAGCTAAAACTTGAGCTGATTCAAAGGCAAATTCTGGTGAGAAGTGGCGGGAATCATAGGCAATAGCAACACCGCGTTTTTTGATGTCTTCTCCCTTAGATTCTAATAGTTTTGCTAAACCTTCAGTAGCCTGACGAACAACAATAACATTGATACGGTTTGTTCCAGAACCAATGATACCACGCATACCAGCAGTACCAAATTCAAGGTTAGTATAAAAGGCATCTTCTTTGGTTTTTTCATCCATTTGTGAAAGTTCCTCACGAAGATAATCTGGAAGATTAGTTACCTTGTACCATTTTTCAAAGTTCTCTGTATAAGACATTAGCTTTCTCCTTATTACTTTTTAAACGCTTTCAGTATACCATTTTCAAGAGTAAAAATCACTAATTTTCGGTGTAAACTTACAATTATTTTTCAAATAGCTACTTTCAAAAAAGCATATATCCTTAAGATATATGCTTTTGATGTTATTTCTTTAATTTTGTAAGTGTAGGTACAATTGCCAAAACAACTATTGCTGAAATAATCATTTCTGCGATGGCGTTGGTTGAAACGATCCCTGCCAGTAGAGCCTTGATGTTGCCTCCAAAGACACTTGCGAAAAAGACGAAAATTCCACCAAGAACAAAAATAGTATTGGTTAGAGACCCAAGGATACCAGCTGTAATAAGTCCAGCTTTGTTTTTGAAGAGTTTATAGCAGAAGTATGGGGTGATACCGATTAAAACACGAGGAACAATTGCAATCATCAATGAGTATAAGTTACCATTTTCGACAAAAGGTGAGAAGAGGTAGCTTGTTGGCAAAAGGACAATAGTATTGGTGATAAGACTAATGATACCCATTAAGCCCCCAAGAATACTGCCGATTTTTGGTCCATAAATGATCGATGCAACAATGACTGGAATGTGAACCAAAGTAGGTTTGATTGGTACTGGCCAGATATTAAAGACGAATGAACTGATAAAATGAATCAGTAACATGATAGCAAAAAAGATTGAGATTGTTGCAATATCTGACGATTTTCTAGTTTTCATTAAAAAGACTCTCCATTAAAATTTTTCTTTTAAAATATTATCACAATAATATGTCACAAAACTGAGATGGTTTACGCTTCAAAAACCCCTATTATTTGCTGATAGATGTCATCAACATTAGCTAAGGCACCTATACCAACATCGCCACATGCTAAGAGGGCAGATTTTGGTTGAATTTGCTGATAACCATAAGCCTCCAAACGTTTCATGTTTTCCTGGGTTGCTGGATGTAAAAACATTTTTGTATTCATGGCCGGCGCAAAGAACTTTGGCGTTTCTTGGGGAATGGCCAAGGCTACACTGGTCACAATATTATCTGCAAAGCCATAAGCCAAATGCGCAATAGTATTAGCAGATGCAGGCGCTAGCAGAAATAAATCAGTCTTTTTAGCAAGTTCGATATGATTGACAATAGAGACGTCATCTTCTCGCATGACATCAAGATGTACAGTATTTTTAGAGAGGACTTGCAAGGTAAGAGGTGTGATAAAAGCTTGGGCAGCTTCGGTCATTAGGACGGTGACATTGTAGCCAGCTTTTGTTAAAAGACTTGTTAAATCAGCTGCTTTATAGGCAGAAATACTACCCGTTACAGCCAGTGTAATATTTTTAGTCATTATTGCTCACTTTCTGATAGATTGCATCAGCAATTTGATCCTTTGTTTCCAAGGTGAGAGCCTCAGTTGCTGAAACAAGATAGGCCTTGTGTTGATTACCTTTAATCTGATTGAGATCGTTTGCTAAAATATAAGCGGCTTGATTTTTACTTAAACTAGCTCGAGCAACAGAAATTAATTGATCCTTACAAACATCAACTAGTAATTTGAAACCAATTAACTGAATCATCGGGTTCCAGTCTTTGACCAAGGAGATGAGTTTAGGTGTTTTTTTTAAGAAAAGAACCTGGTAGTCGGAATTGGAAGATATCTTTGATTCCGTATTCTTTTCGTGCAGAAGTGTGTCTAAATCTTGGGTATTTTTAAGGTTTTCAAAGTCCGTCATATAAACTGGTGTATAATCGGAAACAGCCATGCTATGGATGAGGACATCATGACTTTTAACCAAAGGCTCAAGTGTTTCCATCAAACTTGCAACATTAGAAATCTTATAAATACTTAAATTAAGATTGGTTTCAGGCTTGACAGCATTCTCAGTTGTTACTAAAGAAACTTGATGACCATTTCTTAAAAAAGTCTCAGCAATAATTTTACCTAATTTGCCAGTGGAATGATTGGTAATGCCACGAACGGAATCAATTTTTTCGGTAGTACCGCCAGAAGTAATTAAAATTTTCATAAAGATATTTTATCATAAATCGACTATTTTAGTAACCGTTTCAACTCCTGATTTCATAGCTATTCTTGATAGCATATTCCAATGAATTAGGCTAAAATAGAGAAGAAATCAAGATGAAAAGAGTAGATATGAAAAGCTTAAGAGACTTTAGCAATTTACCCATTAAAACAATTATTCAAGATAGGCACACAAATGACATTGATCACGCTTTAGTCTATTCTCAAGAATTACTAGAGGAAGTAAATGATAATCCCAACCAATTCCTTGTTCATTATTGGCCTTTGGAAAAAACAGTAATTCTAGGACTATTAGATCAGCAATTGCCTAATTTAGAAAAAGGAATTTCTTTTATTAAGGAACAAGGCTATCAAGTTGCTGTTCGTAATATTGGCGGTTTAGCAGTGGTTGCTGACTCTGGTATTCTTAATTTCTCTATTTGTCTTCCAATAAATCAAAATAACTTTCGTATTTCCGACGGTTATGAATTAATGGTGGAATTAATACGAAAGACTTTGGCACCCTTTGGTAAAACCATTGAAGCCTACCAAATAGATAACTCCTATTGTCCAGGAAAATTTGATTTAAGTATTGACGGACAAAAGTTTGCTGGTATTGCCCAAAGACGAAAAAAAGATGCTTTATTAGTTTCTATTTATCTTAGCGTGAACGGTAACCAGAATCAGCGTGGTCGATTAATTTCTGATTTTTATCAAGAGGCAGGTGCGCAGTCATCATCGATTTCTTATCCAATTGTGGAACCGGAAGTAATGGCTAATTTAAGTCAGCTGCTAGAAAGTGACTTAAGGATTGAAAAAGTCATCACTATGATTGAAAAATCCTTTAGTGACCTAGGTTTTATGAAAGTTAGAGAATGAGAAGTATTAATTTATAGTTCGCTTTTACAATTGTGTTGTCTTAAAATTATATTGATTAAGTCATGAACACCAATTAAAAACGAACATTATATAAGCTTTAAGCCGAAATAATTAGCAATGTTAAAAAATATGTTATAATGACTATATTAGTTTGAGAACCAAAAGGAGTTTAACATGAAATCAGATATCGAAATTGCCCAAAGTGTCCCATTAAAACCAATTACAGAGATTGTTGAAAAAGTTGGTATCGGAGTAGATGATATTGAGCTCTATGGTAAATATAAAGCCAAATTATCATTTGATAAAATTAATTCCCTAGTTAACAACCCTCTAGGGAAATTAATCCTTGTGACTGCCATTAATCCTACGCCAGCAGGTGAAGGTAAGTCAACAATGAGTATTGGTCTTGCTGATGCCTTAAATAAAATTGGTAAAAAGACCATGATTGCACTTAGAGAGCCTTCTCTTGGTCCTGTAATGGGGATAAAGGGTGGAGCAGCTGGTGGTGGATTCGCCCAAGTCCTCCCAATGGAAGATATTAATCTTCACTTTACTGGAGATATGCATGCCATCACAACAGCAAATAACGCTTTATCTGCTTTAATTGATAACCATTTACAACAAGGAAATGAACTTGGTATCGATCAACGCCGTATCATTTGGAAACGTGTATTAGACCTAAATGATCGTGCCTTACGTCAAGTTATTGTTGGACTTGGTAGCCCAGTCAACGGTATTCCTCGTGAAGATGGTTTTGACATTACAGTAGCTTCCGAAATTATGGCAATTTTATGTTTAGCGACAGATCTTAAAGATTTGAAGGAACGTCTTGCAAGTATTGTAGTAGCTTATGACTTCAATCGCAAACCGATTTATGTTCGTGATTTAAAAGTAGAAGGGGCTCTCACTTTAATTCTTAAAGACGCTATTAAGCCAAACTTGGTACAAACTATCTATGGCACGCCAGCCCTTGTCCACGGTGGTCCATTTGCCAATATTGCTCACGGCTGTAATTCAGTTCTTGCTACCTCAACAGCTTTGCGATTAGCCGACTATACCGTAACAGAAGCAGGATTTGGTGCTGACCTGGGAGCTGAGAAGTTCTTAGATATCAAAGTGCCTAATCTTCCAACTACGCCAGATGCAATAGTTGTTGTAGCGACTCTTAGAGCATTGAAGATGCATGGTGGAGTTGCTAAAACTGATCTAAATCAAGAAAATGTTGAAGCTGTAAAAGCAGGATTTGCCAACCTTGAGCGCCACGTGAAAAATATGCGCCAATACGGAGTACCAGTTGTCGTAGCCATCAATGAGTTTGTTGCTGATACAGAAGCTGAAATTGCTGCATTAAAGGAATTGTGCCAGTCTATTGATGTTCCTGTTGAATTAGCAAGCGTATGGGCTAATGGAGCAGACGGTGGGGTTGCACTAGCAGAAACAGTTGTTAAGGTCATTGAGAGTGAAAAGGCAGACTATCAACGCCTTTACAGCGATCAAGATAGCATCGAAGAAAAAGTCACGAAAATTGTTAAGCATATCTACGGTGGTGATGCAGTTCAATTCTCAGCTAAAGCTAAAACACAATTGAAACAGTTTGCTGAATTTGGGTGGGATAAAATGCCGGTATGTATGGCTAAAACACAATATAGTTTCTCAGATAATCAATTTTTACTAGGAGCACCAACTGGATTTGATATTACTATTCGTGAGTTTGTTCCAAAGACTGGTGCTGGCTTTATCGTGGCCTTAACCGGTGATGTCATGACCATGCCAGGTTTGCCTAAAGCGCCTGCCGCATTAAATATGGATGTTGCTGAAGATGGAACAGCTATTGGTCTCTTTTAATAAGATAAGAATGGAGGAAGGAAGCTTCCTCTTTTTTGTATTAAGATAAAACTGACAAAATTTGAATTTTTTGCTAGACTTAAGCCAAAGGAGATACAGATGAATTCAAAAATTTATAGTTATCAATCAAAAATATATGCCGTTCCAGAAAAAGGAGGGGCATATACCATTTTCCCTTACAATGTTCGAGAAGAATTCGGAAAAGGTCGAGCAAAAGTGCACGTTACCTTTGATAATTATCCTTATGATGGTTCCGTTGTCAATATGGGGATTAAAGATGAAGAAGGAAAGATTTGTTATATTATTGGTATTCGTAAAGATATTCAAAAAGCTATCGGCAAGTCAATTGGGGATACTGTCACAATAACTGTCACTGAAAGAGAATAAATTCTTTAGGAAATGAAAAATATGCTATAATATTTTTTAATAATAAATGACAATAGGAGGGCCATAAGATAAATAAAAAAATCAAAGTGAAACACTTACTTCACAAAAGTAAGCTTGGATTCTTACGTGGTATTTTTAGTCGTGCCACATTAATTGCCCTACTCATATTGTTACAAATCCTCTTTTTGATGCAGTCCTATGTATGGATGGAACAATATCATTATTGGCTAACCATGATAGGTTCAATATTCACTGTCTTAATCGTCTTATATTTGGTTAACAGTGAAATGGATGCCATTTCTAGAGTGACTTGGTTGATTCTCATTATGATTGCACCACTTTTTGGCTCTCTAATGTTAATTTATACTAAACTTGACTGGGGCTATCGAGGTTTAAAAAAACGAATTAATCAGTTAGTAGAAGAAAGTCGTCCTTTTTTAAAGGATGATGAAGCAGTCGTTGATATCTTGAAGGATAAAACCTCTACGACCTACCATCTGGTTCAATACTTACAACGCAGTCGAGCAAGTTTCCCTGTTTATAATAATAGTCAAACTCGCTATTATCCTGGGGGAGAAGATTTCTTTGAGGATTTGAAAGCTGACTTGCTCAATGCTAAAGAATACATCTTTTTAGAATTTTTCATTATAGCCGAAGGTTTAATGTGGGGGGAAATTCTTGCTATTTTGGAGGAAAAAGTACGAGAAGGTATTGAAGTTCGAGTTCTATATGATGGCATGACTGAATTGTCAACCTTATCATCAGATTACGCCAAAAGATTAGCTGAAATCGGTATTCAAGGAAAAGCCTTTTTACCAATTTCACCTTTTATTTCAACTTATTACAACTATAGAGATCACCGGAAAATTGTCGTCATTGATGGGGAAATTGCCTATACTGGCGGCATTAATTTAGCTGATGAATATATCAATGAATTGGACCGTTTTGGTCATTGGAAAGATGCCGGACTTCGTGTTGAGGGTGAAGCTGTAGACTCATACTTGATTTTATTCTTACAAATGTGGTCAACCACGGAAAAAGAATTCATAATCCAACCCTATTTAAAAGAACATAGCAATCCAATACCTTCTGATGGTTTCTTGATTCCGTATGGGGATTCACCTTTAGATACTGATAAGATCGGCGAAAACGTCTATATTGATATTCTTAATCATGCCAAAGAGTATGTTTACATTATGACCCCTTATTTAATTTTAGACAGCGAGATGGAACATGCCATTCGATTTGCTGCTGAACGTGGGGTTGATGTTCGTATCATTATGCCAGGTCAACCGGATAAGGCAATTCCTTATGCCTTAGCCAAAACTTACTATAAATCATTGATGGATTCTGGTGTTAAAATTTATGAGTACCAACCTGGTTTTGTCCACTCTAAACTATTTGTCAGCGATGGCATTAAAGCAGTTGTGGGTTCTATCAACCTCGATTATCGTAGTTTGTATCATCATTTTGAATGTGCAACTTATCTCTATCGTGTTTCAACCATTGCTGATATGCTTAAAGACTTCCAAGAGACAGAAGCAAAATCTCAACTGGTTACCTATCAAGCCTTGAAAGAGAGACCTTGGTATCAAAAAATAATTGGTCTTATAGTAAAAACTATTGCACCTCTCTTGTAATCTCAATACCTTTCTGTTAGAATAGTTTTATGCGATGAGTCGATTATGGTATTTTAACCATTATTGCGCGGGGAGGTCATTAAGGCAGGAGCCGACTTTGATAAACTGTGTGAACCTTTTTATCACATTCTTTGAATGCCCCAAATCCCTGTCTTTGGACAGGGATTTTTTTTATTCTTTTCTTTTGGATAAAAATACGCTATAATAACATTTATATAAAATTTTGAATATTTTAAATATATCAGAATATTTAAGAAAAGAGGTCTACCATGGGATATACAGTAGCAGTCGTCGGCGCAACTGGTGCAGTCGGTACACAAATGATTAAGATGCTAGAAGAATCAATTTTACCAATTGAAAATCTTCGTTTACTTGCTTCTGCACGCTCTGCGGGCAAAATACTTACCTTCAAGGGCCAAGAAATCTCTATTGAAGAAACCCGCGAAGACTCTTTTGAGGGTGTCGATATTGCACTATTCTCGGCTGGTGGGTCAACCTCTGCTAAATTTGCACCTTATGCTGTTAAGGCCGGAGCTGTCGTTGTAGATAATACCTCTTATTTCAGACAAAATCCTCAAGTTCCCCTCGTAGTTCCTGAAGTCAATCCTGATGCCTTAGATAGTCATAAAGGAATTGTTGCCTGTCCAAATTGTTCAACGATCCAAATGATGGTTGCTTTAGAGCCAATTCGTCAAAAATGGGGTCTTGAGCGGATTATTGTTTCAACCTATCAAGCGGTATCTGGAGCTGGTCAATCAGCAATTAACGAGACTTTAAATCAGTATGCTCAAGTCATTAATGAAGGTCTTAATCCTAAAGAGGTAACAGCTAATATCTTGCCTTCAGGTGGGGACAAAAAACACTATCCTATTGCCTTTAACGCCTTAGCTCAAATTGATCTCTTTACTGAAAATGATTATACCTATGAAGAGATGAAGATGACAAATGAAACTAAGAAAATTATGTCAGACGAGAATATCCAAGTTTCAGCAACCTGTGTACGTATTCCAGTTCTATCAGCTCATTCAGAATCAATTTATATTGAAACTAAAGAAGTCGCTCCAATTGACCAAGTAAAAGCTGCCATTTCGGCCTTTCCTGGGGCTGTTTTGGAAGATGATCCCAAAAACCAAGTTTACCCTCAGGCTGTCCAAGCAGTTGGTCAGAAAGAAACTTTTGTTGGACGCGTCAGAAAAGACTTAGATGCGGAAAAAGGGATTCATATGTGGGTGGTATCCGATAATTTATTAAAAGGTGCTGCTTGGAATTCCGTTCAAATTGCAGAAAGCTTGCATGACCGTCAGTTAGTCAAGCCGACAGAAGAGATGGTTTTTGAATTAAAATAATCCTCCTCTTAAGATGTTTCATCTTATTGGCACCAAATGAAAGGTTACGCCATGTCACTTGAAGAATTACAGAATTGCCAGATTATTACTGCCTTAGTAACGCCGTTTAATGCCGATGGTTCCATCAATTTTACTGCCTTGCCAAAATTAATAGAGTACCTCTTAGATAATCATAGTCAAGCTTTACTCCTAGCAGGAACCACTGCTGAAAGTCCAACTTTAACCCACGAAGAAGAATTGGAACTCTTTGCAGAGGTCCAAAAAATTGTAGATGGACGAGTTCCACTGATTGCCGGTATTGGGACTAATGATACTAGGGATTCCGTTGACTTTGCCAAAGAAGTTGCTGAATTCGGTGGTTTCTCTGCCGGTTTAGCCATTGTTCCTTATTATAATAAACCAAGTCAGGAAGGACTTTATCAGCATTTTAAAGCCATTGCTGATGCTAGTAGTTTACCCATAATAATATACAATATCCCGGGTCGAGTTGTCGTTGACTTACACCCTGATACCTTATTAAGACTAGCAAATCATCCCAATATTATTGGTGTTAAAGATTGTAGTAACTTAGACCACTTGGGGTATTTGATTGAAAATAAACCCAAGGACTTTCTTATCTATACTGGTGAAGATGGACAGGCTTTTCATGCCATGAATTTGGGTGCAGATGGTCTGATTAGTGTGGCTTCACATACTAACGGACCTGAAATATTTGATATGTTTACGGCTATTTCTGAGAATGATATCAAGAAAGCAGCCCAAATTCAAAGACGTTTCCTGCCAAAAGTGAATGCTTTATTCTCACAGCCAAGTCCAGCACCTGTCAAAGCTGTTTTAAATGAACTGGGATTTGCTGTTGGTCCCCTACGCTTGCCTCTTGTGGCTTGTAATCGCCAAGAAGCGGAAGCGATTATCAATATCGTCCTAGATAAAGCTCCTCAAGAATATTCGTCAACTGGTGTCTTAAGACCTGATTACTAAGCAAATTTAAGCTTCAAACAAAAGTAATAACTTGACAAAGTGCTAAAAGATTTGCATAATGTAAGTAACTTGAAAAGTAATGAAAGAGGTTAATCGATGCAAATTATCAAACGTGATGGTCAAGTTGCTGAATTTGATCCAGATAAAATTTATCAAGCAATCATCAAAGCTGCACGAACTGTGTATGTCATTGATGAAGTATGGCGTCAAAACCTAGCTCAAGTTACCAAAAAGGTTGTTCTTGATTTAGAAGATGCTAAAGTGGAAAAACCAACCATCAACATGATTCAATCATTAGTTGAAAATCGATTAATGGATGCTGGTTATATCAATATTGCTGAACATTATATTTCATACCGACTTCAAAGAGATTTGGAAAGAAATGGCTATGGTGATAGTATTATTGTTCATTTACGCTTTGAACAAACAAAATAAAGAAAAGACAATTGCTTGGCGATTGTCTTTTTTGTGTATCTATTTTCTAGTTTCTGTCGCTGGAAGCAAATCAGAAATCAAGCTATCAATCACATCGGGCCTTACCTTTAAGAGATTGAGTTTGATATATGTATGATCGCTAAGTGGCAAATATTCGTAGTCCCTAGAAGACAAGGACTTAATTTTGGGGATTTGACTGGAGAAAGCCAAAATCAAAAATTGGGGGCTAATACGAAAGGCAAGTTCTGGGTATTTCTCATTCAAATAGTCCTCAATTTGGTCCATTTTCTCTTGAAAATAGTTCCTGAGATGACGAAAGTTCCTGGCAAACATACCATTGGTCAGGTAGAGCGATAGGGCCTTTTGCATAATCAAGTTTGTATCCAGGTCAATCATGCTTTTGTGCTTTAAGAATAAGTCTTTCAGGGTCTCTGGAATAACCAGTGCACCGATACGCAGTGAAGGAAAGAGACTCATGGAGAAGGATTTGAGATAGATAACCCGTTGGTGGGTATCAAAATAATGAATGGGAACTTGTTTACTGGCCGCAAAATCCCCCATAAAGTCATCTTCAATAATATAAACATCATATTTTTCTGCTAAGTCAATGATGGCTTTTTTCTCAGCATTGTTATAGGAAAGTCCTAGAGGGCTAGAAAAGTGGGGGATGGTATAGAAAAATTTGATCTTTCCCTTTTGGAAAATGGATTCTAACTGTTCTAAATCAAGTCCCTGAAAGGTCCTTTGAATAGTTTGAAAAGGGACACCTAAGTCCTTAACCATCTTYTCCATACGACTATAGGTTGGTTTCTCTAATAAGATAATCTCTTTATTTTCCATAAAATGCAATTGACTAAGGATATAAAGGGCTTGTTGGGTACCTGAGGTGATGATAATGTCTTTGGCCTTACAGTAGACGGATTGCTGATTAAGATGTAGCTCAAGTGCCTGACGTAAGTCTGCAAGTCCTTCAACTTGGCTGTAGTAGTTAAAGAGGTAATTATCATTATTGGTCATGGCCTCGTTGAGACAAAGTTTGAAGTCACTGTATGCGAAATTATGGTAATCCTCAAGACTTAATTGATTTTCTACTTTATCAGAAACTTTACCCAAGACATAATAACCACTTTTTGGAACAGCATATATATAACGTTGGTATTTGAGTTCAAGAAGCGCTTTTTGGACGGTATCCTTACTGCAAGCATAGTACTTGCTCAATTGGCGTACTGAAGGTATCCTATCGCCTTTTTTGAGCTGATTAAGGTCGATAGACTCTTTGAGATCTCTGATAATTTTTTGATAGATACTAGTCATAATTGTCCCCATACAGTTGATTCATTTACCACTATTTTACCCTAACGGCCATAGATTGACAAATGCCTTCATTTTTGCCATAATGACAGTAAGTAAGTGCCGTCATAAGGCCTTTTTTAGTGAAGCAAAGGGTAAGAAAATGAGTATCTTAGAAGTAAAAAATTTGAGTCATGGATTTGGTGATCGTGCCATTTTCGAAAATGTCTCTTTCCGACTTTTAAAAGGGGAACATATTGGTTTGGTAGGGGCTAACGGTGAGGGTAAATCAACCTTTATGAGTATCGTTACTGGTCATTTACAACCTGATGAGGGAAAAGTGGAGTGGTCAAAATACGTGACAGCTGGCTACTTGGATCAGCATACTGTTTTAGAACCAGGACAAACGGTTCGCGATATCTTAAGGACGGCTTTTGATGAGTTGTTTAAAACTGAAGTCCGCATCAATGATATCTACATGTCAATGGCTGACGAAGGAGCAGATGTCGATGCCCTGATGGAAGAAGTTGGTGAATTACAAGACCGTCTAGAATCCAGAGACTTTTATACCCTAGACGCAAAAATCGATGAAGTGGCTCGCGCTCTGGGAGTTATGGATTTTGGTATGGAGTCTGATGTGACAGAATTATCGGGTGGCCAAAGAACTAAAATTTTATTAGCCAAGCTCTTATTAGAGAAACCAGATATTCTATTACTAGATGAGCCTACCAACTATTTGGATGCTGAGCACATTGAATGGTTAAAACGATATCTTCAGAATTATGAAAATGCTTTTGTTCTAATTTCACATGACATTCCATTTTTAAATGATGTGATCAATATTGTTTATCATGTTGAGAATCAAGACTTGGTTCGTTATTCTGGTGACTATTACCAATTTAAAGATGTTTATGAGATGAAAAAATCGCAGTTAGAAGCTGCATATGAACGTCAACAAAAAGAGATTGCTGATTTACAAGATTTTGTTAATCGGAATAAGGCGCGCGTGGCAACTCGAAACATGGCTATGTCTCGTCAAAAGAAACTTGATAAAATGGATATTATCGAGTTGCAGTCCGAAAAACCTAAGCCATCCTTCGAGTTTAAAGAAGCTCGGACACCGAGTCGTTTTATCTTCCAAGCCAAAGATCTTGTCATTGGTTATGACCGCCCTCTAACAAAGGAACCGCTAACCCTGAATTTCGAACGCAACCAAAAAGTAGCTATTACAGGAGCCAATGGTATTGGTAAATCAACACTCTTAAAGAGTTTGTTGGGTATTATTGAACCTTTAAGTGGTCAAGTTGAACGGGGTGACTTTATTGAACTTGGGTATTTCGAACAAGAGGTTTCAGGTGTCAACCGCCAAACACCACTAGAAGCCGTTTGGGATGCCTTTCCATCCCTAAATCAAGCAGAGGTTCGGGCAGCTTGGCTCGTTGTGCTTAACGTCAAAACATATTGAAAGTCAAATTCAGGTCTTATCCGGTGGAGAACAAGCTAAAGTTCGTTTCTGTCTCCTCATGAATCGTGAAAATAACGTCCTGGTCTTGGACGAACCAACCAATCACTTGGATGTGGATGCTAAGGATGAATTAAAACGTGCTCTTCAAGCATATAAAGGCTCTATTTTAATGGTCTGTCATGAACCTGATTTTTATCAAGGTTGGGTCAGTGATGTCTGGGATTTCAATCAATTGACTTAAAAAAATTTTAAAATGATTATTGAAAAGTTGAGTATTAACTCAACTTTTTTTCAATTTTACAGCTAAATCCTTGACCAGTTATTAAAATAAAAGTATAATGACAATATAAATAATAAATAGTGTAGTCACTTTGATAAACACCTTATATTAAAAGCTTTGTTAGATATTTTACAAACTTTAAATAGTGCTTGTTCTTATCAAAGTCGGCACCAAAGTTATTGGAATGGTCACTTAACATTAAACTACCTTTGATAAGACAATCACTAATAGTGTTCCATTCAATTCAATAACTTGTTTTAGAGAAGAGAAGGAGAGCTTATGATTTTGAAAAAGAAAACATCACCAAATGTGAATACGGTAAATACGACTAATAAAGTAAATATGGCAGAAGTTGTTCAACTTGTTTTGCTACTAGTGCCAGTTTTTAAATTAGCTCGTAAAATCATGAAAGATCGTAAAATGAAATAGGAGAATCATTATGAACTCAAGGGATAAAGGAATTATCTTTGGTGTCTTTGTTGGAACTGTTGCTGGTACACTAGCATATCTCTCATTATCTGAATTGGAAAAAGAAGAAATGATTGAAGAAAGTAATGATAAATTGACTGATATCAACGATACCTTTTCTAGTATAAGTGAAGGTCTCTTAGAGAATTTTGCTAAAAAATTGGAAGAGTCAAAGGAAACTATTGATCATTTTACACAATTAGCTTCCCAAACCCTTGAGGAGTCACTGGTAAAAGCGAAAGCAAATAGTGACCATTATTCTCAAATAGCAAGTCAATTAATTGATGAGAAATTAAAAACTCTAAAACAAAAGGGAGATGATAGTCAAGAGTAAAAAACTTGAGTTCGATAAGACAATCAACTCATTCGATAAGACAAAAAAAAGACCTTCGGGTCTTTTTTATTATCGTCTCGGAACTCTTACTGTAATGGCTTCATGGAGCACTTCTAATGTGACAGGAACAAAGTCATCTTTATCCCCGTCCACTCTGGTTCTTGGAAGCATTAAAGTCCTAATTTTAAGAGGCTCAATGGTCAGTTGTTTTGTTGAAAAATGAGTGATTTCGCGTGCTTTTGAAAAGTCTCCCTTACGAAAGTCATTAATATGGAAAAGAAATTTGAAGAAAGAGACTTTTTTCATGGTATAGACTTGTATGAGACCATCATTGATTAATGCTGTTGGTGAAAAGGAGGGAAAGCCTCCAATCATGTTGGTCATGGTAATCAACAAGAATTTGGTTTTGATGGGTAAAATATTTTTTCCATCATCAAGCCTGAGGTAATAAGAGCGATTGCGCCTGAGGATTCTAAAACTATCTTTTGCAAAAGCCAAAGGACCAAACTTGCGTTTAGCTTGTGGTGTGACATTTGTAGCGATGTCAGCGAGTAAACCTAAGGTTAAACTACTAATCATATAATGGTCATTGACCTTACAAATATCCACTTTTTGATCACGTCCATGGACAATGACATCGATAGCAGCCTCTACTGTTAAAGGAATAGCTAGAGCTTTAGCAAAATTATTGACCGTACCTGAAGGGATAAGCCCGATTTTTGATTGATTGCCACCTTCATAAACACCGGCAATAATTTTATTAATATTGCCGTCACCACCGATTGGAATCACATAATCCACCTTATTTTGCGATGCTTTTTTTGCTTGCTGAAAAGCATCTTTAGGAGAAGTCGGGAAAACGAAGGAAATCTCATCCTCGTCAAATCCCTTTTCCATAAAGGAGTTTTTAATCTGCTCCAAAAGTTCTTTATCTTTATTTTTCCCGGAAATTGGGTTGAAAAATACATGTACAGACGCCATAACAAGCTCCCATCCTTCTTAATGAATACTATTATAACATTGTCTTTCTGTTATGGAGTAAAAGAAAAGACTTCCTTTAGGAAGTCGATACTTAGAGCATATAGAATACAATTGCGATGAATTGCAAGGCTGACGCTAGCAGAATAAATAGATGCCAGATCATATGGAAGTAAGGCTTTTTCTTGGCGTAAAAGAGAGCACCAATTGTATAGGCCAGACCACCAGCCAACATGAGAAGACCAAAGGTAAGTCCCATTTTACTGATAATAATTGGTAAGATAAAGACCACTAACCAACCCATAATTAAATAAAGAATTAAGCTAAAACGCTCATTAATATTTTTAGCAAATATTTTATATAAGATACCAAAAATGGTAATACCCCATTGTAGAATAATAATCAGATAGCCCAACCAACCACCTACTAGCGAAAGGGCTACTGGCGTGTAAGAACCAGCAATAGCAATATAGATCATGCTGTGATCGATAATCCTCAAGATATATTTATGGGGTGTTCCATAAGCCATTGAATGATAGATACAAGATGACAAAAACATCAGAAAGAGACTAATGACAAAGATGGAAATACCACTTGCTGTTTTTAAGTCATAATTTTGGTAAGCATAAATAGCTGTAAATGGTAAAAGAAACAACATGATAAGGGCACCGACAGCATGGGTGACAGCATTAGCAATCTCTTCACCGAATGATAGGGGTAAACTTTGTTTAAAGGTTTGATTCATTTATAGTTCCTCGCTTGTTAGAGTCATTAATTTTATGGTTTTGTAGTAAAATTGGATAGTTTGACAGGCATTAATAATGATTTCAGGAGTGTTGTTGACTTGTGACGTATTCCAATAGTCAACAAATAGATTATAAAGAGCCTCTGAACTTGATTCTTCTTGAAGTTTTTCAAGAACTTTACTAATTTCCTGGATAGGAAAAGCATTTTTTAAAATGGTTATCGCAATCAAACGTGCAATCTGATGTTTACCATATTTCTTTTTTTGAGGTTTATCAAGGAAACCGTGCTTTACGTAATTATTAATCATAGATGCAGTAAGATCACGTTTTTGCCCATTGATAGTATTGGTGTGATTAAAAGTGGTTATTTGGTTGACATAAAGGAGAACTTGATCTAAGTATAAATCAATCTCTGGTAATTGTTCCCAGCGTGGTAGTGAAGTTGAATTCATGTTTGTTAAACTCCGTTATCTAGTTTTTATAACTAGATTATATATTTTTAAAAATAAAAAGGCAAGGAAAAAGATGATCTGACGTTTATCCTTTTAAAAGATACTTGCTAATATAATATAAAATGTGTATAATGAAATTGAATTAAGCTTGCTTAATATTTTTATTAATTATCATGAAATATGCATGTATCACTTAGAAAGTTTTAAAATGAAAGGTAAAAAATTTTATAAATATGCTTTAATTAGTTTTTTGTGTCCACTAACTATTATTTTATCTAGTCAAGTTGGAGCCGATGATTATCAATTAAGAAAACCCGATGAGGTAGCAGTTTCAGAAGGACAAGGTAATAGTGAATGTTTAACTGAATGCAATGTCACAAAAACCAATCTATCTCAAGATTATTCGTTAATTGAGAAGAAAACGGATCACCCTGAAACTAAAACAGATTTAGATGAAAAGATATCCGCTCCTATCAAATCAAATACAAATAATGATCAATCTAACGGTTCTTTTTACAACAATTCAGAAACAAATCATTCCTTACAAACTGAACAAGTTTTTAGACAATATGAGATTGAGATGGATGAAAAGACAAAAGAGGTTAATCAAGATTTACTTGCTACTTTACCAAAAGTTAAGACAGGAGCATCACAAACTGCTCAATCTTCCAAAGTCACTGTTCAAATTCCAGAGAATTTATCCTATCATCTTAATAAATTAATAGGGGTCAAACATATCTCAGAAATCGCAGAATTAAAACTTAGCATAGATGAGAAGAAAGCATTACTTGATATAATTCACTCCTCCGAAAAACATTCTAAAATGTATCAAAATGATGGACGAGGAGTTGTCATTGCAACAATTGACTCTGGTGTTGATATCAATAGTCGAGATATGCATATTGATCAAAACCCTGATGTAAAAAAACACTTAAAAATAAAACCAAATACTGAATTAGGGTTTACAGAAAAAGTTCCATTTGGTTTTAACTACATCACTGGGACATATGATTTGAAAGACGATAGTAATCGTCCACATGGTATGCATATTGCTGGGATCCTAGCTGGAAATTCAGGAACAGTGGGTGGTTTCAAAGGTATTGCTCCGAACGCACAACTCCTCGCCTATCGTGTTTTTTCGACTGGACCTAGAGATAAAGATCATCCAAACTATGTTGGACCAGATTCTACTTATCATGCTATTGATGATGCCATCAGAAGAAAAGCTGATATTATAAGTTTAAGTATTGGTAAACGAGCGAGTGGACAAAATGAAGATGTCTTTTACGATGCTGTAAAAAAAGCAACAGATGCGGGTCTAATTGTCGTGGCTGCTATGGGAAATTATGCGGGGGCAGCTTCTACAAATTCATACGATACCTATGTCGATAATGAGTATAATCTTAAAGACACAGCTGCAGCAGTGGGAGTAGCAGCAATACGACGAGCTATTGGAGTGGGCTCGATGAATAATTTGGTTGTACCACTTCCTAGAGTAGCTATTGATGGAATTGAGTATCCATATACTGAAGTTGGGGCTCATTCAATGACACGTTTGCCAAAATTGAAACAAGAAATGGAAATGATTTTTCTTGGTAAAGGGACAGAAGAAGACATTGCAAAATATAATCCTAATAAAGTTGACTTAAAAAATAAAGTTGTCGTTATTCAAAGAGGCGATGAATCAGTAAAAACAAAAGTTAAACGATTTTTAAAAAATACAAAAGGTATCATTCTTGTAAATGAAGTTGTGTCATCCACTCGTGGAAATTATCAGAAAGCCCCTGTCATGGGTTATGATGACTTGGACCTTGGGCAGAATTGGATTATTTCATTATCCCATAACGATGGGCAAGCTTTAATTTCAAAAATCAAAAACCTAAATGACTCTAAATTATCTGTTTCTTTTGATACTTCTGTTAAACCCTATTTAATTGCGGATAGTAATGGTGTTTCTGGATTTAGTAGTTGGGGACCTAATTTTAGTCTTGAAATGAAACCAGATGTTTTAGGTCGCGGTGAATACATTTATTCTACTAGGAACAATGATGACTATTATCTTAGTTCAGGGACATCAATGGCAGCGCCACACGTTGCTGCCTCTGCAGCTTTGCTATTACCAAAAGTAAAAGAATGGGTAAAATCCAACCCTGAGTTAATGAGTCGTTTTCAATTAACAAATGTTGATATCATGAAAATACTATTAATGAATACCGCTACTCCTTTGATAAATCATCAATCTGAAATAAAAAGTGAAGAAGTGGAGTATTCCCCTAGACAACAAGGGGCTGGTTTTATTAATGTTGAAAAAGCATTTAAGTCTCAAGTTTTGATAAGAAATGGCTTAAGTGGTGGAGCTTCTTTGGGTGAAATCGGTAAAGAACATACCTTTACATTGACTTTGCATAATTTAAGTGAACAAAGACAAACGTTTGATCTTAATTTCGGTGATCTATACACAACAACCACTAGAGTTATTAATAGAGATGATGAATACGGTTCAGTTAAGATAAAAGCTGTCATTCCTCAAAAACTGTCTAATATAAGCTTTTCAGGTCCAAAACAAATCAGTTTAGCTGCTAAAGGAAATATGGAAATCACATTCAAGCTTCAAAGTCCTGATATAATCAATGACTTTGTTGAAGGATTTATTTACTTCAAGTCAAAAGATAAAAGTCATCCTGATTTAAGTGTTCCAATTATGGGATTTATGGGTGATTGGAATAAAGAGACTATATTAGATTTTCCAGCGTGGCACGAGGACTCCAAAACGCAACTTATAGAATTAGTAAGAGAAAAATACCTTGAACATGATAAAAGTGATTATGAACCTCTTATTAAACCGAAAAAGGGAAGAAAATAGATCCTCAAAATTATGCTATGACCACCAATCTTAATCGTAAAGTTGGACCAAGAATAGCTTTCTTACGAGATGCAAGTGATTATGATGTAGCAATTGTTAAAGGAGATCAAAAAAATCAAGTTGTCCGTGTTCTAAAAGTTGGACACTATCCATTCAAATATATGGAAAGTCCTTATAGAGAAGATTCCGACATGAAGAAAACTTTTAACAATCCTGATCCAGTAACTTTATGGGATGGAAAAGTACATGATCCAGCTAGTTTTGGACAATTAAAAAAAGCTGATCCAGGACAATATTATTTTAGAATCCGAGCAAAAGCTGGGAAAAATGATGACTTCGAGTCTATCTATTTGCCAATATTAATTGACAATGAAAAGCCGAAAGTTAATATTACACTTAAAAACAAGGTATTAGGAATTGATGCAACAGATAATCATGGCATTGAATCTATAACTGTTTCAGTCAAAACAGGATATATTTATCAAAAATTAAAAATGACTAAAAGTGTAAAAGGTATTTTTGAAGTCAAGCTTCCTGAAAATCAGGAGGAATTAAGTACTTATAGAATAGAAGCTCTAGATTTTGCTGGAAATAGTTGTGAAAAAACGATAACCATTAATAAAGAAAATAAAATTACCAGTGAAGAAGAAAATGACGCAAGCTTGTACACTTATCCTAAAAAAACAAGTACAAAACAATTGGATGAAGATTCAGATTCTCATCAGTTACAATTAGGAAATGTTCGACATCAGTCTGATGACGAGAAGGATGCTGAAAGTATGAGTGATTGGGATGAGGAAGAAGATGATATTGATGATGACAATATCTTACTCACACATGGTAAAGAAATAACACTACACGCTTTGACAAACCTTCACGAAGATAGACTATCCTACGATGATGCTTCGAAAACTGCTCAATTAGATTATGCTATTTATCTCAAAAAAGGCTACAGCGCTCGAGTTCGTAATATTAATACTTACTACAATAGCCTCATGGAAAACCTTGAAAATCCTTATCAACCCATTTACGAAAAAACATTAATTAATAACCGAAAGGATTTAGAATACGAGTCTGATAAAATTGAAAGCAAGCTAACTCTCGCAAATGGGAATAATTTGGT
The DNA here is from genome assembly GCF_002887775.1 of Streptococcus penaeicida. Lineage (GTDB taxonomy): Bacteria > Bacillota > Bacilli > Lactobacillales > Streptococcaceae > Streptococcus > Streptococcus penaeicida. The sequence goes on along the minus strand of NZ_LOCM01000015.1, from coordinate 150,403 downwards.
CTATGTTGAAATATTTGATGATAAAGGACAGCTGAAATATCGTAAAAACTATTTTATCTTTGTAGATTTGGAGAACCCTACCTTAGAATTGCTTAATAAAGAGGTCTTTGATGCAAAAGACATGGCGATAAATGCAGTTAAACAAGAGTCGGTAGTTCCTAAAGAACATACTTATGATGATGGTGAATATGATGATGAAGACGACACAAGAAAATCTGAAAACATTGATTCTAGTTATTTTAAAGGTTATCTTAAATCAAAAGACCAAAATTTGACTTTACAATTAGCTGTAAAAGATAACTTAGATAGATGGAGACTTTATATCAACAACGATATGGTAGATTCTTTTGATTTAGATGGTTATTATCAAAAAAATCGAAAAATAGTTACCTATAGCATGAAGGTAAAAGATGGACAAAAAATTGCTATTCGACTAGAAGATAAATATGGTAATGAAACAGAGCACTATTATATTGTTAAGATTGATCCTAATCATCAAGAAAAAGTTGTCATTCCGCAAACAAAGGTTGAAGCAGTAGCAAGTTCAAATTGGATTAAACAAAAAAATATTTTAAAAATTCCAGAGTCGATTACAATTTCAAAAGGAGAAAATCTTAAGTTAAACGATTTTCTTAAAATTCCAGCAGATGTGTCATATAGTTTAGATAAGCAATTGGATGTAACTACTATTGGGGATTACTTACTAGAAATGACTATTTATCGTGGGAATAGTTATAGTGAGTCACGAATAAAATATCATGTCATTCCGAAAGTTGAAGAAGAAGTTCATAATATAGTTGAAATCAAAGAAGAGAAATCGCCTTCTCAGGAAATGCGTACAACTATTCCAATTAACACCTCAGAACCATTTATTTTACTGAAATCATTGCCGACAAATGTTGACTCTAAAGAGTTGATATGTGATCAAAATAGTCACAATAACAATAAACTTGAAAATGATAAACAAAATCATTTTCCAAGAGATCATTTTAAAGTTATTCAAGACATGACAAATGAGCAATTACCAAATACAAACGATCGTAAGGAGTCTATTTTTAAGATAAGTCTTGCTTTGCTCCTGCCTTTCTTCAATTTCTTATATAATAAATTAAAACAAAAAAACTAAGTATTTTATAAGCTTGTCTATCGGCAAGCTTATTTTTTTTGAAGTTAATTGCTAGTATTATAGTAGTGTTCAAAGTAAATACGGCTGTCGGTTACTTATGATATAATAAATATAATACTGTATTTTAACAGTTCAAGTGAAAGGAAGTATCTATGGCAATTATTCAATGGTTCCCAGGACATATGTCCAAAGCCCGTAGACAAGTACAAGAAAATTTAAAACATGTTGATTTTGTAACTATATTAGTTGATGCCCGTTTACCTTTATCAAGTCAAAACCCGATGTTAACTAAAATAGTCGGTGATAAACCAAAATTGATGATTTTGAATAAGGCTGATTTAGCAGACCAAAGTCGTACTAAAGAGTGGCGTCAATTCTATGAGAATCAAGGTATTAAAACTCTAGCCATTAACTCAAAAGAGCAATCAACAGTCAAAAAAGTAACTGATGCCGCAAAAAGTCTGATGGCAGATAAAATTCAAAAATTACGCGACCGCGGTATTCAAAAAGAAACCCTAAGGACCATGATTATTGGGATTCCAAATGCTGGTAAGTCTACTTTAATGAATCGTCTTGCCGGTAAAAAAATTGCAGTCGTTGGGAATAAACCAGGTGTCACTAGGGGTCAACAATGGCTTAAAAGTAACAAAGATTTAGAAATTTTAGATACGCCAGGGATTTTGTGGCCTAAATTTGAAGATGAAATGGTCGGTTTAAAATTGGCTCTGACCGGGGCTATCAAAGATCAACTTTTGCCTTTAGATGAGGTTACCATTTTTGGACTTAATTATTTTAAAGAGTATTACCCACATCGCTTGACTGAACGATTTAATGGTATTAATCTTGAGTATGAAGCTCCAGAAATTATTATGACTATGACCAAAAAACTTGGTTTCAAAGATGATTATGACCGTTTTTACAATTTATTTATCAAAGAAGTACGAGACGGAAAATTAGGCGTTTTCACCTTAGATCAAGTGGAGGATACCAATGACAAAGACCATCAAGGAAATTAAAGAAGCGCTTGAGGCCGTTACAGAGCTCTCTGACCCTTTGTTTGAGCTATTGCAGTCTGATAGTCGTTCTGGTGTGAAAAAAGCTGTAGCAGGCAAATTAAAGGCTCTAGAGGCAGAACGTTTGGAAGACCAACGGCTTGAAAATATGCTTCGCTTTGAACGTCAATGTTACCAAATGGGCTATGACTATCCTGCAGGAATTGACGAGGTTGGCCGGGGGCCACTAGCAGGTCCAGTGGTTGCAGCAAGTGTAATCCTTCCGAAAAACTGTAAAATCAAAGGACTCAATGACTCTAAAAAGATCCCAAAATCTAAACATCAGGCTATTTATCATGAGATTTTAGAGAAAGCCTTAGCCATTGGCATTGGTATTATTGATAACCAAACCATTGATCAAGTTAATATCTACGAAGCAACAAAATTTGCTATGTTAACAGCATTGAAAAACATGGAGCAAGTTGGTCCTAAAGCAGATTACTTGCTGATTGATGCCATGAAACTTGATTATGATCTCCCCCAAGAATCTATCATTAAAGGGGATGCTAAATCATTATCCATCGCGGCAGCTTCTGTTGTCGCAAAAGTGACAAGGGACCAAATCATGTCAGATTTTGATCAAACTTATCCGGGCTACGGATTTTCCCAAAATGCTGGCTACGGTACTAAACTTCACTTAGATGGGTTAAGGGAATTGGGAGTAACACCAGTCCATCGTAGGAGCTTTGAACCCATTAAATCTATGCTATAAAAAATTTAATATGAAAAGGAAAATGATGACTGAAAAAGAAAAAATGTTGGCTGGGCAACTTTATGATGCTGGCGACGTTGAATTGAAAGAAATGCGTCAGCGACGTCGTGAGTTGATGGAAGCTTTTAATAATGAGATTGATGGTGATAAGAGAAGTCAGATTCTGAAAAACTGGCTGGGTAAGACTGGTCAAAATATTTATATGGAAGCACGTTTCGTCTGTGATTATGGGTCAAATATTTATGTTGGTGAGAATTTTTATGCCAACTTTAACACAACCATGTTAGATGTTTGTGAGATTAGAATTGGTGATAATGCCATGTTTGGCCCTAATTGCCAACTCCTGACACCTCTACATCCCTTAGATGCTCAAGAACGTATTTCTGGTTTAGAATATGGAGCACCCATTACCATTGGTAATAACGTCTGGTTAGGTGGTGGTGTAACCATTTTGCCTGGTGTGACACTTGGTGATAATATAGTTGTTGGAGCAGGAGCAGTTGTTACTAAATCATTTGGCGATAATATTGTCTTAGGCGGTAACCCGGCTAGAATAATCAAAACGTTAGATTAAATAAAAAACTTTTGTTTTTGTGCAAAAGTTTTTTTATTTTTCGAATTATTCTTATAGAGAGGTATTATTATGAATAATTTTGAATGTTATAAGTTACGAAAAGCTGGACTGAAAAATCATCAAGTTCTCAATATCATCCAGTATTTTAAAGTGAATAAGACGTCAATGAGTCTTAGGAATATGGCTGTTGCTTCTGAGTGTACTGATCCCATTAAGTTTATGGAGTCATACAAACAGTTGAATACAAAAGCTTTGCGAAAAGAATTTACGAAATTTCCTAGTATTTCAATACTAGATAAAAGCTATCCTGATTTGCTCAAACAAATCTATAATCCCCCTGTTTTACTTTTTTATCAAGGGGATATAGAACTACTTGCTTATCCCAAATTAGCTGTTGTCGGATCACGTTCAGCTAGTAAACAAGGTATTGAGGAGACTCACAAAATCATAGAAGAGCTGGGAAACCAGTTAGTTATTGTTAGTGGATTGGCTCGTGGCATTGAGACAGCGGCCCATTTAAGCACCTTAAAACAGGGTGGGCAGACAATTGCCATCATTGGTTCAGGATTTAATCATTTCTATCCTAAAGAAAATCAACGTCTTCAAAAGTTTATTGCCTCAAATCATTTATTGCTTTCTGAATACGGACCAGATGATCCACCACATGCCCACCATTTTCCGGAGCGTAATCGAATCGTTGCAGGACTAGTAAGGGCTATTTTAGTCATCGAGGCTAAAAGTCGTTCAGGCAGTTTAATGACATGTCAAATAGGACTTGAAAATGGTCGGGAAGTCCTTGCTTTACCAGGTAATATTGGTCATGGTTTTTCAGGTGGTTGTAATCAACTTATAAAAGATGGGGCAAAGTGCGTCACCAATGGTTTTGATGTACTTTCAGAGTTGTTTTAGTAAACAAGTTTCTTCTTATATAGAAATTTTTTTATTGACAGTTACCTAAAAATGGGATATTATTCTATAAGCTTTAACCATTAAGTTATAGGAAGTGTGACACATTGGTAACTAAAACCGCAACCAAGGCTAAAACACCTGCAAAAAAAGCCACAAGTAAGAAAAAAACAAGTAGCAAAAAGAACTTGGTCATCGTAGAGTCTCCTGCAAAAGCTAAAACGATTGAAAAATATTTAGGTCGTAACTATAAAGTAGTAGCTTCAGTAGGACATATCAGAGATTTAAAGAAATCATCGATGTCTATTGATTTTGAAAATAATTATCAACCGGAATATATAAACATTCGCGGAAAAGGTCCCCTCATTTCTTCTCTTAAAAAAGAAGCTAAAAACGCTAAAAATGTTTATTTAGCAAGTGACCCGGATCGTGAAGGGGAAGCTATTTCTTGGCATTTATCACATATTCTTGGATTAGATATTGCTGAAAAAAATCGTGTTGTTTTCAACGAAATTACTAAAGATGCCGTTAAGAACGCTTTTGTTGAGCCTAGAGCCATTGATATGGATTTAGTTGATTCTCAACAAGCCAGACGTGTATTAGACCGTATCGTTGGTTATTCTATTTCACCAATTTTATGGAAAAAAGTTAAAAAGGGCTTGTCAGCTGGCCGTGTTCAGTCGGTTGCCTTAAAATTAATTATTGATCGTGAAAATGAAATCAAAGCCTTTATTCCGGAAGAGTATTGGACAATTGATGGTTTATTTAAAAAAGGCAAACAAAAGTTTCAAGCTAGTTTTTACGGTATCAACGGTAAGAAAATGAAATTAGCCACTAATGAAGATGTTCAATTAGTGCTTTCAAAAATTACCAGCAAAGATTTCGAGATTGCTAAAGTTGAGAAAAAGGAAAGACGGCGTAATGCACCTCTTCCTTACACAACTTCATCCATGCAACAAGATGCAGCTAACAAGATTAATTTCCGAACACGTAAAACCATGATGGTTGCTCAGCAACTGTATGAAGGAATCAATCTCGGTAGTAACGGGACCCAAGGTTTAATTACCTATATGCGTACCGATTCGACTCGTATCAGTCCAGTTGCTCAAAATGATGCAGCAAATTTTATTAGTCAAAAATTTGGTAGTCAATATTCTAAACATGGAAATAAGGTTAAAAATGCCAGTGGAGCACAAGATGCCCATGAAGCAATCAGACCTTCAAGTGTTTTCCACACACCTGAATCCATTGCAAAATATTTAAATAAAGATCAATTAAAACTTTACACCTTAATTTGGAATCGTTTTGTAGCCAGTCAAATGACAGCAGCTATTTTTGATACGGTTAAAGTTAATTTAGAACAAAATAGCGTCCAATTTGTTGCTAATGGTAGTCAAATTAAGTTTGATGGTTACATGGCCGTCTATAATGATTCTGACAAAAATAAAATGTTGCCTGAAATGACAGAAGGTGAAGTGGTAACAAAAGAAACGACTAGCCCTGAACAACACTTTACACAGCCTCCAGCAAGGTATTCAGAAGCAACCCTCATTAAAACTTTAGAAGAAAATGGTGTTGGACGTCCATCAACCTATGCACCAACTCTAGAGGTTCTTCAAAGACGTTATTATGTTAAGTTAGCAGCAAAACGATTTGAACCAACTGAATTAGGTGAAATTGTCAATCAATTGATTGTTTCATTCTTTCCAGATATTGTTGACGTGACCTTCACCGCTGATATGGAAGCAAAATTAGACCAAGTTGAAACTGGAGACCGTCAATGGCAAACTGTTATTGATAGTTTCTATCAACCATTTGCTAAAGACTTGGAGAAAGCTGAATCTGAAATTGAAAAAATTCAAATTAAAGATGAACCAGCTGGATTTGATTGTGACCTTTGTGGCCATCCTATGGTTATTAAATTAGGACGTTTTGGTAAATTCTATGCGTGTAGTAATTTTCCGGATTGTCGCAACACTAAGGCCATTACTAAGGAAATTGGCGTAACTTGTCCAACTTGTGGTAAAGGTCAAGTTATTGAACGAAAAACTAAACGAAATCGTGTCTTTTATGGCTGTGATCGTTACCCAGAATGTGAATTTACTTCTTGGGATATTCCAGTTGGACGTGAGTGTCCAAAATCTGGTGATTTCCTGGTTGAGAAGAAAATCCGAGGTGGTGGGAAACAAGTGGTTTGTAGCAATGAAAGTTGCGATTACAAAGAATCAAAAGTTAAATAAAAAAGGAATTTAGGTTATTCTAAATTCCTTTTTAATTTGTTTTTATTGTTGTTAAAAGTTCTTCAATCATAGGGCTAAATGTATAATCATCACGATAGGCGATACCTATTGGATAAAAATCATTTTTATCTTGGAAAGGTATCCAGACTAAACCTTCAATTTGACTTAAGGGTTTGAATTCACTAGCTAGAATAGTGACTGCATTTAAGCTTTTTAAACTGTGAATAATGACTTCCCAATCATCATGTTTAAAAACGATATTTGGTTCAAAACCGATTGCTCTTGCACGACGAGGTAACATTTCACCAAGCATAAAATTTTCTGTTAATGTAGCAAACTTACAGTCTTTCAAATCGATTAAGCGTAGACTTTTTCTGTTAGCCATAGGATGATTCTCTGGTAAAACAATACTAACTTTATAACCTTTAGTTGTCGTCTGTAATGGGTCTATAGTAATATTGTTATAAATACTTGGGAAAGATAGCAGTCCGATATCAATTTCTCCTAAAGATAATAATTCCTGAAGTTTTCGAGAACCATCTTGAATCATTGAAACTTCAACATTAGAATGTTTAGCCATGAAAGTTGCAATTTGCTTCATAAATTGAATAGCAAATAATCCCGTCAAACCAATTCTAATAATTTCTTTTTTCTCTTGTCCTAATTGATGAATTTCATCAACAATTTGATTAAATTCTGATACTAAGTGCTTACCTCGTTCATAGAGTATTACACCAGCTTCAGTAAGTAATAATTGCCGTCCGTTTTGAAAAAATAAGGTCGTGTTTAATTCAGATTCTAGTTTTTTGATTGATTGTGATAGTGTAGGCTGTGTCACAAATAAACTTTTGGCAGCAAGAGAATAATTTTTTGTCTCCGCCACTGTGATAAAGTAGGTTAGTTGTCTAATATCCATGATTTTTCCTTTTTAACTTAAGTATAGCATATTTATCTTTAATTTTTTGGAAGTTAGTATTTTATACGTAAATAGAATTGTAAAAACTTATAGAGGTATAAGTTTTACTAAGTTCAATTATAAGGATAACTATGATACTATTATAATAGTTAGTGAAATCACAAACAAATACATAAGGAGGCATATCAATGTCAGAAAAAATACAGGGACAGTCTGCTAAAGCATTTACGATGAACATCTTAAATGGGATAGCATTAGGAACTGTTATCGTTTTAATTCCAGGTGCAATTCTTGGAGAATTAATGAAAGCTTTATTACCAATGTGGTCTGGATTTGCAACACTTATTGCAGCTACCGGCCTTGCTACAAGTATGATGGGCTTAGTCATTGGGATGTTAGTAGCGGGGAATTTTAAATTTAATCCTATTCAATCTGCATCTTTAGGTTTAGCAGTTATGTTCGCAGGAGGAGCAGCAAACTTTGATAATGGAATGATGATGCTTCAAGGTACAGGTGATATCATCAATATGGGTATCACAGCAGCTTTAGGTGTTTTATTAATTCAATTTTTAAACGATAAAACAAAATCTTTCACTTTGATTATCGTACCAACAGTAACTTTACTTTTAATTGGTGGTATTGGTCGTTTCTTATTACCACATGTTAAGTTAATTACAGCCATGATTGGTCAAGGTATCGCTGGTTTACTTGGTTTACAACCAATTCTTATGTCAATTTTAATCGCTATTATTTTCTGTTTCTTAATTGTTTCACCAATTACAACAGTAGGTATTGCTCTTGCCATTAGTTTAGCTGGCATTGGATCTGGTGCAGCAAACCTTGGTATTTGTGCGGCTAGCTTTGGTCTATGTTTAGCTGGTTGGGCAGTCAATTCAAAAGGAACTTCCCTTGCTCATGTTCTTGGTTCACCAAAAATCTCAATGGCTAATGTTCTTTCAAAACCAATTATTATGTTACCAATGATGTCAACTGCAGCTGTTTTAGGTTTACTTGCAGCAATCTTAAACATTCAAGGTACACCAGCAAGTGCTGGATTTGGTATTAGTGGATTAATCGGACCTATCAATGCTTTAAATTTAGCTAAAGGTGGTTGGTCACTTGGTAATATTATCATTGTTTTACTAGTCTTTGTGGTTGCACCAATTGTTTTAAGTTTCGCTTTCAACTATCTTTTCATTAAGGTGCTTAAAATTATTTCACCTGAAGATTACAAATTAGATATTTAAAAAAGGAAAGACACTATGAAAATTAAATTATATAATGTTCGTGGAGAAGAAGCTGTGCTCGCTGAGCAATGGGCTAAAAATAATCAAATCGAAATTTCACTTAATGAAGGACCTTTAACTGCCGAGTCTGTGAAAGAAGCGTATGGGTTTGATGGTATTGCTAATGCTCAAATAGGGCCACTAGATGATGCTGTTTACCCGCTTTTGAAAGAAATGGGGATCAAACAAATTGCTCAACGTAGTGCCGGAGTTGATATGTACAACTTGGAGTTAGCTAAAGAAAATGGCATCATTATTTCGAATGTTCCAAGCTATTCTCCAGAATCAATAGCTGAATTTACAGTAGCAATTGCTTTAAATTTAATCCGTAAAATTGAATTAATTCGTGCTAATGTTAAAGAACAAAACTTTACATGGAACTTGCCTGTTCGTGGTCGTGTTTTAGGTGATATGACTGTAGCCATTATTGGGACAGGTCGAATTGGACTTTCTGCTGCTAAAATTTTCAAAGGCTTTGGTTGTAAAGTTGTTGGTTTTGATGTTTATAGAAGCGAAAAAGCAGCTGAGGTATTGGAATATAAAGATAGTATTCTAGAAGCTATTAAGGATGCTGACGTGATTTCCTTACATATGCCACCAACAGCTGAAAATATCCATTTCTTCAATGCTGAAATCTTCAAGCAATTCAAAAAAGATGCTATTCTGTTAAACATGGCTCGCGGTGCTTTAATTGAAACAAGAGATTTACTTGATGCTTTAGATCAAGACCTCATAGCTGGTGCTGGTATTGATACTTATGAATTTGAAGGACCATATATTCCTAAAAATTTCCAAGGTCAAGAAATTACAGATAAACTCTTCCTCGACTTAATTAATCATCCTAAAGTAATCTATACTCCTCATGCTGCTTATTACACAGATGAAGCGGTGAAAAACCTTGTAGAAGGTGCTTTAAATGCAACTGTCGACGTAGTTACTACTGGGACAACTGACAATCGCGTAAATTAAAAAATATCAAGTGGTCAATCAGATCACTTGATATTTTTTTACTATATAGGAAAGCAAAGTTTCCATTATAACGGAAAAAGCATATTCTTTCCGTTATAATGGACTTTTTAAATAATGTCTGTTATAATGGACTTTATAAAAGGAGAATATTATGGTCTATTTAGCATTAATTGGTGATCTGATTCAGTCAAAACAATTAGCAAATCGCAATCAGGCTCAAGAACAATTCCATCAGGTTTTGGAAAAAATAAACCAACAATACGAAAACTGTCTGGTTTCCAATCTTTCCCTAACGCTAGGTGATGAATTTCAAGGATTATTTACCCTAGAAGCCCCAATTTTCCAAATTATTGATCAAATTAATCACGAAATGGCTGATTTTTCCATCCGCTTTGGCCTAGGACTAGGTGATATTTTAACAGCAATAAATCCTCAAATCAGTATTGGGGCTGATGGACCTGCCTATTGGAAGGCAAGAGAGGCTATTAATTATATCCACCAAAAAAATGATTACGGGCATACGCAAATCGCCATCCGAACTGGTCAGGAACCAGAAGAAGACATTCTGAACAGTCTCTTATCTGCTGGAGAGGCTATCAAAAGCAGTTGGCGTGCTAGTCAATTAGATGTCTTCCACGCGCTTATAGAGGCGAATTATTTTGATGAACAGTTTGACCAGGGGGAAATTGCTAAGCGACTCAATTTAAGTCCTAGCGCCTTATCTAAACGCCTCAAAAGTAGTAATATTAAAGTCTATCTACGAACACGTCAAAGTGCTCTGCAATTGATCCAAGAAAAAACTGGAAAGGAGACCGCATGACCCTACATGGTTTATCTCCCTATCTGCAAACCCATCCAATACTCACTTTATTATTGATTTCCCATTTTTTGTCAGATTATCATTTGCAAAGTCAGAAAATGGCTGACCTTAAGGAAATGGATAAGACATATTTGATTTACCATATTATTGTTATTACCATTCCTTTAGTCTTGCTTACAATATTGATTCCTTCCATTTGGTTGGCAAGTCTAATAATAGTTATCAGCCATAGTTTCATTGATTTTATGAAGCCAGTTATCAGTCAAAGAGCAAAACTTAGAAAAGAATGGCTATTTATCATCGACCAAGTGTTACATCTGTCTGTAATTGCACTTGTTGCTAGTCAATTCACTCAAATTAATTGTCCAGATTGGCTCAATCCACAATTTTTATTGGTTTTTCTCTTTTTATTAATCATTTCTAAACCATGTAATATTATCTTCAAAATCTTTTTCAGTAAGTACCAACCAGAATTGCAAGGAAGAATGGATACGATTAATGGTGCAGGAGCAACCATTGGGATCTTGGAACGGATAATTATTGGCATATGCATGGTTATGGGCCAATACGCTTCAATTGGCTTAGTTTTTACCGCAAAATCCATAGCTCGATATAATAAAATATCTGAAAATCCAGCCTTTGCTGAGTATTATTTGATTGGATCACTCTTTAGTATCTTAAGTGTTTTCGTAGCATCTTGGATTTGTTTCTTTTGATTAAAACATAACTATAGTTATGTAAACATGAAACCAACACTTTTTGCTTTTAGAAAAAAGTTTGCTATAATATAGCAAGTAAATTTATAGAAAGATTTGTGGAAAGTTACTTTCCAAAGAGGTATTAGTCTATTGTCTCAATCTTATATTAATGTTGTCGGCGCTGGTCTTGCGGGATCAGAAGCTGCTTACCAGATTGCTAAACGTGGCATTCCCGTTAAACTTTACGAGATGCGCGGCGTTAAAGCAACTCCTCAACATAAAACCACGAACTTTGCTGAGTTGGTCTGCTCCAATTCCTTCCGTGGGGATAGCCTAACCAATGCAGTTGGTCTTCTTAAAGAAGAGATGCGTCGACTTGATTCGATTATTATGAGAGCTGGAGAATTGCACCGCGTTCCAGCAGGTGGTGCCATGGCAGTTGACCGCGTTGGTTATGCCGAAGCTGTCACAGCTGAGCTGGAAAATCATCCACTGATCGAGGTCATCCGAGGAGAAATCACAGAGATTCCAAATGATGCTATTACAGTAATTGCGACTGGTCCTTTAACATCAGATGCCCTTGCTGAAAAAATCCACGCCCTAAACGGTGGTGACGGATTTTATTTCTACGATGCCGCAGCACCAATCATTGAAAAATCAACCATTAACATGGAGAAAGTTTATCTTAAATCTCGTTATGATAAAGGGGAAGCTGCTTACCTAAATTGTCCAATGACCAAAGAAGAATTTATGGCATTCCATGAAGCTTTAACAACAGCAGAAGAAGCACCCTTAAATTCCTTTGAAAAAGAAAAATACTTCGAAGGCTGCATGCCAATTGAAGTCATGGCCAAACGTGGAATTAAAACCATGCTTTATGGACCGATGAAACCAGTTGGTTTAGAATATCCAGAAGACTATACTGGACCACGTGATGGCGAATTTAAGACACCATATGCTGTTGTTCAATTGCGACAAGATAACGCAGCAGGAAGCCTATACAATATGGTTGGATTCCAAACACACTTGAAGTGGGGCGAACAAAAACGTGTCTTCCAAATGATTCCTGGACTGGAAAATGCAGAATTCGTCCGCTATGGTGTGATGCACCGTAACTCTTATATGGATTCCCCAAACTTATTGAAACAAACCTTCCAATCACGCGCCAATGAGAATTTATTCTTTGCAGGTCAAATGACAGGGGTTGAAGGTTATGTTGAGTCAGCCGCATCAGGTCTTGTAGCTGGTATCAATGCCGTTAAGAAATTTAAAGGTGAAGCAGAAGTTATCTTCCCAGAAACAACTGCTATTGGTAGTTTACCGCATTATGTCACTCATACTGACAGTAAACATTTCCAACCAATGAATGTTAACTTTGGAATTATCAAAGAATTAGAAGGCCCACGCATCCGCGATAAAAAAGAACGCTATGAAGCCATTGCAGAACGGTCATTGCGCGATTTAGAACCTTACTTAGCCAACTAAGAAAAAAAGTTAGTCGTTTATGAGTTTAAAGTCTACTAGACTCAAAAGGATAAAAGTTTCATCTCTACTTGAAACAAATGATGTATCAAGTAGATTAATATAAGAGAAAGCACCCGCTAGTTAAGTGGGTGCTTTCTTGCTAAACGTATTCTTCTAAAAGGGCTATTTTCGACTAAAAGGTAGTTTGATGTGTTTAAAACTATCAAAAGTATCCGCAATTTTTTGATTGCGTTCAACAACTCGTAAGTTTTCTTGATCTAAGATTTCTTGACTCTTTTCAAGAACATCATAAGTGATATAGTAAAGTTTTACCAGACTACCGACTGGTAATTTCCCAGACCGAGGAGACATAATAACCACTTCATCTAAAGAAGCTTTTAACCACTTTTTATCTGGACGGACAGGAATTGTTGCGACAATAAAACCTTGTTTTTCTAGATGTTGTCTAGCTTCCTCAACAGGAAGATTAATGACATTATCGAGACTTTTTAATTTCTCTTCTCGAGCTTGCTTTTGATCCATGTATTTTTCAACTATGGGACGGCCATTATCTAGGCCTTTACCAATAATTTCTGTTGTATCTGGGATGATAGAGATAATCTTGCCGAAAACACCGAATGATTTCGAAAATTTACTGATTTTAACCATAATACTCTCCTTTAGGGGAATTCTTAAGTCTATTATAGCAGAAGAAGGACTGATTCCCTTTTTGAAAACTTACAAAATTGTAAGATTTCAAGCGTAGCCTGTAAGTTTGCAAGCTTGATAGAAAACTATAATAGTAAGTGTTAATAAGTCTTCAGACATTAATTCCCAAAAAAAGTTATAATGATAAAAGGAGATGCATATGCTATTAGACATTCAACATTTAGAAAAAGTATTTCGGACCCGTTTCTCAAAAGAAGAGACAAGGGCCTTGCAGGACGTTGACTTTAAGGTCGACCAAGGTGAGTTTATCGCCATTATGGGGGAATCTGGATCTGGTAAATCAACCCTATTAAATATTCTTGCAACCTTAGAAAAGCCAACCAGTGGATCGGTCTTGCTTGAAGGTAAAGATATTACAAAAATTAAAGAGAATCAGTTGGCACAGTTTCGTTTGCATCACTTAGGTTTTGTTTTCCAGGAATTTAACCTCTTAGATACTTTATCTATTAGAGATAATATTTTTCTACCGCTAGTCTTAGACCGCAAACCCTATAAAGAAATGAGTCGCCGTTTAGATCAACTTGCTCCTAAGCTTAGGATTGAAGACTTGTTGGACAAACGTCCTTTTGAAATTTCAGGTGGACAGAAGCAACGTGTCGCTATTGCACGTAGCTTAATCACCAATCCTAAGTTGTTATTGGCGGATGAACCTACTGCAGCTCTGGATTACCGTAACTCAGAAGATCTCTTAAACCTCTTTGAAGATATCAATATGGATGGTCAAACTATCTTGATGGTTACCCACTCAGCCAATGCAGCTAGTCATGCAAAACGCGTTCTCTTTATTAAGGATGGTCGTATCTTCCACCAAATGTATCGGGCTGATAAAAGCACTACACAATTCTCAAAGGATATCTCTTTAGCCATGACTGGTTTATTAGGAGGTGAGTGACATGTTTTACCTCAAATTAGCCTGGAATAATCTTAAAAAATCAAAAGAAGTAGTAGCACCGTTTTTACTAGCAAGTTCAGTTCTATTTATGTTAAACGGTATCGTTACGATTATTTTAATGAGTCCTATCTCAAAAGGAATGCAAAATGGCAAAATTCTTTTAGGATTGGCGGCAGTGGTTCTAACTATTTTTGCTACTATCATGGAAATTTATAGTTACAATTTTCTTTTGAAACAAAGGAGCCGTGAATTTGGCTTATACAATATTCTCGGAATGACCAAAAAACAAATTGGATTTATTTCTGTTTTAGAGCTGTGGATCCTCTTTCTTGCAGTTGTCATTATTGGTTCAATTGCTTCCTATATTTTCTCACATCTCTTTTATTTGATTTTTGTCAATTTGGTTCACTATAACAAATTACAATTAGAAATTGCCCCAACTGCTTTTGTTCAAACCAGTCTTATTTTTGCCTTGATTTTTGTCCTACTCATGATTATTGGACTTTTCAAAGTTCGTCAGACATCACCATTAATGCTTTTTAAAGACCAAGAACAGGGGGAAAAAGAACCCAAGGGGAATATTTTACTTGCTAGCATTGCTATTATTGCAATAAGTATTGGTTATTATCTTTCAATAACCTCCACTAAATTAGCTGCCTTAGCTGTTATTTATCGCTTTTTTATCGCTGTTCTCTTTGTAATTATAGGAACTTATCTCTTTTATATTTCGTTTATGACTTGGTACTTAAAACATAAAAAAGCACAAAAAGATTATTTCTATAAACCTGAACATTTTGTTTCGACTTCCCAAATGATTTTCCGGATGAAACAAAATGCCGTCGGTCTAGCGAATATTACTCTATTAGCAGTCATGGCCTTTGTTGCAATAGCGACTACAACAGCTTTATATAACAATACTGAATATCAAACTAATGAGATTTTTCCTAAAAACACCAAAATTCTCCTTGAGGGAAAAAATCAGAAGGAACTTCAGCACTATTTTGAAGCATCTGTTTTAAAACCCTTAGATCGGTCTTCGGAAGAATTTATCACTTATACAAGTGCGATGATAAACTTTCAATTAGAGAATAAAAAATCAGTCTCAATTACAGAAGCAGGGCTAAAAAATCCAAATTATGCTTCCTTATCCTATTCTTACCTTATTACAGCTGCTGACTTCAAAGCACTTGGTAATAAAATCCCCGACCTTGCGACTAATGAAATTCTCTTTTATAAGCAAAAGGGCAACAGTCGTTTGGAAAAACTTGATTTTCTGGGACTATCACTAAAAGTCAAAAAAAATCTTAAAACAGTTTCTCACCCTGAAACAGTTAATACCTACAATCCTTCTGTCATCGTTGTAAAAAATCAAGCTGTTTTCAATGCATTACTCAAACGTTACAATCGCTATCCGAAATATCCTGCAAGTTTATCCTTAATTAGTATGACTGATATGTCCAAACAAGAGGTAGGTCGTTTGCTAGATGAGAAAGGTGTCTTGAGTATCAACGACAAATATGTTGGTCATCTCGAACAGAGAGATCAGTTTAAAAAAGAATTCTATGCCATTTCAGGTGGTTTTCTCTTTACAGGCTTTATTTTAGGGCTAAGTTTTATTCTTGGTGCAGCATTAATAATCTATTATAAACAATATACAGAAGGACACCTTGATAAAAAATCCTACAAAATCTTACAGGAAGTCGGTATGTCTAAGCAACAAGTCAAGAAAACCATTAATTCACAGTTACTTTTGGTTTTCTTTACCCCCATTGCCTTCGCAGTATTGCATTATATAGTTGCTTCGGTCATGTTGAACCAAATGCTATTGCTCTTTGGTGTCACCAATAGTCCTATGATTTACTTGGTAAGTAGTCTAACTATATTGGTTATTATTAGTATTTATTTTTTGATATATCGCTTAACAAGTCGAACTTATTATAAAATCATTGAAAGGTAGCAGAAGTAGCGTATTTTCGCTACTTTTTTGTTAGAATAGAGCTATGAAGAAAACCATGAAAATTTACTTAGTGGAAGATGATCCAACTATCCTCTCTCTTTTAAAATCACATTTAGAAAAAGACTATCAGGTTGCTGCCGTCACCAATTTTAGGGATATCAAAAATGAAATCTTAGATTTTGAACCTGACTTAATCCTTATGGATATTACCTTGCCATTTTTTAATGGTTTTTATTGGACAAGTGAAATTCGAAAACGATCCACTGTTCCTATAATATTTATTTCTAGCTCCAATGATGAGATGGATGCAGTCATGGCTCTTAACATGGGAGGTGATGACTACATTACCAAACCATTCTCTCTGACTATCTTAGACGCTAAAATAGCAGCATTTCTACGGAGAGTAACTCAATTTGCTGCAGATAGTCTAACTTATTTAGAATATCAACTTCATTTTGACTCAAGTTTAAGTAAAGGAGATCAAAAGATATCCTTATCACCAACTGAGCATAAAATTCTTTCTCTCTTATTTAGTAATCAAGGAGCTATTGTTAGTAAAGAAGAGCTTTTAAAATCCTTATGGGATAATGACCAATTTATTGATCAAAATACATTAAATGTTAATATGACTCGCTTGAGAAAGAAATTATTAGATATTGATTTTGATTATATTCACACCGTGAGAGGAGTAGGCTATATCCTAAAATGATCAGATTATTTTTTAAAGAATACCGAATCTGGTACCTTCAGTTTTGCTTGCTCATTCTCATGTACCTACTGGTATTCAGTCTCTATCATCTGCCTTTGACCTATTTCCAAACGGCTAGCCTGATTTCAGTGACACTTATCATTCTTGTAACGATTACTCACTATCTAAGATTTCGACGCAAACTAAAAACATTACAAGAATTTAGTTATGTAAACGAACTAGAACCATTTGATAATCCAAGTGATTTAGAATATAAACGGTTAATTTCTAGGGTAATTGCTGAGCAGAATCAACAATTGGACTCTGAGAAATCTCGGCAAAAAGATCTTGATGCCTTAATTAAGATTTGGTCTCATCAAATGAAAATCCCACTATCAGCAATCTCTTTAATGGTTCAAACAGATAACTTATCAAAAAATGAATTGCAAAACCAATTGCTCTATTTAGAAAATCATTTAAACCAGCTTTTAAGTTATTTAAAATTTAGTCAAAATAAGGATGATTATCGTTTTGAAAAACTTGACATTTCTGGTATTGTAAAAGATATTCTGAAAGAAATGGCGCCGATTTGTTTTAGTAAAGATATCAGCTTTACCATTGATGGAAATTGGACAGTAACAAGTGATAAAAAATGGTTACGTTTTGCATTAATGCAAATTATTGATAATGCCATTAAATACTCCCTTCAAGGTGGTCATATTTCTATTAAACTAGATGATGGTATTGAGATATCAGATAATGGTATTGGAATACTTCCAGAAGACATCCCTCGATTATTTGAAGAAGGTTATACAGGTTTCAATGGCCATGAACACCAGAAAGCCAGTGGTTTAGGGTTATTTATGACTAAAACAATTCTTCATCAATTACAACTGGATATTAAAATAGAGAGTCAAGTTGATCAAGGGACAAAGGTCAGTATTTTGAAAAAAGAAAGGTAAAAAATGAGCAATTACAAACAATTATTTGGCAATAAAGAGGAAGACGTTTTAGCTATTTTTTCGACTCTATTAGATTTTTTACAAGACATAGGACCCTTTGACATTGAAGTCAAAAAGACTAGTCTGCACTTGGTTAAAGAAAAAGCATTTCTAGGCGTTCACCCAAAAAAGAAATGGTTAGATCTGAATATTGTGAGCAATCAAGCTATCGAACATCCTCTGATTACAAAAAATGAACAAGTTTCTAAGAATTGCTGGCATAGTAATCTTCGTCTGACTACTGTAGAAGAAGTGGATAACACTGTAAAAGACTTACTACATACAGCTTATCTGCGTTAAGGAGACTTTGAATGACAGAATATTGGGATATCTATACGAAAGAACGTCAACTAACTGGACAAAGAATGATTAGAGGTCAAGCTTTTACTGAGGGGGCTCGTCATTTAGTTGTACATGTCTGCCTTTTTAATGATAAGGGGCAAATGTTGATTCAGCAACGGCATAAAGATAAGGACTCATGGCCGGAGTTCTGGGATGTTACGGTTGGTGGAAGTGCCTTAGCAGGTGAAAATGCTCAGCAAGCTGCGATGCGGGAAGTTAAAGAAGAAATTGGGTTAAGTATAGACCTGACTGAAACCTCACCTGCCTTTACCACGAATTTTGATTATGGTTTTGATGACACTTTCTTAGTGGTTGGGGACTTCAATATCGAAGACATCAATTTCCCAGATAATGAGGTTCAAGCTGTTAAATGGGCTTCATACAGTGACATCTGCCAGATGATTGAGCAAGGCATTTTTATTCCTTACTTTGACAGTAAAATCAGAATGTGTTTTGAAATGAGGGGACTAAACGGATCTCATAAACACCGTCCTTAATCATTTTTATAAGCAAAAATCACCGAGGATCTTCTCAGTGATTTTTTTATAAGTGGATTGTTTACATAACTATAATTATGTTGTTTTTAAAAAATGAAATTGAAATCTTGTTTGGATTCTTCTAGTTTTATAATTTATCTAAGGCATTCTTTTGTTCGTCATTGACAATATGGGTATAAAGGTCGGTAACCTGTGTAGAGGCGTGCCCCAGTTGATGGCTGACAAGTACTTGAGACTTGGTCGCATCATAAAGTCGCGTTGCAAGGGTATGCCTTAATTTATGGGGAGTGACACGTATTTTAAAATCTTGAGAGTATTTAGCTACCATTTTTTCGATACTAGAAGCATCAATCCGGTTGGGAATGCCACGATACTCAGTCAAAAAGAAGGCCAAATCTTGTTTTTCAGCTTTATAACGCTTTTGCCGTATATCCAAGTAGGCTTCGAGATAGGGTTTAGCAAAGCCTGCAACGTTGACTGAGTCTCGTTTACCCCCTTTTCGGGTCACTTCAATGACCATCATTCTGAGATTGACATCTTTAAGATCAAGGTTAACAGCCTCTGATAAACGGACGCCAGAAGCCAGTAGTAGAGCGATGATAGCTAAATCGCGTTCTTTATTTTTTCGGAAAGATGATTTTGCCCGATTTGAGAGCTTGTTTTCATATTCACAATCAACATACTCGAGGAACTCCATAGTTTCATCCCCTAAAAAGAGTTTTTGCTTAATATTTTCTGCTCTCGATGCTAAGGTTTCCTTTTTCTTCTTGGTAGCAACCTTTTTCATGACATTACGGTAAAAATAAGGTTCGCCCTGTTCATTTTCGACTTCCTCAGTCAGATATTTAAAGAGAGAAGAGAGGGCTGACAAGGTTCTATTGATGGTTATTTGAGAGACGCCTTCCTTGGTCGAGTAAGTATTAAGTGAAGGTCTTTCTCGTAAATAGAGGACAAAAGACTCCATATCTTTTTTGGTCAATTGTTCCAAAGTAACCAGGTCAATATCAGCAATTCTAGGAGCATTTGAGATACCAGAGTCCAGTAACCAATCGAAAAAGCGTTTATATTCCTTAAGGTATTCGTATAAGGTCGTAAAACTATAAGGCACAGATAATTTAGATTGGTAATATTCTAAAACAAACCAAGGCATCATGGTTTTGTATTCTTCAATTTTTTCTAAAAGCAGTTCACGTCTCATTATTTTGATAACCTCATTTGGTTGATTTTCCTTAGTAACTGTAAGGATTTCCTATAATAGAAGTATACCATATACTTATATGTTTTTCAAGAAAATTACAGTTTTTCGGAAAGATGTATTAAGGAATATTAATCCCTCTTTATGCAGCCTTGAATGCAAATAAAAATGCTAACCAGTCTTCTGATTAACATTCTAAGCTCTTTTTAGATTTCATTTGCCAGTATAGCTTCAATTCGCTCTTTACGACGCATTAAAATATTAAGGCGTGTCTGACTTGGGTTTTTGCTATCTTTCAATTGTTGGATATTGTCATTGATTTGAGCCAGCTCCTCTAAATAAGATGCTCTATTTTTGTCGATGTATCGTTGGCGATCTTCTTCACGGGATGTTTTTGCGATGAGTTTTTTGAGAATTGACAAAGTCTAACCACCTTAAATAATATATTTGCACATTTTTTCAATTATACCATTTATTTCTCGAATCTTATAGTATGGAGAGAGAAAACCACACCTTAAAATCTCCAGGGTGTGGTTATTGATATTTTTGTGATAGAATTCACTTTTTCTTTGCTGTGCCTATTCTCTGTCTTTTTTAGTCTTTTTTCCTAATACAAGACTTGCTGTAGCCATCATAATGCCCATATAAAACACGATTTGACTATTGTCTTGGCCAGTATTAGGAACTGTTGGTTGGCTTAATTTAGCGTCGATTTCACTGCTCGCCATTTCACTGGCTGTTTGATCGTTTACTAAATTTTCACCAATGATGACTGCTTGATCAGACATTCTATTGAGGTCAGTCACGATAACTGCATTCGGGTCAGTAATGACTGTTGTTTCAGCAGCTGATAGGTCTTGAGAAAAAGCGAATAAAGAGCTGACTATGATTACTGTTGCTAAGCCTAGTTTGCATTTTCGTAATGAAAAGGTTAGTTTTTTGTTTCTAAAATTCCAATTAAGGACACCTCTTTTCTAATTTGATAACAATATAAAACAAATTTTTAGAAAAATAGAAAATCTTTTTGAAATATTTTATTATTTTTTTATTTAAGACAATAGTCCCATTTTTATGGGCTTAAGTACTATTTTTTACCATTTTTTAAATAGGTTGTTGACATCTAAAATATATAGTTGTAATATAATTGTAACAAACGTAATAATAAAGTCATTTAACACAACCAGCTATTTCTATTGTTTTCTTAATTTTACTTTTTAAATGTCTCTTATATTATGATTTGCTAATAATAAATACATCGTGAGGTTTTTATCCATGCTTACTATCTCTTCAGTTTCCAAAGAAGATTTTTTATTTTGGCAAGAGAAAATAGCTACTGCTAATTTTCTTCAATCCAATGAAATTTTTGAGTTACAAACTGAACGCCAGAACTTTCTTGATACGCAACGCTTAGCATTCTTAAAGGATGGACAAATTGT
Organism: Streptococcus penaeicida; assembly: GCF_002887775.1. GTDB lineage: Bacteria > Bacillota > Bacilli > Lactobacillales > Streptococcaceae > Streptococcus > Streptococcus penaeicida. Next base: position 128,903 of record NZ_LOCM01000015.1, on the reverse strand, counting down.
TGGTCTAGCTATTGTCAATTATCGAAAAAAATGGCGTTTCTTCAAAGAAGCACTACTCGTTCAAGGGCCAATATTAGACTATTCTGATCCCCAATTACTAGATCAAGCCTTGCTGGTACTTGAATCCAATGTAAAAAAACAAGGAGCTATTCGTTTAATTTGTCACCCTTACTTGATAGCTGAATTTGAGGGTGTTGCTAACCCTTCTAGTATTTTTAGGAAGAATGGTTATTTAAACTATTATGATTCAAACTTCCTTCTTAACGGTATGGTCCAAGCTTTTATTAAAGATTTACGATTATTTAAAGATGTAAAGGCCATCGAAGAATCCTATCCCCCTGTTTTAAAAAGAAACATAAAGAAATATAAAGAATCTCATGTGAATGTCAGAGATTTGAACAGAGATGAGATTCCGCTCTTTTATGATATTTTGTTAGCAACTTCCGATCGTCGTGACTTTGCTGTTCCTGATATTGATTTCTTTTATAAGCTTAAAGACAAATTTGGGAATCGGACACTGTTCATGTATGCGAGTTTGGATTGCCGAGAATATATTGCTTATTTAGATCAAAATATTGTTTCTTTGGAAGACCAGATAGACCTTCTTGGACAAAAGGCAGATTCCAAGAAACGTAATATGGCTATCAAAAATGCTGAGCAAGAATTAAAAAGTTACTTAAAACGATTAAAAGACTTTGAAGAACTAGATATTAAAAGTAATTTTTTACCACTTTCCTCTTACCTTTTTATTGCCTATGGGAATGAAGTCTTATCTTATTATGGCGGTAATTTACCTCAGTATTATATCTATGGTGGTGCGACTTTAATTAATGCAGAAATGATTGCTTACACTAAGAATCAAGGATATGATTTCTTTGATTTTGGTGGCACTATCGAGGTCGAAGATAGTCAATATGGTAAAGGTAATTTTAACTTTAAAAAGCAATTTGGTGGGCAATTGATTCATAGTTATGGTTCATTTATAAAACCCCTGAATGTTATTGGAAAAATTTGTCAAAAAATTGCAAAAGAAAACTAGAGCATTGTTTAATTAACTCTAGTTTTTGCTTAAGTTGGAATTTTTCGATTTAATGACGTAATAGATTTCAATTAAGGAATCTATCAAGAAGACTGATAAGGCAATAGCACCGGAAACCATCATTGATTCTATGAAGTTTTTGCCAGCTAGATGGCTATTTCCTTGAATATAATAATAGGCAATTTTATAGACACCTGCTCCCGGAACAATGGGAAAATAGGAAGGGATATAGAATATAGTGACTGGTGATTTAAAAAGTCGGGCAGCTATTTGTGATAAGAGTGCAATCACTAGACTTGCGCTGAGGGCAGCTAGGGCCAAGTCAGCATGTGGTAAGACTAATAGATAGACGGTGTAGCTATAGCACCAATAAATCCTGTTTTAAAAATTAAATGTCTTGGTATTTCTAAGATAATGCCTGAGGTAACTGTTGCCACATAGGCACCTAAAATTTGTAATATCATACCCATGCGATAATTCCTTTCGCGATAAATAATCCTAGTGCCACTCCCACTCCTAAACTAACGGCACTAATTAAGGCTTCAACAATTTTTGAAATACCAGCACCATAGTCTCCTTTAAAGGTATCACGGAAGCCATTTGTAAAGGCTGTACCAGGGAAAAGTGGCATTAAGACGGAAATAATAACGATATCAAAGGATGGATGAGTTTTTCCGATGAAATGAATGATTATGGGAATAACAGTTGCTACTATGGCAGTGGCTACTGTCCCAAAAATAAAACTATTTAATTGAAAATATGCTTTTAACCTATATGAAAACAAGAGGGAGAAGGCTGCTACTAGAGATAAGAGGATCTCTGGTGTTTGCCCACCAAGTAAGATGCGAAAGCCACTACCAATAGCAAGGTTGAATAGGAAACTATTCTTTCTGAATAATGACTTTTATCAATTGTTTTTAATTGCTTCTGAGCTTCTTCCAAGGTAATCAAACCACTTGTCAGATCACGAGATATTTGATTGACGATATGGATTTTACTCAAATTGGTATCCCTATGAGTAATCCTTTTAATGAATGTAATAGGCTCATCAAGTTCAGGACCATCTAAAGTAATAAAGAGACCTGTAGTATTGGCAAATACTTCTGTGATGGGTTGATTACTGACTTTTAATATTCGAGAGACTGTATTTTCGACGCGATAGCTTTCGGCATTTGATTCTAGCATGGTGATTCCTGCTAGAGTTGCTACCTCAAGAACACGTTTATTGTATTTATCTGTCATTGTTTTTTAATTCCTAAATAATGTAAGACTGCGACCAATGCGGCCTGACTTCCTGTTTTTAATGTTGGCTGTAGGCTAGGTGCAAAATGCGGGTTGTGATTGGCATAGATTTTTTGATCACTAGTAAAAGCACCAAATCCCCAATAGAGGTATGGGATATCAAAGGCCCTTGGGATATATGAGAAGTCTTCTGATGCCGTCATAGCTTGATAATCAACGACATTTTCTGCCCCTAGATGTTTAATGAATGCTTCTTTAACTTCTTTAGCCAATTGCTGATTATTGTCCGTCACTGGGAAACGATCGTAGACTGTAATCTCAGGTTCTTCTTGACCATTTCCGGCTTGATTTTCTGCTTTAGCGATTCTTTCAATACTAGCAAGGAGTTGGTTAAGAACTGCATCGTCGTAGGCACGGATATTAAGCAGTAAAGTTGCTTGGTCAGGAATAATATTAGCTTTTAAACCTGATTGGATTGAACCTACAGTTACGACCGCGAACTTAAAAGGATCAACTTCGCGGGCAACGATGGTTTGGAGTTTGAGGACAATCGAGGAGGCAATGACGATTGGGTCAATGCTGAGGTGTGGCATGGAGCCGTGGGCACCTTTTCCTTTGATGACCAGTTTGACGGATGCTGCGGATGATAAGAAAGGGCCTGACATAATTCCTACTTTACCTGCTTGAGGTTGAGCCAAAACATGCTGAGCTAGAGCCAGGTCTGGCTTAGGAATTTTGCTCATTAGTCCGTTATCAAGCATGGCTTGAGCTCCACTGGCTGTTTCTTCTCCTGGTTGAAAAAGGAGAAGAAATGTTCCCTGCCAAAGCTCTTGATGATTAATCATAAGATGGGCTAATCCCAAGCTGCAGCCATATGCATATCATGTCCACAGGCATGCATAACTGGAACTTGGTTTCCATCTAAATCTTGCATCATTTTGCTAGAAGCATAATCCAATTCGGTTTCTTCTTTGACTGGTAAGGCATCAATATCAGCTCGAAAGAGAACCCTCTTGCCTGGTCCATTTTCTAAGACCGTCACAAGGCCTCCGCCAATTTCTTGACATTGATAGCCAAGTTCTTCTAGTGTGTCTCGCAGATATGAAATGGTTTCAATTTCTTGCATGGATAATTCAGGATTGCTATGGAGATATTTGTAGGCATTTTCTTGCCAGTCTCTAATCTTTTCTAATTCTTGAAAAAGTTTTTCTATAGCCATGGTTTATCCCTCACTTCCCTTTAATCACTCTTTTTAGTATATCATGACTTTATCTGAAAGCGATAAATTTTCTTTATGTCTTTTTGAGTTTAAGCACTAAAAACCCCCTCTTGTGTTAAACAAGAGGGGGAATGATGCATTTGCATTATCAAGTTTTTATTGGTTATGAACAGAATTCTTGGATAGCAGTTTCCGTTGCAATTCTACCAAAAGTAAAGATATCAGTTAGGGAGTTACCACCAAGTCGATTACCAGCATGTAGTCCACCAGCAACTTCTCCTGCTGCATATAAACCTGGAATCACTTGGTTTTCAGTATTTAGGACATGGGCTTTCGTATCAATCTTAAGTCCACCCATAGTATGGTGTACGGCAGGTTTTCTTGGTGTTGCGTAAAATGGCGCTTTAACCACTTTCAAATCGAAAGCCCCTTTATTGAATTCAGGGTCGTGACCTTGATCAACATAAGAGTTATAGTTTGAAATGGTTTCAGCAAGTATACTTGGCTCCATTCCTAGTTGCTCAGCTAATCCTTCAATGGTATCAGAACGGAAAAGGGTACCTGCTTCTACTTGGGCATCAATTTTTTCTTGACTAGTATTATAGGCTGTTTCCTTGATAAGGTCGTCAGCAATCAGGTAGAAGAGGCCTCCATTATCAATGGCTGCTTGCGATAGTTGGTCACGACTTCCATATTCGTCAACAAAACGTTTCCCTTGGGTATTTACCATAATGAAATTAGCCGGAGGGACTTGGAGACCTGAGAAGAGTGCTCCTGTTTCTGGGTCTGAGACAGGCATCATTTGAGTGAAGCCCATTCCGACAAGGTCAGCACCAACGCTTTCTCCTAGGATAATACCATCACCTGTAACAGCGGGTGTATTTGAGGTTTTGATGTCATCCGCAATTTCTGTCCAATAGGTATTATATTTTTGCAACATTTTAGTGTTGGCACCAAATCCACCTGAGGCAAGAATAACTGCTTTGGCATTGACGGTAATGGATTGGCCATTGCGACCTTTTGCTTGAACGCCTTTGACTTGTCCTTCTTCTACAATTAATTGGTCAACAGGTGTGTCTGTTAAAATAAGTCCTCCGTTTTCACGGACATATTTATCCAAGACAGATATAAAGGCAACTCCCATTGGCATAAATGGTTTATGGCCACGACGCCATAGTGCTCCTACTGGCATTGTCACATCACTATGGTCAAACTCCACTCCTACTTCTTCTAGCCAACGAACGGACTCTAGTGCTCTTTCGGTCATGATTTTAACTAAGTCGTAGTTACCGTGGATTTCATTTCCTTTTAAGTCTTTGCGTTTGCCTCCGAGGTAGGTTTGGATGCGATAAAGACGCTTAGAGTCAAAGAGATAAGTTGGATTTTTAAGGTAGTCTTCTAGTTCTCCTTTTAATGCTCGGAAATCTTCTAAGTATTCTGGATCAATGAGGGCTTCATCCATAGCTTTTAATTCTTGTAGGTTATGGTCCTCACCTGGATTTGCCGCAAAACTTGCCTGCCATTCAGGATCTGGTGCATTCATTGGTCCACCTGCGCGAACGGTATTACCACCAACACTTGGGAATTTCTCTAGGACAATAACTTGTTTGCCCTCTTGCAAGGCCTTAGCAGCGGCAGCTAATCCCGCTCCTCCTCCACCTACAACAACTAAATCAGTATCATAAGTCTTGTCTTCTTGGTCCAATGCTGATGGTGCTTTTGGTCTTGATCTTAGGATATCAGGATTAGCGCCAGCTTTTTTAACAGCCCGAGCAACCCCATCTAAAACCCCATTTGATGTTACAGATGCACCAGAAACGGTATCGACATTGAGGGTTTGGCCTTCTAAAATTTCATTAGGGATACGGGTAAAGACCACATCAGCAATACCACCTGTTTCACCTGAAGAGTCAATATCAATTTTTTCAATCCGGTCTTTAGAGAAGGTAACTGACATTGGCAGTTTACCATTATGACCAGGTGTGGTAACTTCATAGGTGCCTGGCTCAAAGACTAATTCTTCCGGCTCGTTCATTTGGTCGATAATGCTTGCGAAGCGGATAAAGCGATAGAAACAGGTTTCTAAGAAATCGACAGTTCTTTCATCCTTGAGATTCCCTTCTTGATCGAAAGCTTTATGGGCATAGCCTAAAAGAAACTCATTTCCTGGCATAACATTTGCATTAACACCAGGAGCATCGAGGATTTGTCTGAGGTGAATTTGGGCGCGTGACGAGCCTTGTTCGCTGTAGGAAGCCCCGACTAACATGACTGCTTTTCCAGCAAAGGGGTGAACTTTAAAGGACATCCATTCAATCAGACTATTGAGCGCTGAAGGAATGGTATGGTTGTGTTCTGGCGTTGCGATAATAACACCATCAGCCGCCTCAATTTTATGATAAAGGTCCTGTATGACAGGGCTTTGTGTTTGATCATCACTTTCATTAAACATTGGGACATCGTTAATTTCGACGACTTCAATGTCAGCTTTATGAGCAAAATGTTTTTGCATGAAAATTAATAGTTGACGATTATAGGATTTCTCAGCATTAGTTCCAACAATGGCAAGATATTTCATGACAGTCCTCCTTATTTCTTGTCCCAGGCAAAATCACGTTTACGATTGGTATCAGACTGGGTGACAACTTGCTTAGTGACCGTAACAAAGGATAAGAACTCAGCAAAGTTATCTTCTAGTTCTGCTACTTTTTCTGGGTTGATCAAGTTGTTATCGGCATCAAAGGCTTGTTCTGACTGTCCTAATAAGAATTCCATTCCAGGCATAGTACGAGCTTTTAATTCGGGAGCATTAAGGATTTGCCGCAGATGTCCTTGTGCGCGTGATGAGCCAAGGGAACCTAATGAAGCGCCAACAATCATGGTTGGTTTATTAATAAGGGCACGGCTTGTATAGGCAATCCATTCTAAAGCACTAGATAAGGGTGCAGGAATGGTATGGTTATATTCTGGAGTAGCAATGATAACCCCATCAGCCTCAGCGATAGCTTGAGAAAAGAGACGAACACTTTCGGGAGCCGTTTTATCTGTAGGCTCATTGAATGCTGGTAACTCTTTGATTTCCAAAAGCTGAATCTCAGCCTTATCTGCAAAATGTTTTTGCATAAATTGTAAGAGTTTCCGATTGGTTGAACGATCTGAATTCGTCCCTAATATAGCGACACATTTCATTTGTGAAAAACCTCCTTAAATAACTTACTACTTTTAATATATGCCTAAATTTAATAAAATGCAAGTGTTTTCAGGCACATATTTATTTTTATGCAAAGTCAACAACCACGTGAATGACTCCGCTTACAAAAAAAGAGTAAAAAAGTACTCAAGTTTTAAACTTGAGTACTTTGATTTAGTTAGTTCTAGTGTTCATTAGGATCGTTTTCAGCATCCTCGTGTGTTTTATGGACAGTCCCTGGAACATGATCAGGTCCAGCATAGATTGAGTAAATTTTTAGTGGTGTATCACCAGTATTTGTAATGTTATGCCATGTATCAGCTGGTACTAAAACAACATCATCGTCAGACACTTCTTGCTCAAAGCTGAGATTATCTTCGGCATCACCCATTTGACATAGGCCTTTACCTTCTTCGATACGTAAAAATTGATCGATACCCATATGTACTTCTAGACCGATATCATCGCCTGGTTGAATAGACATTAAGGTAACCTGAAGTTTATCACCAGTCCAAATGGTTGTCCGGTAGTTTTCGTTTTCTTTAGTGTAATCTTCAATATTAACGATATACTTTTCTTTTCCGTGATCCTTGTAGTCAAATGTCATGTGACTGCCTCCTTTATTTTTTCTTAATTAGATTTATTCTAATTAACTTACACCCTTATCATCCCATAAAAGCCCTTACAAGTCAAGAAAAAGGATGGAAATTTCTTATAATTTTTCAGCATTAGAAGCAATGACATCTCGGTACCAATAGAAGGATTTTTTTGGCGTTCGTTTAAGACTTCCGCTACCGTCATCTTCTTTATCTACATAAATAAATCCGTAGCGTTTGCTCATTTGCCCAGTTGATGCAGCGACCAAATCGAGAATTCCCCAACTTGTGTAGCCCAGCAATTCTACACCATCAATCTCGATAGCGTCCTTCAGAGCTTTGATGTGCTCCCTAGTATAAGCAATTCGATAGTCGTCTTCAACATATCCTTCTTCATTCGGCTTATCAACTGCACCAAGACCATTTTCAACAATAAAGAGGGGCTTCTGATAACGATTATAGAGCATATTTAACGAAGAACGCAAACCAAGAGGGTCAATTTGCCAACCCCACTCCGTAGAAGCTAGATGCGGATTTTTGACAGATTTGAAAAGATTCCCGGTTGTCATTTGATAGTCTTCCTCAAAAGCCGTTACTGTCCGTGAACAATAGTAAGAAAAGGAAACAAAATCAACAGGATTTTCTCTTAACAGTTCTTTATCACCATTTTCAAATGGAATCTCAATGCCTTCACGTTGGCATTTTTTCAAAGCGTAATTTGGATAGTAGCCACGCGCCTGGACATCAATAAAGAAGTACTCGCCATTATCGCGGTGAATAGCCTCAAGATAGTCTTCTGGCCTGCAGGTATAAGGGTAATGGCTTCCGCCTGCAAGCATGCAACCTACTTGATTATCAGTGTCTACTTCATGAGCAATCTTGGTCGCCAGAGCTGACGCCAACAATTGATGATGAGCAGCTTGGTAAATCACCTGTGCACGATTATCCTGATCAGTAAGAATTAACCCACCCCCTACAAAAGGTTGGTGTAAGAGAATATTGATTTCATTGATGGTTAACCAGTACTTAACTAAACCCTGATAGCGTGTGAAGACTGTTCTGGCATAATGAGTGTAGGCCTCAACCATACGACGATCACGCCAAGCACCATATTTTTTTATCAAAGCCAGAGGAACATCAAAATGGGCAAGGGTAACAAGAGGTTCAATTCCTTTTTCTTTTAATTTACGGAAGATATTTTCGTAAAATAGCAAGCCTTCCTCATTAGGACTTTCATCATCACCATTTGGAAAAATACGGGTCCAAGAAAGAGACATGCGAAAAATTTTTATTCCCATATCAGCCAACAAATCAATATCTTCCAAGTAATGATGATACATATCAATGGCAACTTCAGAAGGGTAATAGTAATCATCTCGACGTTCTGTATTGTCTAAGTCACCTTTAGCAATAGCCATACGGTCTTTACCATGAGGTAAAACATCGACATTGCTTAAACCGCGACCACCTAAGAAGATACCCCCTTCAGCTTGATTTGCCGCAATAGCGCCACCCCATAAAAAATGTTCTGATAATGTCATAAGTTACTCCTTAAGCCTCTACTTTGGCTACTGTTTCTAAACTTTCTACCTGACTTTCACTCACTAATTCAATATTACTATAATTAGCTGAATTTGTAATAATAACCGGAATCTGAGAATTGTAGCCTTTGTTTTCAATAATAATCTTATCAAAATGAATAAGTTTTTGACCAACACTTACTTGGTCGCCTTCTTTAACAAAAGTCTCAAAATGGTCTCCAGCTAGTTCTACTGTATTTAAACCAATATGGATTAATATTTCCATTCCATTTTTAGATTTAAGGCCAATAGCATGTTTTGTAGGAAATACCGTTAAAACTTCTCCTTCAATTGGTGATACAAGTAAATCCTCATTAGGATTAATGACAAATCCTTGTCCTAAAGCACCTGAAGCAAAAACAGGATCATCAGCTTTTTCAAGTGCCTTAACTTGACCAGCTAAAGGAGATTTTAAAGCTTCGTCTTCAATAATAATTGATTTGACACTTGGAATTGTTGAAGTAAGATCTGTTTTTTCATATTTTAGTGATAATAAGTAGGTGATAACGGCTGTCGTAACAATTGTAATTAGCATTGCGATAATAATGTTCCAGAAAAATGCCATTGTATTATCGCCAATATATAATAATACCGCTGGTAAACCAGATGAGCCTGTTGCAAAGCGATGAACATGTGTTAACCCAGCATACAATCCACCAAGTGCACCACCAATCATTGAAGCATAGAGTGGGTATTTTTTTGGTAAACTAACACCATATAAGATGGGTTCTGTAATCCCCATATAACCAGTAATGGCTCCCGATGTCGCAATTTGTTTCATTTTTTTATCTTTAGTCCGTAAGGCAACTACTGTTGCTGCAGTTGCCTGAGCCATGTTAGATACTAGAGCTCCTGGGCCGAAGATTGACTCATAACCTAATTGTGCCATTTGCATGATGCCAAGAGGTGCGACAGCGTTATGAATACCGAACATGACCATTACTGGTAATAGTCCACCAATGAGAACTGGCGGTAACCAACTAACATTGGTAGAAAGGTACATAAATGCATTTGCTAAGACTTGACCGATAATAGCTCCGATAGGTCCTAAAAGAGAAAAAGCTAAGACCCCCATGGTTAAGAAGGTTAATAAGGGTACAAAGACTAATTCTACTGACTTAGGTATGTATTTATAATAGAATTTTTCAATGTAGGACTGAACAAATACAACCAGAATGGCAGGAATTACTGAAGAGGTATAAGTTGCAAGAGTGAAAGGAATAAAATCAAAGAAGAGGACTGGTTTAGCCGCCGTTACAAAGGTAGTCCAATTGGGATGAAGCATCATTGCAACTACTCCAACGGCAAGTATTGGGTTGGATTTCAATTTTTGAGCAGTTGTAAATGCTAAGATGAGTGGTAGGAAGTAAAAGACACCATCTGCAAAAGTAGTTAGCATGATATATGTTTGGGAGGTATTGGTAATTAGTTTAAAAACTACTAGAAGGGCTAATACAGCCTTTACCATACCTGCTCCAGATAAGGCTGGAATGATAGGTTGAAAGACAGCAGCGACAAAACTGATGACATTTTGTAAGAATGGCAATTTTTCTTCCGTTTGATTTTGACTTTCTAAATCACCTAATTCAGCTTCTACTTCCTCAAAGACATCTTTTACATGTGTTCCAATAACCACTTGATGGACACCGGCATTAAAGAGATACATGGTTACACCATCTAAATGTTCAAGTTCATCTTTTTGAATACGTGTTGCGTCTTGAACCTTGAAGCGTAATCTTGTTTGGCAGTGATAAACGGTTGTAATATTTTGTTTTCCGCCTAATTTTTCAATAATTTGTTTGGCTAATGCTTGATATTCTTTGGTCATTTTTCCTTTTCCCTTAAAATATATTTTGGTCTGATCAGAACTTAATTTGATTATAAGATACTTCCTAGACAAATAGTCTCTTTTTCGATACACTTGGTATGCAGTTTCACATTTTTTAACTTTTTAATGGTAAAACTGAAATATTCTGAAAAAAGGGGTTAACCTCATGTTAGAAGAGATTAAAGGCATCGCCCAGACCAATCACTCCTCAAAAGCTACAATTGCTAAGGCTATCTTAGAGCACTTGGCTCAAATTGAACAGCTATCACTTGAGGATTTAGCCAATCTCAGCTTTAGTTCCAAGTCCAGTATTGTTCGCTTTGCGCAGGTCTTAGGTTATAAAGGTTGGACAGATTTTTTACCTGCTCTTCTTTCAGAGCGCTATTACTCGGACACCCATTATTCCGACGTCGACCACAACCTCCCCTTCCACGAAGACGATAGCAACCAAGACATCATTCAAAAAATCGCCACCATCGAGAAAGAAAGTATCCAGGATACAGCCGATAAGATGTCTTTAGAGGCTTTGGAAATAGCAGGGCAAGAATTGCGCAAGGCCAAACGCATCGTTATTTTTGGACTTAGTCCTAATGACTATTTAGCCCATCTCTTTCGCCGTAAAATGCTGACGCTAGGAAAAATTGTTGAAGTCGCATCAGCAAGCGAATTTGGCTTGATGGCTTCTTCTCTTGAAAAAGAAGACCTAGCTATTCTCATTTCTTATTCTGGAACATCAGAGTCAAGTGACACCCTGAAGCATTTACCATCCCTGAAAGATAAAGGTGTTTTTATTATAGGTTTATCCAGCCAAAATGGAACCTATCTTAAAGACAACTCTGACGCCTTCTTCACCATTTGTACTCGAGAAGATAAACATAAAAAGATTGGAAATTTTTCAACAGAAGAATCTATTCTCTTTATCTTAAATAGCCTTTATGCTGTTTACTTTAAATCGGATTATATGAAGCATTACGTTCGCAAGTTAAACTTGTCCACGGACTTAGAAAAAGAACGGTAAAAAATAGATAGTCTAATCCTTGTTGAATTTGTGCTTACTTTATGTCATTTGATACGCACCAATGCAATACAGCGACTGTAATATAGCAAAAAAGCAGCTCATGCGAGCTGCTTTTCTTAATCGTGGATTTTATAGTTTGCTAGGAGGTAGTCACCAATTCCTGGTGCGTCCGGATCATGTTTCCCTTTACCTTTATCCAAGGCTCTGATAGCATCCATTTCCTCTGCTGTTAGCTCAAAGTCATAGATATCTAAGTTACTTTCAATACGACTTGGTGTCACTGATTTTGGTAAAACAATGAAACCTTCTTGTAATTCAAAAGCAAGAATGATTTGCCCAATATCTTTTTTGTATTTACTTGCTAAATCAATCAATACAGGTTCTTGGAAGAGTTCCGGATTGCCTTGTCCAAGTGGTGCCCAACATTCAATTTTAACGTCATCAGCAGCCATTACTTCTCGTAAGGCTTTTTGTTGGAAGTATGGGTTACACTCTACTTGATTGACAGCTGGTTTGCTAGCAAATTGAGGGACAAATTCTTGATAGAATTTTGGCGTCATATTACTAATCCCAATTGACTTTAATTTCCCTTCTGCTTTGGCTTCTTCCAAGGCTCTCCAAGCACCTAGGACATCACTGTAAGGTTGGTGTAATAGGTATAAATCAATATAATCCATACCTAATTTTTCAAGCGATGTGGCTATTCCTTTTTGAGCAGCTTCATAACCGAAGTCTTGGAGCCAAAGTTTGCTGGTAATGAAAATCTCTTCTCTTGGAATCCCACTGTCACGAACAGCTTGTCCAACTTCTGCTTCATTCATGTAGGCTGCTGCCGTATCGATATGACGGTAACCAACTTTTAAGGCATGAGAAACAGCTTGATAAGTTGAACCATCTGCTGGAATTTGAAAAACCCCAAAACCAATTGTTGGAATGCCATTGCCATCATTTAGAATCATTTTTTTCATTTGTCTTACCTTTTACTTTCTTAAGATAAGTCCATTATAGACCCTGGAGTCAACTCCAAGTCAAGGGAAAAATGACTTATTCTGCATTTAACTGCTGATAGCGGGTAATGAGTGGTTCTAATGTCTGAATATCAATGAAGTCAACTTTCTTATTGTATGTTTCTAACAATTGTTTACTTTCACTATCTAGTTTTTCAGGATCTTCTTTCTTGACCTTCTTATTTAGCATCCCCATTAAAAGGCGATGACTAAACTTCAATTTAGAATAGTCAATGGATCCTCTAAGGTGAAAGACATTTTCTGGAACTACTTGTATTTTAGGAAGTTGTTGCTCGATGTGTTCTTTTATCTTATCTGTATTAGTCTTATTTTGTGGATCAGACAAACCGACGCTTGCAATCAGCAAGTTTTGATAAGAATCTTGCGGTATTTTTTTTAGAGTTGGTGCCATTCCTTTTACACCGCCTGCATAAAGTGAACCGATGTAAATTAATGTTTGAAGCGGCTCAACTGCTTTAAATTGTCGATAAGAAACAGCATCAATTCCAAGTTTTTTAGCCAGTGCTTTGGCATATTTTTCAGAACTTCCATATTCACTTCCATAAATGATTAATGACTTGGCCATCTTTGTCACCTCCGAACGATAAACTTAGAGTAATTGTTTTGCTTCAGTTACCTTAACTTGTAATACACTTCTGATGAAGGGGTATTTTTCTTTCATTTCTTCAAAGTATTTTCCTTCTGTTAAAAAGTTGGCGATGCATTAATTCTGAAACCTGTTCCTTGATAACCATTGAAGCCTTCTACTTCACGCGCAGCCATGGTAAGAATTAACTGATTGTTGACTGCTAGGTCTTCTTCCGTGCTTCTCATCCCCGCCGCAGGGATTAATATAGTATCTTCGCCTTTAAGAACAAGATAAGAATTCCAAGTGCAAGTGACATGCGGTTCTTCATTGCCCCATGATGTGATTGAAACAGGCCCTTCATGAGTGAGGACTGCTAAAAATGTGTCTGTAAACATATGTTCTCCTTTTTTAAAGTTTTTTATTTATTTTGCCAGAACTTATAGGCAAAAAGAATAATGACTATCCAAAATAATACGATTGGAATGGCATAATACCAGTGTTTAGGTTTTCCATTTTGCCACATTCCTTTAGACGCAGACTGAGCATCTTGCCAAACTTGATTAGGAATCATTTTAATTAATAAGGTAATTAACAAAGGCAAAATAAGGATATCGTCTAAGTAGCCTAGGATAGGAATAAAATCCGGAATCAGATCTACTGGTGATAAGGCATAAATGACGATCACTGCTGCTAGGCCTTTTGCGTGTAGTAGAGGGGTTCTTGAGTCTTTGAGAGCCAGGAATACGGCTGGGACATCGCTTTTAAGCTCTTTTAGGTTATAAAAAAGCTTTTTTCTTTGTGATTGAATAAAGTGTAGCCTCCTCTTCTTATTTAGGAATGTTGTCCTGATAGGTCTTAATGAAGTCTTCTTGACTGACCTTTTGGCAGAGTTGTCCAATGAGTCCATAAGGAATGGTTTTCATATTCTTAAAACGAATACAAGATTTTCCAACATCTGGTTTAGTTTTAAGATACTTGGGATATTCTTGTAAAAACCAGTCTCTCACAGCATCAAACATATAGATACCGTTATGATAGATGGCAATATAATTTTTTTGGGAACCAATGGTTATAAAAGAAAGGTCATCGTCGGGGTTACAATGGTATCCATCAGGAAAAAGATCTCTTGGTACAACATAGGAAATCATCTGGTATTGTAATTTTTCTTCATAACGACCTGGGAGATTGTCTTTGATGACTTGTCTTAGACGCTCAATAACCTGTCTGCGTTCTTCAGGGAGTGCCTCTAAATAGGCTGTAATCGAATCAACATCGTATTGCATTTTGCTACCTCCATCTCTTACTCTTATTATAGCTGTAAACCGCCTAAAAGTCGCTAAAAAAGGCTGCCTCAGCAACCTTTCTTTATCTTTTTCATAAGCCAGATCTAATCTTGGTTCATGTGACGAATGCCTTCTTCGATAATTTCGATTTGGCGGATAGTTTCTTCGTCTTTAACCACTTTTTCTTTTCCTAAAATAATGCTGTCATGAATAGCTTGGTACATGCGGGCGTAGCTACCTACTTCAGAAATAACTTTTTCTTCGTGGTAAACACCTTGGTCATCCACATATGTGAGTGTACCATAGTGTTCTGGGCTATCCATACCAAAGTCTGGATTGGTTGGCATGTAGAAACGTTTTAAGTCGTCTTCTTGACGGTCTTTTGTTGCTTTAACAAACATCCCTTTTTTACCATAAACAACAAAACTTGGACGTTCTTTAATACGGAAGTAACTTGATTTAATAGAAACTTTTTTGACGCCATAGTAAAAATCTAAGTCAAAGTAATCATTCATACGGCCTTTACCAAGTAATTGACGCACATCATAATGAACAGAGTCAGGCATACCAAAATAAGAAATGACTTGGTCAATAGTGTGACAAGCATGGCCGTATAAGTAGCTGGTATTAATAGAGTATTCTGGAGTATTTTCAGGAATTTCTGGACGGAAATAATCAAAGTGCATTTCCACTTCAAGGATATCTCCTAAAACACCACTATCAATCACTTTTTGAACAGTTAAGAAATCAGAGTCAAAACGACGGTTTTGATAAGCTTGAACAAAAAGACCTTTTTCTTTAGCGATAGCAAACAACTCACGTGCTTCTTCTGCTGTCTCTGTAAATGGTTTTTCTACTAAGGTATTTTTTCCAGCTAATAAACATTGCTTAGCAACACTATAGTGAGCTGATGGTGGGATGGATAAAATAACTAATTGGATCTCTGGATCTTCCAAGACATCCTCAATTTTATCTGTATAGATAACACCGTCTAGGGGTTCCCATGGACTAGGTGCTGGTGAATAGATGGTTTTAATTCTAATATCTTCCAATTGTGTTGAAAAAGGCATGTGGTAACGATTGGCACTTTTCCCATTTCCGATGTAAGCAATGGTTAACATAAAAATCTCCTCTAATGCTTTACTTTTTTCATAACTCTTTTCATTATTAGATGAAAAAAATCACAAAATTTTAGCTAGTTCAATCATACCGCCAATTAGTGAAATTGTCAAAATATACTCATTTTTATCTATCAAAAAGCTTGAATTCTCAATCTGGATTTGATATACTTTAGTAAAGTTATAACTTTACTAAAAGGAGCGATTAGAATGTTCTCAGGAAAACAATTAAAAGCCATTCGGCAAAAAAGAAAAAAATGAGTCAAGAAAGTCTTGGCCAACAATTAGGAGTTAATAAAATGACCATCTCTAATTGGGAAAAAGAAAAAAAACGTCCCTAATCAGAAACACCTACAAGAATTATTAGATATCTTTCAGGTCAGCGAGGATTACTTCAGTCCTCATCATGCTATTTTGATGCCTTATAGTCAACTGAATTCCCGCAATAAAGAAAAAGTGATTAGCTTATCTGAAGATTTGTTAGCTCAACAAAGTAAGATCATTCCTATGCCGACAACCGCCAAAAAACTTTACCGTTATCGTGTTTATGAAAGCCTGTCAGCCGGTACTGGTTTCTCTTACTTTGGTGATGGCAATTATGACGAGGTCTTCTACGATGAGCAATTGGACTACGATTTCGCTTCATGGGTCTTCGGGGATTCCATGGAACCAACTTATCTCAATGGTGAAGTCGTTTTGATCAAACAAGAAGGTTTTGATTATGATGGGGCTATTTATGCTGTCGAGTGGGACGGACAGACCTATATTAAGAAGGTTTATCGTGAAGAGGAAGGCTTACGTCTGGTTTCTTTAAATAAGAAATATTCAGATAAGTTTGCTCCGTTCGATGAGAATCCACGGATCATCGGTAAAATCATCGCTAATTTTATGCCTTTGGAAGTTTAGACGTCCTATGTCTTACATTGATTATTCACGCGAGCCCAGGTCAGATATTGCCTTTGTGGATATGAAATCATTTTATGCCAGTGTTGAGTGTGTTGATCGAGGCTTAAACCCTTTACGCACCTCACTCTGTGTCATGAGTCGAGCAGATAATAGTAATGGACTTATTCTGGCTTCTTCTCCTACTTTTAAACGTGTTTTTGGCAAATCGAATGTAGCCGTTCCTATGATTTGCCTTTTAATATCCAAACAAGACGTTTTAACTATCAAGTTGCCCAAAGAGAAGGTTGGACAGTAACCCCTGCTCTTGTCGCCTATATTGAAGCCTGGGCAAAACATACCTTAGTCCTCCCTCCTCGGATGGACCGTTACATTGAAAAGAATATTCAGATTCAACATATTTTTCAAGAGTTCGCTTCATCGCAGGATATCTTAACCTATTCGATTGATGAAGGTTTTTTGGATTTAACCTCTTCCTTAAATTATTTTATTCCTCATAATGATTTGAGCCGGAAGGATAAATTGGATGCGCTAGCTAGTCGTATTCAGTACCGAATTTGGAAAGAGACCGGTGTTTATTCAACTGTTGGCCTCAGTAATGCCAACCCCCTCTTAGCCAAGTTAGCCTTGGATAATGAGGCCAAGCATAGCGACTCCATGCGTAGTAATTGGTCTTATGAGGATGTGGAAAATAAAGTCTGGCAGATTAAAAAGATGACGGACTTTTGGGGAATTGGTGTCAGAACAGAAAAAAGGTTACATAAGCTAGGCATCTTTTCCATTAAGGAATTGGCTAATGCTAATCCGGATATCTTAAAAAAAGAATTCGGGGTCATCGGTCTTCAACTCTGGTTTCATGCTAATGGGGTGGACGAAAGCAAGGTTCATAAACCTTACAAGCCTGTCAGTAAAGGTGTGGGGAACTCGCAGATTCTGCCCAGAGACTATTATCATCAAGCTGACATTGAACTTGTTTTAGGAGAAATGGCTGAACACGTGGCCAGACGTTTGCGGCGTAAGGAAAAGAAAGCTAGTGTGGTCTCTATTTATGTGGGCTTTTCTAAAGGACAGGAACAAAAGCCTATCAATAGTCAAATGACCATTGATCCTGCTTATAGCAATAAGGTGATTCGTCAGGCCGTTATCTTCTTATTTCGCAAACATTATGTAGGGGGTGTGGTTCGGCAGATTGCTGTTAGATGTGATGGCTTGGTCGATTCCTCTATTGAGGTTTTCTCTTTGTTTGACGACTTTGAAAAAAAGGAAAAAGAAAACCATTTAGAGGCCACTATTGACCAAATCCGTGACCGCTTCGGCATTATGGCTTTACAAAAGGGTTCTTCTTTATTGGAAGCTTCGCGTGTTGCTGAACGTAGCCAATTAATTGGTGGCCACTCAGCTAGTATTGATAGAGAAAGGAAAAAGTTTCATGATTGATCGTTCTTATTTACCCTTTGCTTCTGCCCGGTCTTATTACGATCGTAAAATGGCTAAATGGATGGGCTTCTTTCTGTCAGAGCACAACCATTCGCTAGAGGAAGACCGGCAACGCAAAAACGTTTTTAGTTACTGGATCTAGAGGAAAAGCAATTACTTTTGAGTCAGGCTTACAGTCAGCAATTATCTGTTAAGGTTCGTATCTTTGAAGACAATCAGCTTAAAACTTATTATGGAAAGATTAGCCGAGCTAGTCATAGTCAGGATGACTTTCAAATCAAATGCAAGGCAATCTACTACAGCTTTCCCATAGAACTTTTAATTTCCATTGAACAAGAGGAGTCGACTGACCATGACCATTCACTCTTATAACCAAAATAATTATCAGTTCGATTTTTTTAGTAAGGATTACCGCTTGTTTGAAACAGATTTTTACAAGTACTCAGCCTTGCGTATTCCCTTAACTTTTTTAACAGATGATATTCTGCTGACCTTAAATCGGTCACAGTCGACCTTCTTTAAACTCAATAAAGAAAATGCCATTGACCAAAAGGACCACTACTTCTATTTTAAGCTGATGGAACATCCTAAGCATCCGGAAGTGAAGTTTTATGCCTATCAAGGGGTCGATTTATTAACTAAAGAGAAAATGGCTTAATGCTTTAAAAGTCTTCACCTGTGTGAAGACTTTTTTGTATGACATTAAAGAAGTTATATTTTTAAGTTGAAAGGATTCTGTTGTTAAGAAAAAGGATCCGAAGCTAGGAAAGTTAAATTACCAAGAAAACTCTTCAAAATAAACACGTTCCGGAACCATGCCAGCTTCTTGCATCACTTTTTGCCAATGGCGTCCCATGGCTATTGGTCCCCCTAAGAGAACAATACAATCGTCACGATTTTCTGGTAACTGCCCTAAAATGTCTTGGTCGTGATAACGTCCTACTTGGCAATAGGCTTTGAAATTCGGATTTTCTTGCCACTGCATGAGGCGGTCTTGGTAGATAAACTGCTCTGGACTTTTTACGGTGTAAAAGAATTGCGTTGGTATATGTGGGTTACCTTCTACTACTGATAGCAAGGGCACAACTCCGATACCACCAGCAATGATGACAATTTCTTTAGGCTTAAAGCTTTTAATCAGTGACTGGTATTTGCCAAAGCCGCCATCTACTCAGATGGGTGAATTATTGGGGATTTGAGCAAGCTGTCTTGTGAAATCGCCGTCCCCGCGGATAGCAAAGGTCAAGACTCCCTCTCGCCCCGGTGCATTGACTAGGGAAAAGGGGTGAGGCTCTGCCATTCCTTTAAATTGAGGAAAGGAAATAAAGGCAAAATCCCCCGGTTGGAACTTCAGACGTGAACGTCTTGGTAATTGCACTTGCAGTTCTCTAATATTAGGGGCAATTTCTTGATTAGCTATAAGGCTAGCTTGAATGCCGTGTGCTGCTGGTTTGAAATGGAACCAGAGGTAGGCTAGGAAGACAAAGATGGAATAAGACCAAATGAGTAGCATGAAAGGTTTATTGGAGACGATGAAATCAATCAGTTGGATGTGAATAAAAATCAACAAGGTTGCTAAGACATTGAGACGGTGCAGCCAAACTGAAATTTCGTGTTTAAAGATGCCTTCCAAGAGTTTTTTGATGGTTTCCAAAATGGGAAAACGACTGGTTAACCAACCGGCCATGAAAATCATGGAGTAAGCAGCCAAGCCTAAGAAAATAACAAAGGCAATATCACCAGTATTTTTGATTAAACCATTTGACGGGTCCAATTCTTTATGTAAAAAAGCTAAAAAAATGGCAAGGAGACTAATCATTCCATGAATCATATAAGCACTTGGTAAACCAAGCCAACGGTCAATCCATTTGGGCTTAGTAGCAATATAGGTTGAGGTCAGCATCCAAACATAAGCTAAGACACCTAGTAAAATGCCAAGACTACTATTAGCATGAACTCCTGTTAATCCTGTTTTTAAGGTATACAAAAAAGGTAACGGTAAAATAAATAGAATGACGAGCCAAGACAAGCCTGTTCTACTAGTCAGTTTATTAAGCATAATGGATTTCCCCTTTGTTAAAGATAATCAAACCTTCTTGGTGGCAAATGAGACCCGAAAGTCCTTCTTTAGTGATAAATTCTGTAAAATCGGATTCACTGGCAACAAGACCCACAGTCGCCCAAACATCGGCAACGGCTAATGAATCAGAGATAATAGTTACTTGCTTAACGCCAGAATGAAGTGCTTGTTGACTATGCTGCCCCCGCTTACTAAAGCCAGAGGTTGCCATAGCCCCGTTTGCTAAATGATAAGTAGCTACTATTTTTTGCCTATCATCCGGATTCTCAACAGCTATCTGCCATTCAAAATCAGAAGCTTCACGACTAGCAAATTGCATATCACCACCGCCATTAAAAGAGACTGCTATCATAAAGTCATGAGCAAGCAAGGGTTTAATCACTTCTTTGAAGATTTTCTCAACAGTCCAACCTTTAGCATAACCAGTCGGATTATAAGAGTCATTGTAATAAGGTGTAAAATAACCCTTAGTTTTGACTTCTGCAGCCGCACAGGAAGCATAGACCTGATAAAACTCTCGATTCTCTAATAAAATCTCATCCTTTCCGGCCGCAAACTGAGAAACCAAACTATCCTCTAAAAATGGAGAATAGGTCTGCTCAATCCGCTCTAACTCAGCCTCAATGGCAGGCTTAATGTCTTCCATCAGTAGGATGGCTTTTTCTAAATCATTAGAGACCATGGTTAAGGTAAAAGGCAAATTCATAGCTTGAAAGGTGTGATAATTCTTTTGGTAAGAACTCATGAGCTAATACCCTGAGCTTTGTTAATCGCGTCCTGGAGTGAACCTGTAAAACCTTTATAAGTCTCAGTAGCCCCAGAAACTTGATCAATGGTAGCCGATTGCGCAGCTAAAGCCTCTTCTTTATAAATAGGTAGTGCTTGCTCATTAATCATCACCGATTGTCCTTCTGTATCCGGATGAGCCAGGACAGTAATATTGGAAATTTTACCGCCAGCAACTTTAATTTGCAACCGAACATCGCCCCATTCAGTACTAGTTGAAGCTCCCGTATAAGTACCGTCTTTCATAGCAGTACTTGAGCTGCCACTATCGGTGGCAGATTGCTGCGCTGAAGAGCTGTCAGTCGTCTTTGATGAAGCAAGATTACTTTTAGTCTTGGACGAAATGGCTTTGCTAGTTACCAAGTTGGCTTGGGAGCTGACTTGCCCCTTGGAGAATAAAAGAAAGCCATCAGCTAAAGCTGCAAAACCAGCAACTATCGTGACTCCAATTCCAAAAATTTTTTTCATATCATTTCCCTCTTTAGATTGATTATAAATAAGAATAAAGCAAATGTCTTAAATAAAACTAAAAAGAGCAAACATTTTAATAGAAAATAAAAGAAATTCAAAAAATAAAAAAAGAATCAATAAAATTGAGTACTGAGAATGAAATATTTATAATGTAGTATATTGAAAAAATGAACAATATATGCTATCATGATAAGTATGAAGAAACCTAAATTTGAATTTTATACTCGTCCAAATGGAAATAACGAATTTCTTATTTTTTATAAAAAACTTCCTAAAAAAGATCAAGCTAAACTATTTGCAACAATTGATATGATTCAGGAAAAAGGTTTATTAATAGCTAAAGAAATGGAATGGATTAAGAAAATCGACAATGAGATTTATGAAATTAGATCCAAAGTTTCTTCTAATATTCAAAGAGCTTTATATTTCCATGTGAAAGATGATCGCTTCATCATTACACACGGTTTCACGAAAAAGACACAAAAAACTCCATTAAAGGAAATAGCAAAAGCTAAATCCATAAAGAGAGAGTTTGAGGAGGAAAACAATGACTAATGTTTCTTTTGATCATTTTTTAAATGAAGAACTTCGTAATGAAGACTTCAAACAAGCGTTTCAAACAGAAAAAGCAATCTTAGAAAGTGCTTTAGCAGTATCTAAGGCTAGATCTAATGCTGGGTTAAGTCAAAGACAATTAGCAGAATTGTCACATGTTCCTCAATCAACAATAGCAAGAATTGAAAAAGGACATAATACCAGTATTGAAACCATGAGTAAAATTGCTGTTGCATTAAATCAAGAATTAAAAATTCATTTTGGTTAAAAACCTCAAAAAAGCTAGTTTGTTCGTATGAACCAACTAGCTTTTTCTATTTTCTTTTGCCCTTACTTCCGTTTTTTCTTAGCTTTTTTGATTTTATTAGCTTGGCGTTTTAGGGATTGTTTCATGGCGAATTCTCCCACTTTGCCTTTAAGACCGCCACCAAACATTTGGCTCATGTCCATATCAGACATTCCTGCACCGCCCATCATACCTTCAAGGGCTGACATATCAGGCATTCCGCCTCCACCGCCCATGTTAGGCATATTCTTAGGCATACGACTTGGGTCAATCCCCATTTGTTTCATAGCCTTATTCATGTCGCCAGACATAACGCCTTGCATCATGCTTTTTGCTTGATTAAAATCTTTGATAAATTTATTAACTTCGACGAAAGTATTTCCTGATCCAGCCGCAATCCGACGACGACGACTTGGGTTTAAGAGTTCAGGGTTTTCACGTTCTGCTTTAGTCATTGAAGAAACAATAGCTCGTTTACGGGCAATTTGTTTTTCGTCAATTTTAATACTAGCAAGCGCTGGGTTACCGGCCATACCTGGAATCATCTTGAGCAAGTCTTCCATAGGTCCCATGTTTTGCACTTGGTCCAATTGATCAATGAAGTCATTGAAATCAAAAGTGTTCTCACGCATCTTCTCCGCAAGCTCAAGTGATTTCTGCTCATCATACTCTTGACTAGCTTTTTCAATCAAGGTTAAGAGGTCACCCATGCCCAAGATACGACTTGCCATGCGGTCTGGTGGAAGGTTTCAATGTCAGTGATTTTCTCACCAGTACCGGTGAACTTAATCGGTTTGCCAGTAATTTCACGGACAGACAGAGCCGCACCACCACGGGTATCCCCATCAATCTTAGTAAGAACTACCCCTGTGATTTCTAATTGTTTGTTAAATTCATCAGCGACATTTGCTGCCTCCTGACCAATCATACTATCAACAACTAAGAGGATTTCGTTTGGTTGGGCTAGCGCTTTGACATCACGCAACTCGGTCATGAGTTTTTCGTCAATTTGCAAGCGACCTGCTGTATCAATCAGCACATAATCATTACGTTTTTCAGCCGCTAAAGCTAGACCTTGACGGACGATTTCAACTGCTGAATGGTCTGTCCCCATGTCAAAGACAGGCACATTGATTTGTTGGCCGAGGGTCTTCAACTGATCAATGGCAGCCGGACGATAAATATCGGCCGCAATCATCAAAGGACGCGCATTTTCTTCTTTGATTAATTTATTCGCCAATTTACCAGCAAAGGTGGTTTTACCAGCCCCTTGTAAACCGACCATCATAATAATTGTTGGAATCTTAGGCGATTTCTCAATTTCAGCTGTTTCAGAACCAAGAATACCCGTTAATTCTTCATTAACAATTTTGACAATTTGTTGGGTTGGATCTAAAGTGTCAATAATTTCATGACCAACAGCTCGTTCACGAACCCGTTTAATGAAGGTCTTAACAACCGGTAGGGCTACGTCGGCCTCTAAAAGGGCCAGACGAATTTCTTTTGTAACCTCTTGAACATCTTTTTCCGATAATTTTTTCTTGCCGCGAATATTTTTAAAGACGCCCTGCAAGCGTTCAGTTAAACTTTCAAAAGCCATCTACTTCTCCTCTTAATCTCTGTTATCAATACTTGTTAAAATGGAAATTTTCTCCTGCAAGAAAGTATCATTAGGATACTTTTCCATCATAGCATCAAAAATTTCACTACGAACCACATAATCCGAATACATATGAAGCTTCATTTCATAGGTTTCCAAAATCTTCTCAGTTCGCTTAATATTATCATAAACCGCTTGACGGCTAACTCCAAATTCTTCAGCAATTTCAGCCAAACTATAATCGTCCGCATAGTAAAGTTCAATGTAGTTCATTTGCTTGTCGGTTAATAGCGCAGCATAAAATTCAAAAAGGGCATTCATCCGGTTTGTTTTTTCAATTTCCATAGACTCCATTTTACCATATATTGCCCCGAAATAATAGTAGGAAATGCCCTGATAACAGCTTCTCCATTAGTTGCCACTTTACAGGAAGCAAAAAAGAGGAAAGCCTGTTTCAAGCTAAAGAATTAATTTATAAGAATAATTCATTTTTCCTATTAAAAGGTGGTAAAATACAAAAAAGAGTTTGCAAACAAACTCTCAATTGTTTTCCAGATAAAATTCAAAGCGATCGCCTACATACTGACTGCGGACATACTCAAATGGATTCCCGTTGCTGAAATAAGATACTTGGGTTAAAGCTAGGATGGCGTGGCCACGGCTAACCCCTAAATAGGTGGCAACGCGTTCGCTTGCTGTTTTAGCATATATGGTTTGGCGGCTTTTGCCGATTTCATAACCATTAGCAACTAAGGTTTTAAAGAAATGCTCAGTGATATCTTCGCGTTTGACATTTTTGATGAACTTCTCGGGAATCGAGGCAACCTCGTAAACTAATGGAACATTATCGGCATAACGGACGCGTTCCATACGAACAACATAGTCAGTGACTTCTAAATTGAGCTCTTTGATTTCGGTATCTGAGGCTAGTTGTCTTTGGTAAGAAAGTAATTTTGAGGATGGCTTTTTGCCTTGAGAATTAACAATCTCTGTAAAAGATGTGGTTCCACGCATTTTTTCTTGTACGCGTTGACTAGATACATAGGTACCAGAACCAATGCGTCTTTCTAGGATACCTTCTTCGACTAAAAGCGTGATAGCCTGTCTTAAGGTCATGCGACTAACCGCAAAGTGATCAGCCAAGTCTCTTTCGCTCGGAAGACGATCACCGATGGCCCAAACCTGGTCGTCGATATCTTTTTTGATGGCATCATGAATTTTAATATAGGCTGGTAACATGTCAGTCTCCCTAGTTTGTTTACTATTACAACTATTCTATCATAATCACTGACACTTTAGTGGACAATGTCACAAAATGTCTGTCCTTATTCTGAAAAATTCAATTTTTATCATCATTTTTCTGTCATTGTCAGACTTTTTATCAATTTTTACTCAAATTAACTTCCCCTTTTAAAATAATGTTAGGATTTGGCCTTTAACAGCAAACAATTAACCGAATTTCTAATGCCATTCTCAAAAAAATATGCTACAATGAGATGAAAACCATTAGTCCAAAGAGTAATGGAAATGAAAGGATTACAATGACTGAAATTTCAATTTTGAAAGATGTTCAAAAAATCATCGTTCTTGATTATGGTAGCCAATATAATCAGTTAATTGCTAGACGTATTCGAGAGTTTGGCGTTTTTTCTGAATTAAAGAGCCATAAAATCTCTGCTGCCGAAATTCGCGAGATTAACCCTGTTGGTATTGTCCTATCTGGGGGTCCAAATTCTGTTTATGCTGAAGATGCCTTCGGAATCGATCCTGAGATTCTCGAATTAGGAATTCCAATTCTTGGTATCTGTTACGGTATGCAATTGATTACTGAAAAACTCGGTGGTAAGGTTTTTCCTGCTGGGCAAGCTGGTAATCGTGAGTATGGTCAATCAACCCTAACCCTTCGTACAGAGTCTAAACTCTTCGCTGATACACCAGAAGAACAATTAGTTCTCATGAGTCACGGCGATGCTGTTACCGAAATTCCTGAAGGATTCCATTTAGTTGGTGATTCTGCTGACTGTCCATTTGCTGCTATTGAAAATACAGAAAAACAAATCTATGGTATTCAATTCCACCCAGAAGTAAGACATTCTATTTATGGAAACGACATTCTTAGAAATTTTGCAATGTTCATCTGTGGTGCTCGTGGCGACTGGTCAATGGATAATTTCATTGATATGCAAATCGACAACATCCGTAAACAAGTAGGTGATCGTAAAGTACTTCTGGGATTATCTGGTGGTGTCGACTCTTCAGTTGTTGGGGTTCTTTTACAAAAAGCCATTGGTGACCAATTAACCTGTATCTTTGTTGACCATGGTCTTCTTCGTAAAGACGAAGGTGATCAAGTTATGGGTATGCTTGGTGGTAAGTTTGGCCTTAACATTATCCGCGTTGACGCTAAAGACCGATTCTTAGATTTATTAGCTGGTGTTGATGATCCAGAGAAAAAACGTAAGATCATCGGTAACGAGTTTGTTTACGTCTTTGACGATGAAGCAAGCAAGTTAAAAGGTGTTGACTTCCTAGCACAAGGAACGCTCTATACTGATATTATTGAATCAGGAACAGAAACAGCCCAAACCATTAAATCTCACCACAACGTTGGCGGTCTTCCGGAAGATATGCAATTCCAGTTGATCGAGCCACTCAATACATTGTTTAAAGATGAGGTTCGTGCTCTTGGTATCGCACTTGGCATGCCTGAAAACATTGTATGGCGCCAACCTTTCCCAGGTCCAGGTCTTGCTATTCGTGTCATGGGTGCTATCACGGAAGAAAAACTTGAAACTGTCCGCGAATCTGACGCGATTCTTCGTGAAGAAATTGCTAAAGCTGGCCTTGACCGCGACGTATGGCAATATTTCACTGTAAACACAGGAGTTCGTTCGGTTGGTGTTATGGGTGACGGTCGTACTTACGATTACACTATCGCTATCCGCGCTATTACTTCCATCGATGGTATGACAGCAGACTTCGCACAATTACCATGGGACACTCTTAAGAAAATTTCAACCCGAATCGTAAACGAAGTTGATCACGTCAACCGCATCGTCTACGACATCACAAGCAAACCACCCGCAACTGTTGAGTGGGAGTGATTTTCTCCAGTGGAGGAAATCAGCCTCGAGCCTTGAAATAACAAAGTGAGAGGGAATTATAAAGAGTAACCAATCGGTTACTCTTTTCTTCTGGTCCAGTGGACCTTTTTTGCGTGAGCCTAGAAATAGAAAAGCGAGGGTTCCAGTGGAGGAAATCAGCCTCGAGCCTTGAAATAACAAAGTGAGAGGGAATTATAAAGAGTAACCAACCGGTTACTCTTTTCTTCTACTTTAGTGAGCTTTCTCATTTTTACAAATTCTAATGTTTGATTTTAAAGAGTCACTAAATTCAAAACTAAAATGATATTTTTCTTTATTTCTAACATAGGCACCTAACTTTTCTTGTCCGAATACTCATGATATAATAGTAATAATTGACACAAATTATTAGATTTATGAGGGGTTTATGCAAGAATTATTTCAAATTACTATTATTTTAATTTCCAGTTTTTTGGCCATTGAGGCCTCAAAAAAGTTAGCTATTCCAGCGGTCGTTGGGCAACTACTAGTTGGGATCATCATTGGTCCTAGTTTGTTGAACTTGGTTCATCAAGGTCATATCATTCACTTTCTAGCCGAACTTGGTGTTATCCTACTTATGTTCCTAGCTGGTTTAGAGGCTGATTTAGCCCTTTTAAAGAAGTATCTCAAACCTAGCTTGGCGGTTGCCATCACAGGTGTTGTGATTCCGGTTGGCTTATTCTATATGGTCACCAAGCTCATGGGCTACGATGTCAATACCGCCATGTTTTACGGCATCGTCTTCGCCGCGACTAGCGTTTCCATAACCGTCGAAGTCCTGCAAGAGTATAAGCGCGTGCAAACCAAGGTTGGTGCTGTTATTCTGGGTGCGGCCGTTGCTGACGATATTATTGCCGTCCTCTTACTTAGTTTCTTCGTTGCGACCAACAAAGGTTCTGGCTCCAACTCCAATCTCCTTTTCCAAATGATCGGCCAACTCCTCTTCTTGCTTTTTTTAATTGCTTTGGTGAAATATATCGTTCCAGCTATTTACCGCCTGACTTTCAAGATTGACCAATTCGAGAAGGATAGTTTTTTAGCCCTTTTAATCTGTTTTAGTATGGCGCTACTAGCAACAACTGTAGGAATGAGTGCCGTCATCGGTTCCTTCTTTGCAGGCCTTGCTATCGGTCAAACCCATAAAGGTGAGGAAATTATGCATGAGATTTCAGAACTGTCTTACATGTTCTTTATCCCAATCTTCTTTGCTTCCATTGCCCTACCACTGAAATTTGATGGCCTATTTGCAAATCTAGGTATTATCATCTTCTTCACTATACTAGCTGTTATCAGTAAACTATTACCAGGTTATTTGGTTGCCAAAGGTTTTAACTTCTCTAAGATGGATTCATTAACAGTTGGTGCTGGGATGGTTAGTCGTGGGGAAATGGCTTTAATCATTGTCCAAATTGGCTTGGCAGAAAAATTAATCACTAGCCAAGTCTATTCCACATTAGTGATTGTTATTATTCTTTCAACGGTCATTGCCCCATTTATTCTTAAAAAAGTCCTTCAAGTAAAAAAAGCTGAAGGGCTTTTTTTGCAATATTTATAAGTCTATACAGAAATCCATCTATACCAATAAGATAATAACGGTACTAAATATAATAATTATACCTAATAATATTAAATTATTCATTATTTTATGTATTATAAGACTTTCATGAAATTTCCACAATATTGACATAATGCCTATTTTACGGTATTCTATACCCTGTGATTTTAAGAAGGAGACATAAAATATAATGAATACAAATGATTCTAAATCATTCTTCGGACATCCTCGCGGACTGTCCACTCTCTTTTTCACAGAAATGTGGGAAAGGTTCTCATACTACGGTATGCGCGCTATTTTACTTTACTATATGTATTATAGCGTCAGCAAAGGTGGTCTAGGTTTTGACAAAGTTACTGCAGCTTCAATTATGGCTATCTACGGTTCCCTTGTATATTTGTCGTCCATTATTGGTGGCTATGTATCTGACAGAATCCTTGGAAGTCGAAAATCCGTCCTCTATGGTGGGATCTTAATCATGGTTGGTCACATTGCTTTAGCAACACCTTTTGGTAAAACAGCCCTATTTGTTTCGATTGCTCTTATCATCCTCGGAACTGGTTTCTTAAAACCAAACGTTTCTGAAATGGTTGGGTCCCTCTATGGTGAAAAAGACTTACGTCGAGATGCTGGATTTTCAATTTTCGTCTTCGGAATTAACTTAGGTGCTTTCATTGCTCCAGCACTAGTTGGTTATCTTGGCCAAGAAATTAACTTCCACCTTGGCTTCTCTCTTGCTGCCGTCGGAATGTTCTTTGGTCTAATGCAATACATCCGTGATGGTAAAAAATACCTCTCAGAAGAAAGCATGCACCCAACTGACCCCCTTTCAGCAAGCGAAATGCAAGACCTCAAAAAGAAAAGTGCTCTTGTAGCTGTAGGCGTTGTCCTATTAGTCATCGCCTTGAAGTTGGTTAATTTATTAACCATCAATAGTATCATCAATATCTTTACCTTTATTGCTATTGTTGTTCCTATTTATTACTTCTTCAAAATTTTAAGCAGTAATAAAATCAATGCGACCGAACGTTCACGCGTTTTAGCCTATATCCCACTCTTCATTGCTTCCATTTTATTCTGGTCAATTGAAGAACAAGGATCAGTTGTCTTAGCCTTATTTGCCGATGAACAAACACGTCTTTACTTTAACCTATTTGGTCATCACATCAATTTCCCATCATCTTACTTCCAAAGTATTAACCCACTCTTTATCATGCTATATGTTCCATTCTTTGCATGGATCTGGGCTAATTTAGGAAGCAAACAACCCTCATCACCTAAGAAATTTGCTTATGGTTTAATTGCTGCTGGTCTATCTTTTGTTTGGATGATGTTGCCAGGAATGATGTTTGGTGTTCATGCTAAAGTAAGTCCAATGTGGTTGATTGTTAGCTGGGCGATCGTTATCGTCGGTGAGATGCTCATCTCACCAATTGGCTTATCGGTTACAACAAAATTAGCACCTAAAGCCTTCCAAGCACAAATGATGTCCATTTGGTTCTTAAGTAACGCATCTGCTCAAGCCATCAATGCTCAAATCGTTAAATTCTATACATCAGGTAATGAAGTTGCCTATTATGGTATTGTCGGAACAATTACAATTGTCTTCGGTATTCTTTTATTCTTCTACGTACCACGTATTGATAAATTAATGGCCGGCGTTAAATAAGTAAAATAAGTCACTCAATCAAATGAGTGACTTATTTTTTGGCTTAAAAATTGCTTTTTGACTTAGTCTTCATTTTTCTTAGAAGTTTTAAGAAGAGCAAAGCCACCACAAAGGGCCATCATACCGATAGCACCAATGACTACAGAGCCTGCTCCATTGTTGAGTTTTCTAAAAGTATTACAGATAATTTAATCTAAGATATTAAAAATTTAATAAATGCTTACTATATGAAAAAAACTAAAATAGCTGAAACCAGAGAGTGGTGACAACCATTTTAGTTTTTTTTTGTTATTCAACTTCAGCTAATGCTTGTCGCAAAGCTAAGTCATCCAATTTTTTCATTGGCATCATGGCTTTGGATACAACCTCAATCTGTGTAGCGCTGCTATTTCCATAAAAAGATCTTAACCAAGAGGGAATGATCTGCCATGAAACACCGAATTGGTCTTTACACCAACCACATTGCTCTGCTTTAGGTTCAGACGATAATTTGCTCCAATAATAATCCAATTCCTCTTGACTGTCACAATAGAGCATGAAAGAGAAAGCTTCATTAAAGGCCTTGTCGCCAGTATAGCCGTGGTCCATGGCCGTAAAATAGGCGTCATCAAGCGTCACTGAACCATAAGCAACCTTGGCGCGTGGATCCTGAGCCTGACCGGGAGGATAAGGAACAATAACATTGGGTTTAGTCGAAAAGACATCAGCATAGTAATTGAGGGCATCTGCTGCTCGACCACAATTATCGCCGGAAAAAAGCAGAGAATATTCAAAGCTATAGGTTTTTTCTTGATCTGGCATCAGTAATAATTGCCATGACAAACCAAAGCGATCAGCCACCCAAACGTAGTAAGGGTTAAAAGGATACTCCTGCAAAGGCATCAAATCATGACCACCTTGCGAAAGCGTTTGATACAAGCGATCGATTTCTTCCTTAGTTTGAATACCAACCATGATGGAAATAGCTTCATTTAGTTGAAAATAAGGACCCGCTGCGATAGCTGCCATGGACTCACCCGCAAGCTCAAAAGAAACTAAGTCACAATCACCAGAAGGTGTATCTTTTAAAGTGTATTGCCAATTAATTTTAGAATCTTTAAATAGCTTGGTATAGGTAGTAACAGCTTCAATAGCATTGTCATTAAACCAAAGATGTGGAACAATAGTCATTTTTTGCCTCCCATTATCAGACAATAGATTTATTCTGCTGATAAATGATATTTTCTAACTTTATCATACCTCAGATGATAAAAATTCACTATTAGAAAGCATCAAAATAGAGATATTTTAGCTTATACTCTGAAAATTCATTACCTAAGATTATAATCTTTTTTCGTTGTATTAATATCATATAATAATGTTGGATCCAGATATTTTACTTCTGTTATATTAAATTTAGCAAGATTAAATTTTTCAGCAAAGAAAAATATTTTACCATGGATTCCAAAGGTTTGATCCTTATAAACTGGCATTCTTATCTTAATTTTACTCCATTTTGTAAGAGTTTGCTTCTTATTGCCATTTTTCATTTCAAGTTTATATGTTAAAATGCATGGCTTATCAACTAAAATATTGAATTTATATTTTGATTTTCCACTCTGTATTGTATCCATAATATTATTTGTATAAATTTTACTATATGGTTTTGTTAATTCAAAAATTGTAAGATCATTTGGAGGCATTGGTGGTGCAGTTGCACCTATATTTTCCGAAAATTTACCGTTTTGGAATACTAAATAAGCTGATTCAGATTGTTTAGTTTTTAAATTTTTAATATTGATTTCGAGTCCACTAGTATTATTATCTTTTAAATCGTTAAAATTCTTCAAGATTGTTTCTTCTCTCAGATTAATATCAAATAATTTCTCGACTGATCCTCTGTCAAGCATATTGGAAGAATATTCCTTTGTAAATATTTTCTTTTTTTTATTATTTTCATTAATAAAATAGCTAACTAGGTATCTCGAGTTTGATGTTTTAGTACCATTATTGAAAACATAACCTATATAATGTTGTTTTTTTGAATTTATTCCAGAATTTAATCTGATATCAGAATATTTATAATTTGTATTTACAACAACGTTTAGCAAAGAAATTTTATTATATTCAACATCAGATGACATTGTATTATTTATATAAATATTATTTTCAAAATAGTTCGATAGCCAATCTACCTTATCAGATTTAACAGTAATGTGATATGGATTTGCAGAATAAGAATTTTCAATTTCCTTTGCTAAAATCTTTTGAATTTTTATAGAACCAGTCAAATCCGCAATAATCCCTTTATCATCAATATGTTGGTATATACCCCATAAAGCACTTAAAATAACACATATGGAAATATTTTTAAATAATTTTGAATTTAATCCTTCTAAACTCTTCAGAAAATTTATGTTTTGTTTTTTCCTTTTGTACATTTTAATTCCACTTTTCATTATGCATTATTATAATATTTTCCTCACAACTTCAAATCCTTCAAAAAGGCGTCCAGTTCGGCTTGGGCTTCTGGAGTTGTGCCTTTGAGTTGTCCGAGCATATCCATGAGGGTTTTGGATTGTTCTTCAATTTTGGCGTTAGTGGCATTAATGTTAGCACGATGTCCGTTAAGGGTAGAACTTCTTCTTCTTCGAAGGTGTCCACGTAGCGAGGGATATTAAGGTTGAAATCATTTTCTTTGATTTCCTCAAAACTCGCCAGGTGGGCAAATTTATCCATGTCTTCACGCGCTTTGTAGGCATCAAGGATCTTGCTGATGTGGACATCGGTCATCAGGTTCTGATTTTTGCCCTTATCGAATTCTTTAGAGGCATCAATAAAGTAAACATCACGGTTGGTTGGTCCGGTTCTTCTTGAGAATGATGACTGTGGTCGGAATCGAGGTGTTATAGAAGATATTGGCTGGCAGACCGATAACCGTGTCGATGGCACCTTCTTCCAAGAGGTGCTGCCTGATTTTACCTTCAGCATTTCCTCGGAAAAGGACTCCATGAGGGAGGACAATAGCCATGACACCGCCGTCTTGTTTTAAATGGTAATAGCCGTGCAGCAAGAAAGCGAAGTCTGCCTTACTCTTTGGAGCAAGTGCACCGAAGGCAGAGAAACGTGGGTCCTGTAAGAATCCACTGTGAGCCGTCCATTTGGCTGAATAGGGAGGATTCATGAGCACAGCGTCAAAATTGGTAGGCTCTTGACTTGGCCAGTCCTCATCCAAAGTATCTGCATTATGCAGTTTTTGGTGGGCAACAGGTACCCCATGCAGTATCATGTTCATACGGGCCAAGTTATAGGTTGAGGTATTCAACTCTTGACCAAAGTAAGAAACGGTTGTCGGGTGATGACTGTATTTCTTAGCATTCAATAGCAAGGAACCAGAACCCATAGTTGGATCGTAAAGGGTAAAGTCAGACTTGTCTTCACGCCCCAGCATGGTAATTTGGGTCATCAATTTTGCCACCGGTTGTGGGGTATAAAACTCCCCAGCTTTCTTACCGGAATCAGTCGCAAACTGGCCAATCAGATACTCATAGGCATCCCCTATCATGTCACCTGCATGCGCAGCCATATCCAAATCAGCCAAAGCCTTCATGACATTGGAAATGGTCTGGTTCTGCTTCTGAACGCTTACACCAAGCTTTTTAGAGTAGAGATCAATGTCTTCAAACATGTTCTCAAAAAGCTCGTCAGATTGCTCAATATCGCGGAAACCTTGAGCAAGGGACTCCAACTGAAAAGTGCCCTCGTTGATTTGATTAACCAAGGCCGTAAAGGTCAAATCAGGCGCCATCACATAAGAAATGGAGCGCGACACGGCCTCAATCATATCAGCCTTAATCTCGTCGTCCTCATAAGCCTGACGATAGAGATCCAAAGCCTGACTAAGATCAGCCACCTCTTCTTCCATCATCTCAGCCACATGCAAAAGCAACTTGTCCGATAAGTATTTGTAGAAAATCAAGCCCAACAAATAAGACTTGTAATCATTGGCATCCATCTTAGAGCGGAGAATATCCGCCGAATTCCACAAAGCCTGGTATAAAGCTTGGGAGTTAGTAGTAATATCTGTCAAATTTACTCTCCATTAACATTTAATATTTTGAAAATATTTCTGAATCAAAGTTTCTCTCAGTTCACTATTTAAGTATAATCTTGCAATTGCTTTTTCACTATACTTACTTTCTAAAAGTGTATTTCCTAACCCATTTAGAATTTGCCCTTTTAGATTACAAATATTTAAAATTTTATCGAAATCATTATTTTTAAATGCATTATCTATTTTAGTTTCAATCTTACTAATCTCTTCATCGACTCTAAATCCTTCACCTAACTTACTAAAATATTGTGAAATATCATTAACAGTTGGAGTACTTGTCAAAATGAGATTTTGTGATACGTAATCATCAACTCGTTTTTTTAAAGCAACGCTAATTATTTTGCTTATATTATTTTTACATTCTGCAATTAAACTATTTTTAAAATTTTGTATTGATGCATCAATTTCTTCTTCAGTTTTAAAGCTAGAGATAACATCTCTAATAACGTTTTCATCTAGCAATAACATTTCAATTTCATTAAAAGGAGTGGTAAAGATAAGGTCTTTTTCATATTTTAATATTGTTTCTTCGGAATTCCAGTCATTATCGATAATACCAATAGCATTATTTTTGGTAATTGTACTTAACTTATTGAAAGCGCGAGTATAATTTATGACATCTTTATGGCCTGTAACTGGCTTAACTAAGAATCTGTTTTCAAAAAGTTTAGAATAGATTTGATAATCTAAACTAGTTTTGGTTCCTTCACAAAATAAAATTTGTTTTCTAGCACCACTTATTTCAATAATTAGTGAAAGTGGAATTTCATAGTCACCATCAAGAATATCATAGGTAAATTCTGTACTACTTTTATATTCATGACACCAAATATATGTTGAATTTGCCCTTGATTGAATAAAATCTAAATTATGAGATGCAAAAACAAATTGGCAATCATTTCTTTCTGAGATTAAAAGATCCCATAAATGATTATAAATTGCACTATTCAAATAAGTTTCCGGTTCATCAACTACTATAAAAGAATTTTCTGGCGCAATAAGTATATTTCCAATGTAAAATAAGATACTTTTTTCACCATCACTTAAACTATTTATTGAATATTTTTTTCCATCTTTACAAATTTCTAATGTCCTGTTTTCAGCATCCGCAAATAAACTAATATTAGGTATCAATCGTGACCAAATATAAGTCAATTTCTCAAAAATTGTGTCATTATCAACTCTAAGACCTTGCTGTTTCTTTGTTGCCTTAATTGAATATTCTTTGACCATCAAAGTAATTAATTGTGTAAACGGAGCCTCAAAATTATTATCCATAAACATAGACTCTAATGTAATTTTATCTGTTTTAATCACAAATTTTTTTACAAGTTCAATATATTTATCTCTTCGAATATCATTTCTCATATGATTATTAGATGAGAAATATAAAAATTTCTGAGCTGGAATAACAAACATTTGTTCTGAGTTAAATTTTCTTAAGGAATTTATAAGCGTTGTTTTTCCGGAGCCATTTGGGCCAATTAAAATTGCAGTATTATTTATTTTTGACATAAAAGAAAAAACATATAGACGCTCAAAATCTTCTTTTAGATTAATTAAGTCTTCCAGTACAATCTCTATATTTTCAATTCTTAAATTAAACAAATTTAACATCCAAGAATTTGTAAGATTTTTGAAATTTTTAGATAAATCTTCAGAAAATATATTCTCGTTTTTCATATGATCAATAATTGAAACAATATCATCAAAGGTATTTATACATTCTTTATAATTCGAACTTTGAGTTAATGAATTATCTTTAGTATATGTTACAAAAATCTGCTTTCTTTCCTGTACTAATTGTTTAACTTCATCAAGTGAAGTAACTGAAATTATTGATTTTTTTGTTATATCTGTATGTTTAGTATTTGTCTTTTTAAATATTTTTATCATAGTTAATACCTATAAAAACATCTCTTTAAGCAGCTTCTTCTTCAAATCTTTCAATGCCGTAATCTTATTATGGATAGAGGCAATTGTGTCGTCCAAATTGGAGAAAAATTGACCAATAGCGATTTGTTCCAAGTTTTTTGGCACCTTAATTGTTAGATTTGATAAATCTTTAGAATTAATTGAAGGATAGCTAGTTCCAGTACAGTTCAAAAGTACCGAACTTACAAAATCATTTCTTTGTAAACTTATAAATAAGAATTCCGAATTAATTTTTGGCCTAATTTGAGCATAACCTGTTGAAAAAACCCAATCTTTTTCTTCAAATTTAAAAAGATAATTATTTTTTTGATATGGACGCACTGTTTGAAAGAAGATATCATTATTACTAGCAACTCTT
The DNA here is from genome assembly GCF_002887775.1 of Streptococcus penaeicida. Lineage (GTDB taxonomy): Bacteria > Bacillota > Bacilli > Lactobacillales > Streptococcaceae > Streptococcus > Streptococcus penaeicida. The sequence goes on along the minus strand of NZ_LOCM01000015.1, from coordinate 92,341 downwards.
TGAGCTCTTGAAGGAGCAGTTTCTTTATTTACTAAATAATAATTTAATAGATTGACACCGCTAACAGACTCTAAATCAACATATTTAAATTCATCCGGTATACTGGATTTTGGATTTATCACAGAAATATCTTTAATTTTGAAATTATCCCATTCATCATTGAATCCTTCCAAACGAATTTCAGGTTCCTTTTGACCAGCTTTTGGAAACATCTTAGATAACATGGAACCTTTAAAAGTCTGATAATTAGCTAAATTATCCTTATATGACATTAGTAAATCATCAAGAGTTTTGAAAAGAGAACCGATTTCTATTATCTCCGAAATTGATTCTGGCAATGAAATTTTAGCTTCTTCTAATATTTTTTTTGAAAGATTACCAATTGAACCATTTCCACCCTGAACAAGATTAAGTATCTTTAAATACTCAGAGGAATTCATCCAAGCTTGTATAAAATTTGGGTACTCTGTTCGAAGCGATAACATAAATCCACCATGAACAGTATTTTCAACTATCCCTTTTACAATTGCATGCTTACCTACTAGATTACTTGAACCATTAGCTGCTGTTATCAAAATATTATTATTTTCTATATAATTGATATTAACAGCTTGTTCATTAACAAAAACATCTAAATCAGAAATTTCAAAAGAAGTTCCATTAATATTTGAGCTTCTAAGAACTCGAACACCATTTGTTGTTACATCACTTGGTTTGTATGTTAAACCACGATTTATTTCAACAAGGTCACCAAGTTGTTTACTCTTCCATTTGTCTTTTGAATCATTAAATCTGAAATTAGGAAACAAATTATTTATTTTATTCATTTTTTACCACCTCAAAAAGGCCAGTTTTATTGAAAATTGCCAAACATTCTTCTGTAGTTATTTTACTTTCTAAAAAAAGTCCAAATAACTTTAACAACTCAACTGAATCAATTATTAATACATCATTTACTGGATTTTTTGCATAGTTAATGACATCAGGATGTATGATTGGTCTTTTTTCTAGTGGGTCATTTCTAAATCTAGTAGCAATTAATATTCTCCTGCACGAATCATAGCTAATATCATTTTCTTCGGCAAACTTTTCTGAATTCATCCTTAGTTGAGAAATATTAGAATTTTTTATATTACCTACTAATCCTTTGAATTCAAAAAGATAATGGATTTTATTTTGTGCAAAATAAAAATCTTCTTTCTTTTTATCGACAAATTCAACGTCAATATTAATTAATTGAATTAATATATCACGTATTATCAATTCTAGTTCTTCGCCTGTTTTATATAAAATTGACTCATAGTATTTATTTTTTGAAATTTTTTCTTCAGACAAAGAAATTAATTTTTTTGCTTGATTTATTATATTATTTTGTTCCTGAATGATTTGACTCTGAAATTTGTCATCAAATAATTTTACATTATTGAACCAATCAGGAATAGGAGTGGACTCATTATGTCGATAAAGTTTTGAAATAAATATATCAAATTGGTCATTATTTAATATATTTAAAGTGCAAAAAGAAAATCTTTCTTTTGTAAAACTAACTAATTTTTTACTACTATCGGAATAGATATGATTACTAAATACAGTTGTATCTAATAAATCATAACCCGAATGATCTTTTCTGAAATAAAAATCACTTTCTATTTGAACTTGATTTATAGTGGTATTGTTTCTTTCATAATTAATATAAATGTATTCTTTGTTGATGATATTATTAAAATGAAAATTTACTAATTCACTTAACATATCTTTCAACAAAACTTCTTCTCTATATTGTCTGTGATAACTATCATAATAATATGAAAAATGAACATTTTGTGGGAGAAGAAATAAATAATTTGTCCTAGAAGATTCTTCAATACTATTTTTCAAACTTAGAAAATCTCTTTGAATATTTAATGCATCCGAAATATATGGTGAATTACTTTTCCATATATGTTGATGATTTAAGTCAATAACATTTAAATCAAAAGAATCCAATGATAAAGGACTACCAAATTTATTTGAAATTGACACATTAAAATTATTAATGTTATCACCATTAAAATTAATTAATTGAATTTTCATTCCTACCTCCCCACTTTCAGTGGTTCTATGATCTCGTCCATGAGTTGGACATAAGCTTGTCTTATGGCACTGCGGTATTTAAAGGGGTTGACTGGGTTTTCGGCGCTGGCTTTATAATCGCCATAGCTGGCACTGTCAATTAAGTCTTGGTCTCCTTTTTGGTGTTTTTGGCCTTTTTGATAGTTTTGGACTACGTAGAGGGTTTCTTGGTAGCCGACATGCCATTCTTCTACGAATTTTCGGACATGTGTCTGGATGACCTGGTTGATCATGTCTTGGAGGATGTCTGTAACCGATTGATTGCGGTAGGATTCTGGGTCCATTTGGATTTGCAGCCACATATTAGCAATCAATTGGGCTAGTCCCTGGTTTGACTTACTTAGGGTTTCGTTATAGCCATCGATAGTTTTGATATCTTTGGCGGTTAAGGCCTTGCTGGCACTACTTCCTTCTGGGATGAAGGTTTGGATTAGTGAGACGATGTAGGCATAGTTGATTTCATCAGTATGGACGGATTCCAGTTCATACATGATGTCTAAAGGTTCGCCAGGCTCCTTTGGATCTGTATCGCGATTTCTCAGTTCCTCTAAGATGTTTTGATAAGCACCTTGGTAATCGTCTATTTTTTCCTGGCTCATGCCCAGTGCGGTGAAGAGCGCTTCTTGGTCATACTGGGAATAGACTTGTGCGGCGGCGTAAGCTTATCGAATTCTTGGTAGATTTTGGCTAATTGTCTTAGCTCTGCATCTTTCATTTCTGATAGTGGAGTGGCTTTGCTTGGGTCTTCGGTAAATCGGCTATCCAGGCTTGTCCATTTCTCCAAGAAAGTGGCTTTAGCTTCTGGCCATTCTGGTGCTAGGACGTCTGCTTGGCCACCATTTGAATAGAGTTTGAGGGCATTGTCAACGGCTTCTTTGAAGGTCTCCGGTTTTTGGAAGGTGATGATTTGACCATATTTCTTTGCCCGGCTAAAGACCCGATTGGTTCGCTAAAGGCCTGGATTAAATCCTGTGGAGACATGGGTTTGCGGTCGATATAGAGGGTTGACAAACATGGGGCATCAAAGCCTGTTAAGAGGCGGTTGACCACGATAACCAAGTCTAGTTGCTGATCACGGAATTGGTAGCGCTCATGTTTCCGAGCCAGGCGATTGTTGACGTCGGCGTTATAGCCACGCAGATCAGCAAGGGTGAAATGGCAAGCAAATTCTTCATTGTAGTCAGAAAGAGATTCTCGCATCTTATCCTGGTTGAGGGTTGAATCCTCATCATTTTCGGTGACTGAATAAGTGATTGCCACTTTTGGAAAATCCGGTAAGGTTTGTTTGACCTTCTCTGATACTTTGACCTCTTTTTCGCCATTTTTGACAGCTTTAATCAGTTCATAATAGCCTTGTGCTTGGGCGATTGACTTAACGGTTAGGATGGCATTGAAAGTCTTACCTACTCCATTTTGGAAGCCTAGTTGCGCTCGTGATTTGTTGATGATGAAGTCAATGACTTGCAGCATGTGCTCTTCATTTTGGTAAATCTCATCTTTGATTTCAGCTTCTAGAGGTTCTTTGCCTTCAGGGTAATGCAAGGTATTAACGTACTCAATTTTGAAGCCTTTGACAGCTCCATCATGAATAGCTTCTTTAACGGTATACTCGTGTAAGCGAGGGCCGTATTGTTTTTCAGTGGTTTGGGCTAAGTTACCTAACTGTTGGCGCTTATTTTCAGCAAAGATTGGTGTGCCTGTAAAACCATACCATAGGGCATTCGGGAAAAAGGCAGTCAGGTTCTTTTGTGCTTGTGGAGTAACAGCTCGATGGCACTCATCTACGACAAAGGCCATTCTGAGGGATTTAATTTTTGTTTGTTCTCTTGAAAAATGACCGTCATTGAATTTCCGCATCATGTTGGCCATTTTTTGAATAGTGGTGACTATTACCGTCTTATCATCACTATAGAGCTTTTTGACTAGTTGATGGGTATTATCTGTTTCATCAATATCAATGGTATCATTCTGTGCATATGAGAGGAATGAAGATGTTGTCTGCTGATCCAAATCTCTACGGTCAACAACAAAGATGGTCTTGGCCATAGATGGGATTTGTAAGAGATTGCGGGCAACCTTATATGAGGTCAAGGTTTTACCTGATCCAGTTGTGTGCCAAACATATCCAGATTTTTGTTCTAGGCTAGCTTTAGCCACCGCTTCGATGGCATGGACTTGGTATGGACGTAAAAGAATCAATGCATTCTTATCATCATCAATAACTGAATAATTCATGACCATTTGGTGAGCTCGAGGGATTGATAAGACCTGAGTTGCAAAAGCAAAGAGATCCGTTACAGGATGATTTTCCTTGTCCACCCACTTGGTTAAGAATTGATCATTAATCTTGTCTTCCTTGGCTGCTGCGATATAGCGAGTATCAGTGACATTGGAGACAACAAACATTTGTAAGGATGAATAAATACCTCTGAAGCAGCCTTCACGGTCATACTTCTTGATTTGCCGGAAGGCGTCCATGAAAGGATGAGTTTGCTGCTTAAGTTCCACCTGAATCATTGGTAAACCATTGATTAAAAGGGTTACATCTAGGCGTCGGTCTCTATCTAGTGAATGCAAGTGATCACGTTTGACCTGATTAACCACCTCGTAGATGGATTTCCCACCCGCAACATCATCTCGGAAAAGGACTGATAAACGAATGGTTCCTAACTTAGCATCTTCCCGTTGTACCTGAACTTTAGCAATCCCATTTTCTCCTGCAATCCATTTAGCCGCCACAAAGTAATTGTTAAAGTTTAAGGCGTTCTTAATCTGATGTTTCTCTTGCTTTGTTAAGGGAACATCATTTAATACAGCAGTATTGTTCTGAGCTAATTTTTCAAAAAAGTTTTCCCAAAGGGCTTCTTCTGTTTTTAGGTCTTCACGATAAGTCCATTGGCTATCACCTGTAATGAGTTGTTGAATCAGTTGTTGTTCGACTTGAGTTTCTATTTCCATGAGCACTGTTAACTCCGTAGGTTTTTGTAAATGTAATTTATGTATAGTTTAGTGATGATAATTAAAGATCTAGTCACTAATTTTATGATAAAAGTTTTAAATATTTTATCAATTAGTTTCTTTTTATTGAAAAAATTAATAGTTTTGGTCACACGGAAGTGACGCATACACCTCATTATACCACTTTTAAAGGCTCATTTTTAACCGTTTTCACTCATTTTTTGAAAATTTTAGATTGAACATGAAAAATTGCCACAATAAAAAAGTCCTCAAGTTTTTGAGGAACAAAATTATTATTATTTTTTTGAGACGTTTTTAAAAATTCCAGTTGATGTAACTGCAGTTAGTGCTAATCCCCCTACGATTTTCTCAATATTTTTCACTTTTCTAGAATGTTCACCACAGAAAATACTATTTTCACTATGAGTCTCTTTTTGACATTTAGGATATTTACAAATTTTTAATTGATTATGTTCATTAGTTTCTATTTTCTTCAATTTTTTTAAATTCATGATTGTCTCCGTCAATTCTTAATGATTCAGATAGCGATTCAATAGTATTAGATATAGCAAGTAAGTTTTGATTAATTCGACCATCAGCACCTTCATGAGCATTATCTATTTTCCAAGCAAGAGTTTTGCCTCGATTATCTATTGGCGATAATAAAGTTTGATTTAAAAAGGCATTATAGTTCTGAAGAGCTGCTATTAATGCTTGCTTTTCACCCAATGCTGTATAAGCAAGCATATTTAGTTGCAATGTTGCATTTAAATAACCTAAGGACATCTGTAAAAATTGTTCAATTTTTTTAGAAATTTTCAAATTATTCTTATTGATATTTGTAAATTCATTTGCATCAGTATTAATGGTCAACATCAATTTTGCTATAGTTTCACTGTTTGTTTTAGCAGCCGAAAGTAACAGATCACGTTGTAATTGTTCATCTGACAAAGCTAATGCTTCAATGACTAGTTGTCTACCTGCAAAGAATCCTGAATAGCGATCATTATATTGACCATTTTCTACACGATCGATAGTTACATTTAACTCAGCAATTTGATTAGAAATGTCAGATAACTGACCTTGAATAGCTGATAACTCAGCTAAATTCCCAAAATCTTTTGCTGATACTTTTTTAAGTTCTGTTTGTCCAACTATTTGTTGAGGAGATTTTGACGTATCAAAAATTGCACCAAACATGGCTCCGTTAGATTTTTTTACACCTAATTTCCAGTTGCCTTTCTCTAGTTGTTCTTTCACGAAATCTGAGTAATCTGCAACATATTGTACATCTGCTTTGGAAAGAATCTTTTGGACGTATTCGATTTTCGAAGTATTCTCAATGATTTTCCCTAATAGATTTTCACTTACTTTTTGAGCAGATATTTCTTGTAATGGTACTAATGAATAGGAGGAAAAATCATACTTATAGAGATTTTGATTAAAGACATTAATTTCTTTCTTTTCATCGTCAGAAAATAAAATTGTTAATTCGTTCATAAAAGTTCCTTTTAAAATAAAATGTTCAGTTTCTTATTTTTTTGTATGGTAAGAAATTTTTACCTTTGCATCTTTTGGGAAATAATCACCTTCCTTAAAACTATTATCACCATTTATAGAAACATCATCAACAATATCTAATAATTCTTTATTTTTCAAGAAAGTGACATCTTTAATTTTTACAAGATTAATATTTTTAAACCCCATATTTTTAAAATCTGCTTTGACTGAATCAATATTATCACCATAGCCTGATGACGATGAAATTCTGATATCACCATTTGATTTGTGTTGATAATCTGAAATGAAGGTTCTTGAATAAGTAAAAATAAAGAAGATGATTAAACAAACTGGTATTACTTTTGCTAAAAACTTAAATAAATTATGAAGAGCTTCAGTCCTTTTTTCATCTTGTTTTAGCCGTAATTGTTCAATTTCTTCTTGTTTTTTTAATTGCTCAGTTCTTTCTTTTTCAATTATTGGCCTATTTTGCTCTTTAAGTACCTCTTTTTCAGATAAATTTGTTTTTACTTTTTCTTTTTCATAATTAATTTGTTGTAAAACTTCTTCAAAATGAGGTTGAATAGACCCACAAAACTGACAATTTTTCCTTGAAGATGGGAGCTTATTTCCGCACCTAAAGCAAAAAACATATTCAATGTCTAAATTGATATTCTCAGGATCAGTTTTAAATGTGTCGGATATATTATTTTTTATCGCAGTACTCAAGCGTTCAGAAAATATTTGAGGTATCATTGAATCGGTATTTCCTTGATCAGTAATCTCGTAATTACCAGTTAATTGTCCTTTATCGTTAAAATCTACTTCAAAATTGTAACTCGTAAGTCCAGTGGTTGAGGTTACCATTCCAGTAATATGTAATTCATTGATATCAATAATTTTTAGGCGTTTAATTTTCTTTGCTTCTTGATCTACTAATACCAAAAATTCATTTTGACTGACTCTCTGGTTGTTAACTTGGTTTTCTAAAACGTTCCCTGAAAAACTATTTTTTATCGCATCTAATATTTTCATTTTTTTACTTTCTAAGAATTTTCTTTATCGTAATTATACCACTTTTAAAGGCTCATTTTTAACCGTTTTCACTCATTTTTTGAAAATTTTAGATTGAACATGAAAAATTGCCACATTAAAAAGCCCTCAAGCTGATTTACTTGAGGACTAGGAGTAATAATAATATTTTTTATGAAAGACTGATTTTTCTTAGGGTATCGATATTGAATCTGTAAGATTCAATATCTGGGGATTTTCGAGAGATTGGCTCGAAAAGAAGTCATGGAATCCGGCAGGAGTCGTTGACGTCCCAACCCCTAGTAAAAGCAGTATTGAAATAATGATATTAAATCGTAATTCCCATATCACGCGCAATTTCTGGTGCTGTGGTTGATTGGTTTTCTGGTTTAGCAGCTTTGTCAATTTGTGCTTCATCATGGTCTTTATGAATACGTTCTGCTGCTTCTTTTTCTGACTTTTCATAGCTCAATGTTAAGCTATCGTGAATTAATTCTTGTGTCACTTCTTCTACAGTCACCTGTTTAAGTTCTGCTGTTGCTTTTAGCATGTTGTAATCTTGATCATTAATTTGAATAGTTACTGTTTCCATAACGATTGCCTCCGACTTTTTCTTTAGTATACCGTAAATTGTCAAAAATATCTTAAAAAAAGCAGATTTTCATCTGCTTTCTTTGCTCTTAATCTAAATGTTTCAAGATAATTTTAGTAAGATTTTCTAATCCAGCAGGTGTTGGTACATAGGCATTAAATGGTATATTATCTACTGGTTTTTGATGGGGCTCGGCATATTCAGTGATTGGTTTGAAATACATTTTTGTTTGTGGACTTACTAAGTATAAATCATAAAAATCTTTATTAACAATATTTTTAGCATCACTGGTTGTTGTGGCATCAACATGAATATCTTTGCCTTTTTCTTTTAAGAGATTACTTGCTTTTTTGGCCATTAATGAAGATGACATACCAGCATTACAAAAGATCATTACATTTTTCATAGTTACACCTCTGTTTCCATTTCTAATTCTGACTGTTTGATGGCTGCTTTTTTCGCAACGATTACAAATGGCCAGTAGAATAAACCAGTTACAATTAAGATAATTATTTGAAGAATTACAACTTTAATGTCACCTTGTGACGCAAGGAATCCACTAATTAATGGTGGTGTTGTCCACGGTACCATTACTGTTAATGGTTTAACAAAGCCAATGACAGTTGCAAAATAGCCGATTAAAGCGCCGATGACTGGACTTAATACAAATGGAATAATCATAGGTAAGTTGAAGACAATTGGGAAACCAAAGATTATTGGTTCGTTGATTTCAAAGAGACCAGGTCCTACTGAAAGTTTAATGATATCTTTGAAAGGTTTGTAGTTTACAGCTAAAAGTACGATCAAGATTAGGGCAAATGTGCCACCTGTTCCACCCATTTGAGCGTAGCAAGTTTGGAAAGCAGAATTCAAAATATGAGGTGCTTCTTTACCCGCTTGGACGGCAGCCATATTTTCATTCATATTTAACAGCATCATTGGTTCAGTCAAGGTCGAATTAATGACAGATTGGTGAATTCCGAGAGTAAATAGGAAATTACCTGTTGAATAGATTAGAAGGTAACCAAATAGTGATGTATTAACTTTTCTTAGTGGTTCTTGAACTAAGTTGGTAATAATCGTCACCATATCAGTATGGAAAACATTGAGTAGGATTGCTGAGATTAAAGCAAAGAATGAAACCGTTAAAATTAATGGAATCATCGTTGAGAAAGATTCACCAACTGCAGGCGGAACATCTTCCCCTAGATTGATCCTAAATTTATTACTTTTAGCTAGTACAATGAACATTTCTGTTGCTAACATTCCAATGATGATTCCAGCAAAGAGACCTTTGGTACCAATTTCATCAAAAGTGACAAGCCCAGAAACTGTAACTGCTTTTTGGGCTGCTAAAGGTAAGATTGATTTTTCCATTGGCAACATTACAAACAAGGAGGCAAGCGCTACTGCAATTGAGCTAATAGGCTTATCAAAATCTCGATGAAGAGATAGGAAGTAAGCAATACAGGGTGTTACTAAAAGTCCAGCAATATTTAGTGAACCATTAGTTAACATATTACCGTAGGACTGGAATTGTACTAAGGTTTCACCTTTAAAGAAGGTCGTAAAGACAACATTATTTAAAAGCACTGCTAATCCAGCTAAGATAAAAAGGGGCATAATTGTTGTAAAGGCATCACGTAAGGTTCTTAAGTGAATCTGATTTCCAAGTTTAGCTGAGAATTCAGCGAATTTTTCTAAAAATTTTTCAACTTTTGAATTATTTCCCATTTGAGAACTCCTTTAATTCTTATAGAGTGATGCACCGTTGCTTGCAATCACTTCTTTAAACCAAGCGTAGCTTTTTTTCGGTACTCGTTTCATATCTTTTAAATCTTGGTTACTGCGGTTTACGTAAACTAATCCGTATCGTTTTTCCATATCGCCCTTAGAACTTAAAATATCAATCAAGCCCCATCCTAGATAACCAATGACTTCAACTCCATCTTTCTTCATAGCGTCATACATGGCTTTTAAATGTTCTCTATGGTAGTCAATCCGGTAATCGTCTTCAATTTGGTTTGTTCCATCCCAAGTTTCACGAACACCAATGCCGTTTTCGATTGGGAATACTGGAATTTGGTAACGTTGGTACAATTTATTAAGGACATCCCTGAACCCTTGCGGGTCAATTTGCCAGGCCCATTCGGTTGTTCCAATATAGGGATTTTCAACCTTACCGAAATCAAGATAGAAATTTGGGGCAGTGCCTTCTGGAATTTGTTTTGCCGAAACAGTTGTTGAACTATAGTATGAAAAACTCATAAAATCACTAGACATGCTACTAATACTTTCCATTTCTCCATCAATAATTCCTAAATCAATGTCATTTTCTTTAGCATAAGCTAAATGTTGTTTGGAGTAACGGCCATTGACAAAACATTCTACCAAGGTATGATTGACAAATTCATCCCATTCTCGAGCAACTCGGATATCTTCCGGATCACATGTTGCTGGATAAACTTCAGAATAGGCAAGCATACCACCAATTTTAGCATCAGTTTTCTCATGGATGTAATTGCTTATTTCGGCATGACAAACCATTACATTGTGAGCAATTTGATAAAGGTCTTGAATAGTTTTATCACCTTTTTCATAACCTGAAATATTGAAACCTTCACTGAAATGAAAAATATTCTGTTCATTAAAGGTAATCCAATATTTTACGCGATCACTAAAACGGTCAACCATTTCTTTTCCAAATCTAATAAATGCATCTTTGACATGTTTTGACATAAAGCCATTATATTCCTTTGCTAAATGCAATGGCATATCAAAATGATAAAGACAAATCATTGGTTGGATACCGCGTTCTAACAAATCATCAATGAACTTGGAATAATAAGCTATACCTTCTTCGTTAAACTCCCCATCTCCATCTTTAACCACACGAGACCAGGAAATTTGGAAACGGTACATGTTCATCCCCAAATCTTGCATATAGTCAAAATCTTCAGTGTAATGATTGTAATTATCATTAGCAAAATGCCAATCACTTAAACCATCTTTAGGTTCTCTGACATCATAAACGGACAAGGATTTACCACCTTGATTCCAACCACCCTCTGTTTGCATACTGGAAACTGAGTTTCCCCAAAAGAATTTTTCCATTTTTGTCTCCTTTGTTTTGTAATCGTTTTCAATTACAGTATATAAAAACAAGTAACCTTTGTATAGGTCACTTGTTTGTCATGTAAGTTTTAGACTTTACATAAGAAATTTTTATCTGAAATCAATATAGTTTACAGATGCTTTGTCATAGCGAGCACGTGTTTGAGAGTATTCAAATGGTCTGCCATCTTTAAGAAAAACAACTTGCTCAATTTCTAGAACGGGATCATTTTTCTGACATTCTAAATAATCATGATCAAATTGATCGGGTTTGTCTGCTCTAATTTGTCTTATGCCAGAACCAATTTGCAAACCCAGTTCTTCAATAATATATTTATAAATAGATTTATCCAGTACTTCTTGATTTAAGTTGCTGATGATGTGAGTTGGATAAATGGAATATTCCAAATGAAATGGTTGATCATCCAAATAGCGAAGTCTAATAATATCGTAGACTGCTTGGTCAGCCCTGATTTTTAATTTTGTCATTTCTTCAGGAACTGGAAAACGAACTTCAAATGAAATAATATAGCTGCTCATTTTTCCTTGGTGAGAAAAGTAGCTTGAGGTTCCAACGATGGTGCCCACATCAGTTCCATATTTGTCTTGTTGGAGTGTAGGGAAAGAAACAAAGGTACCTTTCCCTCGTTTAGAATATAAAAATCCTTCAATTTTTAAAAGGTTTATGGCTTTTTGAATTGTCATTCGACTGACTTGATATTCTTCTGATAACTGAAATTGATCCGGAATTTTTTGATCTTGTTTATAGTATTCGGCTAAAATCTTTCGTCTGATATCTTCAGCAATTTGTTCATATTGTATCATCCATCTTCTCCAATTCACAAGATAGTTCTCTCTTATAAACTAACACGGTAAAACTTATTTGTAAAGTTGCCCTTTATAATAAAAAAGTTAACTTGGGACTAAAATTATAAATAGAATTTCTCTAAAATATGTGTTTTATCATAACATTTTTCACTTCATTTGTAAGCGTTTTTGTAAAGTTACGACTCTTTTGTATTTTTTTGCCATATCATTAGCCATTTTCCACCTTCTTATTTGTTTAATTATACATTATTAGAATATTCATAATTATTTCGTCAATTTTATAAAACCCTATTATATAGCTATTTTTCGAATATTTGACATTATTGGGAATTATCTTTATTTTTTAATTTTAGAATAATTATTAAAATTTTTATTGACAAGTTAAACTCCTATTGTATAATAAGCTTAGACGCTTTGGGAGGATTAAGCAAGATGACCTATTTTATTGGAATGGGAACTATTATAGATACTATAGCTATTCTGTTAGCGGGTGTATTTGGTGTTCTCTTTGGCAAATATTTAAACGAGAGACACCAAGATGGTCTTAATATGGCTTCTGGAGTTAGTGTCCTCTTTATTGGTATATCTGGTGCTATGCCCGGCATGTTAAAGATTGCTCATGATGGCTTAAGCAGTGAGCACGCTTTACTTGTTGTTGGCTGCCTTTCTTTAGGAAGCCTTCTAGGTGAGTTTTTAAATATTGAAGCTAACTTTGATAAGGTTGGTTATTGGCTCAAAGCAAAAACTGGTTCCAGTAAAGACCCTGACTTCGTCAATGCCTTTGTGACTTCAACCTTAACCGTTTCAATTGGTGCCATGGCTATTATTGGTCCTTTACAAGATGGTATTTCAGGTAATATTAACATCTTACTGACAAAAAGTGTTTTAGACTTTGTAATCATAATCGTTCTGACAACCTCTTTAGGAAAGGGTGCAATTTTCTCGGCTATTCCAGTTCTCTTCATCCAAGGCACTATTACTATTTTAGCTCGTCTTGTTCAACCATTTATGACAACTTTGGCATTATCAAATATTTCTCTTGTCGGCTCTATACTCATCTTCTGTGTCGGACTCAATATTGTTTGGGGTAAAAAGATGCGCGTTGCTAACATGTTACCAGCATTAATTTTCGCAACAATCTTAGCTTATTTCTAATCAGTTTGACAATGACAAAAACACTAAAAGGACTGCTCCAGTTGGAGTAGTCCTTTCTTGATATTTTTAGGAGAGATTTTAATCATGTTATTAGTTAACAAAAGTTTGATTAATAATATCGTAAGTCATGCTTTTACCGTTAGCATTGAAAGTTAGATAAGTTCCAAATTGAATGTGCTCCATACTTACCCCGTATTTGAATGATAATTGCATAATCCGGTTTTGGAAGTCTTTTACTGTTAAGCCATATTGATTTGCGAGAGCTTGAAGATGAGCTTCATATGGATCTTCTTCTTCGACTGCTTCCTCAGTCACATCCTCTGCCGGTTGGCTTGGAGTTGGTGCATCTGGTTTACTTGTGTCAGTATCTGTAGCTTCTGTCACATCATCTTCTGGTAAATCCTTATCTTCAACTGACACAGAAGGTTTGTCATTACGAAGTGTATAGATGATTGGGTCATTGATATTGACTAAGTTAAGACTGACAGAAGGTTTACCTGGAACTGAGACAATATCACCCAGAACCATAAATTGTGTTCTAGGAACCTTGTATTGACGTGAAATATAATCCAGTTTTTCGTCATTAGGATTTTTCACCGCTACAGCACCAGAGAAATCAACTTCTTGATAATCCAATGGTAACTTAATTTCGTTTAATGGCACATGTTTTGTAGAGCCATCTTTTCCATAAATTATCAATTCAGAGCCTGAACGAATGATGTCTTCTGTCTTGTAATCTTGTTTAGCTTTACCCATTTTCAACTGCATAATGATAGTTTCATATTCCACTAGATCTTCGAATTGATCAGGGGTCAACTTACTTGGAATATTTTTTAGTTCAGCAGTGTGGGTATGATTGCCATGAGGAATGATAACTTTGTCCCCAGTGACTTTTAGCTGTTCTACTTTAATACCATTTTGTAAAGCCAAGTATTGCAGTTTCTTAGCAATTTCTTCCTTGCTAAAGTGTCCGTCATCGACCTTACCAATCTTACTATCCTTAGCATTAATAGCGTCTTGAACTTGTTTCAACTCGCTGTCTTCTAGTTCACTATATGGAATATAATGCTCATGACCCTCGTGATCAGCAATAATCCCGTCCTCGTCGTAAGACTTGATCGAGTCGATATTGAACTTGTAGCCATCATCTGTGCTGTATGGCTTGCCATCCTTACCTTGCTTGGTTTTAGTGATTTTACCATCTAAAAGATTAATTTTACCATCTTTTTCTTTTGGAGATTCAGGCTTGTGGTCAACAGGAGTCGGTGTAACAGGAGTTTTAGCCCCTTCAAGGCCAAGAAGTTTCTCAGCTGTCGCTTTGTCAACCTGAGTTTGACCGGCAAGGTGCATCCTTGCCAAATAAATTTCAAGCGGTGATAATTGATTTTCCGGAACCACGTGCCAGTGATCACCGTGTGGGATAACGTAACCACGACTGGTTAATTTGGTAACTGTATTAGGGTCAAAGACCAAGCCGTCGCCTTCACGGTGACGTTTATTAGCAGGTTGCTTATACAATTGATGAAGCAAATCTTGGTAAGAGACATGATTTTTATCTACCACAGGAGACGGAGCTGGTTGATTTGGTTTGGAACCTTGACCACCAGTGTGTCGTGGAGCAGGTACAGGTGTGTTTGGAACACTTGGGTAGTAAATAGGGGCATTTTGATGTCCGCCAGTCGGTGCTGGTGTCCAACTACCAGCATTGGAAACAGGAATTGGTTTACTACTGTTGCCTGATCCACCTTTATGACCAGAAGATTTGCCTGATTTTGCTGCCCAGACCGCTTGAGCAGCTCCTAATTCACTGGCTGATAATTCCCCTTTAGGAATGTAATGGAAATGATTTCCATGAGGGACGATATAGGCATCGCCAGTATCTTCAATAACATCATTTGGATTAAAGATATAACCATCATCAGTCGTGTAACGCCCTTGGCTCTTAGCGTTTTAATCTCTTGTGCAGAAGCTCCGACATGACCGGCTGCTTTATAGCCCTTGCCAGAAGCAGATTCATTTCGATTTTTCTCAGCTTCTTTAGCCCCCTTAGCAGCTTGTTCAGCAATCTGTTCCTTAGTTCTTAGGTTTGATTTCTTGCTCCCCTCTTTGAGATAAAGGTAATATTTACCATCGACTTTGATGATGTAACCGTCTTTGACTACATTAACCACATCAGACTTCTTAAAGACATAGTTAGGATCTTTCATCAAGAGCTCTTCACTAATGAGAGCATTAAATGGCACTTTACCATTATAATAATGATAGTGGTCGCCGTGTGAAGTAACATATCCTTTATCAGTAATTTTAACAACAATTTGTTCAGCTGAAATGCCTTCTTCCTTGCTGATGTCGTCTGGATTCTTTTCAGATGCTAATTGGTTCTTCTGATTTTTACCGGACTTGTCAGCGTCCACATAAGATACTGAATTTTCTTGAGCTTGATGAGCCTGGTATTGTCCAAGTTCATAGCCACAGGCACTAAATAGTAAGGCAAGGACAGCCCCAGCGCCAATCATTTTTTTCTTATTCATTTATTCCTCCTATTTCTTTAATTCCTGATATAAAATCTCAAGGTTATCAGAGACATAATCGAGATATGGCTTCTGTTCTCCTGGATCAACTTCTAAGGGACTCAATTCTTTTAATTTAGCACCCGTTGATTTAGCCACCGTCTTAGCCATTTTCTGGGAAACATTCTTCTCCACAAAAATTGTTTTGACTTTATAGGTTTTGATAAAATCACGAATTTCTTTTAATTGTCGAGCAGTCGGTTCTTGATCTGGTGAAATTCCCGAAATCCCCAATTGAACTAGTCCGAAGCGTTTAGCTAAGTAAGAGAAAGCCGTATGTTGGGTGACAAAAGTTTTCTTTTTGATACCCTTAAATTTTTCTTTGTAGCCTTTGGCAATTGCTCGCGCTTCTTGAGTAAAGTTTGAGGCATTTTCTTGATAGACTGCCTTATGTTTGGGGTCCAATTTGCTGAGCTTATCAGCAATATCTTGGGCTTCCTGGGCTGCCATAATGGGATCAGACCAGGTATGGGGATCATATAAGGTAGCTGGATCAATTCCTTTGCCCACTACCATGTCCTCTAAGCCTTGAACCTTATCTAAAGACAATCCTTTAGAGGTTTCCATAATTTTTACCTTAGAGTGGTGGGCACTAGCATCCAGTTGCCCCGCCCAGGATTCCAAAGTATGGGAATGGTAGAAAAAGACATCCGAATCATAGATAGCTGCTACATCGTTGGCTGATGGTTCATAGCCATGAATGCCCGAACTTGAATGAATCATTTTAATGTCATTCAAATCTCCTGAGACATATTTGGTCATGGCATAGATGGGATAAAATGAGGTAACAATATGAAGTCCTTCTGCTTGCTTGTCTGATTTTGACTGACAAGCTGATAGGCTTAACAGCAAGGGAAAGACTAAAATACCGAGAAAAAATAGTCGT
Organism: Streptococcus penaeicida; assembly: GCF_002887775.1. Classification (GTDB taxonomy): domain Bacteria; phylum Bacillota; class Bacilli; order Lactobacillales; family Streptococcaceae; genus Streptococcus; species Streptococcus penaeicida. The sequence goes on along the minus strand of NZ_LOCM01000015.1, from coordinate 75,594 downwards.
AAACGTTTAAGGTTCACAATTGCTCCTTTCAAAAAGTTAAGTCTACCTAATAAATAGATAACCAGTTAAGTATATAGCTGAAAAAGTCTTTTGTCAATAGGTAAATGAGAAAATGATAAAATAATTAATTTTAATCTTTCAACTAAAAAATTCAGACAATTATTAGCCCAAAGTAAACCTAGCTGGATCATAATTTTTGGGCAAAGTACTGACCTCGTACTGATACATTATTGTGCACACAAAAAAGAGCAGTTTCCTGCTCTTTCTATTCTATCTTTAATTCTTAGCCAATCAGTGAACGGAAGAAATCAATAATTTGTTGCCAAATGCCTTTACCAGTTTCTAGGGCTTTGGCAGAATCAAAGTTTAAGTTAATGTCTTTAAAAGTTGAACCTGATTTAGCAACGATGGAATCTTTTAGGGAATTTAAGGTATCTGTAAAGTTAGCATTTGAAATAACCCCACTATTTGATAAGTTAAAGGCAAAGTTAACAATGAGATTGATTTGGTCTGAAGACATAGCATCCGTCAAACCATAGTTTTTAAGAGTGTCGTCAACAATTTTTTGCACTTCTTCTTTACTTAAGTCACTACCACCTTTGGCCACTGCTGCTTTGATGTCAGTTAGGGCCACATTAAGTTTATCGGCATCGTAGTCTTCTTTACCAGCGTTTTGGGCATTGATGTCTGATAGGGTTGATAATTCTTCCTGAGCTAAGTTTTTGTTCTCTTGCGGAACTTGTGCCCCGTTTTCTTCTAAAGAGTAATAAATACCAGCTAAGGCCGATTCCCCCGTAACCTTAATCGGTGAGGCGATACTAATATCAGCATGGGAAATCCCTAAGGTGACAGCCGCATTACGGTACATATCCTGTGTAACTTTGGTAATGTTTTCTGGTGTGACAATGGATACCTTTAGGACTTCATTAGCTCCTAACTTCTGAATTTTCACTGATGAATACAATTGGATGCTGGCATCATCAGCGACATTCATGATTTTGGCATAGGCTGCTGTATTCAGGGTTTTAACCTTTGTATCCTTACCGCTATTGTAATTAAGCAGGTTTAAGGTTTGCTCACGTTGGCTTTGATCTAGTGAATAGCCTAAAACATAGTCAGGTTGAACATAGGCTTCGTCAATAACACCTTGGACATCATTTGAAGCTGCAAAAGCTGTTGACACTAGTAAACCACTAGCAAGAACAAGACCTGTAGCAAGTATTTTTTTCTTAAATTTCATTTTATTTCCTCAAACTTTTCTATTTCGTTTTTTGAGCAGATTATCTGAATCTGTTCTCATATTATAGCACCCCTTTCTTAAATGAGGGTTAAAAAACTGCTACACTGAAAAGACAAAATCAACAAAACCATGACAAAATGTCATGGTTTTGTTTTATTCATGTAATTCAAGTGGCAGACCGTCTGGATCAAAAAAGAAGGTCATTTTTTCGCCAGTGTAATCATCGTATCGTAAGTCTTCGACTGGGATATTTTTAGCCTTAAGTTCTTTGATATAGTCTTCAATATGGGTGACGCGAAAGGCCAGGTGACGGAGTCCACAAGCTTCTCGGTCAAATTCAGGACGTCCTACACGTTTGGGTGGAGCTTGATAGTCAGGATCTTTAAGAGAATTACCAAAAATCTCCAATTCAATGGCACCACATCGCAAATCCAATTTATAATCATGGCGTTCAGGACGGTGGTTTTCTCTGATAATCTCAAATCCTAATTGGTTAACGTAAAAGTCTTTTGACTTGTCATAATCTGATACAATGATGGCTACATGATGGACTGCTTCTAATTTCATCTTTTCTCCTCGTGATTTTAAAGACTTAGAAGCCAAGACTAAGTCTTAGCTTCTGATTTCTTATTCAATGGCTACTTGGTTGTATGAATGATTAAAAGCTTTCATTACGGACTCAGGAGCCCCTTTGTAGGCCATTTCTTTTTTCAATACACCTTTAACACAGATACGTGCTGTTGCTTCTGCATCGGTACAAGTAATCAGTGTGATTTCTTTTTTTCCTGGCGTGTCATTTAAGACATCTACCCGATCGGGTGTCACTGTTTGGACTGATTCAATGTCGTATTGGTAAATTTTTTCTTTATCAGTGACATAAATCTTCATGCCAACTTTTGCTCGATCTAGGGGAGAAAAGAGCATGTGGGAAGAACCCACCATACCAAAGATATGGTGACTGGCAAGTGAGTAGTTATTGTCACCACCCATGACTTGGCCTTCTTTCATGGTTCCTGCACCATAGATTAACTCTGTATTTCCAAGACCTTTAAAAATTGGTAGGTTAATACTAACTTCTGGTATTGCTATTCCACCTATTACTGGGAGCTTTAGTGCTTCCATTTGGGCTTGCAATACAGTATCTGTTGATACGGCTTTTACGGATTTGAAATCAAAAGAACTTTTGGCTTCTTTGTTTTTCTTAATAGTCTTTTTAGAGACATGTTGCACTTGGTATTTGTTTGAATTCCAGGCAATCAGGGTATTACGAATGGTTTTATTAAACATGAGTCCAAGACCAATAATCAATAAAACTACTGCTAGGAGATTTCGTAATCTTGAAGACCCTTTTTTCTTATTTCTTTTTGTTGTCATTCTTAGTCCTCACTTGATTGATCTGAAGCAGGGCTAAGGTCAGCATTTGTTGCTTCGCTTATGTCTTGTTCTTCTACTAAGGTTGGCTCTTCCTCTTCAGGATCAACCAAGGCAAAAGTAACAATTTGAGAATCTTGGTCTAGACGCATGACACGAACACCCATTGTTGAACGTCCTGTTTGTGAGACATTAGCAATATTAGTTCTAATAATTACCCCTTTATTGGTGATAATCATAATGTCCTCATCTCCGGAAACAGTAACTAAGCCTGCCAATGCTCCATTTTTCTCTGTGATATTGGCTGTTTTAATTCCTTTACCACCACGGCCTTTAGTAGGGTATTCTGAGGCTGCAGTACGTTTACCGTAGCCTTTTTCAGTAATAATCAAGACTTCTTGTTGATCAGTGATGCGAGAGGCACCCACTACTAAGTCGCCATCACGAAGGGTAACCCCTTTGACACCAGTTGCTGAACGGCCCATATTACGAACCACAGCTTCTTGGAAACGAACGGAGTAACCAAACTTGGTACCAATGATAATATCTTCAGAACCATCAGTTAAGAGGACATTAATCAGTTCATCGCCTTCTTTAAGGTTCAAGGCACGCAAGCCGTTCTGACGGATGTGTCCAAATTCTGAAGCACTGGTCCGTTTAACCACTCCATGACGGGTAGTGAAGAAGAAATATTTGTTTTCAATATCTTCTTTTCGTGCATTGATAATCGTTTGAATAGTCTCTTCTTCTTCTAATTTTAAGAGGTTAACAATTGGTAAACCTTTTGCTGTCCGGCCATATTCTGGAATTTCATAGGCCTTTAGACGGTAAACACGACCTTTGTTGGTGAAGAATAACAAGGTGTCGTGTGTACTTGTAGAGACAAGCTCTTTGACAAAGTCATCATCATTGACGCCTGTTCCTTGAACTCCACGACCTCCACGTTTTTGAGCACGGAACTCATCTTGAGCTAATCGTTTGATGTAACCATTATTAGAAAGAGTAATTAAGACGTCTTCTACTTCAATCAAGTCTTCATCTTCAAGTGAAAGAACTTCACCAACCATTAATTCAGTTCGACGAGGATCAGCATATTTACGTTTAATTTCATCCATTTCTTCGATGATAATGGCTTTAACCCGTTCTGGCTTAGCAAGGATATCAGCTAAATCAGCAATCAATGCAACTAAGTCATCATATTCAGATTGAATTTTATCTCTTTCCAAACCTGTTAAACGACGAAGACGCATATCTAAGATAGCCTGACTTTGACGTTCTGATAGGTTGAAACGCGTCATCAATTCTGCTTGGGCAATGACATCTGTCTCACTATTACGGATAATAGCAATGACTTCGTCTAAGTGGTCCAAAGCAATTAACAAGCCCTCTAAAATATGAGCACGCGCTTCTGCCTTGTCTTTTTCAAATTGAGTCCGGCGGGTGATAACTTCTTTTTGGTGAAGAATATAGTTATCAATGATTTGTCTAAGGGTTAAAATCTTAGGCACGCCATTTTCAATAGCTAACATGTTAAAGCTAAAGTTGGTTTGAAGACTGGTTAATTTGAATAAGTTATTAAGAATAACGTTAGCTGAAGCATCACGACGGACTTCGATAACAAAACGAACTCCTTCACGGCTGGATTCATCACGTACCGCAGTAATCCCTTCAATCCGTTTTTCTTGGGCTAAACGAACAATGTGTTCATGAACTTTTGTTTTATTAACGCCATATGGGAATTCTGTAACGACAATGCGTTCACGATCCTTATTATAGACTTCAATTTCTGTCCGCGAACGAAGAACAATTGATCCTTTCCCGGTATCATAAGCTCTATGGATACCAGACCGTCCCATAACCAATGCTCCTGTTGGGAAATCTGGTCCAGGAATGACCTCCATCAATTCTCGAGTGGTACAATCTGGGTTCTCCATGACCATTTTGACCGCGTCAATGGACTCGCCCAAGTTATGTGGTGGAATATTGGTCGCCATTCCGACCGCAATCCCTGTTGCACCATTGACCAAGAGGTTAGGGAAACGAGCTGGTAAAACTAAAGGCTCACGTTCACTTCCATCATAGTTTTCTTGGAAATCAACAGTATTCTTATTGATATCTCTTAATAGTTCAAGAGCAATTTTACTCATGCGGGCTTCAGTGTAACGCTGGGCAGCGGCACCATCGCCATCCATAGAACCGAAGTTCCCATGGCCGTCAACTAACATGTGGCGGTATGACCACCATTGAGCCATCCGTACCATTGCTTCATAGATTGACGAATCGCCATGAGGGTGGTATTTACCCATGACATCACCGGTGATACGGGCAGATTTTTTATGGGGTTTGTCAGGGGTTACCCCTAATTCGTTCATTCCGTACAGAATCCGACGATGAACTGGTTTTAAACCGTCACGAACATCTGGCAAGGCCCGAGCGACGATAACGCTCATGGCATAGTCAATGAAAGATGTTTTCATTTCACTTGTCAGATTGACGTCAATTAGATTTCTATCTTGCATTTAAGGAATGCTCCTTTTCTAGTCAAACTCTTGTATATTATATCATAAATTCCATATTTTTTCACTGTGGAACCGCTGTCAGAAAACTATTTTCATTTTTTTAGTGATTTGAGTGACAAACTATTCACAAAGTGCTAAAATTGAATTGTATGGGCAAGGAGCCCACAAAAAAAATAAGGAGATGTTTAGACATGACTGTAACTAAACAACACAAAAAAGTTATCTTAGTCGGCGACGGTGCCGTAGGTTCATCTTATGCTTTTGCATTAGTAACCCAAAATATTGCACAAGAGCTTGGTATAATTGATATTTTCAAGGAAAAAACACAAGGTGATGCGGAAGATTTAAGCCACGCACTTGCCTTCACTTCTCCAAAGAAAATTTATGCTGCTGAATACTCTGACTGTCACGATGCTGATCTTGTCGTATTAACAGCTGGTGCTCCTCAAAAACCAGGTGAAACACGCTTGGACCTTGTTGAGAAAAACCTTCGCATCAACAAAGAAGTTGTCTCACAAATTGTGGCTTCTGGCTTCAATGGTATCTTTTTAGTTGCTGCTAACCCAGTTGATGTCTTAACTTATTCAACTTGGAAATTCTCAGGATTCCCTAAAGAACGTGTTATCGGTTCTGGTACTTCACTTGACTCAGCACGTTTCCGTCAAGCATTATCTGATAAAATTGGTGTTGATGCTCGTTCAGTCCATGCCTATATTATGGGTGAACATGGAGACTCAGAATTTGCCGTTTGGTCACACGCTAATGTTGCAGGTGTTAAACTTGAACAATGGTTACAAGACAACCGCGACATTGACGAAGAAGGCTTATTAGACATCTTCGTATCAGTTCGCGATGCTGCTTACTCAATCATCAACAAAAAAGGTGCAACTTTTTACGGTATCGCCGTAGCCCTTGCTCGTATTACTAAAGCTATCCTTGATGATGAAAATGCCGTTCTTCCACTTTCAGTCTTCCAAGAAGGCCAATATGAAGGTGTTACAGATTGCTACATTGGACAACCTGCGATCGTTGGTGCCTACGGTGTGGTTCGTCCGGTAAATATCCCATTGAATGATGCTGAATTGCAAAAAATGCAAGCCTCTGCTAAACAATTGAAAGAAATTATCGACGAAGCATTTGCTAAAGAAGAATTCGCTTCTGCAGCTAAAAACTAAACTCGTTAACCAATAAAAAATCCTAAAAATAAAAAAGAGACCGTCAGGTCTCTTTTTTATTGACGTTGATCATACCTGAGCATGGCTATGCCATCTGTAACGGTGGATTCTATCAGTTGTAATTTGTGTTCTTGGCTGTTACCTGTAAACAATGGGCGCCCCTGACCTAAGATAGTTGGAATGATACCAATAATGTAATGGTCTATCAAGTCTGCTTCAATCAAGGTATGGACGAGTCCTGCACCTCCAAAAATCCAAATTGGGCCACCTTTTTCTGCTTTTAATTGCTTAAGAGTGCCAACAATTTCCTTAGTGAAAAAGACATTGGGATATGGAGAGCTTAAATTTTGCCTAGAGGCCACGTAGAACTTTTTATCTTGATAACCATCTATTAATTCTAGAGGCAATCGTCAAGTGATTTACGGCCCATAATAACGGTGTCACAAGAATTAAAGAAGGACGGATTGTCAAATTGTTTGGTGCTGTCAAATGCATCTGTGCCTTGTCCTTCAATCCAATCGTAGCTGCCATCTTCTCGTGCAATATAGCCATCTAGACTCATAGCAATATTTAATACAACTTTTCTCATTTTTCCTCCTAAAAAGTGCCACTATTTGAGAGGCACTTTTTATTATACATTAATGCTCAGAAAAGTTAGCTTATTCTGCTCCTAAAGCAGCCATCGTAATGTAGTTGTATGGCTTGTTAAAGTGTGGCAAGAAGAAGATATCCATTAGAGAGAGTTTCTCAATTGTTACTTTTTCTTGAATGGCTAGTGAGAACATATGAATTCCCATTGAGACATCTTCATAAGAAACCATTTGACATCCTAAAACAACGCGACTCTCTTTGTCATAAACAATTTTAATTGCCACTTCATGGTTATTTTCTTTAATGAATTCAGGTTTTTGTAAGTCATTAAAACCAGTTTCAGCAGCATTGAAACCAGCAGCTTTTGCTTTCTCAAGTGTTAATCCTGTTGAGACCATCTTCAATCCGTAAATGGAAATTCCATTAGAACCTTGTACACCGGCACCTTCTAATTCATGACCACATGCATTATGTGCGGCTACAATCCCAGTACGAACAGCATTTGAAGCTAATGCGATGTAGTTAACATCTTGACGGGCATTATCAAAGATAGTGGCACAGTCTCCGATAGCATAAACATCTTTCATGCTAGTTTCTTGTTTTTTATCAACAATCCAAGCACCATTTGGTAGCGTTTCAAGACGACCATTCCCTAAGCCAGTGTTTGGTTTGAAACCGACAGCCATGATGACCATATCGACATCAAAACTGTCTTTATCAGTAATGAGGCGCTCAACTTTACCATTACCCTCAACAGCTTGAACAGCCTGACCAAAGGCTAATTGAATACCATGGTCTTCAAGATTTTTACTCATCATATCAGTGAAATCACGATCGTAGTAGCCACCCATACATGTGTCGGCAATATCGACAAGGATAACTTCTTTCCCTTTACGTTGGAAAGCTTCCGCAAGCTCAACACCAATGTAGCCCGCACCTACAACGGCAACACGGTTAATGCCTGGTTTTTCTAGCTTCGCAATAACCTCTGCAGAGTTTTGGTAGAGTTTAACAAATTGCAAATTCTCTAAAGTTGCTTTGAACTCACGTGACCCTTCAACAAGTTCCACACCCTTAATTGGGGGAATGATAGGCTGTGAACCAGTAGCAAGAATTAATTTGTCATAAGACTCAACATGTTCCTTACCTTCAACAAGGGCTGTCACTTCTTTTTTATCATAGTCAATCGATAAAACTGGTGACTCCATATAGACTTTAGCCCCCATTGCTTCCAACTCTTCTTTATCAGAATAAAAGAGTCCTTCAGGGCCATCAATTTGTTCTCCAATCCAGAGAGCCATACCACAACCTAGGAAAGAAATATTTGAGTTTTGATCAAAAGTAACAATCTCATTTTCTAATCCATAATTTGAAAGCATGGTTTTGATAGCTGCAGTTCCAGCATGGTTTGTTCCGACAACAACGATTTTAGACATATATATTTTGTTCCTTCTTTCACAATATTTTTGTTTAGGTCTTGATTATAGCATAGCAATAAATCGCTTCCAAAGAATTTGCTCACAGATTGTTTATAACATCACAAAAATTAAAATGTTTAAAAAGCCTAATGTACGGCCTTTTTTTCCAACCATCGCATTTATCAGGATCTTAAAAAAACAAATGTTTGTGATTTCTCAAACTTTAAGTAATTATCTTTATGAATTATTGTGAATTTCCGAACTTGTTACAGAAATATAAAAAAACACTTCTAAAAAGTTTCAGAAGTGTTACACATTTTAATTATTTTAAAACATTGAGAAGAATTTAATGAGATATAAGTTAAAGGCCACTTGGCGAGAATAGTAAAAATTACCACCGTTTTTATAGAGTTGACCACCAGAAATGATGGCAAGAGGATGATAATAAATATAAGTCTCACCAGTAGTATTCCCTAAGCTAGGTGCTACTACTTCTCGCGAATAAGTTTTAGCTAATTCAATAGTATTCTCACCACCATTTTGAGCCACGTATTTGATATAAGGTGTGCCAAAGTTATAAGCCTGAATGGCAGTCCACGAATCAACGCCCATTTCTTCAGCCAATTGTAAGTTCTTAGAAACTAACTTGATGCCATGTTGAATGGAAACTTGACTATCTGTAATCGAGTTGGTTGTTCCACTACTACTTTCACTGGACTGCATGACATCGGCTGATCCACCCTTGGTCTCTGTATATATCATGGCCAAAATTAAATCAACATTGGCTTTGGTATCATTGGCTGCTAATGTCTTCTCAACCATCTCTTGATAGCGCATAACGTTTTTGACGTTCTGATGGGTAATATAGACCTGAAAAAGGCAAAAAATCAGAAAGACAAAGAAAACAACGCGCTTGATAAATTTAAACATTTATTTATTTTTTATATCCTCAATATTTTTGATTAGAATGGAATAAGTCCCATCGTCATTCATAATGAATTCAACAGAATCAGCATCCTGATAGACGGCATTTGGAACTGTTAATTCAATCCCATTAGAAAGGGATAATTTTTGGCTTTCTAATTTCTTCAATTGACGGGAATGGTCAATATCGGAAATTTTAATGGGTTCTGGAATAGCATCTTTGACCTGGTCGACGAAGGTTAAACGAGCTGTTAAATTATTATCGAATAATTGATCAGCCAGTTGTTCTGGCGACAAATGGTCCCCCTCTTCCAAATTTTTGGAAATGGCAGACTTCATTTTTGATTGGAAAGCAAAATCATCCTGATTGAAGTTCTCAGCGATCTTTTGCGCGGTTTGTTCAATGGTTTTAATGGATTTTTTCACGGACTGCTGCGGTTGCACCTTGAGCAAGGTCTCCGAGAAATAATTGGCAAAGCTACCATTGTGTTTGACCCTTTTTTCAATCAAATAATAATCATGAGTCTCCAAATTGATGACCAAAGCCTCATCCGGCGCCTGAGCCGCACTTGGAAGGTTATTCTGGGTAATACTAAAAGGATTATCCTGACTATTGTTGGTGTGGGCAAAGGCCTCTTTCAAGGTTAAACGGAGAAAGGCAAAATATGGCAGTCCATCCTTCTCAAAAGCAAGGAAGACCAAATCATTGGTCTTCTGATCTTCCGAAATGACAAAAGCTTCCTTCCATGCTTGCGCAATGGCTTTGCTGCTTTCTAAGTAATCTTCAGAAATCATGCTGAGAAAATCGTTATCAGCAGTGAATTGGCCCCGCTTTGCATCTTCCGAGAAAACCTTAGCTAGTTTTTTTCTGAAGTATTCATCAAGTCGTGGGGTAATGGTCACCTCACTTTCAGCAAGTAATAATTCAGTGTCACTGGGTGAAAATTGGTGAATGTATAGTTTACGTATATAAATATCTAACATGGGTTATTTTTCGTATAATGGGAATCTATCAGTGATGGCACGCACTTCTTGACGAACTTGGTCAAGTACAGCCGCATCGTCATGGTTAACCAAAGCTTTAATAATTAAGTTGGCAATGGCTTTACTTTCCTCAACACCCATACCACGGCTAGTAATGGCTGCACAACCAATACGGATACCTGAAGTTTTGAATGGTGATAAGGTTTCAAATGGGATTGAGTTTTTGTTGAGGGTAATATTCACCTCATCCAAGAGGTTTTGTGCTAATTTACCACTTTCAATAACCTTGGTCACATCAACAAGAAAGACGTGGTTGTCTGTGCCACCAGAAATCAGACGGAATCTGTCATCTTTGGCGAAGACATCAGCCATAGCTTTGGTATTGTCGATAATGTTTTGAGCATAAACTTTAAAGGCAGGGTCTAAGGCTTCTTTGAAAGAAACGGCTTTTGCAGCAATGACGTGTTCTAATGGACCACCTTGAAGGCCTGGGAAAATGGCAGAGTTAATTTTTTTAGCCAATTCTTCATCATTGGTTAAAATCAAGCCACCGCGCGGCCCACGCAAGGTTTTATGCGTTGTAGAGGTTGTGACATCTGCGTAAGGGATTGGGCTTGGATGAAGGTCTGCCGCCACCAAGCCCGCAATATGAGCCATATCAACCATAAGGTAAGCACCAACTTGGTCAGCAATCTCACGGAATTTGGCAAAATCGATGGTGCGAGAATAGGCTGAAGCACCCGCAACGATAAGTTTAGGTTGGACTTCTTTAGCCTGTTCTAAAATCGCATCATAGTCTAGCATTTCTGTTTCTGGATCAACTGAATAACCAACAAAATTGTAAGTTTTTCCTGAGAAATTAACTGGTGACCCGTGGGTTAAATGGCCTCCTGCTGCCAAATCCATACCGAGTACTGTATCTCCAGCTTGAATCAAAGCCATATAGGCAGCTGCATTGGCTTGACTACCTGAATGTGCCTGAACATTGGCAAACTTAGCCCCAAAAATTTCCTTAGCACGTTCGATAGCCAAGTTCTCAACCACATCAACACATTCAGTTCCACCGTAATAACGTTTACCTGGATAACCTTCAGCATATTTATTGGTTAAAAGAGAACCTTGAGCTTTCATGACAGCTTTAGAAACCACATTTTCAGAAGCAATCAATTCAATATTGTGTTCTTGTCGTTCTTCTTCAGCATGGATAGCATCCCATAGTTCTTGGTCAAACGCTTGATAATCATCTCTATCAAAAATCATAATAAATCTCCTTTATTTATAAGGGGCTTTCTTATTCAAAAGAAATCCCAGCAACCTTGTTTTGAATATCAGCAACCGTAATGGCCCCTTGTCTGAGGACTTTGGCTTTAGGTCCGGATAAATCAATAATCGTAGAATCCTGACCGGTGAGAGCCTGGTCGTCTTCGAAACCTGTAACCTGCTGGCCAAAGGCGTCCATAATGGCTTTGTAGTTGCGACCACTTTCATTACCAGAAATATTGGCTGATGGCCCAATCAGGGGACCCGTTAAGCGAATCAGTTGAGCAGTAATTGGGTGGTTGGGTAAGCGAAAGCCTACAGTATCCTTGCCAGAATTAATCCAAGCTGGCACTTGATCATTAGCCTTTAAAATAATAGTTAGTGGTCCTGGTAAAAAGGCATCAAATAAATCTTTTAGGTAGGAAGGTTGGTCCTTGGAATAGTCTAGAATAGACTGATAATCAGCAACATTTAAATTCATCGCCTTATCACGCGGTCTCTTCTTGAGAGCATAAACCTGATTAACAGCTTCCTCATCTAAGGCTTTGGCAAAAAGGCCGTAAACCGTTTCTGTTGGCAGTACTAAGGCACCACCTTCTTCAATGATGGCTTTAAAGCGTTCCATGATCGATAATCACCATTCTATCCTTTCCATAATAATCTTTGAGAATGCGCAGCCTTCTGTCTGGGAAGGTGGATTCTACCAGTTGTGACAGGTCTGGCCCCTGTTTGTAACCTATTTCGAAGTAAATTTTCCCATTTTCTTTCAGGTAGTTACTAGCTTGCTCAAGGATTGCTCGGTAGATCGCTAGGCCATTCTCCTCAGCAAAAAGGGCTAAATGAGGCTCTGAAATCAAGACATTGCGTCCCACTTCCTCCTTGTCCTCATAAGCAATATAAGGGGGATTGGAGACAATGATATCAGACTTTCCTGAAATAGAACTAAAAACGTCGGACTGGGTAAAGTCAATTTCTGCCCCGTTGACCTTGGCATTTTGTTTGGCGACTTCCAAGGCTTCTGGCGAAATGTCTGAGGCTGTTACTGTCCAACTGGGTCTGGCTTTTTTGAGGGCAATGGCAATAGCCCCGCTACCAGTTCCAATATCCAGAACATTTAATTTTTCTGCCTGGTTCTCCGCAAGGATCAATTCCACCAGTTCCTCTGTTTCCGGCCGTGGGATTAATACAGCTTCATTAACTGTCAGAATCAAATCCCAGAAGTAGGCTTTGCCAGTAATGTATTGTGGTGAGCGACCAGCAAGTAACTGGTCCATGATGTTTTGCATCAGTGCGTAATCAGTCTCGGTGACTTCTTTATTTTGATGTTGGATGAAGTCCATCAGACCCCACCCCTTTAATTCTCTAAAAACATAAGAAATATTTTCGGCATCTTCACCTACTTTCACTAAAGCTTCTTCGTAGGCTGCTAGTTGACTGGCATAATTCATTATTTATTTAATGTTTCCAATTTCTGAGTTTGGTCATACATAATCAAGGCATCAACGACTTCATCCATTTTACCTGATAAAATGGTATCTAATTTTTGCAGAGTTAATCCGATGCGGTGATCAGTGACACGGTTTTGTGGGAAGTTATAGGTTCTAATCCGTTCAGAACGGTCACCTGTCCCGACTGTTGATTTCCGTTCGGCATCTTGCTCGTCTTGGGCAATTTGGGCGAAGTGATCAGCAACACGGGCACGAATAATTTTCATGGCTTTATCACGGTTCTTTTGTTGTGTCCGTTCTTCCTGCATTTCAACTTTTATATTGGTTGGCAGATGGACCATCCGTACGGCTGTTGCTACTTTATTGACGTTCTGTCCACCAGCACCGGATGCATGATAGATGTCAACCCGTAAATCTTTAGGGTCAATTTCATATTCTACATCTTCGATTTCTGGCATCACTAATACTGTTGCAGTTGAGGTATGGACACGACCTTGGCTTTCAGTTACAGGAACACGTTGGACACGGTGTGCGCCTGATTCATATTTTAATTTTGAATAGACGGATTGTCCTGATACCATAGCTACGACTTCTTTGATACCACCAACACCATTGTAGGATGCTTCCATAACTTCAAAGCGCCAGCCTTGGCTTTCTGCAAAGCGTTGGTACATATCCAGTAAATCGCCGGCAAAAAGTGCAGCTTCATCACCACCAGCTGCCCCACGAATTTCCAAGATAATATTTTTATCATCATTTGGGTCCTTGGGTAAGAGAAGAATCTTCAATTTTTCCTCGTATTCATCTTTAGTAGCTTTTGATTCTTTTAGCTCCTCTTTAGCCATCTCTTCTATTTCAGCATCACCGCCAGAATCTTTAATCATCTCCTCTGCGTCAGCGATTGACTGAATAATATCCTTATACTGACGGTAAGTAGCAACTGTTTCGCGGGTATTAGCTTCTTCTTTAGATAATTCCATGAAGCGCTTAGTGTCGGAAACCACATCTGGGTCACTCAGCAATTCACCTAATTCTTCATAGCGGTCTTCAAGGGATTGTAACTGATCATAAATATTCATACTAGGCTTGCTTCTCCTTAATCTTGGTCAAGTGGTGGATGAAAATAATGTTTGCGACATACTGGAATGTAAGTTTCATTACCACCAATTTGAATTTGTTCACCTTCATAGATAGGTCTGCCATCTTTCATCCGTAACTGCATAATGGCTTTTTTACTACAATATTGACAAATAGTTTTGATCTCATCGATTTTATCAGCTAAAAGTAAGAGTTGCTCTGAACCCTCAAATAAATGATTTTGGAAATCATTCTTCAAACCAAAGGCCATGACTGGAACATGTAACTCATCAACGACACGAGCTAAATCATAGACGTTTTTCTTACTCAGAAATTGACATTCATCAATCAAAACACAATAAGGTCTGGTATCCAAAGCATCGATATAAGTAAAAATATCCATATCATCTGAAATGGGTATCGCTTCTCTTTTCATACCAATCCGACTAGATACTACACCAAAGCCGTCCCGAGTATCTAGAGCACTTGTCATAATAACAACAGGTTTATTTTGTTCTTCGTAATTATGTGCTACTTTTAATATTTCAATGGATTTTCCAGAATTCATCGTCCCATATTTATAGTATAATTGAGCCAAACTGGGGTTCCTACCTTCTTTTTTTATCTTAACTATTCTACCACAAAAATGCCTATTTTGCGATGACAATTGCCCTTTATTAGTCAGCAAAGGATTACAACATATTATACAATTTATATTTTTTTATATTTTTATATAATTTTTCTATGCATTTAATGAATAAAGTGGTAAAATATAGAAAAATACAAGGAGATAAAAGAAAATGCCATTTGTTACAATTGATTTATTTGAGGGCCGTAGCCAAGAACAAAAAAATGAATTGGCCCGTGAAGTTACTGAACTTGTCTCACGAATTGCCCAAGCCCCAAAAGAAAACATCCACGTGATGATTAACGATATGCCTGAAGGAAGCTATTTCCCTGCCGGCGAAATGAAAAAGAAAAATTAATTTGGGTCAAAAGAATTTGACCCTTTTTTCTATAGAGAGAAAGGAGCTCAGATATGTTTCTCACTAAACAGTTACATATGATGGGTACCATCATTGATGTCCAGATTAAGTCGGCTACTGCATCCAAACAAATGGAAAAAGTCTGTCAACTCTTTGAAATCTACAAAAACCGTTTTAGTGCCAACGACATGGATTCCGAACTGATGGCAATTAATCTTGCTGCTGGAAAGCAAGCTGTTAGAGTTCACCCAGATTTGTTCGAACTAATTCAAATTGGTAAAACTCATAGCTTAGCTCAACCAAGTAATTTAAATATTGCTATTGGCCCCTTAGTTCAAACTTGGCGTATAGGTTTCTCTGATGCAAAAGTTCCAAGTCAGCAAGAAATTACTGAGAAATTAAGTTTGACCGATGCCAGTAAGATTGACATTGATCCGACAAATCAATCTATTTTTCTTGCGGAAGAGGGAATGAAAATTGACTTAGGCGCTTTAGCCAAAGGCTACATTGCTGATAAGATAATGGACTATTTAATAAAAGATGGTATCGAAACTGCCTTGATTAATCTTGGCGGTAACGTCTTAGTCCACGGTAACAATCATAAAAGACCAGACGGTCTCTACTATATTGGTATCCAGGAACCCGAAAAAGAACGTGGACACAACTTAGGTATCCTCAAAGTTTCAAACCAGTCTGTTGTCACTTCTGGTATCTATGAAAGACGACTTAAAGTTGACGACAAGGAATATCACCACATCTTCAACCGAGAAACAGGATTGCCCATTGAAACAGACATGGCCAGTTTAACTATTGTCGCTGATTCATCCCTAGATTGCGAAGTCTGGACAACTCGTTTATTTGGTTTAGATAGCATGACTGTCTATAAGCTTATTAACCAGCACCCTGACATTGAAGGGATTATTGTGACTCAGGATAAACGAGTTGCTATCACAAATGGTTTAAAAAATCGTTTTACCTTTACTTACCAAGCTTAATTAGAAACAAGAAACACCTCTGAATCATACTGTTCAGAGGTGTTTTTATCTAAAAAGACTCTTACGAGTCTTTCAACTAATTTGGATTAATCCTTTTTGCTGCCGTTAAAGATTAAATTAAGAACTACTGCTGTAACCGTTGCAATAACAATTCCATTTGTTAAGAACATATTAGCAGTTGTTGGTAAACTGGCAAATAAGTTTGTTCCGTTAAAACCAACACCTGCTGAAATAGAAACTGCTGCAATAATAAAGTTAGCTTCGTTATTAACAAAATCAACACGATTAAGCATTTGCATCCCTTGAAGAGCTACCATACCAAAAAGGACTAACATTGCGCCACCAAGGACTGGGTTAGGTATAATTTGAGCCATAGCACCAAATTTAGGTAACAAACCGATAAATACTAGGAAACCAGCTGTATAGTAAATTGGGCGACGTGTTTTAATACCTGAAAGACGTACTAAACCAACATTTTGTGAGAAACCAGTATAAGGGAAGGTGTTAAAGATACCACCAAGTAAAACGGCCATACCTTCTGCACGATATCCGTTACGGAGACGTTGACTATCTAATTTGTCACCTGTAATATCTGATAAGGCTAAATAAACACCAGTTGATTCTACCATTGAAACGATGGCAATAATACACATCATGACAATTGAAGTAATCTCAAACTTAGGAGCACCAAAGTAGAAAGGTGTTGGAACGTGAACCCATGGTGCATTGCTTACAGCTGCTGTATCAACAACGCCCATTAATGCTGCGATAATAGTTCCTGATACTAATCCGATTAAAATTGCGATTGATTTAATAAAGCCAGTTGCAAATTTTTGAACTGCTAAAATAATGAAAATAGTAAGCATAGCTAGAATCAGACTTTGCAAAGTTGGTTTTGGTGTATTATTCCCCATATTCCCCATAGCAACTGGAATTAGAGAAAGTCCGATGGTTGTGATAACAGAACCTGTTACGATAGCTGGGAAGAAACGAGCGATTTTAGAAAAAACACCTGCAATCAGGATAACGAAAATACCTGAGGCAATTAAGGCACCAAACATGGCACCAGAACCTTGTTTTGTTCCAATGATTGATAATGGAGCAACAGATTGAAAAGCACAGCCTAGGACAACTGGTAAGCCAACACCAAAATATTTATTTAATTGGAGCTGCAAGAAAGTTGCGACACCACACATAAAGATATCAGTTGAAATTAAGTAGGTTAATTCTTTGGCTGAATAACCGATGGCACCAGCTATCATGATGGGTACTAAAATCGAACCAGCATACATTGATAAGAGGTGTTGTAAGCCTAATACTGCTGATTGTGAATGTGAATGTTGTTCTTGTGATGCCATTATGCGTCAGCCTCCATAAAGTTTAATTGTCCATTTTCGAAATTCTTAATGCGGGCAAGAGATGTGACTTGAACTCCCATGTCTTCCAATACTTGACGACCATCTTGAAATGATTTTTCAATGACAATGCCGACACCAACTACTTGTGCACCAGCTTGATTGATTATTTCGATTAAGCCTTTTGCTGCTTGGCCATTTGCCAAAAAGTCATCAATAATCAATACCTTATCTTCTTTTGTCAGAAATTTGCTAGCAATTGAAACAGTACTTGTAACCTGCTTAGTAAATGAGTAGACTTCAGCGGTTAAAATTCCTTCGGTCATAGTAATGTTCTTATGCTTTTTAGCAAAGATCATTGGGACATTGAGAGCTTGTGCACTGTAAAGTGCTGGAGCAATACCAGATGCTTCAATAGTGACGACTTTTGTAATGCCTGCCTGAGCATAAGCATCAGCAAATACCTGGCCAATGTCTTGCATAAGCTGGAAATCCACTTGGTGAGTTAAAAAATTGTCAACTTTTAAGATGTTTTCCCCTAAAATGTTACCATCTTTAAGGATGCGTTCTTCCAATAATTTCATGGCTACCTCTTTCAAAAATAAAAAAAGCCTGCTGCAAAATAAGAAGACACTACCCCTCCTATTTTGCAAGGTATAAATACCAAGCAAGCTTTCGCTTACTTATTGTTAGACATTACGGTGTCTTGTAGAAACACTGCGCCAATTCACAGTATAAATAAGTAGTTTATTAAATTTTTTATAAAAACTAGTTTATCACTAATTTTTTATATTTCAAGACTCTTTTAGATGGAATCACCATTCCAAATAGAATTTTTAACAATAACATAGTCAACACGACGTAATCCATCTAAATCTTTGCCACCTGCATAAGAAATTGACGATTGTAAGTCTTGTCTCATCTCTGTTAGTGTATCAGCCAAATGTCCTTTTGTCGGTAAAAGAATTTTCTTACCTTCAACATTTTTGTGCTCACCTTTTTGGTATTCAGAGGCAGAACCATAATACTCTTTGAAAGTTTTGCCATCGATTTCGACCAATTTACCAGGACTTTCCAAGTGACCTGCAAATAAAGAACCAATCATAACCATGCTTGCACCAAATCGAATGGATTTAGCAATGTCACCGTGGGTACGAATACCACCATCAGCAATTATTGGTTTACGAGCTGCTTTAGCACACCAGCGTAAGGCAGCTAATTGCCATCCACCTGTACCAAAACCAGTTTTTACTTTTGTAATACATACTTTACCTGGACCAATGCCAACTTTCGTAGCATCTGCACCAGCGTTTTCTAATTCACGAACAGCTTCTGGTGTCCCAACATTACCAGCAATAACAAATGTTTCTGGTAATTCTTTTTTGATGTGCTTAATCATATCAATAACACTATTAGCATGGCCATGAGCGATATCTATAGTGATAAATTCTGGCGCATCTTCTTTTAAAGATGTGACAAAATCATATTCATAATCTTTAACACCAACAGAAATCGAAGCTATTAAGTTTTGCTCATGCATCCGTTTGATAAATGGCTTACGGCTTGCTTCATCAAAACGATGCATGATGTAGAAATAACCATCTTTTGCTAATTGCTCAGCAATATCTTCATCAATAATAGTTTGCATATTAGCAGGGATAACTGGTAATTTAAAGCTATAGTTACCAAGTTTGACACTAGTATCTGCTTCTGACCGGCTATTAATAATACACTTATTAGGAATTAATTGAATATCTTCGTAATCAAAAACAGGCATGTCATTAAACATAGGGATTCTCCTTTTAAAAGACCATGGAATATGCTTCCATTCTTTAGTTAAAATGACCTTCCTATAATCTCTAGATAGAGACATCGCTAGGTAAAAAACTTACCCTTCCTTATAATATTCTAAAACAATGTCTTTTTTTTGTCAAATATATCTAAATCATATAAGAAAATGTTCGGAATTAACAAAAAAACATCCTTCCCTTATAGCAGAAAGGATGTTTTTTGATGAGCTTAGTCTGTTAAATCTTGACCATTGCTAGCAATGACTTTTTTATACCAATGGAAGGAATCCTTGCGATAGCGTTTTAAGGTTTTTAAATCAAATTCATCGCGATCAACATAAATGAAACCATAACGTTTCTTAATACCTTCATGCGTTGAAATTAAATCGATAGCTGACCAAGGATTGTAACCTAACATTTCAACACCATCGCTGATAGCTAATTGAATTTGTTCAATATGAGCCCGTAAGTAATTGATACGGTATTGGTCATGTACTTTACCATCTTCGGTTAAGGTATCGTAAGCACCAAGTCCATTTTCAGTAACTAACATTGGTAAACGGTAACGGCTGTACATTTCACGCATTGTTGCTCGGAAGCCCATTGGGTCAATTTCCCAACCAAATTCTGTTTTAGGAAGGTTTGGATTATCGACACCACGGTAGAAACCAGCCTCTCCACGTTGTGTTTGTTGATCAGCACCTGGATCCATTGTTTCAGTGCCATCAGAAGCAGCTACTGTAGCGGTATTGTAGTAATTAAAACCAATAAAGTCAGGCTTACCAGCACGCATTGTTGCCACATCATCTGCTGTTACTTCTGGAACAGCATCTTGTTCTTCTAAGTATGCCCAAACCAATGAATTGTAAACGCCATATACTGCAGCATCTAAATACAGCCAGTTACGGATAGCGTTTAAATTTTGTGAAGCAAGAACATCTTCAGGTTTTGATGAAGCTGGATAAACTAGAGAAATATTTGGAGCCGGACCAATTTTAGCATCTGGCAAGAGTTCATGACAGATTTGCATGGCTTTGGCTTGAGCCACTAATTGGTGATGATTTTGTTGATAAATTTCTCTAGTAAGATTTGTTGTTCCTTCTGGAACATGAAGTGTTCCGATGACTGGCCCAACTAAAGTCAGCATATTTTGTTCATTAATGGTTAACCAATACTTAACGCGGTCACCAAACTCTTTGAAAAGGATTGTCGCAAATTCAGCAAACCAGTCAATTGATTCACGTTTTGACCATGAACCCCGCGCATCAAGTGCAGCTGGCATGTCAAAATGGAACATGGTTACGATTGGTTCGATGTCATATTTTAAGCATTCGTCAATCAATTGATTATAAAAGTCAATTCCTTGTTGGTTAACTTTTCCAGTTCCCTCAGGTAAAATACGTGTCCATGAAATAGAGAAACGGTAAGATTTAAAGCCCATTTCTGCCATTAATGCAATATCTTCTTTAAAGTGATGATAATGGTCAACTGAAACAGATAAATCTGAAGTTCCTTCAGGAATTTCCTTAATATCCTGACAAGATGGTCCTTTTCCATCCTCTAAAGCTGCCCCTTCTACTTGATAAGCAGATGTTGAAGCACCCCAGAAAAAGTTTTCTGGAAAGTCTTTTAAAGTCTTATGCAACATGGAATAAATCTCCTTTTATTTTGATACTTCTAGTATAACGATTAACAAGAAAAATAGCCAATGATATAAAAGGCTTTCATAATACTATCCTATGGTGTCTTAAGTTTTAATATCTGCTTGAAGTTGGACAAAAAATAACTAGGACAACATGTCCTAGCTATAATGTTAACTCTTTACTTTTTAAGCAAGCCTGCTTTAATCAGATAAGCTTTGGCCACTTTATTAGCATCTTTACCCTCAACTGAAACTTGGTAATTCATGTCTTGCATTTCTTTTTCAGTAATTTTACCCGCCAATTGATTTAGAATTTTCTTCAATTCAGGGTGTTTCTTAGCTAATTTCTGAGTCATAAGAGGAGCTCCTTGATAAGGAGGGAAGAGAGCTTTATCGTCTTTCAAAACAACCAGATTGTACTTCTTCAATTCAGCATCGGTTGAATAGGCATCTGTCACTTGGATATCGTTAGCTTTGATTGCCTGATAGCGAAGAGCTGGTTCCATCGTAGATACTGCCAAGTCCAAACCATACTTGCTTTGTAAACCTTTATAGCCATCGGCACGATCCTTAAATTCTAAAGTGAAGCCTGCTTTTAATTGTGACTGATAATTTTTCAAATCTGATATAGATCTGATATTTTTTTCCTTAGCTAATTTTTCCGGCACAGCTACAGCGTATGTATTTTGATAAGCAAAAGGCTGCAATAAAAGCAAATCATCCTGAGCTGCTATGCCATTTTTTGCATCCTGATAAACCTGAAAGGGATCATTGCTCAATGCTGGTTTTTTAGTCAATAGACTTGAGGTAATGGTTCCGGTAAATTCAGGATAAATATCAATATCACCAGATTTAAGAGCTTGATAGAGGAAGGTCGTTTTACCAAAATTAGGTTTCAAGTCAACTTTAAGATTTGATTGGTCCTCGATCATTTCCTTATAGATATTGATTAAGATTTCAGGCTCTGCCCCTAATTTCCCTGCAATAACAATGGTTTCCGACTTCTTGGTCATTTGCGTTGCTAGGTTTGGCCCGTAGGATCCTAGAAGACCGAAGACAATGACGGCAAGGGCAATAAGAATTCTGCGCAAGGAAGCTTTCTCCAAGTACTGCAAAATGCTATTAAACAAGATGGCTAAGAGGGCTGACGAGATGGCACCAATCAAAATTAAATCGGTATTATTGCGGTCAATCCCTAATAGGATAAAGGAACCTAGCCCACCAGCACCAATTAAGGAAGCCAAAGTGGCAGTTCCGATAATCATGACTGCAGAAGTTCTAACACCCGACATAATAACTGGCATGGCTAAGGGGATTTCAAACTTCTTCAAACGTTCCCACTTGGTCATCCCAAAGGCTTTTGCGGCCTCTTGTAAACTAGGTTCAATACCGTTTAGTCCGGTTATGGTATTTTGAATAATGGGAAAGATAGCATAGATGACTAATGCTGTAACTGCCGGTACGGTACCAATCCCCATAAAAGGAATAAATAAACCAAGTAAAGCTAGTGATGGTATAGTTTGGAAGATCCCCGTAATTTGAAGGACAATATCTGACCAGCGCTTGCTTTTGCTTAGTAGACTTGCTAGAGGAATAGCAATAATAATCGCTATCAACAAGGCTAAAAGAGAAATTTGCAAGTGCTCGACTAATGCCTTGAGCCAGTCTGAATAACGGTCTTGAAAAGTCGTCAATATACTAGTCATTTAATTCACCTCCAAAAAGACTGGCAACAAAGTCGTTTGCGGGATTTTCCATGATTGCTTGAGGGCTATCCAACTGAATAATCTGTCCTTGGTCAAGGATGGCAACGCGGTCACCTAATTTAATGGCTTCCTTGATATCATGTGTGACAAAAACAATAGTCATGTCAAACTCACGATGCAAGTCTAGCATTAAATCTTGAAGTTGATTACGAGATATTGGATCTAAGGCCGAGAAGGGCTCATCCATCAGTAATATCTTTGGATGGGAAATAATAGCTCTAACAATACCAACCCTTTGTTGTTCACCACCTGATAAGTCTTTTGGATAGCGATTTAAATAGTCTTCTGCTGGAAGGCCTACCTTATTTAACAACTCAATTGTCTTCTCTCGTGTTTCTTCTTTGGTCCATTTTTTCATTTCTGGAATAATGGCAATATTTTCAGCCACAGTCAAATTGGGAAACAAGGCAATTTGTTGCAGGACATATCCAATAGATAAGCGCATTTCTCTTAATGGTAGGTCCTTTTGCGCTTTTTTATTTAAATAAATTTGACCAGAAGTTGGTTGGACCAAACAATTGATCATTTTTAAGAGAGTGGTTTTCCCTGAACCACTGGAACCAACTAAGACAAAGAATTCTCGGTCTTGAATATGAAAACTTTCTTCCTTCAAAACTTGATTGTCACCAAAACTTTTTGATACTTTTTCAAATCGAATCATAATTTCTCCATTTCCTTCTGTAAGGCACTGGTATATCTACTAAAAAGATCTAAAAGTTGATCTCTTTCAGCTGAGTCCAAGGATTCTAAGGCCCTTATTTCAAGTGTTTCTAATGGATCTAATAGTGCAGAGGCATAAGCCCTTCCACTTTCTGTTAATTGAACCATTTTCTGTCTTTTATCGCAAGGATTTTCTTTCAAAAGCAAGTATCCTTGATTCAACCAAGTCTTAATTGTGGCATTAACAACTTGTTTTGTGGACAAGGTTTTGTCACCTAAAAAACGCTGTGTGACCCCTTGAGGATTATAATAAATCCATAATAAAAGTTGCAAACTTTTTCCGGTTAAACCATTTTTCCGAGCATATCGCTCATAGAGACTTTTTTCCTGATCTAAATATCTGACTAATTTTTTAGACTTCTGCTTTAATGCTGTCATAAGCTTCTCCTATTAGAACAACTGCTTTCCCGATAGCTGAGCCTGCTTCAATCTTAGCATGTGCTTTTGCAATATCTTCTAACTTGAATAGTTGTGGTTTTAAGATTTCAGTCTTCATAGCAGACATAAAATCGAGCATGGCTTGTATTTTTTCGACAGTAATGTTACCTGAATAAAAGGTCGTCAGATAGATATTATTTTTTAAGGCCATAATGGGATCAAATTCCTCTAAATACCATTGACCACCCAATTGACCACAAGAACAGATAATGCCCGCTTCATCCATCAATCCAATACTATCCATTATGGTCTTCGGGCCAACTAACTCCAATACTTTGCTGAAAGTTAAATCTGTTTGAACATGACCTTTTTCTTCTCGAAATACCGCCTCATAACCAAGTGCTAACAAGTCATCCTTTTTACGCATTTGTCTTACAGAAGTATAGACGGCTACTTTAGGAAAAGCCGATTTTAGAAGTTTTAGAAAGGCAAGCGCTAAGGCTGAAGAACCAGCTCTAACAAAGACTTTATCCCTATCATTAATTTGTAATTGTTGCAGTGCGCCAAAGGCAGTATAGTAAGATTCCGGCAAGGCAGCCAGTAAATCCCAGGGTAATACCGTTTCAATTGGGTAAATGTTATCATTAGGAATTAAGACGTATTCGGCATAGGAACCATCATAGGCTCTCCCCATCTCCCCCATCAAGGACATGACTTTCTGGCCAACTGTATAAGGACTATTTTCTTCCGTTTCAGAAATAAGGCCAACACATTCAATTCCTAGGACACGAGGAAAGGTAACAGAAGGTGAGTGGCCTTGGCGAGTGAAAATTTCTGAGCGATTGATACCAAATCCCAAGACTTTGACCACTGACCAGCCCTTCTTTAACTGAGGTTTTGCCAATTCAACCAATTCCAATACTTCTGGTCCACCAGGTTTTCTAACTTGAATTGCTTTCATCCATTCGCCCTCCATACTTTTTGATAATTATAATATCTCAATTGTTATTAGTCAAATAATTTGACTAATTTAAGCAGATAAAAAAACAAGTCAAAGGATGACCATTTAGGTCCCAAAGACTTGGTTGTGCTTGTTTAGATTAAGTCTAATTTTTTGAAGGCATTATAGAGTCCGTCTTCTTCGACGTCATCTGTCACCATATCTGCCATAGCTAGGATTTCGGGGCCACCATTCCCCATAGAAACACCAACTTCACAGTATTCTAACATTGGAATATCAATTTTAGCATCTCCAAAAGCAATCGTATCCTTTTTATTTGCTTTCAAGTAATCTAATAAAACGTCGATTGCATGTGCTTTATTGATATCTTTAACACCTAGGTCGCCAAAGAGTGCTGTTTCACCGCGTCCACCCCAAGTGTGTGCTTCTAATTCAGGAAACTCCTCAATGGAATCCAAGTGATCTTGATAATCACTTAGAATGAAAGAGACTTTGTTGAGGTCATCACGGTAAAGCTCACCACCATAGACGAGTCCATGGAGCAGATCTTCTGCTTCTTGGTCCTTAACTTCTTCTTCAGTTTTCCCTTTACGGAGTGCGTAGGTTTTCATAACTGGACGAGCAGCCTCACGGAAGTTTTCACTGGCAAAAAGGCCATTATTAGACTCAAGATAGAATTCCAAGCCACGTTCATGTAGCCAGTCAACAATATGTTTAGCCTCTTCTAGTGGAATCAACTGATGCATTATAACGTCTTCGTGGTGTTCTACATAAGAACCATTCCCACCAATCATCCCATCAATTCCAATTTCCCAGATTTCCTTTTGCATTTCTGCACGACTACGGCCAGTACATACATACACCAAATGACCATTTGCACGAGCTTTTTGAATAGCTTCAATGGCTGATTGAGGAATATTATTATGGTAATCAACTAAAGTTCCGTCAACATCTAAAAATACAATTTTCTGTGTCATATCTTGCTCCTTTAATCTGTTAATTAGATTATACTATGGCGAGTCATCCAATTGCTAGGCATTTAGTCTGAAATACTAATACTATCCTCTGCTCTTTTCCTAAAGCGCATTAATTGCATTTTTTGAGAGAATCGCTACTATGGTCTTATGAAAAAGAGACCAAAATTATTAGCCTTGTACCAAGTTGATTCAAATTTTCAAAAATCATTTTATCAAATCTTAAGTGACACTTATTCTGAACTGTTCGAAATCACCATCGCCGAATATGAATCTCATGAACCAGAATCACTAAACTATCAAGCCCTATTTTCTTTTATGCCAATAGAAAGCACACTTCCAGTCTTCTATTTTTCGGAAATTGTGACCAGCCAAGGCTTTTACATCACTGATAGCAAACTAAAAGAAGGTCAAACAGTCCTAGCCCTAAGCTCCGCTTTAAACCAATTTTATCAAAGCCTAAACTCATCACTACTGGATGCATTCCCTTTCCAAATCCGTCAATCTGATCATACCGGCCAAATTATTTATCACAACCACCAATTTAATGGCTCCTTCTTTCCAGAAGATGACCAGGAACTTGAAGGATGGATTTACCGCCAATTTAAAGCCAATCCTCAGGATGCAACCAAACATTTTTTATTACCGACCGCTTCATCCGACCATATTTATTTCCAATCTTATTATGGCCTTCAAGATGAGAATGGCCAGTACCTTGGTACTCTTGATTTTGTTCAAGATTTAAAACCAATATTAGCGCAATACTTGGAAGAAACGGCACAAGCAATTGTCGGCTGGTCAGATGTCACCTCTGGACCTTCTATTTCTGACGATATATAAATCTGTTTGAAAACTGCTCAATATCTAAACAAAGTCTTGATTTAACAATTAGTACTTTAGAAAATACGAGTACCAAAAAACACTAAAAACCATACTATCCTATGATAGTATGGTTTTTAGTGCATTAATCTCTATGAACAGGTTGTGGTCCATATGATTGGGAAACTGGCATAATCTCGATACGATTAATATTAACATGTTCTGGTTGAGCCATAATCCATGATACTGTTTTGGCAATATCAATGGGTTGGATAGCATGTGCCCCTTGGTAAACAGCATTTACACGGTCTTGGTCTCCATTAAAGCGAACAGAAGAAAATTCTGTGCCTTCACATAGTCCTGGTTCAATGTTTGATACCCGGATTTTAGTGCCGGCTAAATCAGCCTTAAATTAAGGGAGAACTGTTTAACGAAAGCTTTTGTCGCTCCATAGATGTTGCCACCTGGATAGGGAATAGTCCCGGCTGTTGAGCCTAAGTTAATAATCATTCCGGCATTTCGTTCAACCATCTGCGGTAAGAGTTGGTGGGTTAAATAAGTTAGACCAACAATATTAGTGTTAATCATGGTCATCCACTTACTAAAGTCAGCTTCTTGAGCCTTATCTAATCCAAGAGCTAAACCTGCATTATTGATAAGCACATCAATGGTTTTCCAATTCTCAGGAAGATTTTTTAAGGCTGTGTCAACAGATTTTGTATCAGAAACATCCATTTGTAAGGCTAGGAATTTTTCAGCCCCTAAGTGGGATTCCATCATTCGTAATTTATCAATGCGTCTAGCCGCACCGATAACACGATAACCATCCGCAATTAATTGGTAGACGATTTCCTTACCAAAACCAGCTGAGGCGCCGGTTACTAAAACAGTTTGCTTTTTCATCATATGAAACCTTTCAAAAAAAGAAAGTAAAACCCTGTTTTGAAAACAAAATTTTACCATCTTTCATTATGTTATAAGTTCTTATTCAGCTTCTAATTTGCCAAGAGCTTGAGCTGCAGTAATGATACCAAGTTTGTAGATATCTTCAGCACTTGAACCACGAGACAAGTCATTAACTGGTTTATTTAAACCTTGAAGAATTGGCCAATGGCATCAAACATCCCTAAACGTTGTGCAATTTTGTATCCAATGTTTCCTGATTGTAAATCAGGGAAAATGAAGGTGTTAGCTTTACCGGATACATCTGAATCTGGAGCTTTAATAGCAGCAGTTTCAGGAACAAAGGCAGCATCAAATTGTAATTCACCATCCAAAGAAAGATTTGGAGCCATTTCTTTAGCAATACGAGTTGCTTCTGCTACTTTATCAACTTGTGGTGCTTTACCAGAACCTTTAGTTGAGAAACTTAACATAGCAATTTTTGGATCGATGTCAAAGATTTCAGCTGTTTCTGCTGTATTAACTGCAATTTCAGCTAATTCTTGAGCATTTGGATCAATATTGATAGCACAGTCAGCGAAGATATAACGTTCATTTGTATTTTCACGGTTCATTAAGAAAACACCTGAAGTACGTGAAATACCTGGTTTTGTTTTAATAATTTGAAGTGCAGGACGTACAGTGTCAGCTGTTGAATGAGCCGCACCTGAAACCATACCGTCAGCAAGACCCATTTTAACTAACATAACACCAAAGTAGTTAACATCTTTGAGCATTTTATCAGCATCTTCCATGGTTGCTTTCCCTTTACGGATTTCAACAAATGCTTCTTTCATTTGTTCAAATTCAGGATAATCAACTGGATTAATGATAGTATAATCTTGATCAGCGAAACCAAGTTTCGTTAATAAAGCTCTGATTTCATCAGCTTCACCTAAGATGATTGGTTCTACTAAACCTTCAAACTTAAGACGAGCTGCTGCACGAACAACGCGTTCATCATTTCCTTCTGGGAAAACGATTTTCACATGTTTACCAACAACTTTTTCACGTAAACTACCAAATAAGCTTCTAATACTCATTTTTTAAACACCTCATTATATTTTTTTCTGTAAATCTATGATAACGTTCTCAAAGTCATCTGTCAAATTTATTGTATGTTGGCTTTCATTTTCTGTAAATGGATTATAAAAACGCAAAAAATGACAATGTAAAGCTTGTCTGGTAATTCCTAAATCCACGCGACCTCCATAAAGGTCATCTCCTAGTAATGGAAAGCCAATATGTGAAAAATGGACTCTGATTTGGTGAGTTCTTCCAGTATGAAGCTTGATATCAACCAAATGGACATTTTCAGCGTAGCGAGCTACAACTTGGTAAGTTGTTTTGGCATATTTTCCCATAGGGTCAACTGCTCTGGTGATGATGCTGTCTTTTGAACGCCCGATAGGTGCAATGATTTCCCCCTGATCTGGCAATTGCCCATTCCCCGAAACCAAAGCAAAGTAACGTTTTTCGATGGCACGAACTTGCAATTGCTTATCTAAGCGTGCATGGGCGTAGCCGTGTTTAGCAAAAAGCATGAGTCCGCTTGTGTCGCGATCCAAACGGGTTACAATATGAACCTGTTTGTTGGGGTAATTTTGTTCGATATAATAGGATTTTATGAAGTTTGCAATGGTATTTGAGTGAATGGCACTTGGAATACTGGCAAATCCGACTGGCTTATTAAGGACTAAAAAGTGTTCATCTTCATAAACAATATCCAAAGGATGAGAGACGGCTTCGAGTTTCTCAAATGGTTTTTCATCAGGTATGATAATGGTGACCACATCGCCAACATCGAGAAGGTAGATGGCATTTTCTTCTTTGCCATTGACGGCAATATGACCGCCCTTGTATTTGACTTTGGCCAAAAGTCCCTTAGAAATATCATGACCTTTTAATAACGTTTTGACCTTGGTTCTGCGGTCAGCAGTAAATTCAAATTTCATGATTCCAGTTCACCAATAAAGGCATCTTGAACCCTTTCCCAGAAGCTGGTATGACTTGGCGTTGAAACAA
Organism: Streptococcus penaeicida; assembly: GCF_002887775.1. Classification (GTDB taxonomy): domain Bacteria; phylum Bacillota; class Bacilli; order Lactobacillales; family Streptococcaceae; genus Streptococcus; species Streptococcus penaeicida. The sequence goes on along the minus strand of NZ_LOCM01000015.1, from coordinate 46,234 downwards.
AATGAATTTTTTTACAGTCAATATAATATTGCGCCTTAACCACATTTTTTAAGTTGTAAGTTTTGTTATCAACCGAAATGGTATAGATGCCAGTCCGTTGAGGAACAATTTCAATCACTTCTTCCTTAGGAATAATCAATGAGGATCCTACCGTACGAAAGACAAGATTGTTTAAGCTTGAGATTTCCGTTAATTGAAGGGCCTCTATGGTTGGATGGAGAATAGCTCCGCCTAAAGACTTGTTGTATGCCGTCGATCCCGTTGGTGTCGAAATCGACATGCCGTCACCGCGGAAACTTTCAAAACGAACATTATTGATAAAAACATCCGCAACCATGGTTTTTTCTATCCGTTTGATAGTTGCTTCGTTCAAGGCACGAGCCTTTATAACACGCCCGTTATCCAATGTTAAGACCACCTTAAGAATGGGATAGGAAATACTCTCCCCCTTGTCAGTTCTTAAATTTTCAATCAATTTATCAATTTCAAAATCACGATAATCAGTATAAAAACCTAAATGACCCGTGTGAATGCCGACAAAACGCACCTTATCTAACTCATTTTCATACATGTGAAAAGCTGATAGAAGCATGCCATCCCCACCAATTGAAATGACGATATCAGGATTCTTTTTAGAAAGGTAAAAATCTGGATCATCTTTAAAGACAGAAAATAATTTTGAAGCAACCCGCTTGCTTTGATATTTTCCATTAGCTATTATGGCGACGCGAGTCACCTTATCTGTATAATTCATCTGTGTCATCACTATTTCCTACGCCATCACTAAAATTGCGACTTCCTGGATCAAAGAGCAATTGCGCCTCTCTAATATCGTCACGAATTTTACGCATCTCTTCATCTAGTTCTAAAGCAATCTTTGCTGTTCTAGATAATCGTTTCTTTATTTCTTCAGGGTATTCGCCTTTATATTTGTAATTAAGTGAATGTTCAATAGTTGCCCAAAAGTTCATTCCTAAAGTCCTAATCTGGATTTCAGCTAAGACTTTCTTTTGACCTTCTATGGTATCGACAGGATATTCTACGACAACATGGTAAGACCTGTAGCCACTTGATTTCATGTTGCGAATATAGTCGCGTTCATAAACAATTGTCATATCTTGTCTTTGTCTTAAAAGATTTAGGACTTCATCAATATCGTCAACAAATTGAACCATAATCCGGAGCCCAGCTATGTCTTGAATATCTTGAGCGATATTTTCTTCAAGCACACCACGTAAAGCCATTTTCTGCTTAATACTGTCAACAGATTTAACACGTCCAGTTACGAATTCTATAGGTGAATAGCGATTTTGCTTACGAAACTGTTTACGAATCCCACGTAATTTAATTTTTAACTCTCCAACTGTTTGGATATATGGATCTAAAAAATCTTCCCAATCGATTGCCACTATTCTACTCCTTTCTTGTCAAAGTTCTAACTTTAATATAAAATTGAAATAACAATTTATTATAGCATAAAATAGCTTAAAAGGAAGGTATCATGTCTAACCTGGAAATCGAATACAAGACCTTATTAACCAAAGATGAGTACCAAAGATTACTCAATCAAATGACCCATGTTCCTGCTGTTACACAAACCAATTACTATATCGATACGGCTGATTTTGACTTGAAAGCCCACCGCATGTCCTTGCGTATCCGTACTCTTGCTGACACAGCTGAATTAACCCTTAAAGTGCCAGAAACAGTTGGCAATCGGGAATATAATCTGGACTTAGCTTTAGACCAGGCTAAAGATATTATCAAAAACTGTCAATTACCAGATGGGACCATTAAAGAAATCATTGAGAATGAAGGTATTGACCTTACTAAATTAAACAACTTTGGCTATTTAACAACGACACGTCGTGAAAGTCAAACAGACATTGGAAAAATGGCTCTTGATTATAATCAATACGCTTCAATCATCGATTATGAATTAGAACTTGAAGTTGATGATGCCGAAAAAGGTCAAGCTGATTTTAATCAGTTCCTAGAAAACAATGCCATAAATTTTAAATATGCTAAAAGCAAAGTTGCTCGCTTTAGCAAAACCCTGAACCATTAAAAATATTCTCAACAGAAAAATGCAATTTTTCTGTTTTTTTGTTAAAATAGAACTGTTAAAAATAAGAAATGGATGGAATTTCACGAAAATTCACATTCACGCGAAGAGATAGGAGCTAACATTATCATGACTGAACGATATGCTGATAAGCAAATCAAATTGTTTTCACTCACCTCAAACTTACCAATCGCTGAAAAAATTTCAGAAGCATCTGGTATCCCGTTAGGAAAAATCTCCTCACGCCAGTTTTCAGATGGTGAAATTATGATCAACATCGAAGAAACTGTTCGTGGAGATGATATCTATATTGTTCAATCGACAAATTTCCCAGTTAATGATAACCTTTGGGAACTTCTTATCATGATTGATGCTTGTAAACGTGCGAGTGCTAACTCAGTAAACGTTGTTTTACCTTACTTTGGTTATTCTCGTCAAGACCGTGTTTCAAAATCACGTGAACCAATTACTGCAAAATTAGTCGCTAATATGCTGACTAAAGCTGGAATTGACCGTGTCTTAACACTTGACTTACATGCTGTTCAAGTTCAAGGTTTCTTCGATATTCCTGTAGACAACCTTTTCACAACACAACTCTTTGCAAGCCATTATGAAGATAAAGGTTTGTGTGGCGAAAATGTAGTCATTGTTAGTCCTAAAAACTCTGGGATTAAACGTGCCCGTAGTTTAGCTGAATTATTAAATTCCCCTATTGCAATCATTGATTATTCAGAAGATGAAACTGAACGTGAAGAAGGTTATATCATTGGTGATGTTGCTGGCAAGAATGCTATCATCATTGACGATATCTTAAATACAGGTATCACTTTTGCTGAGGCCGCTAAGATTCTTGAGCGTGACGGTGCAAATGATATCTACGCGGTAGCTAGTCATGGATTATTTGCAGGTGCTGCTGCTGACGTTTTGGAAGTTGCTCCGATTAAAGAAATCCTTATCACAGACTCTGTCCTTACTGAAAATCGTAAACCAGCAAATGTTAACTATATTTCTGCTAGCGGTTTAATTGCGGAAGCGATTATCCGCATCCATGAAAGAAAACCACTTAGCCCACTATTTGAATTCCATCCACATGACAAATAATTTAATCTATTTTGATAATGCAGCAACGACGCCATTAAGTGAGTCAGTCATCAAAGCAATGACTGACCACATGGCGACTACTTTTGGGAATCCCTCAAGTATCCACTCTTTTGGTCGATCAGCTAATAAGGTTCTCCGTGACTGTCGTCAAAGTATTGCTTCACTTTTAGAAGTTCCTGAGCGTTCTATCATTTTTACTTCTGGTGGTACTGAAAGTAACAATACGGCCATCAAAGGTTATGCTTTAGCTAATCAAGCTAAGGGTAAACATTTAATTACCACTGCTATTGAACATCATTCTGTTCTCCATACAATGGCCTATTTAGAAGAACGCTTTGGTTTTGAAGTGACTTACTTAAAACCAATTGATGGCAAATTTTCTGTCCAACAAGTTCAAGCGGCTCTTCGTCCTGACACTATTATGGTGTCAATGATGGCGGCTAATAATGAAACTGGCGACCTCTTACCAATTGAAGAGGTTGCTCGTCTTTTGAATGACCATCAAGCCGTTTTTCATGTTGATGCTGTTCAAGCAATTGGAAAGATTGCTTTGAGGCCTTCTGATCTAGGTATTGACTTTCTTACTGCGTCGGCTCATAAATTTCATGGACCTAAAGGGGTTGGCTTTTTATACAGCAATTCACTGCATTTTGATCAGCTACTACATGGTGGGGATCAAGAAGAAAAACGACGTGCTTCAACAGAAAACCTTATTAGTATAATCGGAATGACTAAAGCTTTAGAAGATGCTTATTTACATATGTCAGAAAACTTTGAAAAAATTGAGCTTTTACAACAAAGCTTTTTAGAAAAGTTATCTGTTTGCAATTACTATCTTTCTAAATCAGATAATTCACTCCCACATGTTATTAATATCGGCTTTCCAAATCAAGATAATGCATTACTTTTAACGCGTTAGATATGGAAGGTATTGCCGTTTCAACAGGTTCTGCTTGTACGGCTGGGACCGTAGAACCTAGTCATGTACTTGAAGCCTATTACGGAACTGATTCTAACCGTTTAAGAGAATCTATTCGGGTTTCAATCTCAGACCAAAACACTTTAGAAGAAATTGACAGTTTAAGTCAACATATTATAGCTATTTTAGGAGTTTCACATGGCATTTGAAAAAGAAATTAGTCTCCCAAATTGCAAATTCAAATATGCAATTTCTCCAAAAATTAAAAAATACACTTTAAGAGACACAACCTTTATGGTCACTAAAGTTGGATTTTATGAATTAACCCGCTTATTAGAAGAAGTTCCCAATTCAGGCGATGGTTTCCCATTAAAAATTACCATTAACAAGGAACTTGATGCTTTCAAATTGGCGATTACCGATAAGTCAGGTCTTCGCATGGTTAATATCTTTAAATCAGAAGATCATAAAATCCTCCAAGATAAGTTCTACTTCTTAATGGATAGTTTAGTTGAAAGAGATATTTTCACTAAAGAGGCAGTCTAAATCAATCACTTGTCCTTTTAAAAAGAGAGTTCTATAATATAACAAAAGGAGGACAAATCCATGATTGAAATAACCTACTTGAATGAGAGTAAACAAGAAAAAACCATTAGCTTCCCTGATTTCTCAGAATTAGAAAGAGCACAACATTCTTGTGACATTTCGACACCAGATTACCTAAAAATTGTAAGAGTTCTGATTGATGGTCAAGCTATTGACTATACTGGTACCTATGGTGACCTTTACTTCTATTTACTCAAACAAAAATCTTAAAGATATTGTGAAGAATCTGGAACATGATGTTCCAGGTTCTTTTTTTATCATCTGTCATATTGTCCTTCCAATTTTTAATTTCATTATTAGTGATTGTCCTACTTTCCTTTTAGAAGTTAAATCAATCAAAATGTGAAATATTTATAGGACTATCACAATTCAATAGAAAGACACTACTATAAATGAAATGAATAGCATTATAAATTAATAAATTTAGTGTAAAAGTTGCAATTTTCACAAACTATTTGTTACAATAGTAACATGAAAGATACTGATATTAAAATGATAAACAGGAGTGAGAAAAATGGTAATTGATAAATCTATCCCAAAGGCAACAGCAAAACGTCTGTCTTTGTATTATCGTATATTTAAACGCTTTTACGCAGATAATATTGAAAAAGCGAGTTCTAAACAAATTGCTGATGCAATGGGGATTGATTCTGCAACTGTCCGTCGTGACTTTTCCTATTTTGGAGAGTTAGGCCGACGTGGTTTTGGTTATGATGTGGCAAAATTAATGAATTTCTTCGCTGATCTCTTAAACGACCACTCAACTACGAATGTTTTACTTGTCGGAACAGGGAATATTGGGCGAGCACTTTTACACTACCGCTTCCATGATCGTAATAAAATGCAAATTTCAATGGGCTTTGACATGGATTCTCATCCCTTAGTAGGAACAAGTACAGCTGATGGAATTCCAATTTATGGCATGTCTTCCTTAAAAGAACATGTTGAAAAATCTGATATTGAAACAGCCATTTTAACTGTCCCAAGTACAGTGGCACAAGAAGTTGCTAATCAGTTAATTGAGGCTGGCATTAAAGGTATTTTGAGTTTCTCACCAGTTCATTTACAAGTACCAAATGATGTTATCGTCCAGTATGTTGATTTGACCAGTGAATTGCAAACATTGCTGTATTTCATGAATCAATCTCAGAATTAAGGTAGCGAATCATGTCAAAACCAATTATTGGAATTACCGCCAATCAGAGATTGAACACTGCTTTAGATGACCTACCTTGGACATATGCACCTGCTGGCTTTTCTAATGCTGTTATTAAATCTGGGGCCTTACCACTTCTCCTACCTATTGGTGATGAAGAAGCCGCTGCTACCTATGTTTCCATGGTTGATAAAATCATTATGATTGGTGGTCAAAATGTAGACCCAAAATTTTATCATGCTGAAAATCAAGCCATCAACGATGATTTCTTTCTTGCTAGAGACTATTATGAATTAGCTATCATTAAAGAGGCAATCAAACAAAGGAAACCAATCCTAGGCATTTGTCGAGGACTTCAATTAATGAATGTCCATCTTGGTGGGACCCTACTCCAAAATATTCCTAATCATTGGCAAGAGCTTCCTTCGGACAGTCTCCATCATGATATTGTTATTGATTCTACTAGCCCACTTGCTAGAATTTACGGTCAGAAACCCTTTATCAATTCTTTCCATCACCAAGCCATCGATCAACTGGCTGATGGACTGACTATAATCGCTAGAGACCCAAGAGATGGTATTATTGAAGCAGTTGTCGGCACCGATGAAATAGCCTTCCTTGGAGTTCAATGGCATCCTGAGTTATTGCAAGACGTTCGTCAAGATGATTTAAATCTCTTCTCTTACTTTATCAATGAATTTACTCACAAAAAATAGTGGATTTTTCCCGAAAACTATAATAATCATTTTTTCCAACGATGATGTGGTCTAGACAGGCAATGCTATGTAATCACATGATCGTTTTATTTGTCTTGTAAACTGGTAATCATTGTCACTTGGTTGTACTTGTCCGGAGGATGATTGTGAACAACGATCATACTGGTTGCCATATTGCGACAAGCATAATGCAAGATTTCTCTTGGTTCAGCGATTGATCGGCGCACACTTCCAATAAAAATTGTTTTCTCTTCAATGACTTTATTTTGAGTGTCTAAATAGATAGCAACTAAGTGCTCTTGCTTCTTGTCACCTAACTCCTGCATCATCTTTTGAGCAACCTGATAGCTTGATAGAATCTGATACTGATTGATTTGTTCTGAAGCTTGAATTCTCAAGGCAAACTCCAGCATGGCTTTGAGTTCGATAGACTTAACCTTACCAATGCCAGATAATTGTTGCAATTCCTGTAAAGACATTTTTTTAAAAGCAGATAAGGATGAAATGGTATTTAAGAGATTGGCCGATAACTCCATGACATGTTTATCCTTGTTACCAGTTCTTAAAAGAATAGCTAATAATTCTTGATCACTTAGTTGTTCTGCGCCTTGTAGGATTAGTTTTTCTCTGGGTAATAGACTTTCCTTATCTCGTTTGATTGAATACATAATATACCTCCACTTATTTATCCGAGAAAAATTGGATATTTTTTCACTTTTTCCTATAAGTGGCTACCATGGAAAATCTTATGAAAAAAGAACCAAGCTTTTTAAGCTTGGTTCTTTTTGATGGCTTGTCTTTTTTCAATATTATCTTTAACCATTTGATAGACCGTTGCAGCTAGTGGTACAGCCATAATCATTCCAACAATTCCATAGAGGGAAGCACCGATGGTAATGGCCATTAAGACCCACATGCCAGGAAGTTTGATAGAACCTCCGACCACTCTTGGATAAATCAAGTTACCTTCAAATTGTTGGAGGATAACAATGAATATCAAGAAAAAGACGGCATCTGAAAATGATTGAGTCATAATGAGGATAAAACCAATGGTAACCCCGATGTAAGCTCCTACTACTGGAATTAAGGCAGTAAATGCAACTAATACTCCAATCGTGGCAGCAAAAGGAAGTTTAAAGAGGAACATGCCCAGGGCAGTTAAAGAGCCTAAAATCATGGCTTCAATGGTTTGTCCTACAAAAAATCCGTGAAAGCGATCATGTAGTAATCCAACAATGTAATGGATCCTTTGGGCATGGATGCCTGTATAAGTGTCGACTAAAAGATTTCCTTGACGGCAGAGTTGTTCTTTATTTCCTAAGACATAGAGTGAGAAGACAAAAGCTACAAAAACATTAATAATGGCTGATGCTATCAAGGTGACTGATGTCAAAATATTGGTTAGGAAAGTTAAGAATTGTTTTAATAATTGTTGACTATAATTACTAATTGTTTTCGTGATTTGGGCATCACCACCAACATATTGAATCAGTCTTGCAATCACTTTGTTGTGACTTAAATCGTGAATAACTTGTTTGACCGAACTCGTATCAAAGGAAAGCATGGTATTAATACTAGCAATTAAATCTGGAATGACGATGGATATTATCCAAAATAAGAGGGCCACAAATGTGGTGTAAGCCAAAACCATGGAAATGCCACGTCGTAATGCAAAATACTTTTCACCTTTAAAAAAGCGTGCTATTAAATTTTCATAGGCACTCATGACAATGTTTACAATATATGCCAAAGCAGCTCCATAAAGAAAAGGTAAGCTAGTTTTAACAACGGTTTGTATAATATCACTGCCTTTTTCCCAATTAGCCTGAATAGCAAAGCAGAGAACAAAGGTCAAAACAAGGTAAAAGACATGTTTCTTTTCAAATCGCATAAAATCTCCTTTCAACCATTATACACTAATTTCTCTTAATCAACATGCTCTTCAGATTAAAAAAGAATGACAGCTAAAAGCTTTGTTGGGCCTTTTTAGCTGCCATTTTATTTCTCTTAACCAAACTGTTTAATTTTTTAGCAAAGCCAGAACCAATGAAGTAAAGATTTCACTCTTACTCTTTTTTTGTTTCAAGCTTTTTAGTTCAACTATTCTCGAAAGACTAATCTAAGTCAGCACCTTTTGACGCGATAACTTTTTTGTACCAATCAAATGATTTTTTCTTAGAACGTTTAAGAGTTCCTTTTCCGTAGTTGTCGCGGTCTACGTAAATGAAGCCATAACGTTTTTTCATTTCACCTGTTCCAGCAGAAACGAGGTCAATTGGGCCCCAAGTTGTGTAACCAAGGAGGTTTACACCGTCTTCAGTGATGGCATCACGCATTGCTTCGATATGTTGGCGAAGGTAATCGATACGGTAATCATCAGCCACGTAGCCATTTTCATCTGGTTCATCTACTGCTCCTAAGCCATTTTCAACAACAAAGAGTGGTTTGCGGTAGCGATCGTAAAGGTCGTTAAGAGTGATACGGAAACCTAGTGGGTCAATCGCCCAGCCCCATTCAGTTTTTTCTAAGTATGGGTTCTCAGATGAGGCAAGGAGGTTAGCTTCAGATTGATCAGCTTTATTTGCTTCAGCAGCTCGACTTGCGTAATATGAGAAGGATACAAAGTCAACTGTATTTTCTTTAAGGAGTTCTTTATCACCCTCTTCAAAAACAATGTCAATGCCTTCACGTTCAAAGAATTTCAAAGCATATTCTGGGTATTCACCTCGTGATTGAACATCAATGAAGAAATAGTTTTCCCGGTCTTTTTCCATTGCTGCCCATACATCTTCAGGTTTTGGTGATAATGGGTAGAATTTACCAGCTGCTAACATACAACCAATTTTGTTTTCAGGATCAACTTCATGACCAATCTTAGTTGCTAATGCTGAGGCAAGCAACTCATGGTGCGCTGCAGTATAGAGGACTTGGTTACGGTCATCGCCTTCTTCAAAGATAACTCCTGCTCCCATAAATGGTGCATGAAGAAGAACATTGATTTCGTTGAATGTTAACCAATATTTTACAAGGCCTTTGTAACGGTTAAAGAGAACAGTCACAAGATTTCCATAAAATTCAACCAATTTACGGTTTTTCCAACCACCGTATTCAGTAACCAAGTACATTGGAATATCAAAGTGAGTGATGGTTACAAGTGGTTCAATACCATATTTACGACATTCTTTGAAAACATCTTCATAGAAAGCTAAACCAGCTTCATTTGGTTGGCTCTCATCACCTTTAGGGAAGATACGAGACCAAGCAATAGACATACGGAAAGTTTTAAAGCCCATTTCTGCAAATAAAGCAATATCTTCTTTATAACGGTGGTAAAAGTCGATTGATTCTTTTGCTGGGTAGAAATAACCATCTTCAAAATCCAACATCTTACGTTTACCCGTAATAACATCAAGACGCGCTTCTCCTACTGGTGAAAGATCAACGTTTGCCAAACCACGGCCATCAGCATCATAGGCACCCTCTAATTGGTTAGCGGCTGTAGCACCACCCCATAAGAAACCATCTGGAAATTGTTTTGTAGACATAAATTTTCTCCTTTTTTATTTTGGTTAATGAACCATAAAGATAACGATAAGTGTGTAAACAATTAATGTAACCATTAACGAAAGTGAAATAAAGGTGGCCGAAAATAATTCATCTTCTTCTGTTTTAAAAACAGGTGAGATAATGGCAGGCATAGCAAAACCTGTCGGACACATGAAGTAAACAAGAACAGCTAATTTAAATTTTTCATTAGCCATCATACTAGGAAATAGTAGGAAAAATCCTAAAATAACCAGTGCATAAAATGAAAATCGTACCAAAGCTAATTTAGCCAAAGGTTTAATCGTTTCCAAATCAATTTTCAAATCATAACCCAGAATAAAAAGTATCATCCCGCCAATTGGACCAGTTGCTTTTGCCATAATTCCTTCATAAGCAGGGGCAATAGGACTAGAAGCAATCACATTTGCTACTTGGAAAATATTACCCAAAAGACCTAAAAATATAGCAATAACAAAGGGGTGTTTGATAATCGAAATAAGCAAGTCTTTATTACTTGTATCATTTGCTGCCGCTTTAGAAACCATAATTGGAATAATTAAAAAGGCAGCGATGGAACCAGCAATATCAAAGATAACAGTGTTACTCGATACTCCCACAATTGATAAGTATAATGGCAGAGCAACACTACCACCCTCAACTGTCGGCAAAAGAAAGCGAGCAAAATGCGAACGGGATTCCCCAATGAAGTTTCGTAAGAGTTTACCTACAAAAATAGCGAGCACGAAGGCTAATAAAGTGTATAGGATAATCGGTACTGTTGCCAATTTCAGTTCTGCATGCAACATTAAATGGAAAATCAAAATTGGGAAAAGTACTGTAAAGATAATGGCATTTGCCCCATTTTTATCTTGGGGTTTTATCCATTCAAAGTGGCGAGCTAGATAGCCAAAATCAACATAAAGAAGACTGGGGCAAGCGTATTAAAAGCGTTCATTTGTTTTTTGGTTATTCCATCCTTTTCCGATCAAATACATATTCTTTGTCCATGGGATTATAGACGGATATAACTTGCATTTTTTCGCCATCATAAGCGATTTTTAAAACCCCACAATTGGACATGCGTTTTTTTAATATTGGTGCTTCTTCAGTCATATGACGGTAAAATTGCGTAATCGAAGCGCCATGACTGACAAAAAGGGACACTTCTTCTTCTTTTTCACTGTCTAAAACTTCCTTTATGGTTTTATACATGCGCTCATAGACTTGCGTATTGGATTCACCACCATAAGCTACAAAGTAGTCACGATAGCCAGAACCATCTTCTTTATGTAATTCTGGATTAAGATACTCTTGATGAGCTTCAAAAGCACCAAAATTCCATTCTTTCAAGCCCTTTAAACGAATTAAATCCGTACGTCCACTAGCTATTTCAGCAGTATCGCAAGCCCGTTCTTGGTAGAGGAATAAATGTGATCAAAAGTGATCTTTTCTTCTTCAAAATGAGCACGCGCAGCTTTAGCTTGCTCAATTCCAAGCTCAGTTAATGGGGAATCACAAGCCCCTTGAATACGACCTTGAACATTGAATAAGGTTTGTCCATGACGCATTAAATAAAATATTTTATTCATATTAGTCAACCTTTTCATTAAAAAATTAACCCTCAGAAAGAATATTTGCCCCTTGGTTTTCGATGACTTCTTTAAACCAATAGAAGGAATCTTTCTTATAACGATCAAAACTTCCATTTCCTTGGTCATCCGCATCAACATAAACAAATCCGTAACGTTTAGACATTTCTGAAGTTGAAGCTGAAACTAAATCAATACAGCCCCACATAGTATATCCCATCAGTTCAACCCCATCTTCAATGGCTTCATACATTTGTTGGATATGTTTTTCTAAATAATCAATACGATATGAATCATGAACGCTGCCGTCTTCTTCCAATTTGTCTAAGGCACCTAATCCATTTTCAACAATAAACAATGGAACTTGGTAGCGATCATAAAGTTTATTTAAGGTTACACGAAGTCCAACAGGGTCAATTTGCCAACCCCAATCAGATGCTTCCAGGTAAGGATTAGCTTCACCTAAAATAAGATTTCCACCTGTTTTTTGTTCATTTGTTTGATTTTTTGGATGACGTGTCACCGATGACATGTAGTAAGAGAAACTCATGAATTCTACTGGATAGTCACGTAAAATAGCTTCGTCGCCTTCCTCCATAACTATCTCAATATTATTTTCTTTAAAGAAACGCTTAATATATGATGGGTATTTTCCACGGATTTGAACATCTGAGAAAAATAGATTTTCATGGTCTTTATGAATAGATTGCATGATATCATCTGGGTGGCAAGTTGCAGGATATGCTTCCATTCTAGCCAACATCATTCCCACTTTATTGTCTGAATCGATTTCATGCGCAGCTTTAGTAGCTAAACTTGATGCCAGGAACTGGTGATGGACGGCTTGATACATTTCTTGTAAGTTTAGCTTGCCATCTTCAAACAAAAGACCACCTGAAAGATAACCAGTCATTCCAAGGATATTGATTTCATTGAAAGTCAACCAATATTTAACTTTGCCCTTATAACGTTTGAAAACAGTTTCTGCATAGTGAACAAAGAAATCAATGACTTTACGGTTTTTCCAACCACCATATTCAGTCACTAAATGAATCGGAAACTCATAGTGAGATAGGGTAACAAGAGGTTCGATCCCATATTTATTTAGTTCATCAAAAACTGCATCATAGAAAGCAAGACCTTCTTCATTTGGTTCTACTTCATCACCTTTAGGGAAAATGCGAGACCAAGCGATAGACATACGGAAAGTTTTGAAGCCCATTTCAGCCATCAATGCAATATCTTCTTTATAACGATGGTAAAAATCTGACCCCCAACGTTTTGGGTAAAGACCTTCTTTATCATTGAGAGCAAAATCTAACTTTTCACGAGTCATTGGACTAGTGAATTCACCACCCATTGATTTACGATCCTCTGGTGCAACTGCACGCGCTGTATCAGAAGTTGCTGGACCCCGTCCACCTTCATTCCAACCACCCTCATATTGGTTAGCAGCTGTAGCGCCACCCCAGAGAAAATCTTTAGGAAATTGTTTTGTCATTTCTAAACTCCTTAAATTAGTCTTATGATAAGATTATCACATTTTGTAATCGATTTCTTGTCCCATACTCTTAATTTCTAATACTATCCTCTGATTTCCATACAGAAAAAGACTGAGCCATAAACTCAGTCTTGACCATCCATTTCCGGACTTGCTTTCGCTAAAAAGGCTTCTAATACTTGAAGGACACCTTCTTCTTTATGATGAGGGGCAATGAATTTCGCGGCTTCTTTGACAATTGCTGGCGCATTCTCCATAGCATATGAATAATGTGCTAATTGGAGCATCTCAATATCATTTCCACCATCGCCAAAGGCCATCAATTGATCGTCTGTAACATCATACGTGTCCATTAATAATTGAAGACCCCAGCCTTATGGATACCAGTTTGAATAATATCAACAGAACCAAAACCACTGGTAATGGCCGTTAAATTTCCTTTAAAGCTTTGATTAAAATCAATCATCACCTGGTCGCACTCATCCATTGGCACCATCATTGAAATTTTAAAAATATCTTGATTACTAATATTAGAAAAATCTTCTATTCTTTCAATATTGGCAAAAAATTGCTCTAGTTGATCAGGTTCAATCGCAAAACCCTCTGGCAACTTAGCATCTTTATGCATGTAAGAGCAATATTGACCAGACAAAACAATACCATAAGGAATCATTTTATCAGCAAAATATTCTAAAAATAAGGCAACATCATTTTTATTGAGAATATGGCGTTTCAAGGTTCTACCCTCTTCAACAATATGGGCTCCATTTTCCGCTACAAAAGACATACGATCTGTAAGTCCTTTAAAAATTAAATTGAGCCTCTCCATATTATTACCGCTAGCTACAACGAAATGAATATCTTCTTGGTCCAAACGGTCCAAAATCGTCAGAAATTTCTCCCGATCATAAGACCCTTTGTCATTTAAAAATGTACCATCCATGTCACTAGCAATCATTTTAATCGTCACATAATCACCCCATTTCACAACTATCAAAAACTATTATAAATATGTAGCAATAATCGTAGCTATTTTTTCATAGCCACTTAAATTTAAATGGAGACCATCCTTTGTCAAAGATGGGTTCAAGGCGTTTTCAGAATTTTTTAAAGGAGAAACCAAATCAATGTAAGTCACATCAGGAATTTCTTGAATGGCTTTATTTAACGCATCAATTAGCTGATTATTTCTTACTTTGACGGTTTGTTTATATTGGTCTAAATTGGATACCGGCAAAACAGACATGAGATGGATGCTCGTAATAGGACTACTCCTCTTTAATCGAGTCACAATCTCTAATAAATTGCTCTTTATCTCTTCGATAGATGCTCCCAAACCAATATCGTTGGTACCAACTAATATAAAAACTTTTCCAGCTTTTAAATCACTTATTTGATGATCAAGATGTTCTAACAACCATTTGCTATCAGTTCCGGCAATCCCACGATTATGGATGGGATGCTCTCGCCCCAAATATTTCTTTAAAGGAAAAAATTCAATAATAGAATCCCCAACAAAAACAAATCCACCTGGCTCAACAGATTTATTTAGAGTTATATAAGAATCTAAACGATCCATCTGATAAGCTAATAATTCTTCTGAAACAGTTTCCAGCATATAAACCCCCTTAATCTATAATTCTAGTATATCAAAAAGAAATACTAAGCTACAGAAATAAGAGAGTCTTATGACATGTAAACGTTTTACACCAATAAACTTTAGGATCTAGTGATTTATCTCTTAATCTAAATCTTTGCCATTTGATGAAATGACTTTTTTATACCAATAGAAGGAATCTTTTGGAGTACGATCAAAACTTCCATTGCCTTGGTCATCTTTATCAACATAAATGAAACCATAACGTTTACGCATTTCACCTGTACCCGCTGAAACAATATCAATACAACCCCAAGTTGTATAAGCAATTAAGTCAACACCATTAGCGATAGCATCTGACATAGCTTTAATATGTGAACGGTGATAGTCAATACGGTAGCCATCGTGAATAGAGCCATCTTCTTCAACAGTATCAAAAGCACCCAAACCATTTTCAACAACCATGAGTGGAATCTCATAACGGTCATAGATTTTTTCAAGATAGTATTGCAATCCTGTTGGATCTTGTGCCCATCCCCAATCTGAATATTCCAAGTAAGGATTACGAGCTCCAGCAGAGAAATTTCCTGAAACCTTATCAGTAACTTCATGAGTAGTCACATTGTTTGACATATAGTAAGAGAAAGTATAGAAATCAACTTTACCTTTTGCTAAGATGTCTAAATCATCTTCTGCCATTTCAACAGTAACTCCATGTTCCTGCCATAGACGTTTAGCATAAGGTCCATAAGCTCCTTTGGCTTGCACATCACCACAGTAATAGATGCCTTGTTGCCATTTGTGTTCTGTCGCAATAATATCTGCTGGATCACAAGTTGCTGGATAGAAAGTAATCCCACAGATCATATTACCGATTTTATAATCAGGGTTGATTTTATGTCCGATTTCAACAGCTTTTGCAGAAGCTACAAACTGATGATGTAAATGTTGGTATGCATCTTGATAATCAGCATCTGTTGCTGAAGCACCAAACATATCGAGGAACATAACAGTATTGTTGATTTCGTTAAAGGTCAACCAGTATTTAACCAGACCATTATATTCATTAAAGATTGTTTCCGCATATTTAACATAGAAATCAATCAATTGACGATTTGTCCAACCACCAAATTTTTCTTCTAAAGCTAGTGGTGTATCAAAGTGCCAAATTGAAACCAATGGTTCAATATTGTATTTAAGACATTCTTCAAAGACGGAACGGTAAAAATCTAAACCTTCTTGGTTAGGTTCTGTCTCTGTACCAGTTGGAAAAATACGAGCCCAAGAAATTGATAGGCGGAAGATAGAATAACCCATTTCAGCGAACAGTTTAATATCTTCTTTATACCGGTGATAAAAATCAACAGCCTCATGGTTTGGGTAATATTCATCTTCTAAAACAGCAAAATTTGCACCATCTGGTAATTTTGCTGTATGACCCATTGAGGCTAATTTTCCTGCTTTACCATCTTTATCAATGTATGTTGCAAAGCGAGGTGTATTAACAGAACCACCAGTTGTCACGTCTGTTTGAACTAGACCTCTACCACCCTCATTATAAGCTCCTTCTGCTTGGTTTGCTGCAATTGCACCACCCCAAAGGAAGTTTTCTGGAAATTGAATTTTTGTCATTATTGAAACCTCTTTCATTATTCTTCTTATAGTATAATCTTTCTATTTATTAAAATCTTGCATTATTGTCCTAAATAATGATACTATCCTCTCTAAAAATAAAGACAAAGAAAAAACACGCAGAAGGAGATTTTATCCACGTGTTTTCGAAAAATATTTTTCATTTCCAATAAATTTAGTATAAGTGATAATGAAGGCTAAAAGCTAACACTATTATTTGAATTACTAATACTATACTATGACATATGTATTTCTTTTAATATTATTGTTTTTTGACAATTTAACTTCGTTAAAGATATATTTCTTCACTTAAAATTGGTATAGTCCAAAAAACGCATTATTAAGACCTTTAATAAATATTAATTTAGTTGAAAAAATTTATAGTTCTATAATATTTTTTTAAAGGATTTATATTGTCTTATTTGATATAATACTATTATATGAATTGGAAGATAGGAGAAAAAAGTGGTCATCACTAGATTACAAGATCGTCATCAAAACGAACAACAAAGACATTTATTACCCTACCGCTTTTTCCACAATGAAGTGAAAAACGGACGACCTGATATTTTGTTTCACTGGCATCCAGAGTTAGAAGTCACTTATGTTTATGAAGGAACAGCTCGCTACCACATTGACTATGATTTTTTCAATAGTCAATCTGGCGATATTATTTTAGTTAGACCAAATGGCATGCACTCCATTCATCCTATTGGACAAAATAAACACGTCACGGATACTTTTCAGTTCCATTTGGATATGATTGGTTCTTCTGTTGTCGATCAAGTTAGTCTCCGTTACCTGCAACCTTTACAAAATAGCATTAATAAATTTGTTTATTGTATCAAGCCCCATATGCCAGGTTATGACGAAATTAAAAGTTGCTTGTTTGCCATATTTTCGATTGCCAAAAACGAAGATCGGCATTTTGAAATGCTTTTAAAATCTAAGTTACATGAATTCATGTACTTGCTTTACTACTATCGTTATGTTGTTCGAAAAAATACAGATGATACCTACCGCAAAAACGAGAAGATTCGTCAGTTAATTGATTATATCAATAATAACTATCAACAGAATCTGAGCATTGACTTTTTAGCAAATTATATTGGTTATAGTAAAACTCACTTCATGACCGTCTTCAAGCAACATACAGGTACTTCATGTACAGAATTTGTCATCCAAGTACGCTTAAGTAAAGCCTGTGAACTCTTAATCAATTCCAACCGACCAGTCCTAGAGATTGCCAACGAAATTGGATTTAATAATCTTTCAAATTTCAATCGTCAATTTAAGCGCTACTACGTCCTAACACCTAGTCAATATCGCAAAAAATATACCAAACCTAAAGAAAGTCGAACACTTATCAATCCACCAAAAATTCACTAAAAAAGACCTCATTCAAATGAGGTCTTCATTTTTTATGCTTTAACTGTTGTTAAAAGATAATCACCTTGAGTAATTTTTTCTTCTTGACTGACTAAAATATCTTCATAAGCGCCAGTATTCGTTACGATAATTGGTGTGATGACAGGTAGACCTGCTACTTTAATGGCATCCATGTCAAATTCAAGTAATTTTTGACCTGCGACAACATTATCACCGACACTAACTAAGGCATTGAAACCTTTACCTTCAAGTGAAACAGTATCCATACCAACGTGGATCAAAAGTTCAGCGCCATTTTCAGTTTGGAGACCAATCGCATGTTTAGTTGCAAAAACTAAGGTAACTGTTGCATTTGTTGGTGCATAAACAGCCCCCTCACTTGGGTTAATAGCAATTCCTTTACCCATAGCACCTGAAGCAAATACTTCATCAGGTACTTGATTTAAGGGAACAACTTCTCCACTTAGTGGACTAGCAATAATTTCTTGGTTAATTTCTTTTAAAGGTGCAACTTCTTTGACTTCTTCTTCAGCAACTTCTGCTTGTGGACCACCGTAAAGGTAAGGAACTGGAACCATCATTTGAATAACAAATGAAATAACAATTGCTGCGATCATAAGTGCAACACCAATCCACATTGGTTTCAAACCGTCAGTTGGAGAAACCCAAGCTGGGAATTGGAAGATACCCATTGCTCCAAAAGCATACATTTTAATTTTGAATAGTGATAGAACAGCTCCGATTAAACCAGAAACAGCACAAGAAATGTAAAATGGTGTTTTCATTGGTAATGTAACACCGTAGATAGCTGGTTCTGTTACCCCAAAGATAGATGAAATAAAGGCTGGCATAGCAACTGATTTAACTTTTTGTTCTTTGGTTTTAAGTATGATAGCTAAGAGGACACCAGTTTGCGTAAAGTTAGGTAGAGCTGCTCCCATAAGGATATCTGTCCAATGGTTTTGCGTAAACTGAAGAATAGCTAATGGAACAAGCGCCCAGTGAAGTCCGAACATAACCAATACTTGCCATAAAGCACCAAGTAAGAGGCCATATAAAACTGGACTAAAGTTCATTAAGCTAGTGAAGGCATTTGAAAGTAAATCAGATGCAAAGTTTGCAAGAGGACCAACTAACAAGAAGGTTACTGGTACAGTAATTAAAATAGTTACAAAAGGAACAACGAAAACCTTAACCACATCAGGTGTGATTTTTTTCATGATTTTTTCAATGTGTGATGCCATCCATATTGCAAGAATAACTGGCATTACAGTAGATAAATAAGATCCTGAACTTGGCAATTGGAATGGAATTCCCATAACATTAGCAAGATGTGCCTTTGTTAAAACACCAACAGTTGTTGGTAGGGTTGGGTAAACGAGAGCTGTCGCAATCGCTGCCGCAGTAAACTCATTCATTCTGAATTTACGTGCTGATGTGAAGGCAATTAAAATTGGTAGGAACTGGAAGAATCCATCCCCAGCTGCTTCTAAAATAGCATAAAGGGCATTTGTTTGAGAAGACCAACCAAGAGTTGCTGCTAAGATAGCAACTACACCTTTAACGATACCGGCCGCAGCCAAAGGACCTAAGAAAGGTTGGAAAATACCTGAAATTAAATCAACGAAACGGTCGAATAAATTGCCTTTCGGTGCGTCACCTTCGTCGATGTCTAATGAACCGCTACCAGCAATACCCGCAACTTTTTGAACATCTTCGTAAACATCAGGAACATGATTGCCAATAACAACTTGATATTGACCGCCTGCTTTAATAACAGTAACAACACCATCTCTTTGTTTTAAATAGTTGTCATCTGCTTTTGATTCATCTTTCAAATTAAAACGAAGACGTGTCACACAGTGTTTTAAACCAGCGATGTTTTCTTTTCCACCAACGTGAGCAACAATATCTTTTGCTAGCTCAGTGTAATCTTTTTTAGCCATTTTTGGCTCCTTTCTGATTTCTGATTAAGTTTGACTTAGATTAACAAATAAGTATCCTGTTTATATAAGCCAAAATATAATCATTTGGTTTTCTAGAAAATAGAAAAAACCCAAACAAATACCAAATAAGAGTACAGCTAGAGCTGTGACTACTATCTCGTATCTATTTAGGTTTTGCCTGCTTCCCAGTAACAATCCATTAATAATGATATAAATAATAATATCAGAAAGCACTTACAATTGCAAGCGCTTTTTTTAAGAAAAATAAAAAAGGTAAATTCCCAAAGTAAGTTCTAGCTAACTGGGAAAACTAGAAGTTAGTCTAAAACGTAAAAATAAGGTAGAACTTAATATGGGACAAGTTTGGTACTTTACCATAAAAAACAAACATCTTACTCTCTCAGATCGCAACGATATTCAAATGGGAATTGAGCAAAAGAAGACTTTTCGTGAGATTGCATCTGCTAGTGGGAAGGACCCCTCTACCATTTTTAAAGAAGTCCGTAAGCATCTCTTTAGCCGTGAAACAACCGTCACAAACAATTGTGACTCCTGCCCATTACTTAAAAAAGCACCTTACGTTTGTAATAATTGCCCTAAAAAACGAGTTAATTGTGGTTTTAAAAAGCAATTCTATTACGCTAAAAGAGCCCATCAAGATTACGAACAGCTCTTGTCTGAAAGTCGTCAAGGGGTCGCTCTTAATAAGCAAACCTTCTATGATATGGATAAGGTCGTTTCTAAGGCCATTAAGAAGGGGCAACATCTCAATCACATCATTGCTTCCAACGATCTATCTGTCTCTCGAAGCAGTATCTACCGTTACGTCGAAAAGGGATATATGTCCGTCTCTCCCATCGACTTTCCTCGTATGGTCAAGTTCAGAAAACGTCGCACTAGAGAACTGCCACCCATTCCAAAAGGAATCAAGAAAGGACGTTCCTACCAAGATTTTCAAACCTATATGCAAAAGCAAAGCTTGACATCATGGCTAGAAATGGACACTGTCATCGGGAAGATTGGAGGAAAAATTCTCCTGACCTTCAATGTCTCTTTCTGTAACTTCGTCTTTGCACGACTTTTGGATGATAAAACAGCCACAGAAGTCGCTAAACATATTCAAACCATCAAACAGGACTGTTACGAGGCAAATAAGGACTTCTTTGAGGTTTTCCCTGTCATCCTCACAGATAACGGTGGTGAGTTCGCTAGAGTCGACGACATTGAGATTGATGTCAGGGGCCAATCTAAGCTCTTTTTCTGTGATCCTAATCGCTCGGATCAGAAAGGAAGGATTGAGAAGAATCACACGCTGATTCGTGATATTCTACCCAAAGGAAGCTCTTTTAATCATCTCACTCAGGAAGACATCAATCTCGTCTGTTCGCACGTTAACAGCGTTAAGAAAGCTGCTCTGAACGGGAAATCTGCCTACGAAACTTTCACCTTCATGTACGACGAGGAATTCGCTCAGTTGTTCGGCATTTCCAAAATATCAAAAGAGGACGTCTGTCAATCGACGAAACTCATCAAACACAAACATTAAACACTCACATTAACAGAGTTTAACCCACCAAAATAGAAAGGACTTGTCCCATCCGAAATTCCAGACAACTAGAACTTACTTTGGGACATTCTGAAGTCGGTGGTTTCAGTGTGCCCTCATTTTGAAAAATCTACTGTCAGAAAGCCTTTGGTTAGCGATATTGACAAAAAACAGAACTTAGTTCGGGACCAAATTCTGTTGATTTTAAGCGTTTTTCCCAAACTAAGTGCCAGTTTGATGAGACTGGAACTTACTTTGGGAATTTACCGAAAAATAAAAAAAGCTGAAATTAATTTTCAGCTGCAGATTCTAAACGTTGAATATGGATAGTCAAATATACTTGTTCATCTTTACTCATAGGGAAGTCATAAGTGGCTTCAATATAGGATTTAATCTTTTCTGTACAAGCAAAAGCATCCGGATAATTAAGACTAACTTGATCATACAGAAAACTATCATTAGTGCCTTGAACAAGCCCATTAACCACGCGCTGAGCAAAGTACTGAATGTGTGTGACAAACCGATTATATGATAAGGCATCTTGATCAGAGATACTACCATAATGAAAACGAACAATATCAATAATACTGGTCACAATCTTTGCCATCTTCTGTCCATCTTTAATGGCACCCGAATCTTTTTGAGCATTGATAAAGTGCAAAGCAATAGAAGCAACTTCGTCTTCAGATAGTTGAACCTTAAGTTTCTCTTGGATAATCAGCAAAGCATCCCTTCCCACCTGAAATTCCTTGGGGAAGAACTTGCGAATTTCCCAGGTCAGTGGATTGGAAATGACCAAACCATCTGCTACTCTTTCCAGAGTATAATGAATATGATCAGCCAAGGAGACATAAAGCGATAAATCATAGACAGTATCTAAGACATCTTGTCCATGTTCAATTATAGCTGAAATCGTTTCAATTTCAGCAAGTGATAACTCCTGATATATACTGGATAATTCACTGGCAAGATTGGAATCTTTTAAAACAAAGCGCTTCTCAATCTTTGCTTCATCAATGACATCACCGACCTTTTTCTGAAAACCGATACCACGGCCCATGACAATTTCTTCTTCAAGATTGTCATTAATGATTTGAACAACATTATTATTATAGACTTTATCTATTTTCATGCCTGTTTTAACCCTTCATTAATCTCCAGGAAACCCAATGACCATCTTATCAAATCTTTGGCAACAATTCAACGGAAGAATTTTAGACCGTCATTAATAATTGCCGGACATAGCCTAAATCAGACTCATTGACAACTAAAAATAGTGTTGCTCCAGCATGCAATAAGGTATTCCCTGAAACAACTTCAGACTGTTGGTGATGAATTTGAGTGGTAATTAAGACGTTGGCTGGCAATTTCAAATCACGAACGTAGCGTCCAGCTAAACGATCACTCACAGTTAATTCTAATAAAGTCGGTTGCAAAACTTCCTTTGCCGGAATGATTGGCATTTTTTCTAACATGGCTTCATAGATAGGAGCTCCTTTTAGGAGATCCATCAAGAGATAGGCTACAAAGGTCACCACTGCGATGGCCATCAGTGGTTTCAAATCCCCTACCATTTCCGTAACCAAAATCATAGCTGTCAGCGGAGCTTTTGAAATAGCCGAAAAATAACCCGCCATACCTAAAACGATAAATAAAGGCATAAAACTCTTATCCAATAGGCCAATACTTTGGAAAAATAAGCCAAAAAGCAAGCCTGCTAGGGCACCCAAGGTCAAAATAGGAAGAAAGATACCGCCTGGAAGCCCACTGCCATAGGAAGCCATACTGCCAATAAAGCGTAAGATAAAATAAAGTAAAACGACTAGTAAACTCGTATGGTTCAAAGAAAGACCAATGATTAAGGCGTTACCGCCACCCAAGAGTTGTGGGAAGAAATAACCAATCGGAAGTATCAAAACTAAAGCAAGTAAAGCATAGTATTTTGGACTGAGATGACATATTCGTCCAATTTTCGCCAAATAACGAGGGAAAGCAAGTATAGTCACTTCATACCAATAACCTAAAATCCCTAAGAAGGCACCGAGTATGAGTAATAACCAATACTGATTCAAACTAAGAAATGGCATAGCTTTAGGCATTGCCAAAACTGGTCTAAGACCAAAGATATTGAGAGAAATAAAATTAGCTACTAAACTAGCCACTAAAGCTGTAATCCAAACTAAACGCGAAAAATGATGGTAAATCTCTTCAACAACAAAAAGTAAACCAGCAATTGGAGCATTAAAAGCAGCTGAAAGACCAGCTGCTGCACCACTTGCAATTAAGACCCGTTTTTCCAAACGACTCGATTTTAAGAATGAGGCAATACCTTTAGCTGACATAGCCCCTAATTGAATCGAAGGACCTTCACGTCCTAACATAAAGCCCATGGAAATAGCTAAAACACCCGCCAGGAACTTTTTCCACAAAACAGGCCACCACTGTGGTGCTAACAAGCCCTTTAATTCCCCCTCAACCAGAGGAATCCCTGAGCCTTTAATATCAGGTTCTGATTCCGTTAAAGATCCAATTAAGATAAGAAGGCAGACACTAACAAGAAAAATTGCTAACACTAGACTTGGTTTATCATGAGCCGCTTGATAAGTAGACATCACAACATGCGATAACTTCTCAATCAAAAGCCTAAATAAACTAACTATAACACCAGCAATAATCCCAACTAGAACACCCCGCCAAACATAGGAGATGATTGATTCATTACTAAAAGTATATTCGTTTCTATGATTTTCCATAAGTCCTCACTTTCTTCTTTTTACAAAACTACTTATATTGTATCAAAGGAAAAATAAAGATGCTAGTGCAATAAAAAAATGACCCATGCATATTTTGGGTCATAAAATTAGGAAGTCTGATTTCATATCATTCAGATACTGCATCGCTAACGCTTTTAGCAACAATTTCTGCTACCCCTTTTTGGAAAGCATCTGGAATAATATTTGTGGTTGTTAATTCATTTTCAGGAATTAGACTGGCAATCCCTTTTGCTGCAGCAATTTGCATATCAACTGTGATTTTCTTAGCACGCGCATCTAATGCTCCACGGAAAATACCTGGAAAAGCAAGAACATTATTGATTTGGTTTGGAAAATCACTACGGCCAGTACCAACAATATAAGCTCCTGCTTCTAAAGCTTCATCTGGGAAAATTTCTGGAACAGGATTTGCCATGGCAAAAATGATAGGTTTTTCAGCCATATTTTTAATCCATTCTGCTTTTAAGGCACCTGGTGCTGATACGCCTACAAAAATATCTGCTTCTTCAAGGGCATTTTCAAGTGTACCAGAAAGAAACTCACGATTGGTTAATTTTGCAATTTCTAAATGATGCGCTTCTAATTTGTTCCCGTCTTTTTCATTAATGATGCCAAATTTGTCAACGACAGTGACATGTTTGGCACCGGCAGCTAATAATTTTCTAGTGATTGAAAGTCCCGCAGAGCCTCCCCCATTCACAACAACTTTAACTTGATCAATTGATTTGTTAATTAATTTTAGAGCATTAAAAATTGCTGCTAGTACTACTATTGCAGTACCGTGTTGATCATCATGAAATACAGGAATATCACATTCCTCGATAAGTCGTTGTTCGATTTCAAAACAGCGAGGTGCTGAAATATCTTCTAAATTGATCCCTCCAAAAGTTGGTGAAATAGCTTTAACAATTGAAATAATTTCTTCTGTGTCATTAGTATCAAGAACGATAGGTACTGCATCAACATTAGCAAATTTTTTAAATAATGCTGCTTTACCTTCCATAACTGGCATAGCGCCTTTCGCACCGATATTTCCTAACCCTAATACTGCCGATCCATCGCTAACTACTGCGACTGTATTTTTCTTAGTAGTTAGTTCATAAGCAAGTTCTTCATTTTCAGCCACTGTTTTTGATACTGTTGCGACGCCTGGTGTGTAAGCAATACTTAAATCATGTTTATCATTGATTTCAACTTTTGAGTTTACTTCCAATTTTCCACCAAATCTCTTCGCTTGGTCTAATGCTAATTGTCCTAAATCTACTGTCATAATAATATCCTCTTTTCATATATTTTTAGATTAGCTATTTAAAAATGATTCGTAAAATTGCTGTCATTGTAATAACTGTAATTGCTCCCCCTAAACGAGTCGCTACTTGTGCAAAAGGCATTAAGTTCATGCGATCAGCAGTACTTAAGATGGCAACGTCTCCGGTACCTCCCATACCACTTTGACAAGCTGAAATGATACCCGCTTCAACAGGGTTCATATTAAGGAAACGTGAAACAAAGAATCCAACTGAGATGACGGTGAAAACTACTGAAATAACCACCACAAAGTATTGCCAGCTAAGTGTGGCTACTACATCCTTCAAAGGAATATATAAAAGTCCTAAACCTGCCATTAATGGGAAGGTGAAATTTCCAGAAATGAATTTATAAAGTTGTTTTGCACCATTCTGAGTTTCTTGAGGAATGACGTTTAAATATTTTAAACATGCTGCTAAAATAATCATTAATACCGGACCAGGAAATCCTGTTAAACTTTGTAAGAGGCCACCAGCGATGAAAAGTGAGCAAGCTGTTAAAACACCTCCACCCATTAATTTAATGTCTAATGCACCAGAGGTATCTTTAAGTGCATCAGCCATATCTTCATGATTACCTACTTTTACTAATTGTCCTTTGCCAGAATACTCAGGGTGTTTTTCCCCAAAACGATTAAGTAAGGCTGTACACATGATTGCAAAGAAATTTCCAATAATGGTAGCAGGAATAAGTTGAGCTACTAACTGCTCACTACCAACTCCTGTAATAGAACTATATCCTAATGACAATGGTAATATACCCTCACCAATACCGCCAGCTAATACAGGTGTGACAACAAAGAATAGAGCATGTTTCCATTCCATTCCTAGAATCACTCCAACTAAAGTCCCTACTGCCATTGCACAAATCATCCCAAGTAGCATTGGAATTATCATTCGAAACAGACCCTGAATAAGCATTTTACGGTTCATTCCTAAAATACTACCACAAACCAAACAAGCTATATAGAAATAAAGAAAGTTAGCTTGTTTCATTAAAATATTTGTTGCCTCTAAAACATTTGGATTCAAGAGATTAAAGAATACCAAAATTGAAGGAACTAATAATGATAATATGGCTGGACCACCAAAATTTTTCAATCCTGGAATATTGGCTCCCACTGTTCCTAATAACCATCCCATAGATAGAATAACAGCGAAACCACCTAACATATTAACAGGTAATTGTTGTAGATAACCTGTTATGAAAATTAAAGTCGCTAAAGTCAGATAAACTGGCAAAGGTACAGAGCCAACTTTAAAAGACATCCAGGATCTTTTTTCCTCAGTTACAACTTGTGTTTGACCATGGTTATTTTTCTTTGTTTCCATGATACAACCTCCCTTTTTGAATTACCTAAAGTATAGGTGATTCAAAAAGAAAAATATAGATTATTTAATTTGTTTAATTATTTTAAAGAAAATCAACTTATTTAATTAATTTAAACTAGTCCTCTCTTTTTGGCTGTGTTATACTCAAATAATAGGAGAAATTATGAAGAAAAAATTGTCATTATGGGCAAGTTTATCATTAGTTTTAGTAACAATGATAGCATTAACAACAAGTGTTTTTTACGCTATTATGATTCATGAAACACACAATTCAATAAAAGTTCAAGAAACCCATTTATTAACATCAACTGGTCAAATGTTGGCTAAAAATATTGAAATAAAAAAAGCACTTATTAACAACAAAACTAATAAGTCAATTATTTCTATTAGTAAGGAGACTGCAAAAAGTTATAATTTAGATTTTGTAGTCGTCATGAATATGAAAGGAATCAGATTAACTCATCCTAATCCTGAAAAAATTGGTCACCCTTTCCAAGGTGGTGATGAAAAAAATGTCTTACATGGTAAAGAAGTCATATCAACAGCTAACGGAAGCCTTGGAAAATCAATTCGATATTTAGTACCAGTATATGATACAAAACAGAAACAAATTGGGGCTATCGCTGTTGGATTAAAACTAAAAACTTTGAACGATGTTATTAATGATAGCAAACAAAAATACACTTCTGCTTTACTCATTTGTATTCTAATTAGTCTTTTAGTAACTAGTTTTATTGCCTTACGTCTTAAGAAACAATTACATAATTTGGAACCTAGCGAAATCTACCAACTTTTAGAAGAACGCAATGCTATGCTAGATCAGATTAATAATGCTGTTTTTATTATTAATAAAACACATCATGTTACTCTTGCCAATCAGTCAGCTAAAAATCTTATCGAAAGCACCTTGTCCTTAAAAAATGTTCAGGGACAAAAATTTGAAAACCTATTTCCTTATTTTTCTAAAATCGACTTGGCAAAGGGACACGAGCAACTTTTTAGATTTATTGACGAGGATTACCTCATTACCATTTCACCCATTTCCGTAAATAACGATTTAAGGGGGTATCTTATTTTTCTCAGAAAAGCTGCTGACGCTATCTATACAATGGATCAACTTGTTTATACAACAACATACGCCTCAGCTTTGCAAGCACAAACTCATAAATTTATGAATCATCTACATGTCCTTTATGGTCTAGTTGATATCCATTATTATGACCAATTAAAAATCTATTTAGATAGTATAATCGATGAAGAAACAGATAGTCTAACCCATCTTTCCGTTCTGATAAAAGAACCATTGCTAGCGAGTTTTCTAATTGGTGAGGAAAATAAATACAGAGAGCAAGGCATTAACTTAAGTGTCGAAGTAAGCAGTGACATTCCAGAATGCCATTCGCAAAATCAACTCAACAATTTCTTAATGATTTTCCGCTATTTGCATGAGAATCTCTTATCAAAATGGAAAATAAAAAAATTAATTATCACCCAGTTCTATGAAAAGGGTTATCTAAATAGTTATTATCAAATTATAGAACATGATCTCGAATGGAATGACTTAAATAATCTCCTTTCAACTAGTTACTTTAATCAACTTCTACAAGATACACATAGTCAAATCAAAAACGAATCCTTAAAAGAACAGTTAGCTTTTTCAATTAAAATTCCTTATGATGGAGAATAACATGAATGTACTTATTATTGAAGATGATCCAATGGTCGACTTCATCCACCGAAATTATTTAGAGAAAATTGGTCACTTTAATACTATTTTATCTAGCGATAGCATTCAGGACGCACAATTGAAATTAAAAGAATTTCCAATTCATCTGATTTTACTAGATATCCATATCAAGGATGGTAATGGGATTACTTTGTTAGAGTATATTCGCAATCATCGCGTCAATTGCGAAGTAATTATTATTTCAGCAGCAAATGATGGTAAAATCATAAAATCAGGTTTTCATTTAGGAATTATTGATTACCTTATTAAACCTTTTACCTATGATCGCTTTGAAGTAAGTATCAACCGTTTCTTAGATCACCAGAAACAGTTAAATCAATCAATAATTAATCAGGATGATATTGATGCTCTAAAAAAATTAAATTCATCAATCCATTTTGAAACAACAAACAAAGAAAAGCAATTTTTGGATAAAGGACTTTCACAAGCAACTTATCAGTTAATTATAGATTCAATTTCAAAACTCCCAAACCCATTCACGATACAAGATGTTACTGAGATTTCTTCACTTTCTCATGTATCTGTACGAAAATATATTGCCTATTTAGAAGAAAATAAGCAACTTGTAAGTGAACAAATCTATACAAAAGTTGGCCGCCCTTATAGAGTTTACCGTAATTTAGAAATCAAATAAATTATAAAAACTAAAAGAAATGTTTTAGTTTTTATAATAGTGATACTTTACGCCCTAGCATAATCTGGAATTCCAAAGTAATACGCGAGCATCCGAGATAGTTAAGTAAAGTATCAATATATCTATTTGATAATAAACAAAATAACATTTTAAAGTAAAAAATATAATCAAGTTAAATTTTGACATTTCAGTATACTTGGTAACAAGAAAAGGAGAAAAATACATAAAAAACTACTGTCAAACAGTAGTTTTTTGCTTATTTCCGGTACATCTTAAATTGCAAGTATAAATCGTTATAGACACCTAACCAATAATCACCTAAGTTATCGTAAACTTCTAATTTCTTAATGGTTTCATTAGTTGGGTAAAACGCTTCATCTTCCTTAATGTCTTTCGGTAACATGGCTTTTGCCTTGTTATTTGGGGTTGCATAGCCAATATATTCAGCATTTTGAGCTGCATTTTTTGGTTCATTGATGAAGTTTAGGAAGGCATAAGCTTCTTTTTCATGCTTCATGGTTTTTGGTAGAACTAAATTATCGAACCAAAGGTTTGAACCTTCTGATGGCACAACGTAATGCAAATGCTCATTACTATCTAGCATTTCACTGGCTTCACCTGAGAAAGTAACACCGATTCCGGCATCTCCCTGAATCATGTAGCCTTTCATCTCGTCAGCAACGATTGCTTTGACATTTGGCGTTAAAGCTTGAAGTCGGTTTTCAGCTTGGGTTAACTGACTCATATTTTTAGAATTGACGGAATTACCGTAAGTTGTTAAACCAACCCCTAACATTTCTCTGGCGCCGTCAATTAACATGATTTGATTTTTATATTCTGGTCGCCATAAATCAATCCAGTGTTTTGGTGGGTTTTTAATCAGTTGATCGTTATAAACGATACCAACTGTTCCCCAGAAATAAGGGATGGAATAATCATTTTTAGGATCAAAACTTTTTCCTAAGAATTCTTTACCGATGTTATCCATACCCTTTAATTTACTTTTATCCAGTTTGACTAAAAGACCTTCTTTAATCATTTTATCAATGGTGTAATCACTTGGAACAGCGATATCATAAGTGGTTCCACCTTGTTTGATTTTAGTATACATGGCTTCATTGGAATCAAAGGTTTCGTACTGAACTTGAATACCCGTTTCTTTAGTGAATTTTTTCAGCAAAGCTGGGTCAATATAATCTCCCCAGTTGTAAATCACTAATTTATCAGATTGACTACCCGACCCTGTCTTTTTTTCCAAAGCAAAGGAAAGGCCAGCTAAAACGACGATTATCGCAACTACTCCTGCTACGAATGAATAAAGTTTACGCATGTTTTTCCTCCTTTTCTTGGGAAATGTAATAATATCCCATTACCAACAAGATAGAGAAGAAAAAGACGATTGTGGAAAGGGCATTGATATCAAGCGAGATCCCTTGGCGGGCGCGTGAATAAATTTCGACGGAAAGGGTTGTGAAGCCATTACCTGTAAGGAAAAAAGTAACCGCAAAATCATCTAAGGAATAAGTGAAGGCCATAAAATAACCGGCAATGATTCCTGGCGTCAGATAAGGCAACATGACTTCTTTCATCATTTGGAACTGACTTGCTCCTAAGTCATAAGCAGCATTAATCATATCTTGATTCATTTCAGTTAATCTTGGGAGAACCATTAAAACAACAATAGGAATTGAAAAGGCAATGTGACTCAAGAGAACTGAAGTCATGCCTAATTGGAATTTCAAGGTTGTAAATAAGATCAAGAATGAAGCACCAATCATAACGTCCGGTGATACCATTAAAACGTTATTTGTTGATAAGAGTGAATTTTGATATTTTTTCTTTGTATGATGGATAAAGATAGCTCCAAAGGTACCAATGAAGGTCGCAATTAAAGCACTTAGAAAGGCAAGGACAAAGGTTTGTAATAGAATCGACATGAGTCTGCTATCAGCAAAAAGGGTCTGATAGTTTTCCAGAGTAAAACCTGTAAAACAATTCATATCACCACCTTTATTAAATGAATAGAAAATTAAATAAAGGATTGGTACATAGAGAAGGACAAAAGTGAAAGTTAAATAAATTGGTGCGAATTTTTTCATTTACTTCTCTCCTTTGTTACCCACATAATAGCAAGCATGGTCAAAATCAAAATGACTCCGATAGTTGAACCCATACCCCAGTTTTGCGTTGTTAAGAAATGTTGTTCAATGGCAGTACCAAGCGTAATAACTCGGTTTCCTCCAATTAAACGCGTTAACATAAAGAGACTTAAACTTGGGATAAAGACGGCTTGTACACCTGCTCGAACACCACTCATTGACAAGGGGAAAGTAACTCTTGAAAATGTTTGGAATTCATTGGCACCTAAATCACGACTGGCATTAATGACATTATCATCAATATCATCTAAGGCATTAAAAATGGGTAGAATCATGAAAGGTAACTCAATGTATGAGGCTACAAAGATAAATGAAAAATCGGTAAATAGGATTTGTTGGGGACCCACACCAATGAAATCTAAGAAGGCATTTACCCCACCTTGCTGACCAAAAATCCCCATAAAAGCGTATGCTTTTAACAAAAGATTAACCCAAGTCGGTAAGATGATTAACATGAGCCAGAGTTGTTTGTGTTTTAAACGCGTCAAACAATAGGCTGCTGGGTACGAAAGCAAAAGCGTTACTAAGGTGATAAGACCAGCATAGATAATGGAGTTTAAACTCATTCGAATATAAGTCCACGAGCTAAAAAAGGTTTGATAATTAGCTAATGTCAGGTGACCTTCAATATCAAAAAAGGACTTGTAAAAGAGTAAAGCAACTGGCGCTAAGACAAAGAGGAAAATCCATAAAAAATATGGCACTGCATAAAGCTTAGAGGTTTTCATCATTTCTTTCCTCCTCGATAGCGTTGATTAAGCCTTCTTCTTGCTCTTCAACTTCCACATACTCCTCAATCCGGGCATCAAATTCTTCTTCCGTTTCATTGAGACGCATAATATGGATATCTTCTGGGGTAAAATCTAAACCTATAACTTCGCCTTCGATGGCTTTGCGGGTAGAATGAATCATCCACTCGTTATCAAGTTCATCATAAGCAATAATTTCGTAATGGACACCACGGAATAATTGTGTGTCGACCTTAACTTTTAACTTTCCTTCTTCAGGAAGGGTAATTTGTAAATCTTCTGGACGGATTACCACTTCAACTGGTTCATTAGGACGCATCCCACCATCGACTGATTCGAAGGTTTTACCATTAAAGGAAACCAGATAGTCTTCAATCATGGTACCGTTGATGATATTTGATTCTCCAATAAAGTTAGCAACAAAATGGTTAATGGGTTCATCGTAGATATCAACCGGAGTTCCTGATTGAACAATTTGACCATCATTCATGACAAAAATCCAGTCACTCATGGCGAGAGCTTCTTCTTGATCGTGGGTAACAAAAACAAAGGTAATACCAAGTCTTTGTTGCAATTCACGCAATTCGTACTGCATTTCCGTACGAAGTTTCAAGTCAAGAGCTGACAAAGGCTCATCAAGTAAAACAACACGAGGTTGGTTGATGATGGCGCGTGCTATGGCAACACGTTGTCTTTGGCCACCTGATAATTTTTGGATTGGACGATTTTCAAAGCCTTCAAGTTGAACCATTTTAAGGGTTTCCTTAACACGGCTACTGATTTCTGCTTTAGGGATATTTTTTAACTTCAAGGCAAAAGCCACGTTATCAAATACATTCATGTGCGGGAAGAGGGCATAATTTTGGAAAACCGTATGAACATCCCTTTTACTAATAGGGAGGTCGTTGATACGGTTACCATCTAGGTAAATATCACCACTAGTGGCATCAATGAGACCAGCAATAATATTCAAGATGGTTGATTTCCCAGAACCTGAGGCTCCTAATAAAGTGTAAAACTTACCTTCTTCGAGTTCAAAATTAATGTTTTTAAGTACTTGCGTACCATTGTCTTCAAATGTTTTAGAAACATTTTCGAAAGTGATAATTGGCTTAGTCAATTGTCATAAATCCTCCATAATATAGTTGAGTTCCCTTTAAGTGATGTCTTCACCAATAATACGAACTTCTCTCTCAAGTGTAACGCCAGAGTTGGCTTTTACACGGTCAATAACATGAGCAATTAATTGCTCATAATCTCGGGCTGTCCCTTGATTAACATTAATCATAAAACCAGCGTGTTTTTCAGAAACTTCCACTCCACCAACACGGTAGCCTTTAAGATCAGCTTCCATAATCAGCTGGCCAGCAAAATAACCAACTGGTCTCTTGAATACAGAACCACAAGATGGGTATTCTAAAGGTTGTTTCATGCGGCGAAGATGATTTAACCGCTCCATCTCTTGCGAGATTTGATCAAAATCACCTGGTTTTAAAGCAAATTTTGCTGAAATGACAATATCGCCACTGGCTTGAATTGCTGACATCCGATAACCAAAGGCCATTTCCCGCGCAGTAATCGTTTTAATCTCACCTTCTTTAGTCAATACTTTTGCTGAGAGGAAAATATTAGCGATCTCCCCACCATAAGCACCCGCATTCATAAAGATGGCACCACCGACACTTCCAGGGATACCACAGGCAAATTCAAATCCAGTTAGGCTATTATATTTAGCAACTTTCGTCGTCTCAATTAAATTGGCACCAGCTTCTGCTTCAATGGTATAACCATTGACAGTCACCAAGTTGAGTTTATCAAACATGATCACAAAACCACGAATACCGCCATCACGGACAATTAAATTACTGGCATTCCCTAAAACTAACCAAGGAAGATTCTCACGGTTAGCGTACTTAACAAGACGCTCTAATTCAATTTGATTACGTGGAAAGGCCAAATAATCCGCAGGGCCTCCAACCTTGGTATAAGTGTATTTCTTTAAAGGTTCATTTTCTCGGATATCAATTCCGGATAATTCTTCAATCATTTTTAATCTTCTTTCCGAATCATTTCTTTTAACACTAAAAAATCGGCACAGAGCCGATTCCATTATATCAAATTTTGTCTAAAATAAGAATCATTTTCAATAAGAATTTTATGACAATTTCCCTGAAAATACTATATCACTAGCGTCCAGAAGCGACAAAAAATCCTTGTTAGAGCCAGTTTTTCCTGGAATGATTACATTAGGTGCAATTTCTAATAAAGGGACTAAAACGAAGGCTCTTTCTGTCATAAAGGGATGGGGAATGGTTAGCACTTCAGAGTCCATTTCCTTCTGACCAAACAAAAGAATATCGATGTCGATGGTCCGTGGTCCCCACTTTTCATGACGAACCCGACCCAAGTCAGCCTCGATCTGATGAATCCATTCCAGCAAAGCCAAAGGCTCCAAATCTGTTTCCAATTGACAAACCATATTAAGAAAAGAGGCTTGATTGGTATTACCCCAGGCAGGTGTTTCATAAAGCGAGGATACAGCTTTCGTTTCAGTATCAGGTAGTTGAGACAATGCTTCAATGGCTTGAGCAAGATAATTCTGACGATCACCCATGTTAGAACCCAAACTTAAATAAACATTAGTCATCGGCGACGCTCCAAAACAATGCCTACAGAATCATAGTGACCTGCGATCGGCGGATTCTCTTTTTTAATGCTGATGGTGATGGCCTGAATCGGTTCAAAGGCCTCAAAAAGATCCTGGCAAATAGCACCGGCTAAGCGCTCAATTAAGGCGAAACGTTGCTTTTCCACCAAGTCCTTAACCCGATCAAAGACATGACCATAATGAACTGTTTCTTCTAAGTTATCGGTCAATGAAGCTGCGCTTAAATCCACTGCTAATTCTAAATCAAGAACGAAAATTTGACCCAGCACTTGTTCTTCTGCTAAAGCCCCATGATAACCATAAAAACGGCAACCATTTAAACGTATTTTATCCATCTTTCCTCACATTAATTTTTCTAAAACACTAACGATGTCTTTATTTTCAGCCACATGATGCACACGCACGATTTGACAACCTTTAGAAAGGGCATAAGCCGAAAGAGCAGCTGTTCCTTGGTCGCGCTCTAATGCCTTAGTGTTACCTCCAAGCAAGGCATCGACCACACGTTTACGAGAAATACCAAAAAGGACAGGGTAGCCTAGCTGACAAACTTGGTCTAAACCTTTTAATAAATCAATATTTTGCTCAACTGATTTGGCAAAACCAAAGCCTGGATCAATCCAAATATTTTCTTTAGCTAATCCAGCATCCAAGGCAGCTTGACTGCGTTCCCTTAGGAATGAGCAAACATCAGTAACCACATCTGAATAGGTCTCGTCTTCCTGATTGTGCATTAAAATAATCGGAACCTGCCACTTAGCAGCTAAGTCTAACATCTTGCCATCATAAAGTCCTGACCAAACATCATTTAGAATATCAGCCCCTGCTTCAAGTGCAGCTTGAGCCGTCTCTGTCTTGTAAGTGTCAATACTAATAAGTACATCAAACTTTTCTTTTATAGCCTTGATAACAGGTACCACACGGGCAATTTCCTCTTGAGCTGGAACAAAATCATAACCTGGACGCGTGGATTCGCCACCAACATCGATGATTTTGGCCCCGTCAGCAATCATTTTTTCCACTTGTGCTAATGCCTGATCAAGCATGGTATAAGAACCACCATCAGAAAAGGAATCTGGCGTCACATTAAGAATTCCCATTATGGCTGCATTGGCATCCAAGCTGTGTTTCCCAATTTTCATAGCTACTCCTACTTGTCTTTAATTAATTCTAAAATATAACGTTGGCTATCACGGTCACCCACTAGTGAGCCTTTGGCCATTTTTGTGACTGTTTTACTGCCAGGTTTTTTGATACCACGCATCGTCATGCACATATGCTCAGCTTCTACCACAACAAAGACACCATGAGGATGTAAGGCTTCATCAAGTGCTGTCGCAATCTGACTGGTTAAACGCTCTTGCAACTGCGGACGCTTACTAGCCACTTCCACAGCTCGAGCCAACTTGCTAAGACCTGTCACGCGCCCGTCTGCTGGATAATAAGCCACATGGGCCTTGCCATAAAAAGGAACTAAATGGTGCTCGCACATAGAATAAAAAGGAATATCCTTAACCAAAACGATATCATCATAAGTCTCTTCAGCAAAAACAGCTGTGAACTCCTCTTTTGGATCTTGCTCCAAGCCAGCAAACATTTCAGCATACATTTTAGCCACCCGTTTCGGTGTATCTAAAAGACCTTCACGCTGAGGATCTTCACCCAAGGCCTCCAACAATTGATAAATGGCTTCTTCGGCCTTTTGACTATTCATTCGGAATCTTCCCTCTCTCTTTTTCTAGCTTACGCTCATTGATAAAATGCTGTCTAACCTCGGAAATAAAATACAAGGAACCGGTAATCACGTAGAAATCCTCAGACTGTTCAACTTCCATCTTTTCTAACCAGGTTTTGAAATTCTGATTTTTTGGAAATTCTTGCGGATAATCAGCTAATGCAAATGCTCTTGGGTAATTAAAAGTGGTCACTTCCAAATTGCCACACTCCTTGAGCAAGTCTAACATTTGATCAATAGGTTTGGTATTAATGGCAGCTACTAACAGGTGAATCTTGCGGTCCGCATAATCTGATTTGAGCACATTCACTAGGGCCTGCACACTCTCCTTGTTATGAGCACCGTCAATCATCAGATTCGGTAGCATTAATTCTGTCCGACCCAACCAGGTACTCTGACTTAAGCCTGTACGAATAGCGTCAGCCGAGATTTTCTCTAGTTTTTCTTGGAGTAATAGACAAGCCTGGATAGCATGGGCGGCATTGGCAACCTGATGTTGACCAGGCATAACTAGCTTGATATCCGAAAGGGTGCCCTTTGCAGACGAGAATCGGTAAGAATCACCAGACTTGGTCATGTGATAATCCACCCCGTACTCATAGGCCCTGCTATTAGTTTCCTGACACTGTTCCAAAAAGACCTCTCTGGCTTGATCCTGGTCAATGGCAAAGAGAACATGCTCGCCGCCCTTGATAACACCTGCTTTTTGGCTTGAGATTTCCACATAAGACTGACCTAAAATATCCTGATGATCCAAGCCGATTGATGGGCAAATGACAGCAAAGGCCTTAAAAACATTGGTTGAATCATATAAGCCACCTAGGCCTGCTTCAATAATGGCAATGTCTACAGGATTCATGTGACCAAAATAGTAAAACATGATGATGGTAATAATTTCAAATTCAGTGATGGGTCCAAGGTCGGTTTCCACGGCAATGCGATCAGCTAGTGGTTTAATCAATTGACAACAGGTCACCAAATCCTCTTTGGACATCATGTCACCGTCAAGACTAATTCTTTCTCGAAAATCCATGATAAAGGGTGAGGTAAAGGTCGCAACCTTGTAGCCTGAAGCAGTCAGAATGTGTTGCAGATTATTAACGGTTGACCCTTTACCATTAGTTCCAACCACATGAATGCCAAAAATCTTTTCTTGGGGATTCCCCAATTTATCCAGGACC
Organism: Streptococcus penaeicida; assembly: GCF_002887775.1. Classification (GTDB taxonomy): domain Bacteria; phylum Bacillota; class Bacilli; order Lactobacillales; family Streptococcaceae; genus Streptococcus; species Streptococcus penaeicida. The sequence continues at coordinate 8,639 of NZ_LOCM01000015.1, read as the reverse complement.
CAAAGCATCCGTTTGAGTCCTGGTCTGATGCCAAATTTCGTTTGCCCGTGAATCCAAGCTAGGGCTTCTTCATATAACATAATTTCCTCGCTTAATAAAAGAGTATCCACTCTTGCCATAAGTATTATTATAGCACAGTGGATACCATTTTTTATCTGAAAATATCTTAAGAAATGACTTGCAGACCTTGATCATCAATGGTCAAGGATACTATTTGACCATTGAGGTCTAAGCCTTCTAAATGCTTGATTAAGTTAGCCACTTTTTCCTTTGGACAAAGGGTCATGACAGTTGGTCCTGCACCTGAGAGGTAGGTTGCATAGGAGCCTTCTGACTTGGCAGTTGCTTTTACGATGTGGAACTCTTTCACTAATTTTTGCCGGTATACCTCATGGAAATGGTCGTTTTCAATGGCCCGACCTGCTTTTTCCAAGTCTCCCCTAAGCAGCGCAGCGATTGCCAAATTGGCTACAGATGACGCTGAGACAGCTTGTTTATAGGACAATTGTTTAGGTAAGACATTGCGAGAGTCTGAGGTTTTTAATTCGTAATTTGGGATAAAGGCCACGAGACCACAATCTGGAAAAGGGGCTTGCACATAATCCAATTGGTTATCCAATTGAGAAGCAATGACAAACTGACCAAAGAGGGCTGGGGCAACATTATCAGGATGGCCTTCAAACTGATTGGCCAATTCAAATTTTCGTTCAATACTGAGGTCTAAATGCGCTAATTGATTAGCTAATTCAATCCCAGCAATAATAACTGAAGATGATGAGCCTAAGCCACGCGCCAAAGGTATTTCTGAACGCATTTTTAAGTGGTGCGGTTGAATGTTTGGTGCTACCCGAAGAGCTGTTTCAACAAGGAGATTGCGCTGGTCTGTTGGTACTCCTTCTAAATCATGCTCGACATACCAATGACTGCTTGCTTCTAAAATGTCTACCTCTAAATAAAGGGAAAGAGCAATCCCAATGGAATCAAAACCTGGCCCAATATTGGCTGAAGTTGCTGGTACTTTTATTAACATCTTATTCCCCCAAAACTTTAAAGGCGTTCAAGAGCTTAAAGTCACTTTCTTGACTAATCTGGCTTTGAACAGCTTCTAATTGCAGTTGATTCATCATGTGGGTGATGATGACTAAACGAGCCCGTCCTTCCTGCGCCTTTTCTTGTAGCACTTGTTGGAAGGAAATCTGTTGTTCATTAAAAATTGTTGCTAGTCTTAATAACTGACCAGTTTTGTCTGGTGTTTCAATGGCAAAATAATAGTGACTACACTTATCTTCTTTATTAGCCAGTCTAGTTGGACGACTGAATTCATTAAAGGCTTTACCAACCGTCTGATCTTCTAAGCGACGAGCAATTCGAATGACATCAGCCATAACTGATGTAGCTGTTGGTTTTTGACCTGCACCAGGTCCATAAAACATGGATTGACCAATACCAATTGACTCAACGAAGACAGCATTCATGACATCATTAACACTAGCAAGAGGATGGTTTTTAGGAATGAAGGTTGGTGAGACGTCAGCCAAAATACCGCTAGCTGTTTCTTCCACACGACCTACCAATTTAATGACATAGCCCAATTCCTGAGCGACAGCCACATCCTCAGCTGTTATGGTTGAAATCCCTTGATGAGAGACATCGTCAAATGCGATAGTCATTCCAAAAGCGAAATGACTCAAAATAGCCACTTTGTATGCTGCGTCAATCCCTTCAACATCGTTGGTTGGGTCACTTTCGGCATAGCCAAGCACTTGGGCTTTTGCTAAAGCTTCTTCATAAGTCCAGCCTTGATCAACCATTTTGGTCATCATGTAATTGGAAGTTCCGTTTAAAACGCCCAAAACACGCTTAATCTTATCTGACGTGAAAGAATTAGCTAGGGTTCTTAAAATCGGAATTCCACCAGCAACAGCGGCTTCATAGTAAAAGGCTAAACCTTTTGATTTGGCACTTTCTTGGATTTCAGGACCATGTAAAGCAATCAAATCTTTATTAGCTGTCACAACATGTTTACCAGCATCGAGAGCTGCTAAAATATACGTTTTTGCGGGTTCAATTCGCCCCATCAATTCAACAACGATGGCAATTTCAGGGTCCTTGAGAATGTCATCAATTGAAGTCACAAATTGATAGCTATGACCTTTTTCTTTTAAACGATAACCTTCATTGTCATCACGTACTAAAATTTTGGTAATTTCTAAATCACCACCGAAGGCAGCTCTTATTTTATCACCATTTTTTTCTAATAAAAATGGTAGACCACTTGCGACAGTACCGAAACCTAATAAAGCTATTTTCAATGCCATGGACATCCTCCTCATGCATTTTGTTCGTTTTTTTACAAAAATATATCTCAATATCTGAATTATTATACCAAACTTTGCCTATTTTTGATAGAAAATTAACAAAAGTCTTGTAAAAATTCTGAATTGACTTAATATCTGCTCCTTAAAATGTTATAATACCATTACAATTATCAGAGGAGCTCCCATGAGACAAAAACATAAAAGAAAAATAAGATTAGTGACTAGTCTCCTTCTACTATTATTAGTAACTAGCCTTAGCCTAGTAGTTTTGCTATTTAAAGTTCAATTGACGGAAAACCTTCAGGACTTTTTTCCAAAAAGTCATCACGTAAGTAGAGAAGAAACAAAGACCGTAAAGGTTAGTCAGAAAAAAGCAAAACAAAAAAACGGTAAATTGGACTAAAAAAGAAGACATTGTGAAAATCCCAATTCTCATGTACCACGCCATTCATGTCATGGCACCAGAAGAAGCCGCAAATGCTAATCTCATCGTCGACCCACAAACCTTTGAAGCCCACATCAAAGCACTTAAAGAAGATGGCTACTACTTTCTGACTCCAGAAGAGGCTTACCGGGTTCTGACCAAAAATGAAGTTCCTGCTGAAAAAGTGGTTTGGCTAACCTTTGATGACAGCATGAAAGATTTTTACACCACTGCTTATCCTATCCTCAAAAAATACCAGGCAAAAGCTACCAACAATGTCATCACAGGCTTTACTCAAGAAATGCGTCCTGGCAATTTGACAGTGGATGAGATGAAAGAAATGAAGACAAAAGGCATGTCCTTCCAAGACCATACCGTAAACCATCCCGACTTAGAAATGTCTGATCCAGCTAGTCAAGAATCTGAAATGAAAGATTCTATGGACTACCTGAATCAAAACCTAGAGCAAGAAACCATTGCCATTGCTTATCCGGCAGGCCGGTATAGTGATACCACTCTGGAGCTTGCTAAAAATCTAAACTACAAATTAGGCGTCACAACCAATGAGGCTTAGCTAGCGCCACAGATGGGTTGCTCAGTTTAAATCGCGTTCGAATCATGCCGAATACACAGGCCCAAGACCTGCTAAGCTATATTCAAACAAACTAAGACAAAAGCATTTGAAGTAACTTCAAATGCTTTTTTAAATGATTCAAATGTTATTTTTAATGAGAAAAAAATAATTCGTTTTTAACCCCATGAAGAATATGTTGCTTAAGCAAACTTAAATAAATAATTGCATATTAGCCTGTTCACTGTCCCCAATAAAGGTTGCGACACCACCATATTCAACAAAGTCAAAGAGTTCTTCTTTTTCAATGCCCATTAAATCCATTGACATAGTGCAAGCTACAAATTTAACGCCTAGTTGATGGGCCTGTTCAATCATAGCTGGGAGTGGATCAACATTTTTCTCTTTCATAATGGACTTAATCATTTTTTGCCCCATGCCAGCCATATTCATTTTTGAAAGAGGCAGTTTATCTGCACTTGACGGTAACATCATGTCAAAGAGTTTAGCCATTCCTTTTTTCTGAACCTCTTTCTTTTTGAGAATTGATAGGCCCCAGAAAGTAAAGAAGATAGTTACTGGCTTACCAAAAGAAGCTGCTCCTGTTGCAATAATCATTGAGGCAATGGCTTTATCAAAGTCACCACTAAAGACAACCATAGTTGCGCCATTTTTACCTTCTTGAAGAACACCTTCTTGTGCTACGAGTGGACTTTGTGACAGAACTGGTCCTTGTCCTTTTTGTAAAGTTGCAATGACCTTATTGTTTTCAATCTTGTTATCAATAACTTGATGACCAGTATTTTTAGCCCAGTTTTCAACATCAGCTGAGAAACCAAAATCACTGGCTTCTACTTTCAATAATTGACCATCTTGCATCTTATCCATAGTTTGTTTGACTTTTAAGATTGGACCAGGACATTGCAAACCGCAGGCATCTAAAGTAACCATTTCTAAATCAGTACTAGGACGAGATTTTGGTTGAATCTCTTCCAAAACATCTGCAAAATCTTCTTTTTTAATATAGAATTCTTTTAATTTGTATTTGCTATTTTTGTAGGTTTTGTAGCCACCATCAAGGTTTTTGACCACAAAACCAGCTTGTATGAGGATTCTAGCAGCATTATATCCCCTTTGTCCAACCTGACAGTAGACATAAATGGTCTGGTCTTTTGGTAATTCCGCTAGTCTTTCCCGAAGTTGATTTAATGGTATCTGATGACTATTAGCAATTGTGCCTGTTGCCAATTCAAAATCTTCACGAACATCTAAGAAATAAGCACCCTTTTCGGCTAAATCATCGACTTCTGACCATTGGAAAGACTGATAGTTGCCAACCTTAAGGTTATCCGCAACATAACCAAGCATATTGACTGGGTCTTTTGCTGATGAGTAAGGTGGAGCGTAAGCTAATTCGACTGCTGCTAATTGACTTGCTGTCGCTCCGAATTTTAGAGCGGTAGCAATGACATCAATCCGTTTTTCTACCCCTTCTGTTCCTACTGCTTGGGCGCCAAGAATCTCATCTTCCATTCCTACCAAAAGCTTAAGAGCAATTGGAGCCGCACCAGGGTAATAGCCAGCATGTGAGTTGGGATGGATATGAATGGCATTATAAGGAATTCCCAGATTTTGCAATTGGCGTTCATTGTTACCGGTACTAGCAGCAGTTAATTCGAAAATTTTAGCAACCGAAGTTCCTTGTGTTCCAGGATAGTCGGCGTTAATACCATTGATAACATCTGCTACAAGACGGCCTTGACGGTTAGCCGGCCAAGCCAAGGGAATATTGGTGGCTGTTCCAGATACGAGATCTTGAACTTCAATAACATCACCAATAGCATAAATATCCTTGGCCGAGGTTTCCATTTGCGGACTGACCTTAATAGCACCTTTGAAACCAAGCTCTAATCCCGCCTCTTTAGCTAAACTACTTTCTGGTAGAACACCGATTGAGAGGATGGTCATATCAGTCGCGAGCGTTTTACCACTATTAAGATGTAAGAGATGCCCTTTATCCGAAAATTTTGCTAAACCGTCATTGAGAATGAGATTAACACCATGCATATTGATTTGAGCATGTAATTGTTGAGCCAGTTCAAAGTCGAGATTAGGCATGACTTGAGGTGCCATTTCAACCAGGTTAACTTGAAGTCCAAGTTCAACTAGGTTTTCCATCATTTCTAGACCGATAAAGCCACCACCGATTACAGTTGCACTAGCAACCTTGTGTTCTGAGATGTAGGCTTTAATGAGATCCATATCTGGAATATTACGAAGGGTAAAGACATTTTGGCTTTCTTCTAAACCTGGAATAGCTGGTTTAATGGCTTTAGCCCCAGTGGAAATAATCAATTGATCAAAAGTTTCTTCATAAGTTTCTTGAGTCTGAAGTTTTTTTACAGTTATGGATTTTTCTTCTGGATTAATACTTAAGACCTCTGAAAAATTACGAATATCAATACCATACTGGGTACTCATACCTTTAACTGTTTGAAGCAAGAGATTGTCCCGTTCTTTAATGCTTCCACCGACATGATAAGGGAGGCCACAGTTTGCGAAGGAGATATATTCCCCTTTTTCAAAAAGAATAATTTCGTCTTCTTCGCTTAGGCGCCGTAGTCGTGTTGCTGCTGTTGCACCTCCAGCAACTCCTCCAATAATTAGTATTTTTTTAGCCATTTATATTCTCCTAGTTTGTGATTTATATCATTATTATATACCCCTTAAGGTATATTGTAAAGAAAAAAATGACTAAATAAAAGGACTAATCTTCTTCCATCAATAAGGTTGCTGAATTGCGCAAATCAATTTTTTGTCCTGTTACCTTGATATGTTGTAAGTTCTGATCATAGGAACTCGCAAAGACCAAAGAATAAAGGATGTCGAGGAGAACATGGATGGCAATATTACTGCTAAAATTACCGATTTTAGAATAGAGTTTTTCACGTGTTGTTATGGGTAAGAAGAGATCTACTTGTTTTGACAAGCGGTTATTACCGATGGAGGTGATACCAATGGTTTTTACTTTTTTGATACGGGCAATTTTAGCTACATCGAGAATAGGTTGTGTTTCTCCGGAAGTTGATAACAATAATGCAATAGCACCCGGAGACATATTATGTGCTTCGTATCTTTCTTCACCTAAAGTTGAAACAACATGGACAAGGCGCCCTAAGCGACGTAATTTTAAGGCAAAATCCTCAGCAATCAGTAAATTGGCACTTTGACCGAAAATGTAGATGACTTGAGCCGCAACCAAGAGATTTTGCGCTTCTTGCAAATAGTCCTGTTGCAAGAGACTTAATAAATCTTCAATAGTCGATTGCTCTAAATGACCAATTTTCGAGGCAATTAACAAGGGTGAATCACCAGCTTCAAAAGGAATATTAGAGTCCACTTTGGTAAAATGGCGACTTAAATAGGCATGCTCTGATAAATAGGCTTTTTTAAAATCTACCCAACCCTTAAATCCAAGTTTCTTGGCAATTCTAACAATGCTAGATGCTTGCGTATAAGTCGCTTTAGCTACGGCTTGAATACTCATATTTTCCAATTGACCAGCATTTTCCAATAAATAAGCTACTGTCACTGATTCCGCAGGTGAGAAAGACAAACTTTCCATTTCTTCTTTAATCAGCATTGATGACTCCTCTCAATTTTTAACTAATGTCAGTTTAACAAAATTATTTACAAAATTCACTTAATATTTGAAAATATTTGTAAAATATCTTACAGAATCCCTCACATACCTTGCATATATTTTTCTTTGGCTTATACTCGAAGTATATAGAAAACACTTACAAAGGAGCAAGCTCATGGTTAAAATTGCAACAATTGGCGGAGGCAGTAGCTATACACCAGAATTGATGGAGGGATTTATCAAACGCTATGATGAATTACCGATTACAGAAATCTGGCTAGTCGATGTAGAAGAAGGTAAAGAAAAACAAGAAATTGTAGGAGCAATGGCACAGCGCATGTGGGATGCAAGTCCATATGATGTTAAAGTGCACCTGACCTTAGATCGCGAAGAAGCCCTAAAAGATGCCGACTTCGTCACTACTCAATTTCGGGTAGGCCAACTCAATGCCCGTATCAAAGATGAACGGATTCCCTTCTCCTATGGGATTTTAGGACAAGAGACTAATGGCCCTGGAGGAATCTTTAAAGCCTTTAGAACGATCCCAATCATTTTAGAAATCGTAGAAGATATGAAACGCTTATGTCCAAACGCCTGGCTAATCAACTTTGCTAACCCAGCTGGAATGGTAACTGAAGCTGTCTTGCGCTATGGTAAATGGGAAAAGGTCATTGGTCTATGTAATTTACCAGTAATGCTTAGAATGGGCGAAGCTGCCTTACTTGAGACTCCTGAAGATGAGCTGATTTATAAATTTGCCGGCATTAACCACTTCCACTGGCATAAAGTTGCTGACAAAAAAGGCAATGACTTAACAATGGAAGTCATCAATCGCCTGTATGATGAGAACACCACACTTCCAAAAAACATCTTCGATATTCCCTTCTTCAAAGAACAATTGGAAGCAATGAAAATGCTCCCTTGCGGTTACCATAACTACTACTACCGTTTTGATGAAATGCTAGCGCATGGACTTGAAGAGTACAAGACAATTGGAACAAGGGCCGAGCAAGTTTACGCACTTGAAAAGAGTCTTTTTGATCTTTATCGAAACCCTGAACTCAATTACAAACCCAAAGAATTAGAAGAACGTGGCGGAGCCCACTATTCTGATGCTGCTTGTGAAACCATTGCTTCTATTTATAGCAATAAAAATACAGAATTAGTTGTCTCAACGCGGAACAATGGAGCTGTCCCAGATTTACCAGCAGATTGTGCCGTTGAAGTAACTGCTAATGTTGGCGCTGCAGGTGCTCGTGCAGTAGCCTTCGGTCATTTACCAACAGCTGAACGTGGCTGGCTTCAGGTCATGAAAGCCATGGAACTCTTAACCATTGAAGCTGCTGTAACAGGCAACTATGGTACAGCCTTACAAGCCTTCATCATTAATCCATTAATTCCAAGTGGTGAGCGAGCAAAAAATGTTCTCAATGAACTCCTACTTGCTCACAAAAAGCATCTCCCTCAATTTACAGATAGCATTGCTCGCTTAGAAAAGGAAGGTATCCAAATTAAGGACGAAAAAGTTCGCCAACTCTGCCAATAAGAAAATAAAGGAGGCTGGGACAAAAGTCTTCATAACTAATAAAAACAGAGACTCACGTTTGATGTGATTCTCTGTTTTTAATTTCTTATCATTCTCTTATTGTATTTCAGTAGATTATTGGCCATGAGGACCAAACC